>CAIQIR010000104.1 GCA_903871875.1 uncultured Schlesneria sp.
CGGACGTGAGCGTGGTTTCATGTCAGAAATCGCAAGGTTTTGGAGGGATCGACATCAATACCCTGCGAATCCTAACAACTGTTCTTCCGCTGACTACCCGAAAACTCAGGGATCAAAGCCCTTTTTCTTGGACGACTATTTATTTGCGTCGATGTTGCCTTGAGATCGTCGCGCGACGTGCCCATCCGTCCCTCCGCAGAACAACCTTAATGATTCCCCAAGTCCGTCTCAATTCCCGGTACCGACCAAGGCCATGGGCTGAACGTGCATTCCTGATGGCAGCCCTGGGGGTTGCCGTATGGATTGTCGCGGTGGGCAGTGGCATGTTCATGGTGTCGAGCTTTGGCAATACACCGGGCCCGCTCGTGACGGCTCCCAAGGTCTGGCCGGACACATCATCCCTGGCCCATGATTCCGGCCGCGCGACGATCGTGCTGTTTGCTCATGCGCGCTGTCCCTGCACGGCCGCCAGCCTCGAGCAACTGAAACAGATTCTCGCCAAGACAGAAAATCCCGTCCGTTGCCACGTGGTATTTCTGATACCTCCCCAGGTCCATACCGAGTGGAAATCGACTAGCAACGTTCGCCTGGCGAAAGCGATCCCTGATGTGACAGTGAGCCTGGATCCCGGCGAGGAAACTCGTCGTTTCGCCGCGACGACATCCGGCGACGTCTTGTTCTATGACGCATCCGGCCAATTGAAATTCAACGGCGGCATCACCATTTCACGAGGTCACCTGGGGGACAACAGCGGAATGCAGGCCCTGCTTCAGCTGGTGAATCGCCCGTCCGCACCGGCCTTTCAATGTCCAACTTTCGGCTGCCCTTTGTTCAACGACACTTCAATCTGCCGAGAAAGTGCGTCATGCCAGAATTGAATTTAATACCGGTCAACACGGACGTGATCGAAGCCAGGACTGAAGAGTTGTATCTGCAGCATCGTGATTCCACGCTGCAGTGGACCGATCATTTATTTGCCAAACTGATCCTCGTCCAATGGGTGGCCTGTATCCTGGCCGCCGTCTGCATTTCGCCGTTCACCTGGATTGGCCTGCATGCGAAAGTCCATCCCCATATTCTGGGAGCGGTCTTTATTGGGGCGGCGATCGCTTCGCTTCCCTTGTTGCTCGCATGGTTTCTGCCTGGCCGCCCGGTGACTCGACATGTCATTGCCGTGGCCCAGATGTTATTCGGAGCCCTATTGATTCATCTCACGGGCGGCCGCATCGAAACACACTTTCACGTGTTTGGTTCGCTCGCGTTTCTGGCCTTCTATCGCGATTGGAAGGTCGTGATCACCGGAACGGTGATTGTCGCTTTGGACCACTTCCTGCGCGGCATCTGGTGGCCATTGTCGGTCTTCGGCGAAGTCGACGTCAGTAACTGGCGTTGGATCGAACACGCCGGCTGGGTAGTGTTCATGGACATATTCCTGATTGCCGTCGTGATTCGCAGTACTCGCGAATTGCGCATGATCGCGCGACGTCAGGCCGAGACCGAAGCGATTCAGACGGCGATCGAAGCAACGGTGATTGAACGAACTCGTGAACTGGCCGCAGCGAAAGCCGTTGCCGACTCGGCCAGTTTCGCCAAAAGCGCATTTCTCGCCAACATGAGCCATGAAATCCGTACGCCGCTCACCGCGATCCTGGGCTATTGCGATATCCTTCATGACGAAGGGATTGTCGAGCGCGCGTCACCACATCGGATGCAAACGATTCACACAATTCGCCGTGCAGGCCATCATCTGTTGACGGTCATCAACGATGTGCTGGATCTTTCCAAGATCGAAGCCGGCAAGCTGCAGACCGAACAGATCGAAACCCCGTTGCCGCGAGTCCTTGTCGAAGTCGACAGCCTGGTACGGCCGCGTGTGTTGGGCAAGGGCGTCGAACTGAGAACCATCCTGCAGTCCTCGTTGCCCGATCGCATTATCAGCGACCCGACGCGACTGCGACAGATCCTGCTCAATCTGGTGGGCAATGCCGCGAAATTCACCGAGAAAGGACGGATCGAAGTCCGTACACGCATCGATCGCTCCGGCAACGAAAGCAAGCTGCGTGTGGAAGTCGAAGACACCGGTTCGGGCATGACGGCCGAACAGGCGGCGCTCCTGTTTAATCCGTTTACCCAAGCCGACGCGTCCGTCACCCGCAAGTACGGCGGCACAGGACTGGGTTTAACGATCAGCCGGCGCCTGGCCCGCATGATGGGCGGGGATGTCCGACTGGAATACTCAGAACTTGGCAAAGGTTCGCGGTTCGTGTTGGAACTGCCGCTGATCGAAATCCCGAACACCTCACTGGTCCATGATCTGGCCGCCTGTTCGCTGGAAGGACAGGGAGCCACGGTTGAGCTCGCTGTTTCGCTGTCCGGACGCATCCTGTTGGCGGAAGACGGCGAAGATAATCAACAACTGATTTCGTTCCATCTGGTCAAGGCCGGTGCCCGTGTCGAAATCGCTGAAAATGGCCGTATCGCTTTGGAGATGCTGGAATCCGCCGCTCTGAAAGGTCAGCCCTTCGACTTGCTGCTCAGCGACATGCAGATGCCTGAAATGGACGGCTATACGCTGGCCAAGACGCTCCGGGCGCGCGGTCATCAGCTTCCCATCGTTGCGTTGACTGCCCATGCGATGGCCGAAGATCGCCAAAAGTGCCTGGATGCCGGGTGCAATGACTACGCCACCAAGCCGATTAACAAGACCTCGCTGATTTCCACCTGTTGGCGTTGGATGGACGAATGCAGCAGCGATTCCATTCCTCCCCTGAGTCCCGAAGAACTCGCCGAGTTGATTCCTGCTCGTGCTGCCCCCAGCGTCACCGCGTCAATAGCGGATCTGGCATTGCCCGCGGGAAAGGTCACTCCCCCAACGGTGTCTGCCGAGGTGCTGGTGAGTGAATTAGCCAGCGATCCCGATATGGCTCCGCTCGTCACGAAATTCCTGCGCAACCTGGGACCGAAGGTCAACACGTTAAATGACTATGTGGCTGCGAATCGGCTGGATGAACTCGCCAAACTGGCTCATCAGCTGAAGGGAGCGGGGGGTGGCTACGGCTTCCCCACGATCAGCGACGCTGCGAGAGAAGTCGAACAGCAAGCGAAGGCCGATTCGGATCTGGAACAGATTCAAATTGCCGTTGCCGAGTTAACCGAGCTTTGCCAGCAGGCCATCGCTGGCGGTACCCCTCGCCAGGAGAGATCAGCGAATGCGTTGACTAAGGAGAATTCAAGATGATCTCGCCAATTCAGGATAACCCCTATGACCGGGTCTTGTTGATCGACGACGATTCTGACATCCACGAACTGGTGACGGGAATGTTGTCTTCGCAAAAGATCGAACTGGTCTCGGTCTTCGACGGTGCTCAGGCGATCGACGTGGCACGACGCGAGCTGCCGAACCTGATTTTGCTGGACTACGAAATGCCCGATGCTAACGGGCTGGAAGTTTTGAGCCGGCTTCGATCGGGTGGCGTCCCGGAAGCGATTCCCGTGGTGTTCATTACGGGCAATGACAGCCACAAAATCCTGACCGCTTGTTTCCAGGCCGGCGCGGCTGATTACATCCGTAAGCCCTTCTGCGCCTCAGAACTTCGCGCACGCGTCAATTCGGTTTTGGACCGCAAACGCATGATGGGGCAGCTTGAACAACTTGCCCTTCACGATCCGCTCACACGGCTCTGTAATCGCACGGCCATCCGCGTGCGAATCCAGAAGGCCATCGACCGAGCTCAAAGCTACAACTACGCGCTATTGTTTTTGGATTTTGATCGATTCAAGCTGGTCAATGACAGTCTCGGCCACGACATCGGCGATCAACTGCTTAAGCAATTCGCCGATCGCTTGTGCAGCGCGCTGCGCCGGAAAGACACCGTGGGTTACCTTTCGGATCAGTCGACCGCCGCTCGCCTGGGCGGGGACGAGTTCGTGGTCCTGCTGGAAGATCTTCACGATTCCAAAGACGCGTTGCTGATTGCAGACCGCTTGCTGAATGTACTCGAAGACCCCTATTGTCTGGCGGGGCACCGGGTCTGCTGCACAGCCAGCATCGGCGTGGTGAACAGCTTCCGCGGCTATACGACACCTGACGAAGTCTTGCGCGATGCCGACATCGCGATGTATGAGGCCAAGTCGGCTGGCAAGGGTCGCTACGTCTTGTTCGATCAGGCCATGCACACTTACGCGGAAGAACGGCTTAGGATCGAGAACGACCTGCGTAGTGCAATCGCCAGCGAAGAATTATTTCTGGTCTATCAACCGATTGTTTCTCTGGAAACGGGACACATTGACGGCTTCGAGGCATTGGTTCGCTGGAAGCACCCAGAACGAGGCCTGATCATGCCTGCGGTGTTTCTGCCGACGGCCGAGGAGTCGGGACTGATCGTTCCCATCGGTACGTGGGTACTCGACCGGGCCTGCCGGGATTTTGCCCGCTGGCAACGTGACCTGGGAGCGGCGGCGCCTTCGAAGATTCACGTCAACGTCTCGCGAAAGCAATTGCTGCGCGATCTTGTGGAAAAGGTTCGACAGGCCCTGCAGAAACATGCGGTCGCCCCCGAGTGCCTGCACTTGGAAGTCACCGAAAGCGAGATCATGCAAAACCCAGAAGTGGCCAAGGCGACGTTAGGCGAGCTTCGGAAGTTGGGGGTCCGGGTCGATATGGACGACTTTGGAACAGGGCATTCTTCGCTGGCCTGCCTGCAAGAATTGCCCATTGATGTTTTGAAGATCGACCGTTCTTTCGTCGCCAATATGGAACGCTCCCGCAGTTTTGCCGCATTGGTCCACGCCGTGACGACCTTGGGACAGAACCTGGGTATGACCGTCGTGGCCGAGGGAATCGAAACGGCCGAACAACTGGCGATGCTGCAATTCATGGAATGCGAGTTTGGTCAGGGCTATTTCTTCTCCAAGCCGATGCCGGTGGATGAGGTCGATACCTATTTGCGCCGAATGTCGATGACTGCCTGGAGTGCGCTTGAGGCCTGTCCGGTGCCGGAATTTGCGGGTATGTCCGTCGCAATGAACTGATGCATTACAGAGAAGGCTGAAATCATGACCTGTGCCACCACTGCACCGGATGCACCTGTCGAAGGATCGACCGCGAACCGAATCGTCGAATCGACGATCCAACGGAGTAGTCAGATCGCGACATTGCCAGTCGTGGCCCTGCAGATTATCCGCCTTGTGGAAAATCCCGATTCGACGATCGAGGATTTGAACCGTCTGATCGTTAACGATCCCGTATTGGGCGTCCGAATCCTCAAACTGGTCAATTCGGCCTATTACGGCATGAGCGGGCGAGTCAAGTCGATCAAGCACGCCATTCTGTTGCTGGGTTTGAACGCGATCAAAAATGTGGCGATCGCAGCCAGTCTAGCTAAGCTGATTCGTGGTGGGCATATCAACGATGACTTCGATGCGGGCGACTTGTGGACGCATTCGGTCGCGGTGGCCACCGCAGCAAAATTACTGGCCCAGAAAACGCAATTCGTGTTGGGTGACGAGGCCTTTTTGGCGGGGCTGATTCACGACATGGGCATTTTGATCGAAATGCAGACATCGGGTCCGAACTTCGGCCAAATGGTTCAAAAGCTGGCCGTCGATGAAACCCTGACCTTCCGCAAGGCCGAGGAAGAATTCCTGGGAGCTTCTCACGAAATGATCGGAGCCGGGCTATGTCGGGCCTGGAAGTTTCCCCCCAGCCTACAATTCGTCACCGGCTATCATCATCGTCCTTGGGAAGTGGCCGAAGCGCATCGCCCGTTGACAACACTCGTGTATATTGCCGATGTTTTGGCGGCCAGAAATGGTTTGGGCTACACACGAACCGTCGAAACCGATGTGATCGACCCGCTGCTGCTCGGCGAGGTTCATCTGACGGAAGCAGACCTCGAACTGATCGTCCGGGAATTGCCCGACGCGATGCAGGAATCGCAGGACATTCTGTCTGACGGACACGAGATCGACCGTTGATTCCCCTCGAAATCAGGCCGAGTTAATACGGTCTTTGCTGTCGATCCGATTTTGCGGGCGAGGGATCCGATGATCGACTGGAGGCTCGGTTTGAACTTGCCCGAAATCGCAGAACATTCTTGCGTTCACTTCAGTGAGTGATATAGTGGCCGAGGGCACGGAGGCGGTTGGATAGAGTCACGCCTTCTCCCTGCCATCGGGTCACTGGATAGCAAATTACTCGGCCGGACCGAGCGTTTTGTTAGAGAGTCAGCCGACGTGGTTGAAGGTCTTCGGACGTTCCACCACGTCGGCTTTTTTCGTTGGAAGATCGCCTCAACGTCAACCGCCTTCGAATACTCACGAGCAGGATCACAAGCTCCAGAATAAGACTTCCCCTCGAATCGGCACGGTATTTGATACGCCTTATACAGGTGATGAATCAGCAGTGATAGACGGTTGAGCTGGGAGACGATTCAATGAGATTCACGGGACTGCCTGCAGCAGGAATGATGGTCGGCATTGCCTTTGGCTTCTGGGGACTTTGGCCCCAATTGGGGCCCGCAATTCCCGCAGACCCCAGCCCCATGGAAGTGGTCGCTCAGAAACCGGTGATTCCCAACAGCCCCTTGGATCGTTCTCTCGATGACGGTCCAACATCAGCCCTAATCGACGTCTCGAACACCAATACCAATCACCCTCAACAAGGGACAAACTTATTCAGTGCCGAGGCGGCGTTACGCGACAAAGTCTTACGACTGACGCGCGGGCAAGATTTTCTGCGGGGCGTCACGGATTATTGCGGGAAGCTGCAAAAACAAGAAGTTGTCAAAGGCGAACTACTGGATGAACAAACGATCGTCATCAAGTGCCGCCACAATCCCTTCAGCGTCTATCTGGTCTGGCTGACCGGTGATGCCGGACGTGAAGTGCTTTATCTTGAGGGACAAAACAACGGGAAGATGATCGCCCACGATGGCGGTTGGAAAGCCCGAATTCCGGCGTTGACGATCTCCACCGAAGGCATGCTCGCCATGCGCGATGCCCGTTATCCCGTGACCACGGCCGGCCTGCTGGGGCTGATCGAGATCATGCTCGGCATCCATCAAGAGGATCTGAACTGGTCGAAGTTTTCCACTTGCGAGATCGAGAGCAATCATTCCTTTGATGGTCGCCCCTGTGACCAGTACACGACCCGATACAAATCGGCACAGGACTCGCCCGTTTATCGCAAATCGATCACACTAATCGATCTGGAATGGAACGTCCCACTCCATTCACGACATTTCGAATGGCCCAAGGCCGGGACCGTTTTGAATGAGAAGGAACTGGACGAGGCGACCTTGATTGAATCGTATTCGTTCACGGAAATTCGATTTCGCTGCAACCTGACCGATCGCGATTTCGATCGCGCGAACCCCGAATACCGCTTCCGCTGACGGTCGCCTCGTTCAGAAACTCAGTCGCCGAACCGGCCTACTTCTTGGGACGTTCCCAAGTTTCTCCACGCTGATAGCGTTTGGCTCGATCGATCACCACCGGATCCTTTGACGTCTCAATCACTTTGTCGAGTGCTTTGTCGAACTCGGCCTTATTCGGATCACGCACTTCCCGATGATGCGCGATCTCCACAATGGTTTCACAAGCCCCCTGCGCGAACTGAGGTTGATCAACGAACGGCAGCAGGAAGCGAAGTGACTCGACGTCATACGCAGTTCGGGTTCGGTTGATGACCAGCGATTGCTCTTCCGTCGTCTGAGCGACTTTCATTGCTTCTTTCATTCGGTCCAGGCGTTGCTTGTCCGAACGACCATCGCGAGCCGCCGCAATCTTGACGTACGCCTGAAATGCGAGATGCCGTTCGGCCGCATCCGTCGCCCGACTGATCAGCTCCAGTAGTTGATCGGCCACGCTGGCATCGGGCCATTTACTCAGGGCGTCGATGGCCAGTTTGCGCCGCGCGGCATCGTCCCCCGCAGCAATGTCGGCCACGAAACTAATTAGCTTCTTGCCGCCAACGCGTCCCACAAGCGAGAGCAATTCGTCACGATCGGCCACCGGAACCGTATTCAAGGCGTCAATCAACACGGAACCACGTTTGTCTTCGTTACCGATCCGGCTGCAAATCGCGGCCACATCCTTTTCAGCATTGTCTCTTTCATTGCCTTTGGCAGACTTAAGGACTCCCGCCAGCATCCCCGCGATTTGCTCGGGATGGCCGAGCTGACCAAGAGCGGACAAGGCCGCGGCACGAACTTGAGCATTGTCATCGGTCACCGCGGCGAGGAATGCAGGCAACTCGTCACTGGCGCGCCGTATGGTCAGAACTTCGAGCAGTGCCGTTTTCACCGCCGGCGCTGCCGATTTCGATTCCGCCACGAGCTTCTTGTTAACCGTATCACCTTTGGTCTGAACTAGACTTTGCTGCGCCGCGGCTCGCTCGACCGCCGACGCGGAGGAGAGTGCTTTGATCAGCAGCGGCAGATCCGCAGTTCCACCGAGACTGCCGAGAGCAGCCAGCGCCGCCGCCCGCACCTGTTCATCTCTTCCCACCGTCACCAGTTCGACCACGGCAGGACGTGCCGCAGCATCGCCACGGTCGGCCAAGGCACTGAGTAGTGCCGCTTGTCCGGCTGAGTCGAGTTTTGGCAACTGGGCCACAAACAGCTTCGTAGCAGGGACACCCTTGACTGATGTCCGCACCTGCTCCAGTCCTGCGGCACGGAATTCTCGATCGGAATTGCCGATCAACTGGACAATCATCTGCAGAAATTCGTCCGACGGGTGATCAGCCGCTCGAGAAATTGTCGGCGGCAGAACAAACCAAACACTCAACACAATCAGACACTGCCACATTCGCGGCGCCATGCTGCGATCTCCCAGAAAATGAATAATCCCGTTGTCGTTGTCTCTCAGGAAACTCAGGCCTGCTTACTACCGCAGGACAAGAGCCCGCGCGTCGCGGCCAGCCGGACCAACCGCGGATGACTGTCGGCGGCAAGCGTCTTATAGATCGCGCTGGCCGCCGCTCGCTGATCACTGACCAACATCGCTTCAGCACAGCTGAGCAATCCATCAATGATGGCCTGCGGATTGATCGGTGATGTGCGCATGGCCGCGGTCAACGCCTGAGCCGATTCCGCATTGCCAATCGTGCCCAGTGCGAGTGCGGCAGACCGGGCGATGGCGGGATCGCGATCACCAATCAGGCCACCAAGAGTCGCAACGGCGGCCGAATCGCGACGGGCACCCAAAGAGCTGATGATACCGACTTTCAGACTTCCGTCGACATGGGACAGCGCCTCGCGCAAGGCTTGTGCCGCTTCCGCTACGGGAATTCGCTCAAGAGCAAATCGAGCCAAGTGTGAATTCTCTTTTTTGACCAACAGTCCTGCCAACGCAGGGACGGAGGCGACCGTACCGACCATCGCCAGCTTGCGACAGACATAGTCCTGGGCATCGCGAGTCAGTTCACCATTCAATGCCGAGATCAGTCGATTTTCTAATTCCTCACGGGTTTCGGGATTCGCGTGTCCCGCGATCGCCGCGTCTTCAATCGCAGCCAATTCGGCCAGATCGCTACCCCAATCGAATTTCTTCAGGGCTTCAAATGCGGTATCCAACATCTTTGAATTTCCTCGTTCGAGAGCATGTAATGTAGAGAAGCGGGGCATTCGAGATTGAGTGGGGCCACGGTGGCAGCCCGTCATTCATCAGATTTGCCACGGTTCACGGCGAGCCCGATCGACGAACCGATTGGCCTCCGCATCGCCAACGAATTCCTGCTTGGCGGCATCCCATTTCAACGATCGCTTTAATTGATAGGCAATGTTGCCAAGGTGAGCGAGAACAGCGGTATTCACCGCCGATTCGATATCGCGAAATGGCTTCTCGCGCGTCTTCACACATTCAATGAAGTCACCGTAGATTCCGCCTTCGCCCTTGTAAGTGGGAACTGCTTTCGGCGCCAGTTTCTCACCCGGCGTCCCTTCGATATACATGTTCTCGGTTTTCGGTCGGTTATGGTAAATGACCAACCCGTTGGGATACCGGTAGGCCAAATACTTGCCTTCGGCCTCATCGAAATAAGTAATTTCTTCCGGCTGAAGATCGCGAACGTCGCAAATGAATGTGGCACCGCCGAAATGATGGGCTCCCCAGTCGGTCATGCCGCCCCCCGAATAATCGCTGAAGGAACGCCAGCTCGACCCATTGATCGAAAAACTGCCGCTACACCGCTTCGAATTGTACGGAGCCCACGGAGCAGGACCGAGCCAGAGATCCCAGTCAATTTTCTCTGACATCTCTTCGACAGGAAGATTGCAGAGTTGAGGCAGCGGACCAACATTCACATTGATCGATTTGATCTTGCCGAACTCACCTGCCCAGGCGGGATCGACATATTTGCGATAGTCGCCCAGAACACGTTGGCTGCCTCCCGAAACGACTCGTCCGTATCGCCGGGCGGCCGCAATCATTAAGGGCCCCTCCCGCAACGTCAGCGTCTCGGGCTTTTGACAATAAACATCTTTACCGTTGCGGCAGGCCTCAATGACCATGATCGAATGCCAGTGATCAGGGGTCGCCACGTGGACGGCGTCCAGATCGGTTCGAGCGAGCAATTCGCGGAAGTCGTTGTAGGTCTGGCAATCGCCATTGTTGTAGTGCTTGTCAACGACGGCCTTTGATTTTTCGCGAACTTCCTCACGGACGTCGGAAAGAGCGACGTACTGAACGTCCTTGCGGCCCAGAAAGGCTCCTTGATCGCCGCGACCCATGTTGCCGATACCGATCCCGCCGACCACAATGCGATCGCTGGCCGGAGGTCGCTCGCTGTTACCCAAAGCGGCGGAAGTGATGATATAGGGGACACCGAATGCCGCGCCCGCCGTCTTCAAGAAATCACGCCGTGTTGAATTCGTAGTCAAGCTCATGGAGCAAAAACCTCAAATTGAGAATAATGGGAAGCTCTGCAGGTGAAGCCGATCAAGCGTTGCGCCAAAGACATCACCCACGGGAACGAATCAATAACGCGTAATATGATCATTCTGACCGGAGAATGCAAAGAGTCACCCGGCGAAACCGTCGGACTAATGCGAATGCACCACCGTTGAAGACTCGAGTTTCGCGAGAAGATTCGTCAGCGCCGCATAGTCCAGAGGTTTCACCAGATGTTCATCGAACCCCGCGTCTTTTGATTTCTGCCGATCTTCAGTTTGGCCCCATCCGGTCAGCGCGACCATGATGACGTTCTGCCCCCACTCTTCTTCTCGAATTTTGCGACAGACTTCAAAGCCATTCAGTTTTGGCAGACCTATATCGAGCATCACGATTTGTGGTCGAAACTCTTCCGCCGCGGCGAGAGCCTCGTGCCCGTCATACGCCTTGCGAGTTTCATGCCCGAGGATATTGAGAAGCATCGATAGCGTATCGGCACCGTCTCGATTGTCGTCGACAACCAGCACCCGTCGCCCTGTCAGACCGAGGGACTCGTCTTCAGGCGCAGCCGGTTCCGGCGGATCGATTTGAGGCGTGAGAACGGGCAGACGCACAATAAATTCGCTACCTTGACCCAGGCCCTCGCTGCGAGCTTCCACAGTCCCACCGTGCATTTCGACCAGCCGCTTAACGACCGTCAGCCCCAGACCCAATCCGCTTTGCGAGCGTTCCAAAGAATGATCCACCTGAATGAACATTTGGAAGATCTCTTTTAGCATCTCATTGGGAATCCCGACGCCGGAATCCTTGACCGAAACGACGGCATGATCGCCATCACGGGTCAGCATCACATCAATCGTCCCGCCGGGGTTAGTGTACTTGGCGGAGTTATTCAACAAATTGGCAAATACCTGAGCCAGGCGGATCGGATCGGCGTCGACATGAATGGGACGTGGAGAAAGCGTCACCGTCAATTGATGCTGACCGGATTTGATCAGCGGCGCACTGGTTTCAATCGCGTTCTGCACGATCGCAGCCAGTTCGACACGTTCAAGACGAAGCTCCAGTTTATTCCGACTGATCCGACTGACATCCAACAGATCGTCGACCAACCGGACCATCTGCTCGACCTGCCGCTGCATCACCTCGCGAACATCGACCATTTCGGAAGAATCCGTTTCATTCAGACGCAGAATTTCGAGTCCATTTCGAATGGGCGCCAACGGATTACGCAATTCGTGAGCTAAGGTTGCCAGGAATTCGTCCTTGCGACGATCGGCATCTTTGAGATTCTGATAAAGTCTCGCATTGTCGATGGCGATCGCCGCCCGCTGAGCCAATTCATTGGCCAGAACGAGATCTTGATCGTCATAGCGACGACTTGAGTCGGCCATGGTAAAAGTGATCGCCCCCAGCGTCTGACCACGAATATTCAGTGGCACACCGATGTAGGATCGAATACCGAGACTGCGAAAATACTGGATCAATTCCGGCGTTTTGATTGTACTGGTCAGCAATTCGTTACTGATCTCCGGCAGCAGTTCCGATTTTCCGCTGTTGATGATGTTCCAGATTCCATGTGCGCGGGTGGGATCCGGAGGAAATCGACGATGCATTTCGATGGCGTCTTTGACCTTCGAGGGATCTCGATGCGCCACCGCGACTCGATTGAGGGTCCGTTCGGGCGTCAACAGGTCGACCGTCGCCCAGTCGGCAAAAAAGGGAACCGACAACGCGGCAACGTTTTTCAAGGTCGTCTCGTAGTCTTCGAGTACCGCCAATGCGGCGCTCGCGTCCGCCAGGAACCGGGCTCGATCTTCCATCCGTTTGCGGGGACTGATGTCTCGGGCGATTTTTGACGCACCCACAATTTGGCCATCCGAGTTCCGGATCGGCGACAAAGTTAACGAGACATTCACCTGCGATCCGTCTTTGCAACGACGGATCGTTTCATAATGATCGATTCGTTCGCCCTCGCTCAGCCGTTTCAAAATTCGGGGTAACTCGTCAATCACATCCGAGGGAACCAACATGGACAGCGGCCGACCGACAATTTCCCCAGGGGGGTAACCGTAGAGTCGTTCTGCTCCTCGATTCCAACTGACGATGGTCCCGTTCAGATCTTCACTAATGATGGCGTCGTCGGACGATTCGACGATGGCAGCCAGTCGCAAACGCGCATCGAGGGCCTGCCGTGCTTCGGTGACATCTCGGAAAATGAGGATAATACCCACAATACTTTCGTCGTCACCGCGAATCGGAGCAGCCGAATCTTCGATCGGTTTTTCGGTACCATCCTTGGCAATCAGAACCGTCTCTTCTCTGTGGGCGACAACATCTCCGTCGCGCAACAGGTTGATGATCGGGGTTTCCACTCGCTGCCGCGTTCGCTCATCGATAAGGTGAAACACAAATTCCAATGGTTGTCGGATTGCCTTCTCGGAAGTCCACCCCGTCAATCGCTGCGCGACGGGATTGATGAAGGTCACCCGGCCGAGGGTATCGGTCGTGATCACGGCATCTCCGATGCTCGCCAGTGTAATCCGCAGTGTTTCAGCCTGCTGACTGGCGAACTGTTCGGCCAGATGAGAACGATGCTGTGCCAGTCGTGTGGCCTGACCGAAGGTAGCGATCGCACCGCAGATCAGGAAATACATGCCACAGCGAGCGATCGAAGGAACGAGTCCCTCACTGCCCGTGGAATGCGGCAGAATGAACAGGAACAGGGCCACAATGAACCCGAGTCCCATCGCCAGAAGTGACGATCGCAGCCCGCCATACCAGGCGGAAAAAATGACTGCGACGATAAATGTCCCGAAGGGCGCTCCATCAACCAGCACGGGAGACAACAACCACCGGACAATTCCGGCGGCAACCACGGCAGCAATCGTCACCAGATAGGTCTTCCTTGACGTTTGCACGTCATCTCCCGAAATCATTGGTGAAAACCGGGCATCGCTGCGTAGAAGTGGTGATTCACGCGTCAACGGGACCGCCGTTTTTAGGAATTCATCTTGCAAACACGTTTCGGACCGTCGACCTGGCCGCTTATGGCCCGCCGCATTCCGAAAATAATTGTGGCAGGGGATCGGAAGCAAAAGGAAGATCAATTGTCAGTGGAATGGGAATCCGTCGTTGATGCCGTAATGGAATCATGAATTCGCGATAGTCTTCGCGGAAGCCATCATCCACACTCACAATTTGTTCCGTTTCAAATTGCTCTTCGCCGAAATGCCAAAGCAATTCCCGAATGGCGTCCGTCGGCCAAGCTCCTTGCATCACGATTTGCGGTACATCTCGAAACCAGGCAAACCAAAGTTCTTTATTTCGCTCAACCAGAATTTTACTAAATGTACGCACAAGCAATCCGTTCCGAGGAGTCACAATCATCAATCGTGCCCACAGTCTTGTCGTTTCATGCCGGGAAATGCAATTGAAACACTCAATTAAGATGCAGCAGGTTGCCAATTCAAGAAATAGACCGCGGCTGACAAATTAGTTAGCTTGCGAGGTTCGCCTCCTTGGGAGTTGACGACAAAGAGCTGCGGGTAACGGTCTTCAAATGAAATGAAGGCCAGTTGAGTCCCGTCCGGGCTCCATTTGGCTCGCCCGCAGGGTGTGGGGCGAAAGGTGATTTGCCGAAGATCCGATCCGTCACGATTTATGGTCAACACCTGCGGCACCCCTTCCCGGCGTCCGATGAACGCCACACGTTGACCATCAGGAGACAGACTGGGCGGGTCCGATGAACCGTGCTCATCCGTCGCACTCAGATAGAACGTGTTGTAACCGTTTCCATGAGTCAATTGTCGCTTATCCGTTCCGTCAGTGCGGATCGAATACAGGTCTCCATCGGTCTTGAGAAAAACGAGCTGTTTTCCATCGGAATCAAATTGAGGCACGATACAGCGAACCGCCGGCAAACCTTTGTCGAGTAACCGCGATTGACCGCTCGCCAGATCGGCAATCATGAGCGAATAATCAGTGGCCACGTTGGCGAAAGCCAGTGATTTGCCATCAGGGCTGAGAGCTCCCATGTAGAAATAGTCGATGCCGGGCAGTTCGATCGCATGTCGATCGGAACCATCCGCATTCATGAGGGCGGTCTTGGCCACTTTGCCGTTGTGAATGGTATGCAGCACCTGATTTCCGTCGTGAGAAATCGAAAAGCCGTACGAGGCCCATTTGTGATCGGGATTCTGCGGTCCGGTCAGATTCTGAACATCGCGACCATCGGGCCTGCAGCGATAGATCTCGTAAGCCCCCGATCCATCGGATTGAAAATACAACCACTGCCCATCTCGGCTAAAAATGGGATTGGCCGTCATGCCACCGACATCCACCCGTTTGTGCACGTCGCCGGTTCTCAAATCAACCGTCCAGATTCCTCCACGACAGGGCGTGTTCCGGGATGCGTCGGTGTCCGACGTGACATATTTTCCCTCCCACTGTTTGACAGAAAATGCGATCACCCCGGACGCATGATCCTGAGCTTCGGCAAGGCCAATCTCATTACTCGGCCAGATCGCGACGGCCAACACCAGTAACCAGCCTGTTTTCATGATGAGATTCTCTCATACAGATTTCGTGAGACGGACGGAAGAAGTGAATTTGTTTGATCAGTCATCGCCGTTGATGACGACAACGTCACTAACACGTAACGTGTCTCAGATTCATGCGTTACTCGTTCGAGAAGCCCTCAGGCTGACCAACCCCGCGACCAGCACGGCCAGATAGAATTGTCCACAAACCGCTTCCCAAACCGCCAGACAACGAGCGGCAGGCGACATCGGAATGACATCCCCAAAGCCTAAGGTCGTTAGTGTCGTAAAGCTGAAGTACTCCAGCATCAACCAGCGTCGCAGCGGATCCTCGTCCCAAGACGGTGTCGCCGTCGCCAACTGAAAGGAGTGAGGATCACCGACATCCATCAGACAATACGCTTCCGCGAACAGGACACCGATCAGGACGTAACCGCAAAAGGCCCCCGCAATACTGTCTCGAGTTACATTTGGTCGCATGATCAGAGTTTGCAGAATCACCCCAATCACGAAGGCCAGAAACAACATGCTGCTGGCATGACTGGCGATCCACAGGATGTGCTCCGCTCGTCCCAGAAAAAAAGTCGTGGAAAGCGCTAGCCCGGCCGCCGGAAGACCAAGGATCAGCGCCATGGTGCGGGAACGTCGTTCGGCACATAACGACAGGATGGCAATGAAAAGAAATACGGCACCCAACAGCTTAAGCAAGAACGGATCGTGGTAATAGCCGATCGTGGTCATTTGAGCCACATTGCAGAGCACCAGAATCGCCAGCAGCACGGTAAATCTCGAACGGGCCCAGAATTCCATCAGACAAACCTCATAAAGACCAATATCGATTCTCGCACCAGTCGATCAACATTCACCGTAGCACGAACGACGCGTCCGACGGCAGTGCCTCCTTCCGGCCATTCAGATCACTCTACTGTTGAAAACCTCAACCGAGCAAACGGACAACACGGACGGTTCGCCTGACCATAGAACCTCAAATAGGTTTTTGCCTCGGTTGCGACGTCGTCATTGCCGTTGGTACCATCGCGTCGTCAAGATTCAGCCAGCCGACGCGTTACGAGAAATCGTGATGATTCGGAGAATCATCTGCAGACCTGGACACACGATTTCACTGCCGATCGAGACGATTGTTTGGGCACAATCGGTTCGTTTGGCGGACTGTCGACGATCCACGACGAAGTCGATTCGTGCGCCCCTTTCAATGAAATGGAAGCTGATGTCGTTGGTGCCCAAACGATTCCTGCCGATCTGCATTCGATGGCTCGCCCTCGTCATCGTCTGCCTGTGTCAGTTGCTTAGGACTTCGCCATCGCAGGCCGCGTCACCCAGGCCGAATATTGTCTGGATCGTCGTGGACGACATGTCCGCCCACTTCTCGTGCTATGGCGAGACGCTCATTCAGACCCCGCACGTCGACCGACTGGCACAGCGTGGGACGCTGTTTCGCCGAGCATTTGTCACGGCTCCGGTCTGTTCACCCAGCCGATCGGCACTCATCACCGGGATGTATCAGACGTCAATCGGTGCTCAGAACCATCGTAGCGGACGCGGGGTCGAAAAAATTCGCCTTCCCGCCGGAGTAGAACCCCTGCCAGTGCTATTTCAGCGAGCCGGATATTACACCGCGATTGGCGGTCCGCTGATCAAAGGGAAGGAACTGGCCAAGACGGATTATAATTTTGAATGGGATCGATCGATCTATGATGGCAACGACTGGGCGGGACGGAAGCCCGACCAACCGTTCTTCATGCAAGTGCAACTGCACGGAGGAAAATATCGGGAAGGCAAAGGATGGGCGGAAACGGTTCGTAAAGCTCTCGGATCGCCGACCTCGCCCGAGTCGGTCAATTTGCCTCCTTATTATCCCCGCGACCCCCTGATTCTTGACGACTGGGCGCATTACCTGGATGCGGTGCGTTATACCGATCAACAAGTGGGCGCGGTCATCGCTCGACTGGAGCAAGAAGGCCTGCTGGATCAGACCGTCGTCGTATTCACGACCGACCACGGGATCAGCCATGCGCGAGGCAAACAATTTCTTTATGACGAAGGAATTCATGTCCCGTTGGTCATTTGCGGCCCGGGAATCGGCCAGGAACAAGTTCGCCAAGACCTGGTGCAACATATTGATCTGGCTGCGACCTCCCTGGCACTCGCTGGCATCGAGATTCCGAAAACAATGCAGGGGTGTAATTTGTTTGCGTCCAACGGCCCGACACGAGACGCCGTTTTTTCGGCCCGTGATCGTTGTGACGAAACGGTCGATCAAATTCGGTGCGTCAGAACCGCCAAATTTAAATATATCCGTAACGGCCTACCGCACCGTCCGCATCTGCAGCCAAACCGCTACAAAGATGCCAAGCCAATTGTGATCCGTCTTCGCGAACTGCATGAGCAAGGACGACTCGATCCGCTGCAGGAACAACTGCTCTTCGCCCAAACTCGCCCGGAGGAAGAGCTCTACGACCTTAACACAGACCCGTTTGAGATCCATAATCTGGCCGCGGATTCACGTTATCAATCAACGCTCAAGACACTTCGCGAACGGCTGAATCGCTGGGCCGAACAGACGGATGTCCACGGCCGTCTGCCGGAAGCAGCAGCGATGTATGACAGTGATATGGCCGTTTACTTGAACAACCAGCGAGACTCTGAGACAGCGATTCTGCGGCAAAACATCCAGTGGATGAAGCAATGGGCCGTGAAAGGAAAGTGACTCAGGGCTTCCAGCTTGAGAGTTGTTCTTGCAAGGATTGGTCGATGATCGCTCTGTTGTCTAAAAGGTTCGCTGTCGCGACGGTCATTTCCGGCATCATGCTGATCGGTTCAATCGTGCCTCTGACGGCGGCTGAGACCAGGCGACCAAACGTATTGTTCATCGCAGTCGACGATCTGAATCACTGGGTTGGCTATCTGGGACGCAACCCGCAGACGATCACACCGAATATCGACAAGCTGGCCGCGCGCGGTGTGCGATTCACCCACAGCTATTGTGCCGCCCCCGTCTGCAATCCCTCACGAGCCGCCCTGATGTCGGGGCTGCGTCCGTCGACGTCGGGCGTCTACGAAAATGATGACGACTGGCGACGCGTCATTCCTCAAGACCTTCCTTTGACGACCGCCTTTCGCAACGTTGGTTACACGGTGAAAGGCGCGGGCAAGATTTACCACGGGAGTTTTCCCAGACGCAGCGAGTGGGATGACTATCTTGCGGACGAGGGTACCGATCCGAAACCGACCGGAGATACGGGTGTTGGCGGAATCAAATTCGCTCCGCTCGACTGCCGTGACGAAGATCTGCGAGAGTGGAAAATCGTGCAGTATGGGATCGACGAATTGGCGAAAGCACACAAGCAGCCTTTTTTTCTGGCGATTGGCCTGCATAAGCCCCATATGCCATGGAATGTTCCCCGCAAATATTACGACATGCACCCGCTCTCAGAGATTCAACTTCCTCCCACCCGCAACAACGATTTGGGCGACATTCCGGCCGCGGGAATCCAGATGGCCGACCCCGACGGAGATCATCGTGCGATTCTCGAATCAGGACGCTGGAAGGAGGCGGTCCAGGGTTATCTGGCCGCCATTTCGTACTGCGATGTCATGCTGGGCCGTCTGATCAATGCCTACGATCTGTCCGCCGATCGCGACAACACCATCATTGTCTTCTGGGGCGATCACGGCTGGCACCTGGGAGAAAAGCAGCACTGGCGCAAGTTTGCCCTGTGGGAAGAAGCGACGCGAGCTCCATTGATCTGGGTCGCTCCCGGTATCTCTCAAGCCAACACCGTCTGTGATCGGACCGTGGATTTCATGAGCATCTATCCGACACTGACCGACCTTTGCGGGATCGCCACGCCCAAGCATGTCGAAGGACGCAGCATTCGATCGCTGCTGGCAGATCCGCAGTCCGCTTGGGATTCTCCGGCGTTAACGACGTATCGGTTCGGCAACCATTCCGTTCGCTCAGCTGACTGGCGATACATCCACTACGCAAATGGCGAGGAAGAGTTGTACGACGAGCAGTCCGACCCTTATGAATGGACCAATCTCGCCGGTGAGGTTCGCTATTCGGCTGAGAAGGCAGCGCTCAAGAAGTTTCTTCCGGTCACAAACCAACCTGACATCACCTCGGAAAAGGCTCGGTAGTCGCTGATGCGACCGCTCTTAGAGGAATCGTCATCCTCCCTCGCGAGCGGACCACACTCAAGCATCTGCCGCTGACGCATTTTTTGCGTTCTGCGGACCACCACCCGTGGGACCGTTAGCCCAAGACGTTAATAACGCTGCCCGGCCCACTCGTCGTCAGAGCTTGCGATTCAGGCAATGGCGAAGCCGTCTGCGTCGGCCTCAAAGATGAGACCGCTTCTTCGCCCCTGAAAAAGCCACCCTGATTTAGCGAATTCCTCAGGCGTGTCATATTTTGCGCGATCGAGGGAGTCGATGTATTCGAACTCTGAGAATCGGGTTGTCTGAAGAGACTATTTGCTCCCAGGGACTGATAGCTGTCAGACGAATTCAACGACGGGGCCGCTTGCGGCAATTGTGGCTGGGAAATCGTGTTCGCCGTATTGCTGTCGAGCGTCTGAAACGGCTTCGTCGCTTTCGAACCGTGAGACGTCTGAGCCCGTACCCCGGTCATCATCTGCGGTAGGTTGGTGCCCACTGCGCTGGAGATTGCATGTTTCATCGTCCACCCCAACACCGCCTTCGCAGGCCATCACCTTCACCCGGCTCGAGACCGAAAGACGATGGCGGCAGATTCAGCGGTCTGAAGAGTTGTCAGTTTTGACGTCCAAAGAGTCGTTTGACCGATTTCCTTGCGACATCGTGGCCTTCAGTGA
This sequence comes from uncultured Schlesneria sp., assembly GCA_903871875.1. GTDB lineage: Bacteria > Planctomycetota > Planctomycetia > Planctomycetales > Planctomycetaceae > Schlesneria. Next base: position 20,291 of record CAIQIR010000104.1, read on the forward strand.
TGACATTTCAATGCGCTATTTGAAAACATCGTCCAGCGGTGAAACAAACTTGGGGGCAAGCCCCCCATCCAGTTTGCGATGGCGAAGTGGATGGGCTGCCCCGCCGCAATTCGGCAAAAGACGCCGACCAAGTCCGAATGACAACTCAGCGCTGGTGGCCGTCAACCGACGAGTTTTTGGGTAAGTAATCGATCCTGACGCAAAAACGGCAATTCCTAGTCGCTCAGGTCAGGAGATCGTCGCCGGTACTTCTGTCTCGTTGATCGCGCCGACACGAAACATCGTTCCTCCTCCTCGTCGAGAACTCCCCCAACCTCACGGTACACGACTCAGAGTCCAGTCGTTATTTGCTGGGCGATGACATCGCAAATTTCATGATCTGGTCCTGCAAAGCATAAATCGCGACGAGCGAGATCGAAACGAAAGCAATCCACAACATAATGTCGACAAACAAGGCTGGCGTGATGCGGCGATCGAGTTTCCGATAGCGAAAATAGATCGTCGCGGCGGTGATAATCGGCAACGTCAACGCCTGACCAAAGCCTCCGACGACGACCATCCAACGTGGTTCCTTGAACGTCAAGAACAAGCACAGGGCGATCACCGGGATCAGCAGCGAAATCCAATGGATTACTCGCGCCCGTTGCGTCGGCGCGCGATACTGAAACAGTCCCGATAGACTTAACAAGTCCGCAACCAGTCGCGCGTTCGCAGCCGACGACAGGTACAACGTCTTAAACAGGACCGCTCCTGCGCCGACCAGAAAGGCCACTTGCGTCCAGGTACCAAACGAATCGACGAACATCCGTGACAAGGTCAGGATCATATCTCGACCCTGCGGATGCAAACCTTGCGGATGCAGCACCGTGGCACCCATGAAGTAAAAGGCCACCGTCGAAATCGTGAAGACCACCATGCTGACCCAGGCATCAAGATACATCACGCGAATCCAGCCGCGGGCTCGACTGACCCATTCCGGGCTGTCGTTACACCGCCCCGCATAACGCGCGTACCCTTTTTCCAAGCACCAGTAGGGATAGTAGAACAGTTCCGCAGCGCCGACACCGGTAATTCCGAACACACCAAAGGCCACCACGATTCCTTCGGCCGGTGTTCCAAAGGTCAGCCCACCCAGCACCTCCCCCCAAGGAATCGGAAAATTGGTGGCCGGCAAGGCCAGGCTTGCCGTCACCGTGATCAACGTCAGACCGACTACCAGGAACGTCGTAACGGATTCGATCCGTCGATACCCGCCACTCCATAAGAGCAGCATGGCCACCACACAGGTGAACACCGCCCAAGGGTACTCAGGACGTTCGCGAATTGTTTCGGCCAACGACGGAAAGACGTTGCTGATGATGACCTGCGGCAAGTGATCTGCAATCGCCAGACTGACGGAAGGAAACGCCAGGTTTAATGACTGGCCCACGGTACCGGTCATCGCTCCTAACTGAAAGATGGTCGTACACATCATCACGAACCACCACCAGACGATCCATTGAGCCCCCCAGCGCGGACCGCCCAATTCGTTCAGAGCCCCGAGTGTCGGTTTGCCGGACGAAATCGCGTAGCGTCCCAGTTCCGTCTGCACGAAGACTTTGATCACACAACTGAACAGGATCAGCCACAGGAAGACGAAACCATGTTTGGCCCCCAGGGAAGTCGTCAGCAGTAGTTCGCCCGAGCCGACGATGGTACCCGCCAGAATGATTCCGGGACCAATCTTCCGCAGAGCCGTCGCCAATGACTGCGGCGGGTCTTGGATCTCTTCCGGCGGCAGCGCGTACGGATCGTACTCCGCGTCTTCGTTCATAGCGGCGACTTTCGTCAGATACAGATTGATTTACGAGCCCAGCATTCTCCAACGTGACGCCCACAAAGCAAGCGTTCGCGTGACTGGTGTTCAATTCACTGGCCCTGCGAACGACGCAGGCAGTCAGACAAACAAGGAAGAGAGGTGAACGAGGGCCTGCTTGCTGGGTCGTCGCGCGCGGTTTAGACTGCTGCTTCGCCAGCGAACGCACCTTGATATAGCATGAGGTAACCAGAATGGTTCGGCCAGTCGCAAAGCTCGACATTTCCACCGTATTGTCCGCCTGTTTGTTGCTCTGTGTCGGCTGGCTTCTCTGTTTGACGACATCAGTCGCCGCCGCCGATCCGTCGGTTCCTGAAGGAGAATCCTTCTTTTTCACGTCACCCGGTTCGAAACGGGAAGGCCAATCGAAAACGGCAGAAGGTCCCCAGACGGGTCAGCTGCACCTCATCGTCCGTGACGACGTGACTGGAAAACCGACCACTTGCCGGATCAACGTCGTCGGCTCCGACGGCGACTTCTATCAACCGGCTGAGAATCCGCTGACGCCTTATTCGCTGACCGGAGAATGGCCGAAAGAGCAGGCGAAAGGAAATCGCCGAGATAAAGCGCCGTATCGTTATCTGGGACGGTTCTTTTACAGTACGGGCGACGTGACCGTCGCCGTGCCGGCAGGTGACGTGCGGGTCGAAGTTTCGAAGGGGTTCGAATTTCTTCCGCAGTCCGTCAAAACAACGGTCAAAGCGGGCCAGGCCAGTCAGCTGGAAATCATGGTCAAGCGGACGGCCGCAATGTCAAATAGCGGCTATTTCGGCGGTGATCCGCATCTGCATCTGCCGCGCGTCACCGATCGTGATGACGAGATAATCTTTGACCTGCTGGAGGCCGAAGACATCGCGTTCGGCACGCCGCTAGGCTACAACGAGCCGGCTGGTCCGTATACGGGAATCATGGAGAAGCTCGACTATCCCCAGTTCCGAGGATTGGGAGCCAGCTCGATCAAATCGCGCGGCGTCGTGAATATCCTTTCGGGGCAAGAGTACCGCAGCGCCCAATATGGCCATCTGAATCTCTTCCTTCGCGACCGGTTGGTCTTGGAAGGGCAAAGCCTGAACGCCGACGACTGGCCGGTGTATGGACTAGTCGGCAACGAAACGCGATCACAGGGCGGCTACTCGTTTCATGCGCACGGCGGCTATGGACTGGAAATCTATGCCGACGCTGCTTTGGCGTCGGTAAGTGGTGTCGAACTGCTGCAATTCGGCATCTATCGCGGAATTGGGTTGGAAGACTGGTACCAGATGCTCAATACCGGATACCGATTTCCCTGCGTCGGGGCCAGTGATTTCCCTGCCTGCCGTTTTCTCGGCGATTGCCGGACCTATGTCTGGTCGGGCCGAACATCCATAGAAGACGCCGCAACAGCGAAACAGCCGACGTTCCCCGAGTGGCTCGATGCGGCCGCCGCGGGGCAAAGCTTCGTCACCACGGGGCCGTTGCTGCTGCTGGAAGTCGATGGCAAACGCCCGGGCGAAATCATTTCTCGCCCGGACAATAAATCGTTAACGGTCGCGACTCGCATTCGCGTCCGCTGTGAAGTCACGCCGGTGAAGAAGATCGATCTCATCGTCAATGGCACGGTGCAGAAGACCGTCGATATTCCCCCTGCCCTTCAGCAGGGGGCGTGGATGACCGTCGAGCAGAAGCTCGAATTGCCGGAATCCAGCTGGGTCGCGGCCCGGGCCTGGTCGACAACGGCCGGAGGCCAGCCCGACGCCGAATCGCACACGAATCCCGTGTTTGTTTATTTGAACGGTCGCAAGCCATATCAGCAGCAATCGCTTGATCGGTGGATTTTGAAAATCGACGGACAACTCGAAAAGCACAAAGTCCGCACGTTTGCGCAGAAATCCAAGGTTCTGGACTACTTTCAACGAGCCCGGGATCTACTGCTAGCGATTCGCTCGCAACATGGTCTGAAAACAGACGACGATCCACTGAAAATGGCATTGGAAATGGAACGAGCTGACGCCCCCTCGCTGGCCAGCGATGTCGCGCGGGCCGACGCCACCGATGAAGAACTACGTGAGTTCTTGAAGCCGATTCCCCCGAAATCTCCGGCCGAAGCGGTCAAGGCCTTCGAAGGAGTTAACGGGTTTCATATGGAACTGGTCGCCGCTGAACCGCACGTCTACAGCCCGATCGCGGCAGCGTTCGACGAAGATGCGAATCTGTATGTCTGCGAAATGCGAGACTATCCGTATAAGCCGGTCGACGGCCTGGAACCAATCGGTAGCGTGCGAATGTTGCGTGACACCAACGGCGACGGTGTTTATGACGAGGCCCATGTCTTCGCTGACAAGTTGCTGTGGGCGGCGGGAGTCGTCCCTTGGAAAGGGGGCATCTTTGTCGCGTCCTGCCCGGATATCTGGTACTTCAAAGACACCGATGGCGATCACAAAGCGGATGTGAAACGCAAGGTCTTCACCGGCTTCGGCACCGGTAATCAACAGGCAATGGTCAACAATCTGCAGCTCGGTATGGACCATTGGATCTATGGCTCGACCGCAGGCAACGGCGGCTCGATTCGACCGGGAGAAAAGACCGACGCGACCCCGGTTTCGATTAATGGTCGCGATTTCCGCTTTGATCCGGTGACGGAGAAGTTCGAAACGATTACAGGCACCGTCCAGTTCGGTAACTCGTTCGACGACTGGAGCAACCGGTTCGTCTGCAGCGAATCGTCACCCTTTATTCAGATTGTCCTGCCTGATCATTACCTGGCCCGGAATCCGTTCCTGCCTGCGCCGCAGGGCACACAAACAATTGCGGAATGGCCGGTGCCGATCTATCGCATCAGTCCGATCGAGCGTTGGCGGCAGATTCGATCGAGTCGCCGAATTGCCAACAACCGGCGCAGCGCGACCTCCGCGGGCGCCAGCCATCACGTCATCGACGCGTCAGCCGGCACAACGATCTACCGCGGCGGGGCCTATCCTCCCGAGTACTACGGGCAGGCTTTCGTCGGCGACGGCCAGAACAACCTGATTCATCGCCGCACCCTCGTTCCCAATGGGGTTCCGTTCAAGGCAGTTCGGATCGACCAACTGACCGATTTCATTCGTTCGCCCGATATCTGGTTCCGTCCGGTCAACATGGTGAATGCGCCAGATGGAACGTTGTACTGCTGCGACATGAGTCGTGAAGTACTCGAATCGATTCATATTCCGCTGGATGTCGTCAAGCACCTCGATCTGAAGAGCGGACGCGACAACGGACGGATCTACCGGATTGCTCCGCCGGGCTATCAATTCCCAAAGCCACCACATCTGAGTACGTCGACCACCGACGAACTGATTGCCCACCTGGAAAGCCCGCATGTCTGGTGGCGCGAAACGGCTCTTCGGTTACTGCACGAACGTCAGGATCAGGCAGCGGTTCCGGCACTGCGGCGGGTGATCCGCGAAAGCCAACGGCCGCAAACGCGATTATTGGCCGCTTGGTCGTTGGAAGGATTGCAGTCGCTGGATGTGGCCAGCATCCAGTCGCTGTTGGACGACCCACACCCCGGTGTGAAGGAAAACGCGATCCGATTGGCGGAATCACGGTTTAAAACCGCGCCCGCACTGATCGCAAAAGTCGCCGCCCTGGCAGATGACGAAACGGCGAGAATCCGTTTTCAGACCGCCTTTTCGCTGGGTGAAACCGACGATCCGCTGGCGGTCGCCGCGTTGTCACGCATTGCTCGGCGCGACGGGGAAGACCAGTGGATTCGCACCGCCGTGTTGAGTTCGGTCTCGCGAACGGCAGATCAATTGTTCCTCGAATTGATCAAGCTTCCGCAGGAGGGCAATCCAGGTGTCGCGGCGATCCTGGGTCCGCTGGCCCAGATTGTCGGTGTTCGCAATCAACAAGCCGAAGTTGCCGCGACACTGGAGGCGATTTCCGTCAGCCCGGCCAGTCAGACTCCTGAAGTGTGCGACCGACTGTTGTTCGAACTGGGCAGTGGTCTCAAACGAGCGGGTGGACGCATGGTTCCGGGCGAACAAAATACGCCTGGCAATCAATTACTTCGCCAATCCCAGTTGCGAGCCGAAACGACTGCCGGTAATCCCGAGGCCCCTGCCGATCAACGGGTCGTTGCCGTTTCGCAGCTCAGCTATTCTCCCTCGACTGCGCATCGGCAGTTGCTGAGCGAGCTCTTGAATATCGATCAGCCCGAACCCGTTCAATTGGCAGCAATTCGCGCCCTCACTGATGACACCGATCCCAGCGTGGGAAAGATCCTGATTGATCGCTGGAAAACATTCGCCCCCGAAAGTCGCCGCACGGCGCTGGGTGCGCTGCTCTCACGGGAAGAAGGCACCATCGCATTTTTGGAGGCGGCCACGCGCGAGGAGACCTCGGCGGCCGAAGTCGATCCGACGCGCCGCGAACTGCTGATCAAGCATAAGAACGACACAATTCGCCAACTCGCAGTGAAACTCTTCGGAACCGTCGGCCCACGTGCACGAAAAGCGGTAGTCGACGATTACCAACCCGCACTGCAGCTGACCGGAAATTCGGCTGACGGCAAACTGATCTTTGAAAAAAGCTGTGTGGCCTGCCACCACCTGCGTGGCAAAGGCTATTCGATCGGCCCCAATTTGGCATCGTCTGCCTCGCGTGAACCGGCCGCCCTGCTGACCCACATTCTCGACCCGAATCAGTATGTGCTGCCCAACTATCTGCAATACGTCGTGGTGGACAAAAGCGGACGCACTTACACCGGCCTGTTGACAGCACAAACCTCGACCAGCATCACGCTGAAAAAAGAGCGGGATGAGTTGGTCACTATCCTGCGTGGTGACATCGACGAATTCGTCAGCAGCAATAAATCCCTGATGCCAGAAGGACTCGAAAAGGAGATTCCCCTGCAAGCAATGGCCGACCTGATTGCCTATCTGAATGAAGTGGCGACCCAGCCCAGCGGTGATCCTAACGTCACGCGAGACTATGGAACCCTGCCAGGCTTGATCGAATCGAAGCGAGATTGAGACGGACGAGGACGATCCGTCGAGCCCCCTCACGGAGCGCCGGTGAGCGCGTCACGTTCTTTATCAAGGTGCAACACCGCGCCTGACCAACAGGTGTTAGCCTTCGATTTGACTCTGCGCGCTCGAATACGAAGGCCTTCGACCTCAGAGCGATTCTGACGGCCAGAACCAGCCCTCGGCCACGCCCCGCTTCACAAAAAAATCTGATCCTCCGTCGAATCGCATTTCGGAACGGATCAGAGTAGCATCATGCGTTCGAAGTTCTTCGACGGCGTTTCCGTCTTCTCAGTAGTTTCGATTTTCCCAATTCCACTCCCGATTCCGGGCTCTCAAGGAGTCTCGCGAATGGCTGACGCGCCACCGCTTCCGCGCACCCTGCTCGACTGGATTCGTGTCTTCGGCCCCGGTGCCATCATGGCCTCTTTGACCATCGGTACGGGGGAATTGATCTTTTCCACTCGTGGTGGAGCGCTGTTTGGCTTTCATATCCTGTTTGTGTTTGCGCTGACGTCACTGCTGAAGTGGTCGCTGGTGATCTCGACCAGTCGGCATATGGTCTTGACCGGAGTGCACCCCTACGAACGAATGCTCGAGCTACCCGGACCTCGCGGGTGGATGCCGGTGATGCTGCTGTTGATTTCGATCATCGCCATGCCAATCTGGATCAGTTTTCATTCGGGCGTACTTGGAAACCTCACCACTTGGCTGACCGGCACCAAAGACTTATTTCACGGGGGTATGGATTACGTCTGGGGTGCCAGCATTCTGCTTGCGGTGTTGATTCTGTCGGCGACGGGAGGTTACGAGGTCCTCGAAAAGACACAGACGTTCGTCGTCCTGGCGATGGTCTTTTGTGCCGGCCTGACTTTGGTGCTCTACAATCCCGACTGGATACAATTGCTACTGGGGCTATTACCCCATCCGATGTCTTATCCCGACTGGTTGCCCGAACGGTATCCAGAAATCGCCAAGCATTCGGTCTGGGTCGAAACGACGCGCTACATCGGCGTGATCGGCGGCGCGGGATTCGATTATCTCAGCTACACTTCCTGGCTACGGGAAAAGAGTTGGGGTGTCTTACCGCACCGTGCCAGCCCCGAGTTGCTCGACGAAATCGCCGCCAATCCCCACCACGTGGTGCGACGCTGGATTAACGCTCCGCTGGTGGATTGTGCCATCAGCTTTTTACTGGTCGTCGTCTTCAGTGCAGTCTTCGTCGCTTCGGGAGCGATGTTCCTCGGACCGGAACATGTCGTCCCGGACGAAGAAAACCTGCTCAATCTGCAAGCGAGGTTCGTGACGCAGATTCATCCGTTGCTCCTGCCGCTGTATGTCATCGGAGCCTTCCTCACCATGTTGGGGACCCTTTACGGGACGGTCGAAATCGCTTGTAGCGTCGGTGACGAGATCCTGCGGTCATTTTCCCCAAATTGGACGACGGATCAGGCTCGTCGCCTGCGGCAGGGAATTATTTGCTGGTGCGCAACGGTGGCATTCCTCATCCTGGGCTGGCTGTTCATTCGACAATCGACACTCGCCATTCCCTACCCGACCGATTCCAAGGCGCTCGCTGGGGACGTCGATCGTCATGAATTGCCGCCGTCGGAATCGTCCGTTCAAGGCGAAGCGGCCATGGTGCAGAAGCCACGACTTTTGTTGTCGGTCATGACACCCGTCAACCTGTTTACCGGAGTGCTGTCCTGCGGGTTGATTTGCCTGTTAACGGTCTGGATGGACGTTCGCTGGTTGCCAGCCGCCTTGCGCCCACCGATCTATTTGACCGGATTGAACATCCTCTCGGGGGTGCTCTTTCTCGGACTGGGGATCAAGGGCTTCTGGGACAATGAGAACCGCAACATCGCCGTCGGCGGGTTGTTCGGGTTACTTGTCATCTCAATTCTTGTGGCCATGTTTCTGCGGCTGAAAGCCCCCTCACAAATCGCAGACAGTCTTTCCCCTTCCTCGTCCCATTCTGGAGAGCAGGCATCATGAAGCATTGGTACCGTCCCGCAGGCTGGCGACAGCTGCTCGCTGGCGCGGCTCTGGGGGCTGTGATTGTCGGATTTTCGACGTGGGTCAGCGGTGAATCGAAGCCGAGATTGCTCAGTCCGATTGGTGAACGGTTTTGGCCATCAGAATTCGGCGCCGACGATCAACGTGGTGCCGCGAATCGAATGACACCGGCACGCACAGTCAAAGCGGCCCAACTCATCAAGCAGGGTCAAACATTTCAGCTCGGCCGCCTGTATGAACAAGGCATGCCTGTTCCCGGAAAACGTCATTTCAGTTTGACGATCCCCGGCTTGCCCACGGGGCGACCGACTGGCGTGAATCAGATCGTTTCCAACGACGAATTGGTTAGTGGTGAAATCGGCCAGGTGGGAACCCAGTTTGACGGCTTGGGACATGTTGGAATTCGCCTGAATGGTGAAGATCTGTTCTACAACGGCAACAAGCTTGCCGATTTCGGCGACCCTTATGGCTTGAAGAAACTGGGCGTGGAAAATGTCGGCGTCTTTTTCACGCGGGCAATTCTGCTCGATGTCTGCAGTCTGCGCGGAAACGATCGGTTGCCGAACGGGTATGTGATCACACCGGATGAACTGCAAGCCTGCCTGGACAAATCCAAGCTGCAGATCGAGGAAGGCGATGTGGTTCTGCTGCGGACCGGCCATGGCAAGTTGTGGATGAAGGACAATGAAACCTACGGGGCAGGTGAACCGGGATTGGGATTGGCCGCCGCGAAGTTTTTGACAGACCGCAAAGTGGCGCTGATCGGTGCCGACAACTGGGCTATCGAAGTTGTCCCGCATGAAAATAAAGAGATGGCCTTCCCCGTTCACCAATGGGACTTAACCAAGAACGGCGTGTATCACCTCGAAAATCTGGATCTCGAAGAAATCGCCACCTCGGGCGCGTACGAGTTTTGTTTCGTATTCAGCCCGCTTCGTCTGAAAGGGGCCACAGGATCGCCCGGCAATCCGATCGCCATTCGCTAAACGGGACTGTCTTTCAGCGTTTTCTTGCGGAAAAAACGAGGAGATGTCCACAGGGAACTAGGTCGTTTGTGGCAGTGCCCGAGGGATGATGGATCGATCCACGCAAAATGACGTCGCACGGCGGTTCTTATGCGGCCGCTGACGAGACAAGGTCTTCAGAAATATGAGTAGTCGACTCTTTTCGCCGCAAGCCGTATCCGATCTGGGCGTCAATTTGTTCGTCGCCGCAGGAGCTCGTCGCAGCGACGCCACGGCCACGATCAAATCTCTAGTGACCAGCAGCTTGATGGGACTCGACTCGCACGGTGTGATTCGCATTCCAGAATATCTTGGTTTGTTGGCGGCCGGAACGATTGTGGCCGACGCGGTGATTTCGGTGGAACGCACGGGGCCGAGTACCGCCATCGTCGATTGCGGCCACGGCTTCGGTGCAGTGGGTGCCGAACGGGCCATGCAAGCTGCCGTCATGATCGCCAAGGAACAACGAACCGCTTGCGTCATCACGCGACGTTGTAACCACCTCGGACGATTGGGAGCGTGGGTGCAGCAGGCGGCCGATGAAGGCATGCTGGCGCTGGCAACCTGCAATTCACCGGTCTACGGACATTTTGTGCTGCCCTGGGGCGGACGCGAGCCCCGTCTGGCTACGAATCCGATCGCCTATGCAGCGCCGACCAGCGGCGATCCAGTGGTCTCCGATTTTTCCACGTCGGTAGCTCCGGAAGGCAAGATTCGGTTCTATCGCAACGAAGGCCTGCCGGTTCCCGACGGCTGGATTCTCGATAGCACCGGTCACCCAACGAATGACCCCAAGGCCTTTTACGGACCTCCTCAAGGCGGCATTCTTCCTCTAGGGGGCAGTGCTGGCCACAAGGGATTCGCCTTGGGATTGCTGGTAGAAATCCTCGGCAGTGCTCTGGCGGGAATTGGTTCACAAGACACTCAGGTGACCGGTAACGGCACCTGTTTCATTGTGATTGATCCGTCAGCGTTCTGTCCGCTCGCCGTGTTCCGTCGTCTCATGAACGAAACGGTGGCCTACATGAAATCGTCTTCGCCCATGCCGGGGGTTTCAGAGGTCCTCGTACCGGGCGAATTGGAATTCCGGACCCTGCGACAACGCCAACAGGACGGCATCCCGATCGACGCGGCCACTTTGCAAGCATTGCAAGATTACGGTCAGAAGCTGAAGGTGGATGTGACTAGTTTGGGAAGCGACTAACGCCATTTTGGCATCTCGACGAGATCTGACAATCGAGAAATCTGGTTCATCGGAAAGGACGACAGGCTTGAGCTCACCACAACCGCTACGACTGGGGATGTTCGTGATGCCGATTCACGATCCGAACAAATCCCTGGTCCAATGCATCGATGAGGATCTGGAACTGGCAGTACTCTGCGAGCAACTGGGCTTCGACGATTTCTGGGTGGGCGAACACCACACCTCCAGCGTCGAAAATATTGTGATGCCCGAAATCTTCCTGGCCAAAGTGCTGGGACTGACGAAGCGGATGCGAGTGGGGCCCGCGCCGGTCTGTTTGCAATACCACCACCCAGTTAACGTCGCCGGCCGGCTGGCGTTTCTAGACCATCTGTCGCATGGCCGGTTGAATGTCTGCTTTGGTCCAGGTGCCATTCCGACGGACATGGAAATTTTCGGTACGCAGCCCAGTGACATGAGTGCACGTGTTACCGAATCGATCGACATGATCCTGAAACTGTGGGAAGGAAACGTGCCGATTGATTTAAAGGGGCGTTTCTGGAATGCACAGATGAAGGATCATCTGCATCCGGAATTTGGAGTGGGACATCTCCACAAACCGTTTCAGCTTCCTTACCCGCCCATTTATGTTCCCAGCATCAGCAGAAGCTCCCCCGGTCTGATCAAGGCGGCCGAACGAGGCTTTCGATTCATCAGCCATCACATGCTTCATCACGGTGTGCTAAAGGAACAATGGCGAACTTATGTGGACGCCGCGGCGAAGTCCGGTCGAACAGCCACTTCGAACGATTGGGCACTTTCGCGCAACATCTTCGTGGCCGAATCGACCAGCGATGCCCAGCAGACGGCCCGAACCAATTCGCTGGGGAAATGCCTGCAGTACATTCTCGATTTGACTCGAGCCACGGCGCCGAACGGTGTCGCGATGTGGAAACGGGACGAACAGCAGTCCGATGCCGAATGTTCACTCGACTATTTCCTCAACGACGTGGCACTGATTGGCGACCCGGCTGAAGTCGTCCGTCAGTTATTACAGCTGCGCGAGCGGATCGGTGCGTTCGGCACGCTGATCCTGACAGCCCATGACTGGGACGATCGATTGGCCTGGACAGACAGCCTGGAATTGTTTGTCCGGGAAGTTCTCCCCGCATACAACAAGGCGTTGGGCGCTGCCTGATGATCTCGAATGACCCTGCTAGACAGTCCATTCTCACTCACGGAAACGATCGATGATCAGTACACACATGCAACGAATGCGAGACAAGCTGCGAGCAGGAAAAGTCGTCCTGGGCGCCGGCATCACGCTGACAGACCCCGCCGTCACGGAAGCGCTCGCTCCCAGCGTCGACTTTGTGTGGATCGATCTCGAACACAATCCGATCACGGTGGAAAAGATGCTGGGCCACCTGATCGCCGCACGAGCGGGTGGTTGTGCTTCGATCGTCAGGATCCCGACCAATGATGTGGGCTGGATCAAACGTGTGTTAGATTCGGGTGCGGAAGGCATCATTCTTCCCCGTGCCTATTCCGCGAAAGAAGTGGCCGACTTTGTATCTGCCTGTCGGTATCCACCGTTGGGAACTCGTGGATTCGGTCCACGTCGTCCGATGCAATACGGACGGCTGGAACAGCAAGCTTATCTGCAGCAGGCTAATCGCGATTTGTTTGTCGTGGCTCAAGTGGAAACGAAAGAGCTGGTCGCCGATCTGGACAATGTGCTCAAACTGGAAGGACTCGATTCACTCGTGCTGGGACCTCAGGATCTTTCCGGCTCGATGGGCCGGCTGGGTGAGACCACGCACCCGGACGTCGTTCAGGCGATGAAGACCGTCGCCTCCAAAGCCAAAGCGGCAGGCAAGTTCATCGGTTCGGGACTGGGGGCCAATCCGAAATTCGCCAAACTGCTGATCGACTGCGGCGTGCAGTGGATGCAGGCCGGCAATGATTTCGAATACATGATCCGCAACTGCGAACGAACCTTCAGCCAGATTCGCGGCGAATCGGGCGATCAAGGGACCACCGATTCTTACGGCCAAAAACAGTGAGATGCAGTCAGCAGAGGCTGGCAGCGAAGGGGGCGATGTTGGCGATATCGACCGTCGCGCCGCCGGCCTTGCAACCTATTGGATGCGGGGAACGGTAACCGGTTGAGGCAGCCCCTTCCCCCCCAGGTCGCGCGCCCAGCCGAACCCGCCCCGGTGAAACTCCAGCTTCCAATGATGGATTTGGCAATAACGCAGCAGGTCGGTCTCTTGGGCGAACCGAGCAAGCAACAACTCTTCACGCCGGTCGATGACCAGCACCGTCGGCACGGCCTCAAACTGCGCGGCATAGAAGTCGCGGATTCCCAGGTCAGAAGAGACATACGACGCCATTTTTCCGCCGGGAAATTCGATTTCTTGTAGTTCGCCAAGCCGCAAGGCGGGCTGTTCGCCCAATTGCCAATGTCCAGATTGCAGGGACCAGACACACCCCAACGAAGCAAGGATCAAGTAGATCGCAGCACAAGGTCGGTTCGGTACGAGACAGGCCGATTCCGGGTGAGCCGTTTTGGCGTTTTTGGACGTCACGGCGGAAATCACGGGAGTCTCGTAAGACAACAGGCAAAGTCCGGCGGGAACCACATGGGCCAGGATTCGACTAAGCGAGGTCGAAAGATGCCAGTACGGATGATAGGGCGTAATCAGGTAAACGGTGTAGTAAACGACAATCTGCAGGGCCACCGCCAACAACAGCGGAGATGCCGTCGCTGGTCGTCGCAAGCGTAACACCATCAGCAACAGGCCCCACCACAATGCACCTGCCCAATCCCGCCAGTCGGTCAAGATTTGGATCAACCGTCCCCAGATAAATCGATGATAAATCAGCATTTCGACTTGATCGAACCGAGCGACCAATGGAGTGGGGTTGATCAGGATTCCAGGCTGAACCAATTCGCCAATTTCGAAACTGCGCATCGGCTGTACCAAATCGCTGGGAGGAGCCAGGGTCAGCTTGAACAGACCAATCGCCATGATGGGAACCGCGGCGCCTCGAAGAATGTGTGCCCAACCGGTTCGAGAAAACGCCGTCCGGGACAGCAACCTCATTCCCACGATCACAAGGACGAAAGCGGCAAACCAGGTCAATCCTTCATTTTTCATCAGACATGACCACGCTCCGAAAAACCCTGCCAAACAGGCGGCGCGGTGATTCGACTTCGCACTCGCGTAGGTATACCAGGCGCAGCATCCCAGAATCGAATAGGCCAACCCGAAGTCTGCCAGCTTGATAGCGGCCAGCTTCCAGACAATCGGTATCGCCAACACAACCGCGGTAGAAAATGTGGGACGGATACGTTCCGTCGAAATGGCCTGAAATCCTGCGACCAGAAAAACATAGCCCAGCCAAAACGGAGAAAACAGAATTGCCGTCGTGGCGGATGTCATCTGGCCATCGACGCGCCACAGTGCATGCAGAGCCCAGCCCAATAGCGGAGGGTAGTCGGGATGTAACAGTGCCAGATCATTGGAAAAGGCGTTTTTCCAATCGGCCCCACCGACAAAGAAAAATCGAGCTCGTAATACCCAAGTGAATAACGAATCCCAGCCACCCCAGGGTTCAAGTTGGTGCGATTGAACGGCCACGATGCTCGCGCAGAGCATACAAATCAGATAAGGCCATGTGGCCAAGGCCAGGCCCTTGATCTGCAGCCAAGAGGGACGTGTCGGACGTTTCTTACTCGCCGCGACAACGACCAACAGATTCGCGGGAATCAGCACAACGAGCGGAGGAAGTCCGAGCAGCGTATTGAGTAACCCGGCGATCCCGCACAACGAAATCCAAGCCGCCGGCAAGGCACCAATTCCCAGCAATCGACTGGGCAAATCAGGACACCGTCCCGCCACCGCGATGCAGCCGGCTCCGTAAAAAATCAGTGTCATCAATAGAGAAAGCATCGTCGGCCCCTGGCCCGCACGGGGCTCCGTTTCACCGCACCTGCACGAACTCCTTTTGTCAGCAGTTGGCGAAGCCGTATGCTAGGTCGCCGCGTTTTCGTTCGCAATCAGACCGAGTCCGGATGCAGGCGTTAGCGAATCGGCGGCAGACGCCCGCCCCGTTGAATGAATCGCTCCGACAAGCCAGCTCCTCGCACCGGCAGAATGACCGCGCTGCCTTTCATGCCACTGTAGGAAACCAAGTCGCCCGCCTGTTTGCCGGGGACGATAATCAAACGAACCGCGGCGGGCCGGCGATTCAGCACAGCAAATGACACCTGATCAGCAATAATCGATGCCAGTGTCGAGAGTTCGGTATCGCCGGGCAGGCAGATGAGATCCAACCCGCTCGCTCCGGCGTTGGCCGCCATACAAAGTTGGTCAAAAGTCAATGTTCCTGACTGGGTCGCGGCGGCGAGCGACGTGTCTTCCAGTACCGACAACATAATCCGGGAATAGGCCCCCGCCGAACACGATGCAAAGGCCGAACCGGCGCGAATCGCACTCAAGATCAAGGTCAGAGCCGTGGCTGTACCGGGCGCACCTACGCGTTCGATTCCCAGCAGCGGCAATAGATCGACGACGCTGTCACCCGGACGATGAGTAGGTGCCAACGTGACGTCGATACTGCCAAATTCAGCACCCAGTTTTTCGGCAATTTCCCGACCAACCAGTTCGGCCGTTCGTGTCGCCTGGAAGACGGCCGTTTGAATCACCGAAGCCAATTCGTCCAGCTTGGAATTGGGATTTTCGAGCAATCGCTCTTCGAGCGCGTGTCGGATGATTGCCGTCGCCCCCACCCCCACATGCACGACCAGATCGCCCCAGCCGTCTCCCAGACAGGCACCGGTCAGATGGGGGTGACCGGTCGAATCGTTGGCCAGGATTGCCAGTTTTGCCGCCGCATCTCCGTTGCGGTGGCTGGAGGCCACGGCCGACTTGAGCAGCGCATCCGCTGCCAGCGACACCGCCTCCATGTTGACACCATTTTCCGTCGACCCGACGTGAACGGCCGCCCGAACTCGTTCGGTTTGAACCAACGCCTCGGGCAGGCTGGCAATCAATTGTCTGGCGCTTTGCGTCATTCCATGCTGAACATCGGCCGCAAAGCCTCCGATCCGGTCTGCATGCACGTTCGCCGCGGCACCGTCGAGCGTCTTGGCAATGTTCACGAAGTCCGAGGCATTGAATCCCTGGGCGACACGATCGATGGGCGTCACGCACAGTCGGCGTTGCAATACCGGCACACCGGTCATCGACGCCACTTCGCTGCAGACGGCATTCATTCGCCCCGCCTTGTCGACGATGCGCTGATAAATCCCGTCACACAACTTGTGAAAGCTGCGGTCAGTACAGTCCGCGATATTGATCCCCAGCGTGACAGTCCGGACATCGAGGGGAAGTTGACGAATCTGTTGAAGGGCAGAAAAAAAACCGGTGCTGTGTACCATCGGAGCGGCCTCGTGATCTGATCATGGTGATCGGTTGGCGGAGTGCAGTGCGTCATCGTGACGAATCGGCACGCCTAGGGGACTGCCGTATTGAATCCAACCGGTTCAGGGTGTGCCAAAGCCGCAATAATTCGGCGGTGTTGCATGGTGACGGTGATCCCGTCGGACTGAAATTCCTGCCTGAGTTCTTCACACAGGTGCAGTGCATCGGTACCGGGCGGCACCGACAATTCCATCGCAGCCAGAAATGTCTGGGTACTTTCTTGCTGACGACCCTGCAGATCGACCAAATCGATTCCATCAAGCGCCAAGCGATGCGCCAGGAATCGCAGGACGCCAGGTCGATCGGGGCCCGAAAGCGTCAGCACATAGCGTTCTTTCGGAGTCGGTTCCGTCTCACCATCAAATCCCATTTCCTCTGACGGATCGCGTAGCGTGACTTCAGCGCCAAATGGCCGGCAGACCGCTCGAATGTGATCGACGATCACTTCGGGATCCTGATCCTCGGGAAAGTCGGCGGCCATGATCACGGCGAAGAATTTGTGGATCACCGCCTGACTGACATCGCGGATATTCCCGCCCAGTTCGTCCAAAGCATTGGCCAGCGCCGCCAGAATCCCGGTTCTGTTGGCCGCCAATACGGTCATGATGTAACGCTTTGCCATCTGTGTTCCATCAACAAGGGCGTTCGATCAAAGTATTCTTCGGAACATTTCTACAACTAACTTTTACGGCGAAAGGCGAACCTCCAGTATACGATGTCATCGTCCGCTCCACGAACGTGTCAGCCGCCCAACAGCAGTCGCTGGATGAATTTGACTCCACGCGACAGATCGTGCGTCCGGTCTTCTCCTTGACTGCGAATCGCGGTTAACCAGCCTCGATAGTCCATTTCACCCAGCAGCGCCATGACTTCGCCCCAATCGACATTGCCCTGCCCCACCGGTTCTTCCTGTCCTCCATCGATGCCGTGAATGCCGTCCCGCAATTGAACATGCATCACCAGATTGTGCAGCGTTCGCAGTGACTCTACCACAGGGCGACCGGTCATGGCGAAATGAGCCGGATCGAAGTCGATTCCGATCGGACCAGTTTGCACTGCGTCCAGTAACGTTTTCAACGTTTCTGCGGAATCGTTGGTGGGAGTGATCGCTAACAGGGTCCCGATGTGATTGGCATAACGAGCCAGATCACAGAGCGCTTCGACCAGCAGCAGTCGCTCTTTGGAAGCCGGATCCTCGGGAATGCGGCCCACGCGAAAACAAAGAGTGGGCGCCTTGAGCGAGTAGGCAAATTTCATCGCGTCGCGAATGGCCGCCAGACGGACGTCGATTTTGTCGGCTTCGTATAAGGGGTGATTGAGCGGAAAAACCGCACCAGCCACCTTGAGTCCATATTCACCGATCTGATGCAACAGGTCGCGTCGTCCCGTATCGGTCAATTCGCCTGATCGAACTTCGGTGCGGACATCGAACTGGATACCCGCAACATTTAACTCGGCAGCCGACTTGATCGACTCCCTGAGTGGTTGAGAGAAACAACGCGTCGCCACTGCCTGTCGAAATTGATGCATCACTTGAGCCAATACTTTCCGGAATCATTCGCCGCCGCAAGACGTTAAGGCCGTCGACGACCTGCTAATAGTCTAGCAACCAACACGAATTTGCCCATGACCCGCAGTCGATCGCGACCGGGATCTGGGCCGGGTTTCGCAATCAGCCCGTTTCCCACCCCAGAAGTGACGGATTGCACCGATTTTAACGTTTGAGGCCGGCATGTTGACGAATCGCCTCCATGACCTATGTTTGGAAGACGAGGTGCGATGGGCGGCTCGAACGTGCGTTCGATTCCTGAATTGACCTAAGTGCTTGAGATTCGAGATCGTAATGACGTCCGCCTTGACCAATCAATGCCTGACCGCCGAACAGTTGGTCGCCCCGTCGCCGCTTCCGGCTAACGAGTTCGCCCAACTCGCCGCACTGCGCCCGGCTGCAAGCAGAGAAGCAGAGTTGTCGGAACCGATTCCCCCGAGCGAGAGGATTGATCCTCGCTGGGTCTATCGCAGCGCAACAATTGCGGCAATCAGCTTTTTAATGCTGCATATCGGCGAGATGAATTTCTGCGATCCAGACATGTGGCACGAAATGTCATTGTTCCGCCAGGCACTGCTCGAGGGCCAGATTCCGACCGAGGACCGTTTTGCCTACACACCGACAGTCTCCCCCTCTATCCATCACGAGTGGGGCGCGGGAGCGATCTTTTATGCCGTTGCCATGACCTGGGGTGCCTGTGGGATCATGGTTTTCAAATACGCCTTGGTGCTGGGAACTGTTGCGGCTTGCTATCAATGTGCCCGGTTTCGCGGTGCGGGGGCAGCCGTCTTTCTGACGGTAGCTCCGGCCATGGCACTCTTCAGTTCGTATGGCTTCACAACCATTCGCGCGCAAGTTTTTACGCTGGCGCTGCTGGCGATCATGCTCTGTTTCCTCGAAATCGATCAACGACGACAGCGCTGGTGGATTGCAATTTGGCTGCCACTGCATGTTGTCTGGTTGAATGTGCATGCCGGATTCGTTGTCGGGTCGGGATTAATGGCCCTGCATGCGTGCGAACAAATCATTCGCCGTCGGCCGTTCTGGCACTTTGTCCCGATCGGAATGGCCTTGGCCGGATTGATTTTCGTGAACCCTTACGGCGTTCAATATCTGCCTTACCTGATGCACGGCCTGACGATGGCCCGGCCATTGATTATCGAATGGAATCCTCTCTGGCAACACGATACGCGGGTTTTCGCGCTGTATTTGTTGTCCCTGCTGCCGATCGGATACGCGGCCCACCAACTGGGGCTGCGACGCTTGAGCGGAATTCTGGTGTTGGCGGCCACGGCTTATGCAGCCGCTCGGCATACTCGCCACCTGTCGCTGTATTGCGTCGTCTGGACCTGCTACGTCCCGGCCTATTTACAGCAGACGAATGCGGGTGCATTGATCGACCAAATTTTTCGGCGATATGGCCGATTGGTGACACAGGTCTGTGTGGCCGTCACGCTGTTTTGTCTCTGCCGCGTGATTCCCGGTGCACCGTGGCAACTGTTGATCCCTGCAACTAATGCGGCCACGGAAGCGGGATTAGTCTGCTATCCCGTCGGAGCCGTACAATACCTGGATGAAGCTCAATTTCACGGTAACCTGATGTTGCCGTTCGAAGTGGGTGGATACGCGATGTGGAAACTTCATCCGCAGGCGAAAGTCAGCATCGACGGACGGTATGAAGTGGCTTACGAACCGGGTGTCTTAGAGGAACATTTGAAACTGTACGGAGCCAAGCGCGGATGGCGCGACGTCCTGACCGAGTATCCGACAGACGCCGTGCTGGTGCCTTGTGTTTCCCGCTTATCCGCAGCGATGCCGACGATGATCGGCTGGAATCGAACCTATTGTGACGGCGTCTACGAAGTCTACACTCGCCCAGGGTTTTCGCTGCCGTCTCGCGAGATCAATGCCGCCGAAATCCGCGCCAGCATGCCCTGACTCCTCAGGAAGTGGGCCACAATACCCGCGAAATGTCCTCTCAGGACGGCTTCCCGTAATACACCGCCAGCCAGACAGTTGGCTCATCAGACGCGGTCCATTCGACCCTGTGTTTCTGATGGGCAGGGATCTCGACGAAATCACCCGGCCCTAGTTCGACGATTTGATCGCCTTCTGCAAATCGAAGTTTGGCGGAGCCCTTCAAAACCAGGACCCATTCATGCTGGTCCTGGTCGTACCAGAAGTCTGGATCGGAAACCTGGCCGTGCGACACGATGCGTTCGATCCGAACGTCAGGGTTTTCAATCAGCGTGGCAAACAGTTCCTGGGGCGACGAATCGGGAATTTCGGCAAATAGATTCCGGAGGGTACTCATCGTGTTCGCTCGTTGTCAGCGTCACTCCCCAGCAAGTTCACTCCAACAAGGCACTTGGGGGCAAACAAAAAGCCCTTCAGTACAAGTCTGAAGGGCTTTTGTTATACAAACAGTGGCGGGGGCAGGATTTGAACCTACGACCTCGAGGTTATGAGCCTCGCGAGCTACCGGGCTGCTCCACCCCGCGTCAGGGTGTCGTTGCCGACAGAGGGAGTATATCGGTCGTCCACCAGAAAGAAAGTCAGTCAATCCTCGAATTCGTATCTTTGTCACGTCTTTGCTGAGAAATCGATCAAAAACAGGTCTTACGACAGAATCCCAGTCACCGCATCAGCATTCACCATCTCGCGCGGTTGGTTCAAATGGTTGTAGATCATGCGGCGTGGATTCATTCCCACACTGTGGTAGATCGTGGCGAGCAATTCGATCGGATGAACCGGGTTTTCCACCGGAGCGGATGCGGTTTGATCCGACTTGCCCCACACAAAACCTCGTTTGACGCCCGCACCGGCCATCAAGCCGGTATAGCAATACGGCCAGTGATCGCGGCCATCGTCGGTATTGCCGTTTCCAGAAGTGCTGACGCCACGTTTGGGGCTGCGACCAAATTCACCGATCGCCAACACCAATGTATCCTTCAACATCCCACGTTCGTCCAGGTCGGCAATCAATGCGGACAGCCCTGCGTCAAGCATCGGAGCCGATTGATTCTTCATGCGCGCCGACAACCCGGCATGAACGTCGAACGAATGATTGTCGGAATTGGCCACTTTCGGCCAGTTGACCTGAACAACACGAGTTCCAGCTTCGATCAGGCGACGGGCCAAAAGGCAGCTTTGCCCAAACGTGTTGTTGCCATATTTGTCGCGAAGCTCCTTCGATTCGGCCGAGAGATTGAACGCTTCACGCGCTTGTCCCGACAGCACGAGCGACAGTGCCTTGCCGTAGTATTCATCAAGAGCATATTTGCTGACGGCTTTGTCCAGTTCGTTCATGCTGGCATTGACCGTTTCCCGCAGACTGGCGCGACGAGCCATTCGATCTTGTGGAACTTCGGGCCGCAATTGCAGGTCGTCGACGCGAATCCGATCCATCTTGGTCATATCCATGTCGTCGCCGACCGGATAGAGGGTGTACGGATCGAAGGCTCGTCCCATGAAGCCGGCATTGCCTCCTTTACCAATCACGCCGCTCTCCTGCAGCGGTCGAGGCATCATGACATACGGCAACATCGGTACTTCTGGCGGTCGAGCTTTGATAACATGGCAGCCCCAGTTGGGAAAATCCTTAGGACTGGGAGGTTCGAGCTGACCGG
The DNA here is from genome assembly GCA_903871875.1 of uncultured Schlesneria sp. Taxonomy (GTDB): domain Bacteria; phylum Planctomycetota; class Planctomycetia; order Planctomycetales; family Planctomycetaceae; genus Schlesneria. The sequence goes on from CAIQIR010000104.1 coordinate 42,010, forward strand.
AAGGACTGACCTTATCGGCCGTGTACCCCGTCATCATTTGATAGATCGCGGCGGTGTGATTGAACAATCCGTTCGGCGTATAGCTGACGGCCCGCAGCAACGTGGTCTTGTCGAGTTCCTGAGCCAGTTTCGGCATCAATTCGGTGAATTGAACGCCGGGCAGTTTCGTATCGATCGGCTTGAATACGCTTTTGACATTATCGGGAACGTCGGTCTTCGGATCCCACAGATCCAGATGACTCGGACCGCCTTGCAGATAAACCAGAATCACATGTTTGGCTTTGCCGAACCCCACACCGCCATATCGGACGTCGTCCGCGGCGCGCGCTTTCTCGTTTTGCAGCAAGGCGGGCAATGACAGCCCCAACATTGATGCGCCACCGACGCGAAGTAGTTCCCGACGACTGAATCCATCACAAGTGTCTTTACCGTACTGGCCGGGGATCACAAACATGTGGTTCGTTCCAGGAATGAGAGGTTGGGGAGTCGCAGTCTTTCACATTGAACAAATCCGCCGCAACATGGCCACTAGAATACATCGGCAAACATGATTGCGTTGAATTGCTTTATAACGTGGCCCGGAAACAGCTGTCAATCATTTGATGCGTTGCCGAACCGACGCCGATCGACGTATCTTACGAAATAGCCAACAATTCTGTCGAAACCGTCACCGGGCTCTGAGTCCCGTTCTCGCGAATCGCCCCAGTTTCTTCTGGGATGTTTCGCGAATAGAATCACGATGATGCCTCGCGTTCCTTTTTGAATCGCCAATCGGAATCATTTGATGCCCTATTTCACGTCCGAAATGTCGAGGGATTTGCTCAACCGAATGTCGAGCATGTCGTCATTCGTGATTGCCGGGGTCGCAATTTTCCATCTGTTAGTCTTTTTTTGGCTGATGAGGTGGGCTCGACGAGACCTGCGGCGAATGGCGGCCGACTTTGATCAGTTCACGCGAGAACTGAAATATCGCAGCATCCTCGAACGCGGTTCCAATCTGTCCGACCAAATCGACGCCTTCCTGGCCGACATCAAAGATGTGCTGGACGATCCGTCAAAAGCGGCCGAACGTCAGAACCTGTGGCTGCGCATGCGCATCCTCGACGAGGAACGCCGCTACCTGCAATCACAATCATTCGAAACCTGGTACACAATCTGCCGCACGATGATCGAGGCCTATCCGCTAGCGGGCGTCTTGGGAACGGTGCTCGCCATTGGGGCGGCACTGCAATCAGGCCATGGCAACGCCCAACAGACGACGGCGGATATCGTCCGCAACTTCGGCGAATCGATCTGGGCCACGTTCATTGGCCTGTTTTCCGCCATGGTTTTGATGTTTGTGAACAGTATCGTCGAAACCAAATTCCGGCGTCTGACCGAGAACCGATTACACGTGCGTGAAACAATTGCCCGCGCCAAACGCGAATTGTCGATTGCGGCGGGAGGTCACACATGACAAATCTTCGCCGCATCACGTTGCAATTGACTCCGCTGCTGGACCTGCTGCTGATCGTGATGTTCGCCCAGTACATGGAACTACGGATTGTCGCGCAGCAAGAGGCCGAACGGATTGCCACCGAACGAGACTTCACCTCGCGCGAGAATGCCGAGCTACGGCAGCAGGTCGATCAATGGGAGGCGCAACAGCGGAAATTCGACGAAAAGCAGGACCAACAGCGCGACCAGTTGGGCCTCTTGATGCGCGAGTTATTCAAGATCCCGGAATCGATCATCAATAAGGTGATTCAGCCGCGTGGGAAAACCGAATCGGGGGGCCTTTCACCCAGCGAAATTGCAGATTTGAAGTCTCGCTTCCAGCAATTGGCCACTTCACGCGGCGATCAGGTGGTCGATCATCTACTAACGTTCAACGAGATGCGAAAGCAATTTGACGTTTGGGAGTTCTATCTGAATGAAAATGGCGAACTGCTGATCACGGTGGGGCAAGATCGTGAGCAAATGAAATCGAAAGTCATCGACACGCCGGAAGTATTCGTCGACGTGGTGCTGCAAGTTCGTAAACAATACCCTCCGACAAAACCCAGCGTTCTGATACTGTGTCGATACGGCGATTGTCGGCTGGTCAATAAACTTTCCATGACTCGCGGTCTGCCCGCGATTGCAGAACGAATGAAAACCGATGGTCAGGGAGCTGTCCATTTCGAATACGCAGTGTTCGGCTATCGCCCTCAGTTGGAACTGGGGTCTCGATGACGTCACGTTGGTCGCAACAGGCAATGAACGATTCCCAGTAAAGGGTCAGTGATGGCAGAACGGTCACGCGGAATGCTGTTTCGCAAACGAAATCTCTTAGGAGCCGTGCTGATCGCGGGAATTGGCCTGGGCATATACCTGGGCAAATGGACGGGGTTCGGCAACGGCGGAAATGGATTCTTCGGATTCGGCGGCCCCGGAGATGTCTCGCAAAACGAAACGGCCGACGACACCAAAGATTCGCCGGCCAAAGAATCGCCGGAATTGGCGATCAGCGATTTGCCGCAGGAAGTCCCTCGAGTCGTGCGGGTGCTGATCAATGAACATGATTTCTTATTGCGTTCGGAGGGTAAAGACACGCCGATCAGCCTGAAGAAGTTAGTAGAACTGATTCAGCAGGCCCCCGGCGACGATGATGGCATCCGTGTCCGTGTCTACGAGAAGATGACCGCCCGCGCAAAGGCCGAAGACGATTTGAAAGAGGCGTTGACAGCGGCTGGCATTCCCGACACCGCGGTGTTTTGGGTTCCTCCCAATCCCGAAAAATAATCCTGCCGCCACGTCCCAGCGCCTGTCCTCCAAGAGTACGAATGTCGGCACCACAAACAGCATAGAATCGGGTTGATTCCATGAATCGGTTCATCTCGTTGTCAGTGCTGTTGACGCTGATCGTGGTCTTGGGTGGCATGCTCTTCCAGGTTGTCACTCCGTTTATCCTGCCTCTGTTTCTCGCTGCGGTGCTCGCAGTCATCTGCCAGCCACTACACCAATATTTCTTGCGAAAAACCGGTCGGCGAAATGCCCTGGCTGCGGCACTTTCCACAGTGACCTTGGTCGCCATGCTGGTGATACCAACCGTCATTGGCACATTTATCTGCGCGGTCCAGCTTTATTCACTCGCCGACCAGCATCTCGATGGCGATTGGCATCGCGGGTTAGACCTCTTATGGACGAAGGGCGTTGATCCGGCCCTGGAACGAATCAGACCGTTCTATCCCGGTGGACTATCGGATGAACAACTGGACAAGTTGAAAAATCAGTTTGCCGAAAGTCTTCAATCCCTGGCCGGCCAGATTGCTTCAAGGACATTTCAAATCGCGTCATCGACCGTAGGCATGTTTGTGTCGCTGTCGGTGGCGTTCGGCATGTTTATTACCGCCCTCTATTATTTCCTGGCTGATGGCCCGGCGTTGATCGTCGCGGCGGAAGAGATGATCCCGCTTCCGGTCGATCATCAGCGTCGACTTTGCGAGCGATTTGCGAAGGTTGTCAGGGCGGTGGTCACGGCCACATTTCTGGCCGCCTTTTTTCAAGGGTTCGCTACCGCGATCGCCCTGCACTTTTGTGGCATCGGCTACTTCTGGATCTTCCTGGCGATCACGTCGTTTGCTTCGTTGATTCCGCTGGTCGGGGCCTGGATTGTGTGGGCACCGTGCGTCGCGTGGCTCGTCCTGCAAGGACATTGGGGCGCCGCTACGCTGCTGACCCTGTGGGGAATCGCGGTCGTCAGTATGCTCGACAACGGCGTCAAAATGTATGTCTTGCAGAACGACGCCGATCTGCACCCACTATTGGGATTCATCAGCGTGGTCGGCGCGTTACAGGTGCTGGGCCTGTGGGGAATTTTCATCGGCCCGATTGTCGCCTCGTGTTTGTTCGCGCTGATTCAGATCTTCAATGCGGAACTGCGAGAACTGACCAAAGATCGCCAGAACAGTCAAGGGGGTTCCCCTCCTGCCGTCCCGGTACCCCCAGCCGCAGATCCGTCACACTACGGAGCCGTAGCGGCTCTGACGACCGGTGGGGCCGAATTGGCGACATCCACGGATCTGTCGCCGGCTAAAGTGGAATCGGCGCCCTCGGCCAAATTACCCCGCCCAAAACGACGGTGATCAGGAAATTGCTCCTTATTCGTCGCCGTCGTCTTCATTAGCCACTCGATCGACCCATTGGGTGAGTTGCTGGAACTGATAGGCAAACGCCGGTTCGTCGGTTCCCATCGGGCTCTTGAAGAACGAAGCAAGATGTGTCATCACGCCGCTCGAACCGCGTCGAGCTTCGCGTTCGGTAAGCCGGATCAGATCGATCACCAGCGGCGCTGCCAGCAGCGAATCGCATCCCTGCCAGGTGAACTGCAGGACCATCGGTGTCCCGAGAAACCCCTGGAAATGGATATGGTCCCAGGCCGTTTTCCAATCGCCCATCGACTCGATGTATTCGATCGATACCAGCGTCTGCGGCTTATAGCCGAGAATCTCGGTCAACAGGTGATCCTTCGATTTGACCTTGTTCGCTTTATTCTCGGGGTCGTCCAATACCTTCCCATCGAGGTTTCCGAAAATGTTGTGGCCGACCCAGCTCATGACTTTCAGATTGCGGGCGGCAAACATTGGCGCCAGCACGGCCTTCATCAGAGTTTCGCCCGTCTTACCGTCACGGCCGACATGCAGCGTGTTTTGAAGATGGGCATATTCGTCGAGTCCCGGCAGGTCGGAACCGATTGAAGGCGTAAAGTTCACGAAATGACTGCCGCTTTGCATCGCCGCAATCGCGTAGAGAGTACTGGCCGGCAGTGGCGAAGGGGCTTTGGCAGCCAGCGATTTCTGGATCTCGGCCCACTTCCAGGTCCGCACCACGTCCGGGGGAGGCGGTTCCGTCGACGAGACATTGACGACGACAACGCGGTCCAGTTTCTCTTTCGTTTTGAAATCCTGAATATCCTTAGCCAGACGTGCCACCGCCTGGGCGGCAGTCTCTTTGCGCAGCTTCAGCGCGGCCGGACCGGCCAACGACTCGATTTTGGCTCCAACATTCACCAACGTACCGGGGCGGATATTGCCGTCGAATTTCGACAATTGGGGAGCGATGGCGGCGAGTGTTTTTTCGTTGAAGACGTGCGATTTTTCGACCAGAATCCGGGCTTCCGCGGCATAACTCGTGTCACGAATTTCGTGACCGCCGACCACCAGCTCGTCCCATTGAATCAAATCCAACTTGGCGAACGGAGGCAGCGACGTGACGAGGCCTGTGGTATCGGTCAGCCCTTTGCGCAGTGCGGTCAGGCCCACAACGACCGTGGTCGCCACACCGCCCCATGCGCCGATTAACCACACACCAACTTTCCGCTTCGCCATGCCTCGCGCCTTCCTTTGATGTCATTCCTAAGTTGTCAATTTGATTATAGGAGCCTGCCATTTCGAAGCCTCACTCTATCAGAGGCCATCAGGCATCGCGAGTATGTCATTTGGCGTGATGGGGAAGTCATCAAGTTCAACTGAATGACGAGCAATTGATGCGTTGCCAAGGGATTTTCGATTCCCTTCGGTCTCCGATTCTCCTCAGGGATGAAAGTTGGAATACCAAAACCTCTTATTCTGCGCATTCGCCACGGTCAAAAGCCGTTTTGGCGATCAGGTCGTCAGATCGGCATTTGGTTTTTCGCTCAAATCAGTAGAATGCGAGGGTTCGAGCCGATTTTCTGGTTGGTGTCACCCATTTCATGTCTATGAGAGACGGAACAATGAAGCGAAGGATCGATGGACGCGGAATCAGCCACGATCGCTGGTCGAAGGGATTGTCGCTGGCAACGCTCTTCGTTTTGCTGATGTTCGCAACGGGTGTGTGCTTGTCCGAAGACCAGGCACAGGATCCGGGTACCGATTCGGGTTCGCCAGCGACGAAACGGCCATCACCAAGTGGAACAACCCTCAAACCGGCCAAGTTGCCGAGTGATCCTTACGAAATCTGGCTGGCTCTGAAAGTCTTCCGATATCCTCTCGGATTGACTTCGATCGTGGTGGTCTGGTTCTCGATCGAGCGATTGGTCGTGCTGCGGTATGGACGCGTGATCCCCCGACCTTTCGTTAATCGCTTTTTCGACCATCTGAAAGAAGGCAATCTCGACCCCAAGGCCGCTCTGAAACTTTGTGAGGAAAACGGCAGTCCGATCGCCCTGGTGCTCGCCAATGGCGTCCGCAAATGGGGCAAGAGCAGCGTCGAAGTGGAACAAGCCATCATCGACGGTGGTGAACGCCAGGTCAGTCAACTCCGCAAACACATTCGGATTTTGAACGGAGCCGCAACAGTGGCGCCGCTATTGGGCCTGTTGGGCACAGTCGTCGGAATGATCGACTCCTTCAACACCATTTCCCAGAAGGCGGCGATGGGGAAGTCGGAACAACTCGCGGGTGGTATCGGTCTGTCGCTGATCACCACCGCCGCGGGATTGGCGATCGCCATCCCGGCATTGATCATGTACATGTACTTTACTGGTCGAGTTGACTCGCTGGTGATGGAAATGGACGGGGTGGCCCAGCAGCTTGTCGATTACATATCGGCCGAAGGTCTGCAGGAACAAGCCCGCGCCAATGCGAAGTCCGCCGCGGTCAAACCTGAGCCACGCCGCGCGGCCACTTCCTGACCTTTCTGTTGATTGGCCAATTGGCCGCGAGGTACTTCCGCTACCCATCCGTTCGATTTCATCAGCCGATGTCTGTCGGGCAAGTCGACTTCTGCACAACGTCCTCCACCGACGAAGTCGTCCAACTTTTCGAAATCGCTCACCAAAGCGCAGGACGACTACGGGGCAGCGGGTGCAAAGATTGTTGCCGGAAGGCTTGCCGAGAATACTTCAAAGGCATTGCTGCGCCTCGCGCTCTTTTCATTCGACCGAATTGGCCAGACTCCGAATCACCGAATCGGACTGAATGCCGCCTTGGGCAGGTTGCGAAGCAGATCCCGAATATGGTCAAATGCGAGTTCGTCGATGCAAGCTTTCAGGCGGCATTAATCGAACGAATCAACTCCGCGACTCGACGCACTACAGGAGAACACTATGCGGTTCAGGATGGGATGGATGGCATTGCTGGCGGCGATCGCCACGCTGGGAACAATCGGCACGACTCACGCACAGGACGGTTGGACGTCGATCTTCGACGGCAAGACGCTCGACAAATGGGACGGCAATCCCGAATTCTGGCGAGTCGAAGATGGCACGATCACCGGCGAGACGACCGAAGCAAAGAAGACCAACGGCAACACGTTTATCATCTGGCGCGGTGGTGAACCGGCCGACTTTGAACTGAAGGCCGAATACAAAATCGTCAACGGTAATTCAGGCATCCAATACCGCAGTTTTGAAGTTCCCGACGCCAAATGGGTGATCGGCGGTTATCAGGCCGATTTTGAAGCCGGAGATCAATTCTCTGGAATCAACTACGGCGAACGGTTCCGAAGCGTGCTGGCTTTTCGCGGTGAAAAGACGATCATCGGCGACGACCACAAACCGAAGGTCGTCGAAAAGTTTGGCGATTCCAAAGAAATTCAGACGAAGATCAAGAAAGAAGACTGGAACGAATACCACATCATCGCCAAGGGCTTTACATTCGAACACCGCATCAACGGTGTCTTGACGTCGGTGGTCATCGACGAAGACAAGGCCGAACGCCGTGCGAAGGGGTTGTTGGCGCTGCAACTGCACGCCGGTCCGGCCATGAAAGTGCAATTCCGCAACATCAAATTGAAGCAGCTGAAAAGCGACGGTACGACCGGCATTTCCCCCAAGAAAAAGGCGCTGCTGCTGGCCGGAAACCCTAGCCACGGTTTCGGCGCCCACGATCATCTTTCGGGATGCACGTTGCTGGCCAAGCTGCTCAACCAAAGTGGCCTGCCGATCGAAGCGGAAGTGCATTCACTGAAAACAGATGGCTGGCCTTCACCCGAAAAGCTCGCCTCAGCCAACACGATCGTGATTTATTCCGACGGTGGCACCGGCCATCCGTTTAATGCCCATCTCGACGAACTGGCCAGCTTGGCCGACAAAGGCGTTGGCATTGTCTGCATTCACTACGGCGTCGAGACCACCGCTGGGAAGTCGGGTGATTCGTTCCTCAATTGGATTGGCGGTTTTTTCGAACCGCATTGGTCCGTGAATCCTCACTGGGTAGCAAACTACACGAAACTTCCCGTCCATCAGACGACCCGCGGCGTAAAACCGTTTTCCACTAATGACGAATGGTACTACCACATGCGGTTTCGGGAAAAAATGGACGGAGTGACGGCCATCCTCACCGATCTGCCGCCGGCAGAGTCGCTCAGTCGCGCGGACGGACCGCACAGCGGCAATCCTGAAGTTCGCAAGGCGGTGCTCGAACGCAAAGAACCACAGCACATGGCGTGGGCACGTGAACGACCGGATGGCGGCCGAGGCTTTGGAACCAGCGGGGGCCACGTACACTGGAACTGGGGCAATAACCAATTCCGTAAATTGGTGCTGAATGCCATCGTCTGGACTGCCGGACTGGACGTGCCCGCCGACGGCGTACCGGCCGGTTATGTGACAGTGGAAGATTTGCTGCAAAACCACGACGAGCCAATTCCCGCTGACTTCAACAAAGCGGCCATTCAGGCGATGCTGGATCAATGGAACAAAAATTGATAGCCGCCTGAAAAGAATTGACCTCCCTGCCCTCACTCGAACGGAGCCTCTCTCGCATGCGTTCACGATACCTGGCCCCGCTGGCGGCAGTGCTGCTGCTTGCTGCCCCTGCCTTGGCTCAAGCCCCCAAGTCCGTTCAGCCGCCGGCAGCCAACACCGATGTTCGCGATCCCCGGAACGCTGTCGCGGGATTGGACGTGGCGGAAGGAGTGGAGGCGACACTTTTCGCGTCCGAGGCGTCGGGAATGCTCAGCCCATCGGATATCGACATCGATCATCTGGGGCGCGTCTGGGTTTGCGAGGTCATCAATTACCGCAGCCGCAATGGTGAACGGAAGGAAGGCGACCGGATCCTGGTCGTCGAAGATACCGACGGGGATGGTGTCTCGGACAAGCAAACCGTCTTCTTTCAAGGACGCGAAGTCGATTCGGCCCTGGGAATTGGCGTCTTTCCGACGGCCTCCGGACGGGGCACGAAGGTCATTGTGTCGTGCGCGCCGAATGTCTGGATTTTCACCGACGAAGACGGCGATTTGAAGGCGGACAAGAAGGAACTGCTGTTCACGAATGTCGGACGCCCCCAACATGATCACTCGACACACGCCGTGGTGTTTGGCCCCGACGGGAAACTCTATTGGAACTTCGGCAATACAGGCGAGCAGGTCTGCGATAAGAATGGCAAGCTGATCGTGGATCTTGCCGGTCACGAAGTCAAAGATAACGGCCAACCTTACCGCGGCGGCATGGCCTTCCGCTGCAACATGGACGGTTCCGAGTTTGAAGTTCTGGGACATAACTTCCGAAACAACTATGAATTGTCCGTGGATAGTTTCGGCACCGTCTGGCAATCAGACAACGATGACGACGGCAACCAGGGGGTGCGGATCAACTATGTGATGGAAGGTGGAAATTTTGGCTACACCGACGAATTAACCGGCGCCGGCTGGCGCTCGCCACGCACCAACATGGAGACCGAAATTCCGCTGATGCACTGGCATCTGAATGATCCAGGGGTCGTCCCCAACCTGGTCCAAACCGGTGCGGGTTCGCCCACCGGAATTTGTTTCTACGAAGGAACATTGTTACCAGAAAAATTCCGTAATCAGATCATCCACACCGACGCCGGCCCGAATGTGGTGCGGTGTTATCCTGCCAAGAAATCGGGCGCAGGATACAAGGCCGAAATCGTCAATCTGTTGGTCGGTACGCGTGATAATTGGTTCCGCCCCTCGGACGTTTGCGTGGCTCCAGACGGGTCGGTGATCGTCGCTGACTGGTACGATCCTGGCGTTGGCGGACACCGAATGGGAGACGTCGACAAAGGCCGACTCTTCCGCGTCGCCCCGCCGAAAACCCCCTACAAATTCCCTCAGGTCGACGTTTCCACCGTCGACGGCGCGATTGCGGCGCTGAAAAGCCCCAACCTTGTCACACGCTACCTCGGATGGACCGCGTTGTCTTCCTTTGCCTCGACGCAAGCCGACGAAGTGGGATCGGCCTTGAACAAAGTCTTCGAGACCGACACCAGTCAACAGAATCGAGCCAGAGCACTGGGCGTGCTAGCCAAAATTCCCGCGCTCCGAAAGAAATCTCTTGAAGCCGCGTTGAAGGACAAAAACTCTGACATCCGCATCGCCGCCCTGCGACTGGCTCGTCAAAAACTCCCCTCGGAAGACCAGGCGACAAATACGAAGTCACTGGTCGAGATTCTCAGTACTCTCGTGAGTGATTCATCCGCGGCTGTCCGACGGGAGTGCGCATTAGCTCTTCGTCTGCTGAAGGATCCTCGCAAGCCCGAGTTGTGGGCGCGACTGGCCGTTCAACACGATGGATACGATCGCTGGTATCTTGAAGCATTAGGAATCGGCGCGACGAACGATTGGGACGCCTGCCTGAAAGCGGCGCTGCAAGCCGCTGACAATCCCTCCGAGTCCGATTTGGCAGGCAGTGCCACGGCGAGGGATGTGTTCTGGCGTTCACGCGCTTCATTCACGCCGGAATTATTGGCCATGTTACTCGTATCGTCCGATGTCTCGGCTGCCGACGCCCCCCGCTACCTGCGAGCATTCGACTTCCAATCGTCGCCCTCGAAAGAAGCCGTGCTGACGAAATTGGCTTTCGGAAAGTTCGGCGATGAGGCCAAAACGTCGTACGTGAATGTCGAAGCCATCAGCCGGTTGTCAGGTTTTGATATTTCGAAGAATCCAGAACATCAAGCGGCGATGAATCGTATTCTCGATGGCCTGGCTGGCCAGCCGCAGTTCATCACGCTGGTCGAGAAATTCAATGTTGCCTCGCGCTTTCCGGAACTGTTGGCGCTGGCCCAGGCCAAGCCCGATGAACAATCGGGTATCGATGCCGTGCGAGTGCTACTCGCCAAGAAGCAGTTCGATTTACTTAAGGCCGCTTTGAACTCCCAAGCCGGCTCTGCCGCGATTGCGACGGCAACAGCACTCAGTAATTCCGGCGATGCCAGTGCAGCGGAACTACTGTGGCCGCTGGCCAACAACGATCAGCTACCGTCCGATTTGCGCCGTGAGGCGATTAAGGGAGCGGCTCGTTCCAACCAAGGGGCATTGCAACTGGCTGAACTCGCCGAGTCTCACAAGTTCGACGCATCCTTGATTCCCGCGCTGTCGGCCGCATTGCACGGTTCGGCCATCGAAGAAGTGCGAGCGAAGGGAGCGAAGCTGTTCCCGCTGCCGGCCGGAAAGGATTCAAAGCCGCTGCCGTCACTCGGAGAATTGGCACAGCGCAAAGGGAACACCGCGAACGGTCAGAAGCTGTTTTCATCGATCGCCAAATGCAATACGTGTCACATCGTCAACGGCGAAGGGAAAGAAGTCGGGCCTAACCTGTCCGAGATTGGTGCCAAGCTGAGCAAACAGGCGATGTTCGAATCAATCATCTTTCCGAGCGCCGGCATCAGCCACAATTACGAATCCTGGCTGCTCGTGCTGAAAAATGGCACGACCCAGACAGGAATCATCACCAGTGAAGACGCCGAAAATGTCAGTCTCAAGGGAATCGATGCCATCGTCCGCAAATTTGCCGTCAAGGATATCGACGAACGAACGAAGCAGTCGATTTCGTTAATGCCCGCCGATCTGCCCAAGGTTCTTTCGGTGGACGAGATGGCCGACATTGCCGAATACCTGACGACATTGAAAAAGGCGAAGAGGTAGGTCACTCGATGTCGAAGCCTCAAGAAATCGTCCTGACGCCACGCTTCCAACTCGCCGATTTCGCCCCGCTGATCAGCCTGGGAACATTGTTCCTCGTGTTCTCGATCGTCGCGAGTGACTTCGTCAGTCTGGGAACGCTATCGCTGATTTTGAAGCAGGGAGCCGTATTGGCGATTGTCGCCACGGGCCTGACCTTCGTACTACTGTGCGCCGAGATCGACCTTTCAGTCGGGATGGTGGCTCTGCTATCGGCCTGTCTGTGCGGCGTCTTGTGGGAATCATCGTTTGCAGCGGGCTCGAAAGAAGTTAACGGCACAGCCAATGTCTCGTTTTTAGCAACGTCGATGGTCATTCTCGTTCCGCTAGTGATGGCCGTGTTACTGGGATTGATGTCGGGATACCTCACAATTTCTTCGGGGCTGCCCAGCTTCATCATTACGCTGGCCATGATGAATATCGCATTGGGGCTGGCTCGTTTTTTAACGAAAAGTCAGAAATTTGCCGTTCCGCCGCTGCTGGTCCGGATGGGAAATTCGCAACTGGCCGAATTCAGCATTCCCCGCTTCGGAACACTCAGCATTCCACAAAGTGCGGTTCTGGCGGGCATTGTCATGATTGTCGCGCATCTGGTGCTACAGCACACCCGATTCGGCCGGTACGTCTATATGACTGGCGGCAATCGGCAAGCGGCAAGACTCGCTGGCGTCAGAACCGAACGAATCGTGATCGCCTGCCTGGCCATCTGCGCCGTCACCTCCGCGTGTGGTGGCCTGGTCACGGCGGGACGTATGAATGGAGTGACGCTCGATCAGAACGTCGATCTGTTGCTGGATGCCGTGGCCTGCGTCGTGCTGGGTGGCACAAGCCTGTTTGGCGGCGAAGGAAGCATTGGACGAACGCTGGTGGGTGTGTTGAGCTTCACGGTGCTGAAAGTCGGCCTCAACCTGACGAACGTCGAACGCCTGATCAAACAAATGCCCCTTTCTTCCGGCATGAAAGAAGCATGGCTCAAGGCGAGTTGGGTCACGCAATTCGATCTGTTACGCCCGTTTTTGCTGGGGCTGGTGCTGATGCTGGCACTTGTCATTCACGGACGACTGGTCAAGCATCGCAGCGATTCCTGACGATCACTGGGCGGCGACAGCCGGCTTGGCCACATCCAGACATAGCAGGTGGGTCTCGCTGCGCAAGTACAGTCGTCCTCGCGATAACACCGGAGCAGCCCAGGCCGGATAGCGAATTTCTTTGTAAGTCGCCCGACTGATCTGCTCAAACTTTTCGCGATTCATTTTGGCCAGGACGAGAACCCCACGTTCTCCCAGAATGAAGTACTTGCCGTCGGCGGCAGTTTTCGACCCCCGTCCAAAGAAGGTGGCAGGCACACCGTCACCATCGACGGTTTCGCCTTCCACATTCGTTCGCAGGTTCTTGACGGAACCCGAAAAACCATTCGTCTCCCAAATGAGATCCCCGCTCTTCAGATCGACGCATTGCAGCATCGCTTCGCCTTCATGGCGGCCGCTGAATCCGTAGACGCAACCGTCGCGATAAATGGCAGTCGACCAATGGGTCGACATTGACCGCCTCTTTCTCCAAACGACATCATAGCTCTTTCCGTCGGGGTGAACTTGAATCACACCCGCGCCGGCCTCGTAAGCAGCCGAGAGAAAAATGTAATCATCGGCCACTACGGGTCGAGCGGCATTGACGGATTCGTGCGTCCGCGGGCGAAACCAATACCGGAATCGAAGCTGGCCATCGGCCGGATTCAACGACGCCAACCCCTGTCGCATCAGGCAAAGCAGGTGTTTTTCACCGTGAATTGTCGCAACGATTGGGGACGAGTAGCTGACGAGCATCTCATGCCCCATCCAATGGTAAGGTTTTCCGTCAAAGTCGGTCTCACAACCGTCCCAAGTGTCGCGTCCCACGCTTTCCCAGATGGTTTTTCCGGTGGCCGCATCGAAGGCGACCACGCCCGAATTGGGTTGTCCGCCGACCAACACAATCAGCAGATCGCCATCCAGAATGGGAGTGCACCCTGCCCCGAAAAAGTGTGCGGGCACGTTCCAGTCTTTAGCCGTTTCGCGCTCCCAGACCAGCTTTCCTGTCTCGAGATTAAGGCAAACCAATCGACCTTGCGCCCCGAACGTATAGCACCGTGTCGGAGTCAACACCGGCGAACAACGGGGACCGTTGTTGTAGCCATAAGGATCTTTGTAATCCGTTTCATAGTCGTACGACCAAATGGACGATCCATCGTCCGCGCGAACGCAATCAATGATGTCGCGATCGCGATGACGATGATGAACGACCAGACGATTGCCCAGGACGGACGGCGAACTATAGCCGTTCCCGATCCGCTTTCCCCAAAGAATCGGGGGCCCTTCTTCAGGCCATTCGTCCAGTAAACCGGTTTCGTCCGAGACGCCTGTTCCGCGGGGACCGAGAAAGATCGGCCAATCGTGGCCCGGGCGATCAGGATCCGGTACGACCGGCAAATCGGGTTCGGGATCCACGGCCTGCGAAGCGGGATTGGAATCGATGGCCGCCAACGGTTCCTTGGCGATGACCGTCGCACTGGGCATGGTCCTCGTACCATCACCGCAACCGACAACCAACGTGATGAGCCCCAGCAAGGCCGGTCGAAGACTTCGGTTCACTAGGGAACTCCTGCTTATGGAGAAAAGCCCGGCGGAGCGACCGCCGGGCTTCTCTTTGCTTCTACAACTTTACCGCGGTTCTCGCGGATTGCGGACCTCTTTTTTCCCTCTGGCAGGAGTCTTTGGAGAAGGTTCTTGCCAGACCCCAGCTCAGTTTTGTGACTATCTGCGAGAAGCGAAAGAAGGCACCCATGAGTGGAACCCCCCGCGTCCAAATCGATCGCCACTTCGAATTGTCACAATGCGATTGCCGATCAACGTTTGAAATCACCCGGATTGCCGAACAATCCACCGCCACCGCCGGTCGTCGTCCCACCCCGGAGTGGTTCTTTCCGTTTCCGTTCGTACGCTTCGCCCTTACCCGGTGACAGATCTTCATCTTTCGGCTTTTCGGGTTTCTGCTTCAGCGCCTTCATCGAGAGGCTGATTCGCTGACGATCAGGCGCCACTTCCAGAACTTGGGCCTGTACTTCCTGACCGACGTTGACAACGTCAGTCACCTTGCGAATACGTTGATGATCGATCTCGCTGATGTGGATCAATCCTTCGACACCGGGTTCGAGTTCGACGAACGCACCGAAATCGGTCGTGCGAGTCACCTTGCCGGTCACTTCTTTTCCGATGGCATACGTGGTCGTCACACTGCCCCAGGGATTATGGGCCAGTTGCCGCATTCCCAGGCCGATTTTCTGCTTTTCGCGATCCAACGACAAAACGACAACATCACACTGTTGTCCTTCCTGCAGAACTTCGGAAGGATGCTTGACCCGCGTCCAGCTCATTTCACCGATATGCAGGAAGCCGTCGGCCCCCCCCAAATCGATAAACACGCCATAGTCCTTGATCGTTTTGACAGTTCCAGAGAACTGCTGACCGACTTCGACTTTTTCCCAGAAGGCGCCAGCCAGCTCTTTTCGTTCGGCGATCATCACCGCCCGGCGGCTGACTACCAAATTTCGCTTGGCCGGATTCAATTCGGTGATCTGCACGGTCAACTTCTGGCCGACCAGACTTTCCATGGAAGAGACAAATCCCAGATCAACCTGACTGGCGGGAAGGAAGGCACGCATCCCGCCGACGGTCACTTCGAGTCCGCCTTTGTTGGTCTTGTTGACAATACATTCCGTGATTTGACCGACATTCAATTCGTCCCAATTGCCGCGGGCCTTCCGGGTGGCCTTAGGAAGATTGACAAGAATCACACTGTTCTCGGGATCGTACTTTTCAACGATCACCAGGAACTCTTCGCCCACGCGTGGTTGTTTGCCTTGAGGAAACTGTCGCGCGGGCAGCACTCCCGGCGAACGGTATCCCACTTCACAAAACACATCTTCGCTGGTGACGCTTTGGACTTTCGCTTTCAACTTCGTCCCGGATTCCAGTTGGTCCTCGGACTCCGGCAAGTCGGCGCCCGTGGACGAAGGAGTCTTCGCCCCAGCGGGGGGCTGGGTGGGAGCGACCATTTGTCCCGACATCGCAGCTTCGATTTCCTTTTCCAGGCCATCCTCAAGCGATTCGTTCTTCGGGGGCAGTTCGATCTGTCCGATGGGACCGCTCGCGACAACTGCAGCAGTCGCTTCGGAGGCAGCGGCCAGAGCCATGGCTTCCGTTTCCACTTCGGAGCCAATACTGCCGACAGCGCGTGTCTGATGATCATCCACGGTCGGGTTGAGGACAGGTCGTTTACGAGGTTCCTCACGTTCCGCCTCGGAACAGGATTCCACGGCGACCTGCGTGGTCTTTGAATCCTCGGAAACGACAGGCGCCGGGCCCGCCGTCGCAGCGGCAGCAGCCCCGACCGTTTGAGATTCGGGAACTACCGCAGGGCACTCCGTTGTTTCCGCGTGAGCCTGCCCATTCAGCGGCGTCGTCTCTTCACCATTCATCGTTACCAACCCCAACTCATCGATGGACTCGCGCACCGCCGAATTGCGATGCGCTGATATGAGATCAAAACCACGCTCGATCTCTGTTTCACGGGCGAACGCCCGACATGACGTTATGAAAAGACTAGATCAACTCTTACTGATTAAACGGCCATTACGGTAATCGAATCAGAATTGGAACGCCAGTTTCCCTTCCGGTTTCATGGAATTCTCACGAAACGATTTGCGAATTGATGCGAAAGCGACAAGCCAATCACGGCATCGGAACCGGACCATCGGGCATCGGAACGGGAGCACCGGGTATTGGCTTCGGAGATTTTGGAAATCGAAGATCGTTGTTCTTTGCCGGGCCGGGCAACGAAACAGGTTGCTCATTTAACTGGGGGATCCCGTCGGGATTGGGAATGGGTTGACCATTCTGTTGTTCAGCAGGAGGGGTGAGGAATAACGTAATATGGCTGGAATCACTGCCCGTGTTCATTCGCAAGGCGGATTCAAAAACGTCCCGCGCACGAGGATCGTTATTTAAATGAAGAACAACGCCCAAGAGAAATAGACGGTCCGAACTGTGGATTTCTTCGCCGACCCAATCTCCCAGCTTGCTGATCACGGAATTACGAACGATCGTGCTGTTAGGTCCGAAAAGCGTGTCCAGCTTCTTTGCGGATTTGGGCGTCGTGGGATCCAGCTTGAGAGTGATTTTGATCTGTTGGATCGCCAATTCAAATCGCTGAATGGCGACGTAACAGACAGCCAGTCGCAAATGTGCTTCAGCTCGATCAGGAGCCACGCTGACGGCATTGGCATAGGCGGCCCTCGCATCCGACCACTTTTGCTCCCGCAATCGTTGATCTCCCTTGGCTTGATGTTCAAGGCTCTTTAAACGAGCGGCGGGTGTCGAAGGGGTTGCCAAAGACTTCACCGGCAATGCCACAGGTGGCACAGCCAAATTCATTACCGGGGAGTAGTAGGCCACCTGCATCTGCTGCGGCCAGTAATTGCTATATCCAAAACTTTGATACTGATAAGCGACAAAAGGCTGGTTGAATCCATAAACCGAATACGAGTGAGGGTGATGATGTGAATGATGGTGCTGTGCTTCCACGGGGATCGGATGGAAGACGATCGAGAAACAGACCATGGCCAGGCAACTTCGCATCATCAATCGAATCCCTTATTGCGACATGACGAATTCACCGTCCACTCGTACCACCACACCTCGTACCGACTCCATGAACCGTCACTCCGACGATTTTTAGGAATGGCTCGGATCGCCTTCATTATGAGCCCCCTGAATCGGCGGTCAACGAATTCGCCCCCTTTCGCCCCTGATGTTCCACAAATTCTTGTGGAGCCCCAAAGCCCCGCCTGGCGGATCCGACGAACTCAGGGGCAAGTTCAGGATGACAAATTTATGGGCAGATCTTGTTTCGCCCGACCGGCAACCGTTGAGTCGCGGGGGGATTCGAGATTAAGATGTCGTCAGGATTGTCAATCAGATTGAAACGACGTATCGCGAGAGGCCGATTCCCACTGGTCACGAGGATATTATTCATTTTGGCTGGTGCCGAAGGATCTGATGCCTAGTGAAACGCCTCACTGCGGTCTTTCGGAGCCTGTGTTGACGACCGCAAGAAATTCATTTTCAGGACGAAGGATTATACATGTTTGATGGACGGGTTCCGACAGTTCTGCTCTTTGGCGCTCCCGGTGTCGGAAAGGGAACACAAGGAATGATCCTTGGCCAAATCCCCGGCTTCTATCATCTTTCCTGTGGAGACGTGTTTCGATCACTCAACATCAATTCCGAGGAAGGGCGTGAGATTTATCAATACAGTTCACGCGGCCAACTGGTTCCCGATGAATTGACGGTGCGAATCTGGACGAAAGCCTTGCACGGGCATATCGCCGTTTCTCGCTATAAACCGCCCGACGAAATGCTGGTGCTTGACGGCATCCCGCGAAATCCCAATCAGGTCGAAATGCTGAAAAGCACCATTAACGTGCTGGCCATCATTCACCTGATTTGCGTCGATGAAGCACAGATGATTGACCGCATCAAACGTCGCGCCATTCGCGAAAACCGCGCCGACGACGCCAATGAAGATATCATTCGCACGCGGTTCAATGTTTACCGGCAAGAATCAGAGCCAGTGATCAACTGCTATCCTACGAATATCATCAAATGCGTCGACGCCATGCAGTCGCCGCCCGAGGTGCTGGTGGAAGTGCTACAACACCTGATTCCGATTCGGAACAATTGGTTGTCACATCTTCCGGATCTGCCGATGTAATTTCACATCAGCGCCGTCTGGCCGCCGACGGCGAAGCGGTGCGTCAATCAAGGGAGAGATCCCGCCGGGGGGGGAAGGCGTGACGACAGTTGATTGCCTGTCACGAATCCTCGGCGGCAGGGGCCACTGCGTTGCGGGCGATGTTGGCCCGCAACCAAATTGTCAGCCCGCACCACGCAGCAGCTGCAAACGGCCCAAATGAAGTCGGCGGTGAAACAACAAGTCGCGCAACCCGGCACAACACAGCCAATCTCGCTCGGCCGAACGTTGCTTTCGTAGCGGATCGAACCAGGCATCGCCCGCAGTCGCCCCGCCTTCGCCCGAATCACTGCCGGGATGAACTCCGATTTCGGTACACCCTGCTGGCGCGGCCAAGTGCAGAAACCGCGAGAGCGTCGGCAGGTCAATTCGACCAGCATGGGCCGTTCCAAAAAAACGATCGGGCGACGCGGTCTTGGTCGACCGCAGCCGACGGCGAAGCCCGTGGGCAAAGTAGCGTTTGACAACCGCCAGCCCCCATGCCGCCGTCCGGCCCTGCATGAGGACATTGCGGACAAGCCCCGATTCGCTGGCGACGCGGACCACCGGAATCGAATATCGCTGCAACAGTTCGGGGATCAGCGGAGCGACAGCCGGGATCAGCTCGACATACTGATGACCATTAAGATGTGTTGGCCTTAACCCACGATCGCACATCCATTCGATTTGCGCCCGCAGTTCCGCCTCAACCAGCGAACGCTGTTCAAGACGACTGCGGCTCAAGCGAGAAAACAATTTTCCAACACCAGGGAAATCACCGTTTTCGTCAAGTAGCGCAGCCGGGTATTGATCACCCGTCAGCGGCCGGCCCTGGGTCAGATTCAGGTGAATACCAAGATCGAACGGTTGCGACGCATCTCCCAGTTCCCGTCGCGTCTGGTGCGATGGCAATTTCACCGACTGAAGGTCGGCGATCAATCCAGGCCATTCACGGCAGGCGGATTCCGCTGCGGGAGCGTTGGCCAAAAGCGACGTACTGGTTAGCAGTCCGTCACGGAAGGAAACCAGAATCCCCTGATTGACGTCGTCATTCATGCCAAAGTCGTCCGCATGAAACACCACGCGACGGACAGACTCAGCCGCGACGGACATCACGCTGCCTTTCTGGCCGATTCGGGTATCAGCGTTGGCACAAACTCGTCAACATCGGGATGATAAACACCTCGCAACGATTTCCAGCGAACCTTCACGACATCCAACAACATTGGTAGAGCGTTTCGAGCGAGCGAAATCGTGGACGAGTATTC
Source organism: uncultured Schlesneria sp. (assembly GCA_903871875.1). Classification (GTDB taxonomy): domain Bacteria; phylum Planctomycetota; class Planctomycetia; order Planctomycetales; family Planctomycetaceae; genus Schlesneria. The sequence goes on from CAIQIR010000104.1 coordinate 61,974, forward strand.
GTTGACCAAGGTGACGGGCACGGTTTCGAAAGACAGCTTCAGCAGATGGGTCAGGTAGACGACTTCCGCGTCGAAGGCAAAACTGTTGATTGTGGTTCGCGAAAAGATTCGTCGAGCCGCCCGTTGACTGAAGACTTTCAATCCACACTGGGTATCGGTGATTTTTCGTGAGACCAGCAGCCTCATCAATGTCCGGAAAACGGATGAGGCCACGGTGCGCAGCCACTTGCGTTCGACACACGAAGCGGCTCCCTCCATCGTTCGGCTGCCGAAGACAACATCTCGGCCGTTGGTATTGATGATGTCGTAAGCATTTTTTAACGCGGCCAGATCGTAAGGCAGATCGGCGTCGGTGAAGGCGATGACGCGTCCCCGCGCCGCCTGGATTCCGGTGCGAACGGCTGATCCCTTGCCACCGTTGGGCTGGACGATTGTCGAGAACCGCGGTCCAAATTCGGCGGTCAGGGTCGACTTCGCGTCTTGGCTGCCATCGTCCACCACTACCACTCGATAATTGATGCCCCAGGCATCAAGGTGCTCTTTGGCGGCGGCCAGTGTTTTCGGGAGCCGCAGTTCTTCGTTGTAAGCGGGGATGACCAACGTCAATTCATGGTCGGCCGCATCGGGACCGGACAGACTGTTGGGAATGAGAATCTTCTGGCGTCCTGCCAAATTCATTTCGGTGCGCTCCTCGCCCCACGAATACCGACTGCAAAAGCACCATCATGGTGCCTCACCTCTACAAAACCGTAACCGAAGTGATCATTTACGTCTATGGAGATCTCACCATTTGAATGGAAATCGAGCAGTCGAGTGAGCCGGCAAGTTCAGTTCGTTGTCCCAAAATCGCTGCCATTCATCCCAGGTCACTTCGTGACATTGGAACAGCAGCGTCTCAATCGGAAGGGGATTGAACCCACAGGCCCGGGCGAGGAACCTTGGCCGCGGATGCGAAACCGGTTCCTCATCAAGAGGATAATGGATCTCGGTGTCGTACGAACCGTTCGGCCAAATCACTAATCCTGCAGGGCCAATATCATAGGGATGTACCGGTATCGATTCCCCTTTGACAGACCCGGCCGAGGCGTACGGCGACGCCAAGGACAACTGACGTTCGAGTTGTTCACGCACCAGATCGACGGCCGCCAACTTGTAAAGTCCCGTGACGGCCGCCTGGAACACTTCCGCGTCGTCCGGTTCAATTTCGTTCAGCCAGCCCGGTTCACGCACGACACCAATCAACCATCCCGATTGCTCGGCAAACTCCAACTTCAAAGGAAGTTTCAAAAACGAGGCTTCTTCCAAGGTGACGAGCACTCGATTGGTAGTTAGCTCGACCTGACTGACAGTGATCTGGTAATTACGAAAGGTTCGACTTTCATTGAGCAACGCGATCAACTCGCGCTCCATGAAATGCCTGACGGCGGCGGCTTCATGATGCAGACGAGCCACGAATTTCGCCTGCTTGTTGACCGTCTTCAACCCCGTTTCCCGCCGGGCGACCCGACGCTGCTTGGCAAACAATCGGGGAATCGTCCCCGAATGGAATCCCGGACACAGTAGCCGCAACAGTGTTTCCCCGTGATCACCAATCAAGACAGGCTTAAGCCGGGGCGAGCGATTCGCCTTATAAAGCTTCCAGTTCTCTTTGAGTTCCCAGGCCAGAAATCCGAACACGCCAGGAATACTGGTTAAAATCAACGCCGTAACGGTGTAGGCCGTCGTGGGCTTTTCGAAAAATCGCTGCAGGATCGTCGAAATCGGAACGGTCAGTGTGGTGATCACAATCTTGTGAGACACCGTCACCACCGGAAAGTGCTTGATCGGATTCACCTGGGGTTCGATCAACAGCGTCACGCAAAACCGGATCACTCCGTGAATAAAGCTCCAGACAAGGCCGATCACCGCTTTGATTCCCAGCGTCAAATTGGATTCGCCGCTACGAAACCGTAACCATTCATCGACCGCATAGAGCAGTCGTTCCAGACCGTCCATCAGCGCACCGAAGATGTCGATGATCAGCGTGATCAGGCCCATCACCAGATGCACACGAATGCGATACCAGGTCCGCGCGAAGAATTCTCGAGCCAACTCTTCGGTATCCCTGCCGATGCGCGAATTCAGCACCAGAAAGGAAAACAGAAAGATCGCCATTCCCCACCAATGATTGAATTCCGCGTAAACTCCCAAGCCCGGCAAAACCAGCCAAAAGAGGAACGTCGCAAACAGGGGGGCCAGCATGAATCGGCGAAAGAGCATCATCGGAAAGCTCTTGAATAATTGATCAATCAATGGCCAGCGTAAAATTGCCAGCGGGATATCGACCAACAAGATTCGCGAGACTGTCCAAGCCGTCCTCAAAAACCAGACCACTCGCTGACGGAACCCGGGAAAGTGAATTAGCGAAAAAATGATCAACCCGAGCAGGAACATCGCGCGATGGCTATATAGCACGTCAACATGCTGGTGGGAGTGCGGGACATCCGCGGCGATCTCGGCGGAATGCGCCACTGATTCCGGGACGACCGGAATCGAATCGTGCATCGACGGCGAATCCGCGTGGCGAGCGTGCAAAAAGGGCAGATGTTCGGCCGCGACGTCGACGGTTTTCAATAACAGAAAGGCCAGACCAAAAGGCAACGCGACAAAGCTGGTGAGCAGACGGCCCCAGGGAAGTCCAAACGCCAGCGAATTGACCATTTGCAACCAGCGCAGGTAGAACGGCCCACGCGGATACACACCGTCGAGTGACGCAGACATTAACCGGTCCGCTCGCAGCAACGGATCTCCCGTAAAGAACTCGTTCACCGAGGTCAGGTCGGTCATTTTCAGTTGATTGCGTGAGACCGTGTCACGCAGGCTGCCCAAGGTAATAAAACCTCGCTCCACCACCTCGTCGGCCAACTCGTGAACCATCTTCTTCAACGAAACTCGCTCAACGACGCTCGTGGCATGAAAACCGGCATCCAGCAACGCCTGGTTGATCAAAGGCTCCATGCGAATTCGCAGAATATGTTCGGCCGCATCCGCCGCCTCATGCAGCAATTCGCTTAACTCTCTTCGTCCCACCGCGTCGATTTCAACGTTGGGAATCCGCAGGGCCGCCGCGCGGAGATGTTTCGACATCAACACGATCCGCTGATTGGATAGCGGCCGCTTGAGCGGCGCCTTCCCGAGACTTAGCCCCCATTTCAGTAAATCGACCTTGTAGATTTCATGTTCGTGATCGAAGCAGACATTTTGCAGGTCATAAAGCAGACGGGCGTTCGCATTCCAAAAGCCGTGTTGGGCACTTGGCAACAGTTTCTCGTACATCCGCAACCACGGATGGGCGGCATGGTCGCTCAGTTCCAGGGCCGATTGAAGGCGACTGACCAGTTTCTGAATTTCGTCTCCCAGGCGTTTCTGTGCGGTATCGATTAATTCCGTGGGAGCCACATCGAAAGCCGTCTGCAGGGCAAGTGCTGCTCGGACGTTGTTTCCCTTGGCGCTTAGTCGCTCGGCCTTTCGGATCAGATTGGCGTATTGACGCGCGGACCGGTTTTGAACGGCGGCAACGGCCGTCGCTTGATGGGCGGCGGAGGAATCTGCCGCCTCCACTGCCAGCACTTCGTCAGAGGTGAGGTTCGAGGGACGAGTCGCGTCCAGTATTTCACTGGCATTCACCTCGGCCCCGATCACCGCGAGAACATCTTTCGATGATGTCAGCGAGGGAAAATAGAGCGGCACCAAATGAGGTGCAAAGGCGGACAATTCGTGATACACGGCCACAAATTCCGCGTAAACATTGCGGTCGTCTTCTGGACGCAACAACATTTGTTCGGCCCGAAGCACCGAACGAATTTCGTCGAAAGAAGTCTGGCCGATCAGATCGATGCGCCGTCGTAAATCGGCGGCCGACATCTGGTCTCGCCGAGTCCGCTTCATCATCAGAAAATCGATGCGAGCGTGATACATCAGCCGCCAATAATGGCGTTGCAACTCCGGACGCGTCATCGTCGCCAATTGATCTTCTTCTGGCTGCGCGATCAGAATCAGTTGCTCGGGCAGCTTGGCTTGCGAATCCACCCCCAACTCGTCGCGTGCCACGACCCATAACAGCCGATCACGCGCGATGACGCAGCATTTGCGATGGGGGGGCGGTTGCCACGGGCTGGTGATATTCAGTTCACTCTGCAGAACCCGACGAACCACACGCGGCATGACGAAAAAAACGCCCACCTGCTCTTCGCGCAGCCCGCGCTCGACGTCGATCGCCATCTGCAGCGAGGCGGGAATCGGAGGAGTTTCAAACTGAGTTGACATTGCGAAGTGATCGTCCGTCACGGATCTCGTTCCAACCTTTTTTGTCCCCTGATGTGGGTCGCAGACTACTGGCAATTGCGTTATTCGGCAAGGCGTTGAGCCGAGATCGAGCAAGGTTCATCAAATCCTAACCTCCATCGGCCCATACGAATTTGTCGCCAGACGGCCCGGTGCTGGCCGATCCGAGGGCACTTTGCTCGCGAATTGACCGGACAGCCCCGGCTTGACCCAAGTCAAACGAGCGTTTCCGCGAGGCCCGGTGAGCATTCGAACACGGCGTGAGTTCGTTGGGACAAAAAAACGATTGTTACCTGCTATCCGAGGAAAAACGATGACTTCTTTCGGTCTCATCCGAAGGACGTCGCCTCATTGGGAGTTCGGCATTGCGATTGCATTGCATTTGTACGGTGCACCAAAGCTCGCTCGTTTCGCACTTCAAGAACGGAGAGATCAAACCGAGCGACAAATGTGACCGCTTATTAGGGAGAGCCATAATGGCCAATGAATCCAGCAAGTCAGAATCGATCTACGTCATCCAACGAACCAGCGAGACCGTCTGTGAATGGTGGACAGGGACCGGATGGTCAGAAAATGAAGATGATGCTCTGCGATATCCCACAGAGCCCGACGTCAGCCTCGAGACCCTGGATGAATCGGCGAAGGCTCAAAAAATCGAACCCGAAGAAGCTCGGGTGACAGGCGAGGATGATTTCGTCGGACGAGCCTGATCTCGGTGACCGACATCAGGCGACAAACGCATCTGTGAACCGAGAGTTTTCATTCAGTTCGGATACATCTGCATCGCCTTGTTCCACTTGATCACTGCCGCACGGCAGGACAAACGATCTGCAGGCAGTGCCAGCGGCCTGCCGCGTCCGTCAAGCACAACGCCAACAGCTCCACCGTGCACAGTGGCCTTGCGCGATTTTCCCGGCCCCGCCCCGACATCAAAGCCCTTCACCGGCTCAAGGTGAACCTCGGCCGTTTTTCCGTCGTCCAGCATCAATCGCAGCAGATCGCCACATTGCAACGTACCCGACGATTTCAGGGCTCCCTCGAATTGATAGCGGCAGATGGCCGTACCGGGTTTGGCTTGCCCCTTCGGCGCGATGCAGGTGCCGAGGTAGACCAGGCAGTCTCGCTCGAAGACCTCCATCGCCGCCCGCGGATGAACCGACGCCAGAACCCCCAGATGCGGCATCATAAAAATGCTGTCCTTCGCCAGCCGAGTGATCCCTTCCGGCTCAAACGCGTCGATCAGCATCGCGAAGGTCTGTTCCATCCGGGGGGCATGCGAGAGCACGCCGCCGGATCCCACCAACAGATCGAGCGCCATATTGTCGACGATCGAACGCGGTCCCGCTTGTTGGCCGAACGCATCACCGATCGAGCGCTGCCGCTGGACGCCGACCAGCGTCGTTGCGAATTGTTGATGCTGCAAATACGACAACCGTAACGCCTCACGCGCGACGGCTTGTTCGAACATCAGTGCTTCGAGCGTTTGCGGGATCGTCGTCGGTCGAATCATTTTGTTTTTGACGCGATTCCGCAATTCTCGCTCGTCGCAGTCGTAGGGAATCCACCTCAAGATCATCGGCAATGTCGCTTCGGCCAGTACGTTGGAAATAGAGTAGCTCATTCCCAGGTTCGCACTGACCGTCCGATTGAAGACACCACCAAAGACCGAGAAGACGTCGGTCGTTGCACCGCCAATATCGACGCCAACAGCGTTAATACCGTGCAAGTTGGCGATCGTTTTCAGAATGTCGCCGACCGCACCAGGGGTCGGCATGATCGGCGCATCGGACCAGGCGATCAGTTTGTCATATCCCGGGGCGTGGGCCATCACATGCTCGAGAAACAGATCGTGCACCCGGTCACGCGCGGGCCCCAGATGTTCGCGTTCCAACACCGGACGAAGATTGGGCACCACCGACAACTCAACCGACTGACCGAGAACCTCCTCGACTAGCGGCGCGGCCTCGCAGTTGCCGGCGTAGATTACTGGCATCTTGTATTGTCCGCCGAATCGCGGCTGAGGTTTGGCCGGCGCGATCAATTCTGCCAGTTGCACCACGTGCGATTTCGTACCGCCGTCCGTTCCTCCCGCCAGCAGGATCATGTCGGGTCGCAATTCGCGAATTCGCTGAATCTGTTCGTAAGGCTTCCGCTTGTCGTTGGAAGCGAGCGTCTCCATCACGATCGCTCCGGCACCAAGAGCGGCTCGTTCAGCACTGGCCGCGGTCATCTCACGCACCACGCCCGCGACCAGCATCTGCAATCCACCGCCCGCACTGGACGTCGAGATATAGATGTCGCAACCTTCATTGCCACGGGCCGGACGAATGATCTGACCGTGTTCGTCAATCAATCGCCGCCCGGCCAGTTCGCCGACTTCGGTCGTCGCATTGACGACGCCCATCGTGACGTCGGCGGCGGGTTCTTCAACGGTCGTGGGAGCCTCGCCGCGAAACGTCTGCCGATACACGCCGTCGATTTTTTCGATCAGAATCGCCTTCGTCGTCGTGCTGCCACAATCGGTCGCCAGGATCACCTGCAGCGAATCTGGATCGAGGATCTGTTTGGTCAATGGCAGCTGTCCGTGCTGATCAGAAGACATAACGACGCCGATTGATTTGGAATAAAGTCGAACCTCGGAGTACCTGCCAGCCGGCCGACATCAACTCTCAGGGACCTTGATCGACAACCGGCTGTTTACTGCGTGCCACGAGAAGTCTCTGCCGGAGAGCTCGCCGTCCGTTCATTTTCCATTCGTTGCAGCTCTTCCAGCCGGTCGCAAATGTACTCGACGGCCCCCCGTTGTTCCACAAAGGTGGCAAAGTCGCGGATGGCGACAGGATCGAGCAACGTCCCCAGAAACGGCTCGACAAACCGCAACATCTGCCCGGCCAGGAAATGCAGCGGCATCGACGATTCCAACATCATCTGCGTCGGCACGGTCATCCGCCGCCGAATGATCTCTCGACAGACCACGTCGATGTCACGGGCTTGCTTCGCCGTCGGGACAGCAGCCCCCGCGGAATCAACGGCGAAGGCATGTTTAAGCCAGTTGAGCATGATCATCTCAAATTCTCAGGGGCATCGGATCAAGCGTTCGTTCAGGTCATTTTTGTGGTTGAATCGATCGCCAGTTGCTTGATGCCCTTCAGATCAATCTTTCCGGTCCCCAACACAGGAATTTCCAGTACTTCCACAAAGCTGTCCTGCGAGGGAATCCAGAGTGTCGGAATCCCCGTGTCACTCAGTTCATCAATGACTTGTTTCACTGTCTTTGAAAACGATCTGTGCAAGACGATCAGCCGCTCGCCTTTCTTGACATCGGGTACCGATGTCACGGCCAGCGGAACGGAAGCATCTGCGTTGGTGGCATCTTCGATAATTTTGGTCAGCAGTTCTTCAATTCGCAGATGGGGAACCATTTCGCCTGCGATCTTGGAAAACCGGCTGACGCGACCAGTGATATGGACGAATCCCTCGTCATCAACGAAACCCATATCCCCCGTCTCGTACCACTCTTCCTGGATGATAGCCGCCGTCTTTTCCGGTTGATTCAGATAGCCCACCATCACATTCGAGCCCTTGATGCAAACCAGCCCCTCTTGGCCATCTGGCAGCGGTTGCCGCGTTTCGGGGCTGATCGAGCGCGCCACAATGCCGGGCATCGGGCGGCCAACCGAGCCGAGTTTCGTTCCTTTCTGCTGGACCATCCCGCTGCGATGATCGGGCACATTCACACAAGCCGGGCCCGACGTTTCTGTCGCTCCGTAACCTTCCGAAGGCCGCACGCCAAACTTGTCGAAGAACTGTTCGGCCAGATCGAGCGGCAACTTCTCTGCACCAACCACAACTAGATTGAGGCTTTGGAACTGCTCTTTATCACACCGCTTGATATATCCTCGCAAGAACGTCGGTGTGCCGAACAGGATTGTCGCGCCGTACTTTTGAGCCATTTCACCGACGACGCGAGCCTCCAGGGGATTATAGTGAAACACAACTTTCGCGGTCACACACAGCGGCAGCCAGAATGCGGCGACATAGCCGAATGAGTGAAAAATCGGCAAGACACCCAAAACGCAATCGGTGTTTTTCACATCGAAGATCTGATCGGCGGCTTCCACTGTCGAACCCACATTGTGGTGAGACAACATGACCCCCTTCGGTTCGCCCGTCGATCCCGAAGTGAAAATCACCGTCATGATTTCGTCGGGGTGAATTCGCGTCAGCCCCAGTAGCCGCTCCAACACAAAAGCGGGAACGACATACGCGCCCAGCCCCGCCACCAACTTGTCGAAACGCGTGATCTTGGCCTTCAGATCTTCCAGAAACACCAACTCAACATCGGGCCCCAGATCGTACGGTCTCTTTTCCAGCATCTTTCGACTGGTTAGAACATGCCGCACCTGGGCCTCTTTGACGCAGTGTCGCATGTCCGCATCGGACGTCGTGAAGTTCAAGTTCACCGAAGTCCGCCCGGCCAGCGTCACCGCCAGATTGGCCAGCGCGCCGCCCGCTGTGGCCGGTAACAAAATCCCGATAAACTTCTCATCTTTGCCAATGATCTCTCGCACCAGCACGCGGCGCATCGCCAGCGTGGCGGCGAGCAGCTTGCCGCCGGTCAGTTCGACACCGCTGGAATCGGCCAGTCGAACGGCACTCAGCGTCTTTTTGCACGAGCGGATAAATCGGCGGGCAGGCGTCATTTCGTCTGATTTACTCGTATCCACGGCATCGACTCCCAATTGCTGAACACGTTGATATACTTCGTTGACCGACTGGGGATTGTGAATGGGCGGGCCAAAAAAGATCGAGACCGGGTACCGTCGCTTTCGCGGCCACTTCCAGAAGAACGTCCCTCCCCAATAGCTGAAGATGCTGCCCCACAATCCATGGAGATAAATCGGTATGATTGGGCAGTCGGTGCCCTTCAGAATCCGCAACATCCCCGCCTGAAAAGGATGCGTGTGCCCAGTTCGAGTGATCGCGCCTTCGGGAAAGATGCAGACCAACTCGCCATTCTTCAGGGCATCGGTTGCTGTACGCAAAGATTGTATCAATGTCTTCGGACCACCGTCGGCTTTGATCGGGATGACATCGAAGATCTTGGCCAGCCAATTCAATTTCGGGTTGTAAACAAAGTCCGAGTAGATGATGAATCGAACCGGACGCGGAATCGTAATCAACAGCAGTACGCCATCGACAAAGCTGATGTGATTCGGCGTCAACAACGCACCACCCGTTCGTGGAATGTTCTCGATCCCGTACGAGCGAACGCGGTAGCAGATTTTGACGAGCAGCCAGAACACAAACCGCGCGGTCGCACTCGGCAGCAACAGAACGATATAGATGGCCACCGGAACGGTGCCGATCCCCGCCAGTAGAAAGACGACGCTGGGAGAGATCTTCCAGACGTCAATCATCAGGAAGTACAGGCCCGACATCAGCAGAATTCCCGAAAATGCCAGAAAGTTCGTCGCGGCGACAACCTGCCCTAAATGATGTGGTTCACTTTGATGCTGCAGGTACGATTCCAACGGCACATCAAACAGCCCCGCGTTAAGCCCCAAAAAAAACAGCGATCCACAAATGCCAATCAACGCGTTGTCCGGCGACGTATGACCGTACCAGCCGGCGAGACAGAGCATCATCGACCAGAAGGCCATTCCGATCGCGCCCAGAGGCACAATTCCTAATTCGACGTGCCCCCCCGACCACAGGCCAGCCAACACACTCCCCAGGCCGACACCCAGCACGAGCATCATGCCCATGACGCCGATCTGCGATTGTGACAACCCCAGGTCTTTCGCCCCCAGTTGATCGACATTCAGCTGAGCCAACGAGGCCAAAATCCAGAAAAAGGCGATACCCAATGCCGTCCGCAGCAGCGGCGTGTCAGCCTTCAGTCGTTGCAACGATTGCCGCGTTTCAACGAACGGATTCCACGGTATCGCTCGCGTGGGATCGGCGGCCACCACAGACTTTAAACCAAAACTGACGATCCAGCCCACGAACGCGATTCCCATCACCACGCAGATCGAAGGGATCAGCGACGCGATGGTGATCGGCGAGGAGGGTGTCGGCTGGGCTGTCGTGGCCAAGACATTGCCTAATAGAAACCCCAACGCCGCCGGCGCGACCGTCACCAATCCCATCAGGCCATTCGCTTTGGACAACAGCGGTTCGTCGACCAGTTCCGGTACGCAGCCCGATTTGGCCGGCGAAAACAGAGCAGCGAGTGCCCCAGTCAGAAAAATGATGAAAATCAAAAACCCAATGTTGCCCGTGAGCAGTGCAGCAAAGCCCAATCCCATGATGATCAATTCGGCCATTTTACAGGCTCGGATCACCCAGGCTTTGGAAAAGCGGTCTGCCAGATAGCCGGCAGGCGTCGCCAGGACGATAAACGGCAGCGTGAATGCGGCCAGTCCGAGCGACAACGCCGCCGCAGGTCCCAAAATGGGTTTGGCGATCGGAACCACCAGCCAGCGGAACGTATGGTCGTTCAGCACGGTCAGAAACTGGACGATCAACAGGCAGAAAAAACTCCGCGACGACAGTCGCACGTGAGGTAAGTCACGGTCATCGCGATGGTGCTCGTGCCCCAAGTGCGCAGCGTTTGCCAGTGCCGCTTCGGCAAATCCCGTCGCATCGGAAATTTTCTCGGGCAAGTCAGCGGAAGACGACATCCGGCATCCAACCTCGCACAAAATCTCAGCCACCAGGCACAGCCGTGAACGCTATTCAGCCGCATGCAGGTTGACTTTGAACTGACACTATTGCGTACACCTTGAAATTTGAAAAGGGAGTTACGGCATCCATCGTCGACTCTTTCCAGATAAGAGTTTACGAGTTTTCGAAGGCCGCAACGACGAGGAGGAGTTTTCAAAGGCCTGCCGCGACATTTGCGGGGAACCGAATTCGTGATGAGCGAGCATCGACGACGAGTCGGTCCAAGTCGACGCAAACTCCTCTCTCTTGAAGGCATAAGGGACGACGTCGCGCCCGTAATATGAAGAGTTGACTCCCATCAGGCTGATGCTCGACGGCTGTTGATCGACGATCTGCACTGATCGTCAAATTGAGGCCGATCCCTTTGTCCGCCGCCCGCTGGCAGCATCAGGCCGGCACACTCGCACACAGATTCGCGCCCAATCATTCCCCCCTCAACTCATCCAAATTTCTTTCGCAACAGCGCGAAAAATGGTTGATCAACATTGATCAAGTTTGATCAACATGCCTATTTTGTAGGGTTTGGAGCATGTTGATCATCTGAGCTTCTTTGACCCACATTGATCAACATCCCTGTTTTGTAGCATTTGATGAAAGCAAGCAACCAAAGCCGTGCACCAATTCACTCGTTCTATCAAGACAAATGAGACCTCGCCAGCAACGATCATCCCCCGACCACCGGTGCCTGCCGCGCCGTGGAAATCCCGAGCAATCAAAAGCGAACTCACCAGCAAGTGGCTCCAGCCGAGCCATCTCGGACACCAGATTTTTGTCACTTCCACCGAATAGTGACCGTCAATACCCCAACAAATCCTAATTATAAATTATTTAGGCGCCTTGTACACGCCACTTTGTCGATTTTCCGAATTTTGGACAAAGAAACTTCGCCCCTCCCTGAGAACGATAACTCGCTCTCGATTCGTCACCGAGAGGACTGAACCACCCCGAAATCGGCGGCACCTGACACGCTGGTCATCCGCAGAGCAGCCTGCCTGATTCCGCGCGGCGACTTTCGTGACCGGGATCAACGGCGGACACCCCTGTGCCGCTCCGACATTCCTGGACAACTGAACAACGATTCTGGTTGTACAAGAACCAGCAGCCGCGGAATTTCGACGGCGTTCAAACCCAAGGCCATCAGATCACTTGAATCACCGGCAACTGAGACCCTGGCGGTCACAGTGCCACTGGCAATAGCGTCACTGTCATTGTGGCCGCCACCGTGGTGGCAGAGCCCGACGAGTTCGTGAAGACCGCTCGGAACTGGTCACCGTTTTGCGACAACTTGGTCGTAAAGTTCAACGTGGCCGATGTTGCACCGGGAATGTTCGCAAACGTGGTTCCGCCGTCGGTGCTGATCTGCCAGATCACGGAAGGAGCCGGATTGCCCGTCGCCGCCGCCGTGAACGTCACTGTATTTCCCGAAGTGACGATCTGACTCGACGGATTGACCGTGATCGTCGGCGCGACCGCTCCCGTCACCGTCAAGGAGGCCACGGTCGTCGTGGCCGTCCCTTGTGCATTCGTAAACACCGCCCGAAATTTATCGCCATTCTCTGCCAGCGTTGTCGTGAAGTTGAGCGTTGCCGACGATGCGCCAGAGATATTCTTAAACGTGGTTCCGCCGTCAGTACTGATTTGCCATTGAACCGAAGTCGATCCAGTCGCCGCCGCGACAAACGTCACCGGGTGGCCAGCAGCCACCGTCTGGTTTGTGGGGTTCGTCGTGACGGTGGGGGGGACGGCAGCCGCCACGGTTAACGTCGCGATCGACGTCGTGGCAGTCCCTTGCGAATTGGTGAAGACTGCCCGGAACTGGTCATTGTTCTGAGCCGTCGTTGTCGTGAAGTTCAACGTCGCCGAGTTCCCTCCGGCGATGTTCTTAAATGTCGTCCCTCCATCAGTGCTGATTTGCCACTGAACTGTCGGAGTCGGATCACCACTGGCCCCTGCTGTGAACGTGACCACCTTACCGGCAATCGCGTTTTGATTGGTCGGATTGGTCGTCACCACCGGCGCCGCCGCCCCGATCACGGTTAATGTCGCCGCCGTCGTCGCGACCGTTCCGTGGGAGTTGCTGAAGACCGCCCGGAATAGATTTCCGTTCTCACCAGCATTCGTCGTGAAGTTCAACGTCGTTGATGTGGCACCGGGAATATTCGAAAATGTTGTCCCGCCATTCGTGCTGATCTGCCACACCACTGTCGGAGTCGGATTACCACTGGCCGCGGCTGTGAACGTTACGGTGTGACCCGACGCCACACTTTGACTTGTCGGAGCCAGCGTCACCCCCGGGGCCGCCGCGCCCGCAACTGCCAAAGTCGCGACCGTTGTCGTGGCGCTGCCTTGCGAATTGGTGAAGATCGCCCGGAACTGGTCATTGTTCTGAGCCGCCGTTGTCGTGAAGTTCAACGTCTTCGAGGTCGCACCGGGAATATTCGCAAACGTCGTCCCGCCGTTGGTGCTGATTTGCCAGACCACTGTCGGAGCGGGATTACCGCTGGCTGCCGCCGTAAACGTGACGGTTTGCCCCGCGTTAACGCTCTGATTCGTCGGATTGGTCGCGATCACAGGTGCCGTGAGTGGCGTCACGTTGATCGTCATGGTTTTCGGCGTCGGATCAAGATTCACGCCACCGTTTAACGTTGAACCGTTGTCCTGAACCTGGAACGTAAAACTGGCATACGCTGTGCCGCTCGCATTGGCCGCAGGTGTGAACACCAGCTTGCCGCTGTTGATGTCGGCCACACTGATGAACTGCTGAGCCGTCACTGCGGTCCCGTTATCCGTCAGCGTTCCCGCCACAGGAAGCGTGGTAATTTCCACTGCCATCAGCGAGTTCGGAGGATTGTCGTTCGGGTCGGTGAATCCAAAATCGGTCGCCTTAAACACGTACGCCACGTTTTCCAGCGTCGAGACACTGCCCGACGTCCCCACCGGTGCGTGGTCGATCACATTCGCATAGCGCTGTGCATAGACGCCATAACTGTTGCCGTCTTGATTTCCATTGCTCTGCCAGGCGATGACAAAATCCCCTGCAGCGTCCATGGCAATCGCTGGCTCATTTTGAGTGCTGACCGTAAATGTGTTGACTTGGAACTCGCTGCCTGTGGCCACACCTGCGGGGTTATAAGCCTGAGCGTAAATGCCGTATCGACTGCCGTCTTGTCCGGCACTTTGCCACGTCACGACAAATTCACCGGTATGATCCATCGCCACCCGGTAATAAGATCCTGTGGCATGGCCCCCGGCAGGATTGCCGACGATCAGATTCCCCTGCACATCTCCCGCTGAGTCATACCGCTGTGCGACAATCCGATACTGAGGCGTGAAAGCTCCGCCGTCATAATACCGGCTCGAAACGATGACAAAATCACCCGCGGCATCCATGGCGACCGTGCCATCCGACGCCACCAGATGAGTATCCAGCGACTTCACCGCGGCTCCCGACGAGTTATAGAGCTCGGCTTGCGAACCATAGTCGATCACAAAGTCCCCGGCCGCATCCATCGCGACAGAGGGCTGGGCTCCTCCCGAATCTCCGACGCGGAATTCGCTGCCAACAGTAGCTCCGGTCGCGGTATAACGCTGGGCGTAGGCGGAATACTCGTCGGGAGCAAACTGCGAATAACTGCTCCACACCACGACAAAGTCGCCGCTCTGATCCATGGCCACCGAGGGCTTGGTCTGCCCGCCGGTCGTATAGGTGTTGACCAGGAAGTCGCTGCCTTGTGCGACTCCGGCCGCGTTGTAACGACGAGCGAAAATGTCGTACCCACTCGTCCCACCGGCTGGCGAGTCCTGCCACGCGATCACGAAGTCGCCCGCGGGATCCATCGCCACCGCAGGAAACGCCTGGATGCCAGCAGTGTCGGTCAGATTCACCTGGAACTCAGCACCTTTGGGCGTTCCATTCGCATTGTATTGCTGCGCAAAAATCCCCCATCCGCTGCCGTCTTGACCAAAACTCTGCCAGGCGACCACATAATCGCCGGCTGCGTCCATCGCGATCACCGGTTTCGTTTGGGCGTCTGTGGTGTAGGTATTGACACGAGTTTCCGCCCCCACGGCAGTCGGCAAGAACTCCTGACTGCTTGGAATCAGCGTATAAACCTGGCCCGCGAAATTGCCATTGGCATCATTCAAGAGCACGCTGACCGAGGAACCGCCGTAGTTGTAACTTCCTCCGTTAGCCACGACCGCATCCAGCGAGCCATCGCCGTTCAAATCAACCAGCTTGGTGGAGGTAGGGTCGGGACCGACCGAGAAACTCTGAGGCGACTGGAACGTATCATTCCCTTTCCCCAGCAGCACACTCACCGAGCCCACATGAGGATCATCAACCGACGTACCAAACTCATTGGTCACCACCAGATCGGGAAAGCCGTCCCCGTTCACATCTTTCACGGCGACCGAAGAGGGACGGTTCTGCCCCGTGGAGAACATCTGCTGCGGCTGGAACGTGCCGTCGCCATTGCCCAGCAGCACACTCACGGTGTTACTGATATTGGCGACAACCAGATCGGGCTTGCCATCCTTGTTGACATCGCCGATGGCCACCGAAGTCGGCAAGTCGAATGAATTACCGACCGCATATGTCTGCTGCGACTGGAACGTACCATCCCCGTTGCCCAACAGCACGCTGACCGTTGCCGGCTGGTTAAATGGTAACGAAGCCGAATCGCTGGCGACGACCAGATCAGGCCTGCCATCGCCGTTCAAATCGCCGACAGCAACTGAAACCGAAGAAACGCCCGTCGCGAATGTCTGCTCCGACTGGAATGTCCCGTTGCCGTTACCCAGCAGCACGCCCACCGACTGATAATGAGTCACCACCACATCGGGCTTACCGTCGCCATTCAAATCCGCCACGACCACCGAATTCACATTGCCAGCGACCTCGAATATCTGTTGTGTCTGGAACGTGCCGTCGCCGTTACCCAGCAGCACGCCCACTGTCGCACCATTTTGATCGTTGTTCGTGACAATCAGATCAGGCTTTCCGTCGCCATTCACATCAGCAATCGTCACGGAAGTCGGATCGACGCCAACGTTGTAAGTCTGCTGAGGCAAGAACGTGCCGTCGCCACGCCCCATCAGCACGCTGACCGTATCGTCACCCGCATTCGTGACGACCAGATCTTGAATGCCATCTCCCGTCAGATTAGCAGTCGCAATCGATGTCGGATCATTGCCGACGGCATACGTTGCCTGCGGTTGGAACAACCCGGAAGCCCCAAGCGAATTGCCGACCGTATCATGGATCGACCCATTGTTGACCAGATTCAAACCGAGCGTGCCTGTGCCTGTGCTCGCAAACTCACTCACCGTGACCGTATAGACCGAACTGCTGACCGGCGTCACTTGCACCCCGGAGTTAGCCACCCCGTTCATTGTCACAACCTGGAAATCGCTCACCCCGCCCGTTGTCACAACCTGAAAATCACTCGCGTCGACACCCGTCACTGGCTCATTGAAGGTCGCCGTGAACGAAACCGATGTCGCACTGGTCGTCGCCACGGACGGCGTCGTCCGATTAATCGAGACCACGTACGGACTGGCCGTATCGATCTGTAGAATCCCTGCGGGGTTCGTCACGGCCCCGCTGGGATCGATGTTCGTTCCATTATTCCGAATCGTCGAACCATTCAGATTCAGCGCTGTCACGGCCAGATCGCTGGTGTTCTGCCCAGCGGCAACGGTATAGGCGAACGTCAGCCCCGTATTTCCTGAACCGCCTGTGTAAACCGCCGTTCCGCCATCGTTCAGCGATAACGTGGGAGAACCGCCCGCGGTATTCACCGTGACCGCCGCACTGAAGTTCACCGTCAGCGTTGCCGCTTGCCCCACACCGAGATCCCCAGTTCCGGCGGTGATCCCTACTCCGCTGGTCGCCACGGATGTCACCGTCGCGGCGCTGAGCAGAGTGCGTGGCTCCAGTCGTTCGACCAGAGCCGCTCTCGCAGGCTGGCTGCCCGAGCGGCTTCGGCGACGGCACTGTCCCGACGCTCGCGACGCGGACCAACCCCAATGACGTTTGGCAAATTCACGGACATATCGCTGAAGTGAAAATCGAAACATCACGATCCCTCGCTCGATGAGAATGCGGCAACTAGACGGAAGTGTCTCTAATTCGCCACTCGACACAATACCGGTCCACGCACCGCAACGGTGAGTTTGGGCCCAGATTCCTTCGAGAATCTGAATACCGGCAGATATGACCTGAGCCAGCTGAACAAATGACGAGACAATGACGCGAGGCTCCACTGGTTAGCGATCTTGTGTCACCTTCTTCCTGGCTGAGTCGCACTTCAGGCCACGAAATCAACGCCAAGGCGCGAAGTGCCCCAACGCAACGAAACCAAAAACGATCGCGACCCTCTTCCTGCTGCGAGTTTGCTTTCCCTTCTGCGGGCTTATTCAATCCCACTTATCAAATGAAAGACTGCCGTTGCAGCATTTCTTCATGGCGATTTCTGCGGTAGAAGAATATCCGTCGCGGGTGGGCTGCATTCGCTTCACATTCGGCTTGGCAATCACGGGTTGCAGTGCAACATCATCAACAGCATTCTATTTTTATTGAGATTCCATGAGAAACGGGCTAGCGGTCTTATGTTCGCCTTTTCCACCGTGGCTTGTGAAAACGACCACGGGAGTGGCTGGTATCAAGGATGCAATCCAACACCCCGGCGAAGTTGGTGACTTCGCTATTCGCTGCCTAGATGGACGAAAGATGATTTCTTTGGCAGGAGTGTTTGAGGAATTCGGTAAATCGCTAGATTTCCCGGATTATTACGGTGGTAACTCTGCAGCCTTAGAGGAATGTTTAAACGACCTAACATGGCTTCCTGCCCTCGGATCTGCAGAGGTTATCACCAACTCATCGTTTCTCCTTGCAAACGAACCGCCATCGGAATTGACGTGGCTGATGATGCTTCTCGAAAGAGTATGCGAAGAGTGGGGGCGCCCAGTCACACTCGGCGAAGCGTAGGACCGTGCCGCAATCCCCTTCCATGCAATTTTTCAGAACGAGTTGAATGGAAATGCTGTCCTTCCACCACAAATTGCTGCGTTACCGGGATGACTTTCAGCGACTATAGTCCAGTATCGGTTTGTTGGGCGTCCCAACCGCAATGCCCATTTCGCCATCCATTCGTCACCCGTGTGTGAGGCCCGATGCGGGATACAGCACTTCGTTGCCGCATCAACAACTAGACACACATTTTTGCATCCACAGTCTGGACGCAGGCCAGGAACAGCCGTTTCTTTAATCAGACGCCGAACATTAAACCGGGACAGTCTATGTCATTTTTTCGATTCTCACTGCAAGACAATGACAGTTACGCGTTCCGCGAATATCCGTTGCTGACAGAAGATCAAAAAATTCATCAAGGGATTCTTCCCGTCACGTCCGGAAAGAGTCGGTCATACGTCGTCCGCTGCAACGCCTGTGGGGAGTTGCTGCGCAAATGGGAGGAGCCATTGACCGGGCTTGTGGTGAAAAAGAGAAACTACGATATCGCCGTGACTTACGATGGCATCACCGTGGCGTCCACTCGATTCAAGTTGTGTTATGAATCGGCCGCGTTGACGGGACTGGCGTTCACGCAATTGCCAAACGACTCAGACTTCTTCGCCATTCGGCCGCTCACCAGCGTTGCTTTTGATGCCGAACGACGAAAGACCCGTTTTATCAAACCTTGTCCGCAATGCAATCACTTTGAATCAGTCGTCGGCGCCACGTCAATTTATCTTAAGGCAGGTTCGTCGATTGACCCGCGGCAGTTTGTCCGGACCGACATGGAATTCGGCAGTAATGATGAAAAGTCTCCCTTGTTACTTTGCGGCGAAGTAGCGACGAAAGCATTGAAAGCAGCCAAACTGAAGGGTGTCGATTTGTTTCCAATCGACACGCCAGCGACACTCCGGCCGCCTGCATCATCGGATTGACGTTCGACGTCCGCACCACGGCCCCATCAACAGCAAGATCGTGATCGCCCGAAGTTCAAAGCCAAGTATCGCCAACTGTTGACGAATCAAGTGGAGACGTGCGAACCATGAGTCAACCGAAGATCTTCGCCGAAGCCCTCGGTATGCCGTTGAAGTCTGCCGGCTTCAAGAAAAAACGAGGGGATACTTGGTATTTGAACAATAGCGTGACCACTGGCGTGCTGAACCTGCAAAAGCCCAGCTACGGACCACAATGCGACATCAACATCGGGATCTGGTTGAAGGCACTTTGCGACGCCGACATGCGGCCAAAACATCTTGCCACATTCGGTGCCGCTGGGAATCGCTGATCCCCCGAGACGAAGAACAGCTTAAACGCTGATTGGACCGGGACAACCAATCGCTGTCGCAAGAGGACCGAGCGACAGAAATCAGTCTGTTATTGCAGACATACATGCTGCCGTACTTTACTCAGGGCGAGTCACTAGACGATCTGCGAACCTACTACAACAGCCATCCCTGGATGACGCACCACGCCCTCGCAAAGGCTCGACCGCTATTGGAGCAACCGGATGTCGATCGCGCTACATAGCCGGAAACAGCAGCCGGGCAAATCGAGCAAGCAGCCATGTAGATTCGACGAGTGAGAAACGGCCCCGCTTCGCCGTGTGGTCGACATGTTCAAACGGGTCACGTTTGCCCTACGGGTGCTCGATTTTACAGACGAATTCGGGCGAGCAGAATTTGATGACAACAGACGAATATTGGTTCTGGAACGCCAATCACCATGAATTCTGGCCTGCCGTCTGGCTGCAATCCGACGACATCGTCAAACACAAATCTTCACGACATCAAAAGAGCGCCGAGTTGCCTGACGGTTTTGGCGAACGACTCGAGATGCTGCATGGTGTCGCAATAGCAGCAGAAGCGGATTTGCTTGCGAAGTTCGACTGTCAAAGCGTGGCCGCCCACCGCGATCGCCGCGCCGGCCGCTTCGGCGGCGTCGGAAAGTTGCTTGAACTCGCGGACGAATTTCTCGCAATCTTCGATGTGCGAGACGCACACCCACACCAATCTGGGCTTGGTGTCGATGATCGCCCGGACCATTGAGGCGGGTGGAATCGAAACACCTAACGAGACCGCGTCCCAACCGGCGTGGCGCAACACCAGTTCGGCCATGTTCGTGAGCAGCGAGCACGCATCGCCATCCAGCGTGCCTCCACAGGCTTTCCAGGCCGAATCGGGTTCTGGCTGGGCGCGTCGCAATTCGTACAGGATGCGCTGGGTGAACTGACAGCTGCGGCGTTCCTGGTAAACGTCAGCGGTCCCACAGGTCACGCGATTGGTGATCTCTTCGAACCCCCCGCAGATCACTTCGTCGCAGATGACACTGATCGAATGTTTCGCCATGTACAAATCAAACACGATTCGCCAGGCCAGTGTCTCGTTCCCGTCGAGCAACGCCTCCGTGAAGGACATGCGGCCTTTTTGCAGGCCGATTTCGGACTGCGGCGACCGAACCGGCATTCCCAGGACCTCGGGGCAGATGATGTCGTGTTTCCGCTCTCTCAGGAACCGGATCACGTCACCGATCGGCAGTTTGCGATGTCCCCCCGCCGTACGGACGGTCTCGATCAGGCCCAGATCGCACCACCGCTTCAGCGACGATTCGCTCACTCCAATGGCTCGAGCCACCTGCTTCGGAGACAACAATTCTTTCACAACACGACCTGAACGGAGTTTGGAGGATTTTCGAGGAGATTTTGTGTCAAATCAGGGATGTGTTGAGTTAACCCGTTCGAAAGTTTATAGGACCAGTCGCTCGAATTTCCACCGCGCATCGGCGAGATCCGAGCGTCATTTCCGTACAACGGCGTCCCAGCCACTCGGTGATCCTATTCGATGCGACCATGGTTTTTCCATTCGACCCGCACCAATTAAGATCGTGATGGTCTTTCCCGGAAAGGGCTCGGATGCGATTCAGGCAGTTTGTCTTCGTTCTAATGCTGTCCCCACAATGGTGTTGGGCCGTGGAGCGATACGCGGCGATGTTCACCGACGGCACGCGAGCCGCAGCAGCCGAAATTCGCGACTGGAATGAACCCGCCGCCCCGGCCAAGATCGACGGTCGAGCCCTGTTCGACGCCGACGTTCCGGTTCGCTGGATCATCGACCGCTCGCAGCCTCCCGTTCCCAAACCACCCTTGTTTATCGAATTTGTTGGCGGCGACTTGCTCGCCGGAGAAGTGATTTCTTACAGCGAAGGATCAGAAAATCCGTACGAACGGCAGCCCCGGCACCTGATCATCAAGCCCGCGATGGAGATCCAGCCTCCCGATGCGTTGGGCCCCGTTGTGCTGCGAGTCACGACGGAATGGATCCAACGGGTCGTCTGGGACCACCTGGGCACCGACGAATACCGACCGGGAACCCTCTGGCTGCGATCCGGGATGCTCGTCGCTTTCAAATCGCTACGCTGGACGCCGACAGGGGTCACCGTGCTGACCAGCGACGGGCTGCAGCAACTGGCCCTGTCCGATTTGGCGGAAGTCCACCTGCCCCGCATGAATGCCTGGACGTCGTACTTCGAACAACTGGCCGCCTTGTCACCGGACGCGGTTTCGCGACTGATTCAAATCCAGTCCCAGGACGGCAGCCGCTGGACAACGTCTACCGAACGCTTCCAACCGCGACATCAGGGGGATCGCCATCGTCCCGAACAGTGGTACCAACTGATCCAGCCGGCGTGGAGTCTCGATTCGCTGTGGCTGCGCTTTCGATCGATTCGAGCCTGGCGGTTCTTTCCACCGCAGGAAGTTCCTTTGTCGAATTTCCTGCCCGACCAGGCTACGCACCAGGCGGTCTTCGGAGAGGGGTTGGAGTGGCAAGCGGACCAGACTGTCCAACACGGTCCGCTGCAGTCGCTGGATCAGGATTTTGGCTGGGGATTCGGAGTTCACGGAACGTCCGAACTGCTGTTCTCGCTACCCGAGTCCGCGCGGGCCTTTCGGACGGGGTATGGCCTGGATCGAGCAGCCGGGAACGGAGGGTGCATCAATATCGACATCGTGGCGGGCAACAACCAATCGCTGTTCAAGCAGACGAACCTGATTGGCGCGGCCGCAGTCGGCCAAACGGATTGGCAACCGCTTCCTGCCGGTCCGGGCGAACAGCGTCAAATCGCGTTACGCACCGACATGGCGGAAAAAGGACGTCCGGCCGATGCCGATCCGTTCGATATCCGAGATCTGTTCAACTGGTACGAGCCGGAACTTCGACTCGATCAAAAAGTGCTGACAGCCGAAGTTTCGCGACGGGGTCCAGCCCGTCTGGCGGGATTGATCGGTTGGACCATCGATCCGGAAACCTCGCGATCGATCCGAGTCGCGAACGTCGTCGACGATTCCAACCCCCGCGACCCCGCCTTTCGACTGGTGGCTCGTTCGACAGCACCGTCCTACACCCTGTCGAGAAAGCTCAGCATCGGTCGTCGGAACCGATGGTTGAACATCGTGGCATCACGTTTTGCCGAAACGTCATCGCCGTCCACCCTGCAGGTCCGAATCGACGGCCAGGATCTGGGCCGGTTCGACGTGCCCATCCGGCAGTCAATCACCGATCCCGAACCGATCGTCGTGTCGGTCGAGCCGTTTCAAGGCCGGACGGTCGTGATCGAAGTTGTCGTGCACCCCACCGACGAGCGGTCGTGGGTCGATTGGCGTGGCTTTTCCATCGGAGCCGAACGGCCGGGCCTGCTGACGCTCTTTGAAGAGGACGAGAAATTTGCGGAACTGCTTAACCACGGTTCCGGTCGCGTCGAGATCGATACCGAGAAACCCTACTCCGGAAAACGATCGCTGAAAATGACGCCGGGCGCGGGTCACAACCCGATGATCCCCGGCTGGAACGCCTTGATCTGCGAACATCCCCGCCTGGGCCAATATCGCCACTTGGTCTTCGCCTGGAAAAAGTCGACCGGGACGCGAATTCAATTGCAACTCGCCCACCAGGGGCGATTGGGTGATGGCGGTCCGCCGCTGGCCGGCGAACCGCCAGTGGCCGCGTTTCCGCGAGGTTGGGGCCGCCCCCTGGCCGGGGATGATCGCGGTCGGCGGTTTGGCTACTGCTATGAAGCGGGTGTTGCCACGACGCAGCCGCCCACTCCGCTCTGGATGCATGGAAATCTGCCTCGAGCCTGGCAATTGGTCGAGCGCGATCTGTTCAATGATTTCGGTGTCTTCACGGTCACCGGTTTGTCGCTGAACTGCGTCGATGGCGACGCCGCCTGGTTCGACCATCTGTACCTGGCGCGAACCAAACAAGACGTGGAATATGCGGCCACCCTGCTGGCTCCCGCCCCGCCAAATGTTCCTTAACATCCACTACCGGAATGATCCAGAAAACCCGCCCAACGGTTTTCTAGCCAATCCCTTGCGACCGATTGCCGCGGTTTGTTTTCCTGAGTTTCCGACCGTTCGGGGCAAACTGCGTTGACGCGGCGACTTTCTGGGTGCTATGTATTTACAAATACCGATGCGTGCGGGGGGAGTCACCGGGTACAGAGGATCAGTACCTGCGGTGGAAACCCGCCTGCACGCCGAGGAACCCCGCCTATGAACCCGCCTCGCGCTCTCCTGGCCTTGAGCCTGATTTTCGCCTGTTTCTCTGCTTCCGTCGTTCACGCCGGCGAGTCGCTTGCTGCGCGGATCGATCAATTGGTGGAAGCGGCACAGGCGAGCCCTGTCGCTGCGCTGGCCAGCGACGCCGAATTTCTACGCCGCGTGACACTTGACCTGCACGGCCTGATCCCCAGCTCGGCCGAGGCCCGGGCCTTTATCGACGATCCGTCGCCCCATAAGCGAGAGGTACTGGTCGACCGATTGATCGCCAGCCCCCGCTTTGCCGTGCACATGGCCGAGGTGTTCGATGTGATGCTGATGGAACGGCGACCGGACCGATCCGTAAAGACGCCCGATTGGCAAAAATATCTGCAAACGGCGTTCGAGAAAAACGTGCCGTTCGATCAACTGACCCGCGAGATCCTTAACGCCGACGGTGTGGATCCGAACCTTCGGCCCGCCGCCCGATTCTTTCTCGATCGTGATTCCGAACCGCATTTGATGACGCGGGATATCGGTCGCATTTTCTTCGGGATGGATCTGCAGTGTGCCCAGTGCCACGACCACCCGCTGGTCGATCATTATCTGCAGACCGATTACTACGGACTGTTTGCCTTTGTGAACCGCAGTACGCTGTTCCCTCCCCTGCTTCCCACCACGGATCTGGCCACGACGAAATTCTTTGTGGCGGAAAAAGCCGACGGCGACGCCAACTATAAGTCGGTCTTCACGCAGGATGAGGGGCGGATTCGACCTCAACTCCCCGGCGAGAACGAGATCGACGAACCCCGATTCCGCCAAGGGGAAGACTACATCGTCGCCCCGCTGCCGAACGCTCGCTCGGTCCCCAAATACAGCCGCCGCGCCAAATTGGCGGAACTCGCGACAAACGGCGCGAACCGACAATTCAATGTCAACATTGCGAATCGCCTGTGGGCCTTGATGATGGGACGTGGATTGGTCCATCCCGTCGATCTGCATCATTCGCTGAATCCTCCGTCAAATCCGGCCTTGCTGGATCTGATCGCGAATGAGTTCGTGGCGATGAAATTTGACGTCCGCGGATTCTTACGCGAATTAGCACTGACCAGAACCTACCAGCGATCGATCGATCCACCGACGACAGACCCCGCCGAGCAACTGGCAACCGCCGCGACACAGATTCCGACGCTGGAAGCCGATTACGTCGCCCGAAAAGCCGCCGCGGACGAGTCTCGTAAGTCAGTAGATGCGGCCCAAACTGAATTCAAAACGGCGCGTGTCGCATTAAGTGCCGCAGAAACGGCCTGGCGCACCGCCGAGACCGCCGTCGGCACGGCCAAGAAACCACTGGAGGATTCACAGGCTGCCGTCGCCAAATCACAGGACGAAGCCACGGCCAAGCAGACAGCCATTCAGGCGATCAACGAAGCGTCGGCCAAATCAACCGAGGTTGCCAAGCTGTTACCCAACGACAAAGAGATCGCGGCCGCCGTCGCGACGTTCACGGCCAAACAACAGCAATTGACCGGTGAACTGGCCGCCGTTCAAAAGACGATCGCCGACTTGACTGCGGCCCAGCCTCCCTTGCAGGCGAAGTTAACCGAATCCTACCCGCCCGCCGACGCCGCTTATGCCGCCTATCTGGAAGCACGCAAGCCGGTGGATCTGGCGAAAACCAATCTGGTGGCCGTCTGGAATCGGCACAAAGCCGACGCATTCGCGTCAGCAGTCAGCAAGAGACGACTTGAGAATGCGCAAGCGGATGAGTCCTATCTGGCCAGTTTGGCAGCCGTCGCGGAAAAGCGAGTCGCCCTGGCGACAATCCAAACCGAATTAGCCGCTGTCGTGCAAGCCGCCGAGCAACAGCAGGCCGCCGTAACCAGTCAGGCCAGCACGATGGCGACGCTGGAAGCCATGGCCGCTGAGACTCGAAAATCCTTTGAGGAGGCCAAGTCGCAATTCGACGCCAGACAGACCGTGGTACAAGCAGTCGCCGACGCGGTCTCAAAGACGGAAACGGCACTGCAAAGCCTGCCGGGTGATGCCGATCTGACGCAGGCCCTGGGCAAACTGAAAGAGCGACTCGAACCGTTGAAAAAGGAGGCGACGACGCTGAAACAGGCGCTGGCCGGTCGCGATGCCGCCGTGAAAGAAATGTCGACCCGCATGACGGCGTCACAACAAGCGATGGCGGTGGCGACCGCCGAGATGGCCAATCGTCAGCAAGCAGTGCTGTCGAAAACGAACGACGTCAATCAAACACAATCCGCAGTACGTGAGGCCGAATCGACGGTCGTGTCGGGAAGATCACAACTGGTCGATCTATGGACCGTCGGATCCGGTGTTCGCACCTACAAACAACTGACGCCGGAACAGATCGGCTGGGCCACCCTCCAGGCCACGGGGGTGCTCGAACCGCAACGGGCGGCGGCCGATGCCGAAGTCGAGAAGACTCAATCCAAAGCCTCTGTGGCCAGCGATATCGCACTGGCAAAAGCTCGCGAGATGAAACTCGAACAACACCTCAACGAACAAATGCGAGGGAATGTCTCGCCGTTCGTCAGTCTGTATGCGTCGTCCGCGGGGCAGCCCCAAGACGACTTCTTCGCCACGCCGGATCAGGCCTTGTTTGTCGCCAACGGCGGCACCGTGATCGGCTGGGCGGCTGGCGGACAGTTGGCTCAGCGGCTGACACCCCTGACCGATGACAATGCCTTTGCGGAAGAACTGTATCTGTCGACGCTCACTCGTCGCCCGACTCCGATTGAAGTGCAAGAAACGGCCCAGTTTCTGGCGGCGCGAGCCACCGAACGGCCCCAGGCAATTCGGGATCTGATCTGGTCGCTATTAACCTCGGTGGAGTTCCGCTTCAATCACTGACGTGAACAGACAATTGGCGGTTGCGAATCGAAGGGATTCGGTTTCCCCCCGGCGGAATGATTAACAGAAAGAATCATCATGCAATGCAATTATGCCTGCGGATCGATGGATCATCTGATGGCACGACGGCAGTTTCTGGGAGCGATCACCGCCGGAACAGTGGCCGCAGGTGGTTCAATCGCCGGCGGCCTGTCGTTTCTGACGCAGTCCGCCGCAGCCAGTGAATTGGCCAAACAGCAGAAACGCGTGCTGGTCGTCAACCTGCATGGCGGACTAAGCCAACTCGAAAGCTGGGATCCGAAACCCGGTACCGCGACGGGAGGTCCCTTTCGAGCCATTCCCACTTCGGTAACGGGAACTCACATTAGCGAATTGTTGCCCGAAACAGCCAAGCAGATGCATCGGCTGGCGATCGTGCGCAGCGTCGACACGTCGGAAGACGATCATGGCAAGGGCGCCTACATGATGCTGACCGGCCGGCGGCAAACGCCCGCTGGCGACTTTCCCCGCATCGGTGCCGTGACGGCCAAGGCGCTCGCGCCCGATGACATCGGTCTGCCGGGACATATCCAGATTACGGCGGGCGGCGGCGGACGAACGAACGATTCGGCTTACCTCGGTCCCAAATATGCCGGCCTGATCATGGGCAATGGACAGCCACCCCAGAACTCCGCTCGACCCGACGCGGTAACTCAACAGGCCGACGAACAGCGAAATGCCATGCGCCGCGCCGTCAATGAACGGTTCTTGAACCGTCGCCGCACCGCGATGACCGACGCCTATACCTACAGCTACGAACAAGCCCAGCAACTGATGGGCAAACGCGAAGTCTTCGACGTGTCCAAAGAGTCCGAACAGGATCAGGCCCGATACGGCAAACATGATTTCGGCCGTCACTGTCTGCTCGCCCGCCGCTTGCTGGAGAGTGGAATTACGTTCGTACAGGTCAGCCATTCAAACTACGACACGCACAACGAAAACTTCAACTTCCATCTCGAACAACTGGGTGAATTCGACAGCCCCTTCGCAACCCTGGTTGCCGATCTGGGCGACCGTGGCATGCTCGACAGCACTCTGGTCGTCGTCCTGTCGGAGTTCGGCCGGACACCCAACATCAACCACATCTATGGTCGCGATCACTGGGGCAAGTCGTGGTCCGTGCTACTGGGCGGAAGTCGCATCAAGCCCGGAGCCGTGATCGGAAAGACAAACGCCAACGGCACCGAAGTGGTCGACGGCAAGGTGGACCATGCGAATTTGTTTCACACCTATTTACAGGCGGTGGGCGTGGATACTTCGAAGTCGTTCGATGTTGACGGTCGAGCCATCCCAATCGCCGACCCCGCCTCACACGCCATTCAAGAATTGCTGGCCTAGTTGCGGGTCGCACCCTCCATGTCGCGTTGAAATAGGGGTTAAACGTCACGAATTGAGGCCCGCGGGACGCCACAATGATCGTGGAAGCGCTCTAATCGAAGGGCAAACATCCCACGCCGTCTTCTTGCAGTCGTTCGGCGAACTCTCGCGCCGTGACCGACAACGGATAGTCAGTGAAGTCGGCGGACTTGACCCATTTCCATTCGTCGGTTGCTGTCAGACTGCCTTTGACGCGCTGGGCCATGAAACATTTCAGCGTGATGCGATAGCGGGTCACGGCATGTTTCAGCTCGGCGACCAGCGGTCCCATTTCGATCGACAGGCCCGTCCGCTCCCGCACCGACTCGATTAATTGCCCGACATTCACCGTTTGATCATCACGGTTGATTTCAAAGCGCACAAAGTCCCACAGCCCGGCCCAACGTTCCTTGGCCGTTCGCCGCCTGAGCAAATATTGCTGTCGATGCTGAATGGCGATGGAAACTTCCGTAATTTCGGTGATGGCAATCTTGGTCTTCGGACGTGGGATCGTCGCCTGCGTGCCCTGATGGAACGCCGCGCAATGGACCTGCACGGGGCACACGGCACAATTCGGTTCACGAGGCGAGCAAAGGGTGGCCCCCAACTCCATCATCGCCTGATTCAATCGGCCGGGCTCTTTCTGCGGCAGAATGTCGGTGGCAAACGACCACAGGACCGCTTGCCCTTCTTTTGATCGAGGATCGCCGTCGTAACCCAACAGTCGGCAATACAGCCGCAAGGTATTGGCTTCGACAATGGGGGCTCGTTGATCATAGGCAAACGACGCAATCGCTCCGGCGGTATAGCGACCGATGCCCGGCAGTCCATGCAGCGTTTCCAGATCAGTGGGAAAGATGCCGCCGTGTTCTTTGACGATCACATTCGCCGCCCGGTGAAGATTGCGAGCCCGACTGTAATACCCCAACCCCTCCCACAACCGCAGCACATCATGTTCGTCCGCCGCAGCCAGGTCGGCGACGGTCGGAAATCGGTCGAGAAACCGTTCAAAATACGGGATCACCGCGACGACGGTGGTCTGCTGCAGCATGATTTCGCTGATCCAGATCCGATAAGGATCGTTCGTTCGTCGCCAGGGTAAATCGCGAGCGAGATCGGCATACCAACGCACCAGCTTCCGACGAAACGACGAATACTCGGCTGAATCCATGCTGAGAAATTTCTGGTTGGCAAAATCAGGAACAGGTCAGTGTCGACCCCGGATTTTAAGCCATCGACAGAATTTGTTCCCGCCCCACCGGTGGCGAATTCCCCAGTTATTCGGGGAATCTCGGCTATTCAACGGAGCCCTTTCGCGGCAACGAGAGGATCGCCAAGTCACACGAGATATCGCCCACCCGCACCAAACAGAATTGCCACACGGCATCGGTCGCATGATTGGCCTCCCTCGCGACGGACCGACAGGCCCGCCGTGGCTCCGCCGAAAAGCGGGTCTTCCTCCCGCTTTATGCGATTCACCACAATTCACCCGGCGCAACTCGTGTCCGGTTTTCGTACCTCTAACCGATCACAATCACGGCGAAGTGACGCCACTAGAATTGACGGGCTCGACTGGGGTCGGAGCAGGTTCGGGAAATTCGATCTTGAGAATCCGCTCGCGGATTGTCCGAGCGATGAATCCTGACTCTTTCTGAAACGAAGGATCGTACTTCCGCATTTCATCACTGAGTTTATCGTCCGTCATGACGAGTAATTTCTTTTGACGTTCTTGCCTGGGTGAGTCTGGTGCCATTGCTTCTTCTCCTCGTCGTCTAAATAAATCGCATCGACTGAATGAACAGCCCATCAATCGGTTTCTCACAGCCTGGCCGGAAAGAGTCCCGTTTCGTTGGCCCAAACGTTGTTTTCCAGCAATTGCCGAGATGCCCCATGACCTCCCACGTTACGGGACAGCGGAGCGAACGAACAGGAGCGATGGCATTTTCACCTCGAATGCCCAAATCCTCAGGCAAGCGATTTCGATGGAATGAAGGGCTGTCTTCGAATCTCCTCTTACCGCTTCGCAGTGAATTCTGTTAACAATCACAGATTGATAACCCAAACACCTGAACAGGAACCATCATGACATCATCGCTGGAACAAAAAGAGGAACGACGCGTGGAACTACAAAGGCTGAACGTCGTTCAGCTCACGGAAATCTGCAAAAAAGGGGTTCCCCGTTCGACGTGGACAACAGGAATGATTCAAGGCATCCTCGATTTTGAATATCCCGATCTGAAATCCGCACCAAAGTGCACCGCCGGCCTCGAGGCGTCTTAACAATCCGGCAGGGACTGAATTCGGGGGACACGTCCATGTGCCACAGGCGCTATTGGATCTGTCCCCGTCCCCGTTTCCTCACATCACTCGGCTGTCGCAATCCCATTCTTGGGGAGCAACTGGGGAATGTCTTTGCCACCGTGGTGGCACACGGTAGCCCCGCAAATCACTGGCGAAAGTAGATGCCCGCAGCCACTGATCACCGAGTTTTTCACGCTTACGGCTGATCGTCCAGCACTTTGACATTGGTAGCGGTTTTCACCAGGTCATGGTCGGCAAATTTCCAGACGACCTTCTTTTCACGAGTGATCTCGAAGGCGTGAACGCCCTTTCCTTCTTGCCCGCGAAGGAAGTTGCAGACGACGTAGTGGCCATTCTTGAGGACTTGCAGACTGGTGATCCAAGTCAGGTTCAATTCCGGCACGTCGGCGGCAATCAGTTCCCAGACGATCTTCTTGTCGGGGGTCACCTCGATCAGTCGCTTGTCGCTGCCACAACCGATCAAGGTGTTACCGCTCTTCAGTCGCAGTGCTTCGTGAACATCTTTACCGGCAGGGCATTCCCACACCAGGCGACCGTCGGGAGCCACTTCTCGCACGACCGCGTCCGCCTCGTTGGCCACCAGGACATTCCCATTCTCCAATCCATGCACACACCGCATCTGCTGATGAGCGTGAATTTCCTTGACGGGGATGTCGACGCTCAACACCGTTTTGCCCAGCGGATCAATCGTCATGACTCGACAAGGGCCTTGCTCCGCGGCGAGCGTGTTTCCATTGGGAAGACGTTCACAGGTCAGAATTTGTTCGCACTTGCCAACATAATTCCAGACGACATTGTGCTGACGATCGACTTCCTGAACGCCTGTCGGTTTGCCTCCATAGGCGTAAACGACGTGACCATTGGCCAGCGGCTGACATTGGACACAAAGGCTCGGAGGACGATGCTGCCACGTCAGCTTGCCGTCGTCACTCACTTCGATCATCCGGTTTTTGTCGCCGGCGCCGTATTCGACGACCATGATCCGATGCCGAACGGCACCTTCATCGGCGAGAACGTTCGTCCCACTGCCTGCGATCGCCAACATCGCACAGCCCAACATTCGCCATTTCATCTTAGGCCCTTGGTGATCATTTTCAGAGTTGATAAAGATTCGCAAAATATCTTTTCTGTGCCATCAGGTCAGAATTCGATGGAACGGCCTGACTGGAACTGAGTCCAGGCACTTGGGGATGTTGCCAGCCAATTCACTGCACGGGCAACAAGGAATGCGCCACGTCATTCCACAATATCGATTTCGACAATACCACGATGGCCAGGATTTTCCACCGACTGATATGAGGCCAGAAGCAGGTGTCAGGCAAGACGCGTGGTCCCGTTCCAGGGCTTATTGCAGATCGTCAGATCCATCTTGGCAATCTCGCCGTCGACGTATAATGTGCTTCAAAAAAGGATCTCGAAATGCTGATCGTGGCGGCCTGTTGAGGCATTTGCTGCCGAGCTTCTGGCCGGACGCTGACGATTTGCACCATTTCACTCGTCGAAGGCGGAGTCACATGCGTGAGAGTTTTAGTCAGGCTCGGATGGATCGCTGCAGCGCGATTCATTTCGCCATCATTGAGAACTGGAGAAAAACCAGATCACTCACGTACACCGTACGTGCTACGGAACCGGTTTCCGACCTCGACATGGCGGATCTCAGAACAAAGTATTTCTCTGTCGGAGTCAGCGAGGACTTGACCGATGTCCCGTTCACGGATTTGCTCGTCGTGATTTCGATGCTCAAACAGACCGTAGCGGCGCTCAAGTCCCGATCGGCCAACACGGCAGAAGGCTTCCAAATCAGGTTTTCGATCACGACAGATTTTTCGGACGACGATGCCGCGAGCCTGCTTTATGGAATACGAATCGAGACGCCGTTTGACGAAGCCGAATTCCTGAAGCTCGAAGAGCCGAATTAGCAGAAACGCAGCGAATCAGCGTCCCACAACTCACTTCGCCGCATCAACTCAATGCTTCGGTCCACTGTCGTTCGCTTCCAGAATCGGCCAACCAGCATATCGCTCGTACGACTTTGCCATCCGCATCACATACCAGCGGATGGCATCCGTATGGAGCGATTCTCGACCGATTTCGCCATTCTGCCGCCGGAACACCAGATTCAACTGAAAGCCGCCCTGAACTACTGGTCCACGAAAGCCGCCTTTCGCCTTTGGACCGCGAAGTACCTGCAGCCCAATCACTCGGTTTATCGGAATGTCAGTCATCAATTCACCGTGACAGATGGCGATGTTTTGGCGGTTCAGATCCACCGTGACTGACACTCCGCACTTGTTATTGATCAAAGTCATTCCGACAACAGCACAGATCGCACCCCAAAACAATCCGAGCGCGACGACAATCTGCACGTAGTAGGGAATCTCGGCATCTTTGGGCATGACAATGCCAAAGGAAGTGACTGGGATCAGAGCAAGTAACCCGAAACACCACATCACAGATGCGCCGATCCAAACGCTGCGTGATGTTTCCTGGACGACTGTGTTGCCCCGGAGGTGAACACCAACACTCGGTAAAAAGCCGCAATTTCTCAACCCCGACTCAATCCAAGTGTCGGGTATTGAACCAGCAGGCGTCGAGGACTCGTCAGTCATACACAGGCCCAGCAAAGTAATGGTGCCGATAAGCAAACGGATCCGCTGACGATAGCCGGCTGGACGCTGATCGTCAGCGACGGCGGCCGCTTAGATTCCATACTTCGCCCGCACGTAGTCAAGCAACCACCAAATGATCGTAAGAAAGCCTGTTTGCCAATAAAGGCTACTGACACCTTCGCTGCCTCACCTTTGTGTTCCTCTCAATGACCGTCGATTGAATTCACTCGATCTCTGCCGGATACTTCGTAGAAGTTGTGAAGTCCTGTTGCGGTTCGTCATTTAGGCCTTTCGACTTTGGATTCGAATACCTCCTTGTCTTATTATATTTGATGAGTAATGAACGAAAACTTATGCCCAAACTGCGGTGGAGGAATCGATTCCGAAGCGATCAATCTTTCCGAAGGAGTCGCTCTGTGCCCCGCCTGCGGGAAACTGTCTCGATTGTCTGATGTGGCCAATGGGAAGAGGCCCACCGCAGAACTCCTCAGTCACCTGCCTGAGGGATGCTCCGTGACGGATTTGGGCGAGACAATCGTCGTTCGAGCCACGTTGCGTTCGGTCGGCGGCTTTGTGGTAACGCTGCTCATGTCGCTGTTCTGGAACGGAATCGTCTCGATCTTTGTGCTCTGGGCAGCCATGCAATTATTCCAGCATCTGGTGGGACCATTGCCTGCCTGGCTTCCTACGCCGTTTGCCAACGAACAAAAACAATTTGGGACGGCTGTGTTCGTTTGTTTGTTCTTGATTCCGTTCTTGACGATCGGGGCGGGGATGGTCGGCGCCGTATTCATGAATGCTCTCGGTAAGGTCGAGGTGCACATCGGTGACGATCAGGCACACGTCAGCACGGGAGTTGGCATTTTCGTCTGGCGCCGCCGATTTGACCCGAATCAGGTTCGCCGCGTGAGTGCCGGTCTCGCATCGTGGCAACTCGATTCTCAAGCGGTTCCACTGATTGTCATTGACGCGGATCTAATGGTCAAATTTGGCACCCTTCTGGCGTACGAGCGACGTGAGTGGCTGCAAGCGATGTTGCAAGAATTGCTCACCACGAGAGCCCCCTTGCAACGGAAGAAATTATTGACCCACATCATGACGAGCATTTCGAAGGCCGATTCGAACTTTCAGGAACGGGGATAAGCTCCGAATGACTGCACGGCCGATCGCAAAAGATCGAAGACGCTCTCCCAAACGAATTCACGTTTCAACTTTGGGACTCATCCCGAGTCTGCTAAGTAACCCATTCGTCTGCACGCCCGCCATTGCCGCCGTCTTTCTGGCCCGATGTCTATCTCGCCCAAGAAAGAACACGAATTGAAAGGAACCGCCGCATGAAGACGGCTCGATACGCACCGGGACATTGGGTTGTTGTGAGCGACGAAAAGGATTGTGTTTCCACTGCTGGCCCAAAGGCGTTAATGGAACTCCAAGACGATGAGTACATTGATTGCAATACGGAAGCCAACGCCCGACTGATTGCCGCTGCACCTGAGCTGCTGGAGTCGCTCGAAATGTTCGTGCGATGGGAAGAGACCGGTACACCGGATTCTGATTTCTGCTTTTCCCAGGCCCGGGCTGTGATCGCAAAGGCGAAAGGCGGCGGCGTATGAACCTTATTTAACACACTTCTCTGCCCCACTTGCCTCTGATGCCAACGAGTCAATTGGGGTCTTCTGATTCGCCTGAATCGCCCTGGCCACTGACTTGCGATGGTTGACACGGCCCGCCCCCCGCCCGACAATGGATAAACAGATCCAGTTATCTGCATTTGAATGACGAGGTAGTGTTCGAGCAGGTCGAGGGATGGCTTCGCGAATGTCTTCGTGCTGTCCCGTTATGGCGTCCAGTTTAACGGAGGGTCACGACATGTCGGGTATTATTCTTTTGAGCTTGCCTTTGTCTTTATTGATTTTTGCCTTGCTAGCGTTGTTCGCGGTACTTGAGGTGACCTGGCGGACGCCATCTTTTGCTGGCAAAGCGGGGCTCCGAAGTTCCCCACCGCCCGCGGCGGCACTGCTGGCCATCGACATGCTGCGGACGACCTCGTACCTCACGGGTGAGATCTTCAGTGGCGAAACTCGCTTGAAATGTCCGGAAACACCATATATTCCCCAAGTCACTGAACTCGAGACGCAGGCGATCGCAGACGAGATTTCGCGAAACGGTGTCAGTGAAGTGCGCCGCGTCTTGCAGCGATCACGCACGCATGATGGGATCTGTCCGATGCGTCTGACGAATGGACTGTGCGCCTGTGCCGTCGTACGTCCGCTGGATTGTCTTGGTCGTTGTTTTGCCGGCGCCGACTCTCCGGAATGGGCAAATGGACTTGGCCATTCGGTTTCGACGGTGTTTCGGCAGCACCTGGAACGTCATCATGCCAATGCCACAATTCGCCGATTGGACGACGCGTTGCTGGAAGTACTTGACGAGACGCCCGGCATCAACGCGACAGTCGGCTGAATTCCAGACCCACGCCTCCGATTGTTGACCGCAACCGGGTCTTCCGTCGTGTCAGAATCGATTGACACAACCGCACGCGCCATCCTTCCCCGCCTGACCCTCCGCAATTTCCCGCCACCGACCTCCCACCTTGAAGGATCCTCATGAATCGTCGTGAACTTTTGCAATGGTTAAGTCGTGGAATGGCGACAACCGTTGCTGCGATCATTGGCTTGCCGGGAATCCGCTACTTGTCCGGCAGTGTTCCCTCGTCGGCTGAACCGGTTTCGGACTATCAGCGACTGAAACGGTTAGAGGATCTGCCCATCGGTCGTCCTGTCATGATTCCTGTTCTCGGCTGCAAGCGAGATGCCTGGGCGCAGAGCGATCAACAGGTTGTGGGACGAGTCTGGTTGGTTCGTCGTCCCGCCACAGCAAACGCCGGCGAGTCTGAAGTTCAGGCGTTCAACAGCGTCTGTCCGCATATGGGATGTCAGATTCAGGCGCAGGCATCGAATCAGGGATTTGTCTGCCCATGCCACCGGGCCGCTTTTGGCCTGAACGGACAACGTCAAAACGACCCCGTGTCTCAGGAAATCAGTCACGCGCCCCGTGACATGGATTCTCTGGCGTGCCGGGTTGTGCAAGATCCTGCGAACGGGAACGCCTGGGTGGAAGTCCAGCTCCAGGCATTTGAACTGGGATCAAAACAACGCATCGTCCGAAGTTAACCCGCAGAGAACGTTGCCATGTGCGCACTTCTGAACTGGCTCGATCAACGGCTCGATTACCGTCGACACATCGCCCTGCTGCGCCGACGAGTACTGCCGAACGGTCCCAGTTGGTGGAGCACCAGTGCGAGTTGTCTGATGTGGTTATTGCTGATCGAGTGCATCACGGGCCTCTTGCTGATGTCCACTTACAGCCCATCAATGGCCAGCGCCTGGGCCAGCGTGAATTTCACCGATCAATCGGCGGCCGGCCGATTCTTGCGCGGCGTCCATCATTACTCATCGCACGCACTGATCATTCTGTTTGGCCTTCACCTGGTGCGGGTTGTCATCACCGGCGCCTATCGAGCCCCGCGAGAGCTGGTCTGGATCACGGGACTGTTGCTGTTTCCCTTGATTCTGGTCTGGACCGTCACCGGTAATCCGCTCGCATCCAGTCAAAAAGGTATCGCCCAGATTCAAGTCGAAGGTAACATCCTGGCTGCGACTCCGTTCGTCGGCCCCTGGTTTCAACGCATCCTTTTCGGCGGCAGAGATATTGGCAACCTGACGCTGACACGGCTCCATTTTCTGCACGTCGGACTATTGCCATTGCTGGTTGGCGGCCTGTTTCTGCTCCATTTGCATCAGGTGATCAAGCATAGTTCCTATCGGCCGGGCGTCGCCGCGGATCAGGCGCCGTTGAAACCACTGCTGCATTACTGGCCGTATCAGTCAGTTCGTAATATGACCATGCTGGTTCTTCTTGTCGGGACAATTTCCGGGATCTCCTGGCAATGGGGGGCGCCTCTTTCCGCGCCGGCAGACCCTGAATTGCCGTTTTCTCCGCGACCGGAATGGTATTTCCGGTGGTTGTTCGAACTTCGCAGGCATTTTACCGGGGATACCGAATTCGTTGCCACGATGGTCGTGCCCGCCGCTTTTCTGGCCGCGTTCATGCTGCTTCCCTTTCTGGATCGACTTCTTTCCACCCGCTTTGACCGCCTGTGCCGACTGCTCGTCGTGGTGGCCTGTGCCGCCGGATGGGGCTGGCTGACATATCTGTCGTTTGACCGTGATTGGAATGACCCGGAGTACATCGCCAGCATGGTCGAATTTGAGCGATTGTCTGAGCGTGCCCGCGAATTGGCGCGGTCGGAAGCCATGCCTGTGGCCGGGGCTGTCGAACTGCTTCGTCACGACCCGCAGACTCAGGGGCCAAGATTGTTCGCCCGACATTGCAGCAGCTGCCACACGATGACCGACGCGGACGACAATGGAATGACAGTGGCCGAATCATCGGCTCCCAATTTGCGCGGCATCGGGACTGCCACGTGGATCGTGGGCTTTTTCGACCTCGATCAGATCTCAGGAAAAAATTACTTCGGCAATACGGCGTTCCACGATGGCGAAATGAAACAACACATCCAAACGCTGTTTGCCGAAAACGATCGATCCGCATTGCAGGAACAATTCAGGACCGTCGCTGTCGCGCTCGCTGCGGAAGCGGGTCATGAAGTGTATGAATCGGCAGAGGCCCAACGGGGACGCAGCTTGATCGTCGGCAAACTGCGGTGCACCGATTGCCATCAGTTCCACAATCAAGGTTCACTGGGCTCAGCGCCGGATCTGACCGGATATGCTTCGACAGAATGGTTAACGGGCCTGATTTCGAACCCGAGCAGCCGCCGATTCTACGGCGACCGAAATGACCGCATGCCTGCCTTTGCCGCGGATTCGGCTCATCCGGAATTCAACCTGCTCAGCACGCTCGAACTGGACTTGCTGGTGAAGTGGCTGACGGGTCTGCCTGGCGATTCAAACTTGGCGCACAGTCAAAAGGCAAACAATCCCGCACAGCCGCCTGCCAGCCATCCGCAGCCGCATGAGGTCGCGGTGAAAACCGAACTCCAAGCAACACCATAACCCCCTGACGTTCCGACGGTCGATGATCGTTGCGGGAATCCGTCCGCAATTCTTCCACATCCCATATGTTCGCGGACTTATACCAGGGGAAAGCGGCAAAGCGGCTTGCGTGTTGCCGGGACGTCGATTAAGTCCGCAATGGTCGTATCCCCGAAGCTCTCTTCGACCAACTTTGCCGTGTCGTCCAGCTTTCGATGCAACGGACAAAGGTTCTTACCGTGGTGCGCCAACTTCAAGGGACATTCGGGAAATCGTTGAACCGGATTGACGGCATTAATGACCTCTAGAACGGTCAGTTTATTTGCGGGAAGCCGCAATACGAAACCGCCATTCGGACCGCGCTGCGCGACCACGATGCCGCCGCGACTGAGTGACTGCATGACTTTGGCCAGGTACCCGACGGGAACTTCTGTTCCTTCGGCAATCTGCACATTCGTACGCGGAAGTGCTGCATCTTCTGCCAGAAACACTGCAGCTCGCAAGGCATACTCCGCCGTTTGTGAAATCATTTCTCTCTCACTCCACGTCATCCACAGACCCACGAACATCCACGTCCGATCTTATTTCGTAGGTCCCGTATAAGAAAGGGGCCGTGACATTCGGCCAGTTCAAGCCAATCGCCAAATCGAAGCGGCCCTTTGAGTATCGATGAAAGTCTGTTCCCTCAGCAACCGTCATGGTTGCTCTATGTCGGTGGGAAGCCGTGATCATCAACCCCCATTTGACGAAACACAACCCGCGGGGCATCAAGTTTTCAGCTATTAATCAAGGTTCAAACCGGTTCAACGGACAGCCCAAGGGAACAGGTCCAAGATTGACGATTAGATTGAAGGAACTCGGCAAACTCACGAGTTGTTGTGATTGGTTCAAGCTTCATTTGACACATTTTTTCTGATTCCTCGCGATGTATTTCGCCTTCGGTCCGTTTGGCCGACGGAGATGACAGCAATATTCACGCAACCGCCCCTCGCTTTGGCGGCATCGTCGTGATTCGTTAATGACGTATGTGCCTTCTGCCGATTCCCATCACTTGGACCGCGCGATCGGTGGCAATCATTGTCGCACTCGTTCCCAGAGTTGTATCCTGGACGGCATGAATGCTCCGCAGCCGCCATCGCCGCTCAAACTCGACTTACCCGCTTTGACGCGTCGCGAGTGGATTTCGACAATGGCCTTGGCGGCCGTCCACTCGACTGGTCAAGCGATCGCATTCGGCCAGGAGACCGGTCGTGCCGAACCGGGACTTGGTGCGTATGACGAATTGATGCAACGTGTCATGCGCGAACACAAGCCGCCGGGCGCCGCACTAGCCGTGACTTACCACGGGCGACTCGTCTACGCCCGCGGCTTCGGGCATGCCGATCTGGAGAAGCGAGAACCCGTCGAGCCGGGTTCCCTGTTTCGGATCGCAAGCCTGAGCAAACCCTTCACCGCCGCGGCCGTGCTGCACCTGGTTGAAAAAGGCAAACTCAAACTCGACGATCGAGTGTTTCCAATCCTGAAGCTGCACGCACACTTAGAGCACGGCGGCAAAATCGACGCGCGGCTGCATGACATCCGGGTGCATCATTGTCTGCAGCACACGGCCGGTTGGGACCGTGACAAATCTTGGGATCCGATGAGTGCCGGAGGCGCGGAAGAGGTGTCTCACGCCCTCAAGGTCCTCTTACCGATTCACCCTCGGCAGATCATCGAGGTGGCGATGGGCAAGCCCCTGGATTTCAACCCGGGCACGCGTTACGTGTATTCGAATTTTGGTTATTGCGTGCTCGGCCGGGTCATTGAAGCCATATCGGGAAAGCCTTATCACGAGTATGTGTCGCAGCAGATTCTCACGCCGTTGGGAATTCGCCACATGCGACTTGGAAAAAACCTGCTGCGCGACCGCGCAGCCGGGGAAGTGAAATACTACGACGCCAAGAAACGCACCGGCCGAGCCATCTCCGGGCCGAGAATTGGCGAGCCCGCACCGCTGCCCTATGGTGTCGAGTGCATCGAGACAATGGATGCGAACGGAGGCTGGATCGCGTCGGCGGTTGACCTGGTCCGCTTCGCCGCCGCCTTCGACGATCCCGCGCAATGTCCCATCCTCCAAGAATCCAGCATTCGGACCATGCTCGCGCCACCGCCGGGACACGTCGGTCATCGGCCTGACGGCAAACCGAAGGAAGTCTATTACGCGTGCGGCTGGGACGTTCGGCCATCCGGGCGACATCCGGGAAAGTTTACGAAATTCCACGGCGGTGGACTGGCCGGAAGCAATACCCTTCTGGTTTGCCGTGACGACGGGATCAATTGGGCCGTTCTGTTCAACAGCGACGAAGGGAAGGACGGCAAGGCGTTCACCGAACCGCTCGACGGGCTCCTGCACCAGACGGCGGACAAGATCAAGAATTGGCCCGAAGTCGATCTGTTTCACAAATTCTGAAGACGTCTACTCCTTTGAGAATGATTCCAGTCCACACATGGGCCACCTGCCGCTCTGCCTACGCCCCCTCATCTCTCAGTACTGGCCCTGTCATCTCAGCCAAAGCGGCTTGGTCCGATTCGTCATTTCTTTTGTCGCTTGAACACGACGAGCGATAAACCTGTGCCCGGCCTTGAGTAGAACTCCGTCGGGCGAGTGTCGCGGTCGTTAGCCGCACAGACTTTGAGCGTGTCTCCGTCAAGTTGGTAAATTCCACCGATACTTTTCTTTTCACCGTCTTGAAGATTGACCAACTTGTAATCGATTTCCTTGGGCATCTTTGCGGGATCAATTTTTGAAGAACCGGCCATCACTTCGTTGCCTTCGATCCTGGCAGTCCAACTTCCGTCG
Source organism: uncultured Schlesneria sp. (assembly GCA_903871875.1). Lineage (GTDB taxonomy): Bacteria > Planctomycetota > Planctomycetia > Planctomycetales > Planctomycetaceae > Schlesneria. The sequence goes on from CAIQIR010000104.1 coordinate 102,679, forward strand.
GCGTTGTAGACAAGGCTCAGCTTTCCCGCGATTTCGTCGTTGAGATTTTCTCCGTCATATTCGACTGAAACGGCGTTCCAGCTTCCTTCAAACTTTTCACGTTCGCTCTTCAGTGCGGCACCTAAAACACCGTCTGCCCCGTTTTCCGAGGGAAGATCGATGGTCTGGAAAATCCCGACCATCATCTCTTCCCAAGTCTGTTCGCCAAAATGGACTGTTTTGGACGGATCCGGATTCGCGAGATTGCCGGATGAGTTGTCAAAGGTGGCATAAGCATGAAGGCGCGATCCTTTGCGCAACACTCGCGGTTCCGCCAGGTCATAGCGAAGCTGCCAATTGAAGTCATACCGCGGCACGTCTAATAGCGTCTCGCGGCGGCCGTCCGCATATTCCAAGTCGACACGAAACGACTTGCCACGGACACTCGCGGGCGACGAACGGATGACAGGTGCTCTGCTCGATCGCTTGACTCATCGGGTCGAAATCCTCGCCATCGAAGGCGACAGTTATCGACTCAGACAAAGCCGTGATTCCAAAGACAAGCCGAAAAAATAACCGGA
>CAIQIR010000105.1 GCA_903871875.1 uncultured Schlesneria sp.
GCTTCGACATCACCCCCGCAGATCACCTACATCTTGCTGGGAATCTCGTCACTGTTGCTCGTGCTTGCCCTGGCGATGCTCGTCGAAGCAGTAATGGCCTTGTCTCGTCGTGACGACGATCGCTCGCGCCCCAACGCAACCGCACCGGCGCTTGCCGCAGGATGACGGAAGTTCAATGCCACTCTATCCGTGCGGTTACACCAAGGGAAGAGACGTACCGCACCTAGGCCACAGGCCAAATCTGATCACATTCCGGCGCTCAACGCCCGCAGGTGTCTCACGAAGTGTTCGCGAAGAATCGAGGTATAGCTGTCGACATGAGCCGCCAGCAAACTCTTCACCGCGGGTCCCAGCGTGGGATCGGTCAATGTCGAGCCAAACGTGCAATGCAGAATTTGCCGACCGGGATTGGTGAATCCTCGCCCCTCGGGAACGCTCTTCCAGCATTCGAGATAGTGGCGTTCAAGTTCGCTAATCGCAGGACACTCGGCGGTCGTAGGGGCAGAGTCCAACGTCGCCGAGACGTGATACGTCGCCTTGTCGATATTGTATCGTTCACGAGCAAAGTCGATCAGTCGGCGGAATAGCGGCGCATCGTGGCGAGCCACCACGCGCAAGGCTTCCAGGTAGCTTGTCCCAGCCGTCTTGACGTGGAAACAACCACCCGTGGCTTTTGCCAATGAGGCGTACATCGACAATTTGTCCGATCCCGAATGCAAACTCAACTTGTAAGGACCAAGTAACTTTGCAATCGCGGCATGATCGGCAAGGGATCGATCGAGCGCTGCGAGATCGCCTTTGAAGTCCACTCCTTTTTCAAAATGACCGATAAAGCGCGGGGCCAGACTCACTAACTTCATTCCCCGCGAAAGACACTGATCTGCAATAATATAGTGTTCGGCCAGTGTCGTCGGCTGATCGGTTTCATCAACGCTGAGTTCAATTTCGTGATCGCGATTGGCCGCCGTCTGGACAGTTCGAATGTAATCGGCCAGCGACACGGCTTGATTGATTGCGCGTCCGTATTTCACGGCAGCTCTGAGACACGCAGCTTCGGTCAGCTCAATCGAAGTTCCCGTCGACAATTCGATACGACGACCTTGATAGCCCCCAATCCACGAAACTTCGTCTGTCAGGTCCGCAAATTTTTCACGAACCCGATTCTCTGAATAATCGTCGGCCTTTTGATCAACATGCCCGGACGGATCGATCGTGAAGAACGTAAAGCCCACCGACGCCGTGGCGTCGACATCGGCAGGGGTCTTCAGATGATCGGCATCTGCGCCAACCCCCCCCTTCCAACCACTGGCCTCTGCCCCGTGTACCGCGTCTTCCATGACCTGCAAAGGCGTACGCGATGTTCTCGTCATTTCCCGAATCGACTGCTGCGGAAAAATGGGAGCCATTCCCGCACCAGCTTCCAGCATCGCCGCTACGTGCCCAGGTGTCGCCAATCCAATTCGATCGCCAAACCCAAAACTGGGTGTCATTCCCAAGGTCGTGCACTGTAATGTCATCGTCAGACCAATTCGCTATGGATGTTAAAATGCCTTTTGAGAATCGTTGATTGATCAGGCTTGCCCCTTGGGTGAAATTCGGATCCGCCCGACAACTTGCTGCGTTCGCAACAGACAATTCCCGTGCGCTGATACGATTCACCGCTTGATCGACAACGTGGGCCTTTTTATACCGAATGGACCTTGTGTTGAGCCACAATGACGCCGTGTCATTAATCAATTTCCACGGATGTGTTGCCGACGGACGTATCGAATGACCGAGTCACCAATTCATCCTGCTGCGATCGCCGCCGAATTGCTTCTGCGTGATTGCGAAGTGCGCCACGAACGGCGGCGGGGCCCCGGAGGTCAACACCGAAATAAAACCGAATCTGCGGTGGTGATCCGGCACAGACCAACTGGCATCGAAGGACAGGCGGCCGAACGACGCAGCCAGTTTGACAATCACCGCAATGCAGTCGCTCGCCTACGTCTCAATCTGGCACTTGCCGTGCGGACAGTCTCGTCGGCGGAATCGGCTCCCACGGCCCTTTGGCGATCTCGCTGTCACGACGGCCGCCTGGGAATCAATGCCGAGCACGAAGACTTCCCGACACTGCTCGCGGAAGCGTTAGATGTGCTCGTGTCCCGAAATGGACACCTGCCCGGTTCGGCCGAGCAACTCGGATGCACTCCGTCACAGCTTGTGAAGCTGCTCAAAAAGGAGCCGCGAGCTTTTCTTTGGCTGAACGACCTACGGCGTCAACATGGACTCTCACGCCTTGACTAGGCGGGGGTCATCGATAGTGAATCACGCTGTGCCAGATCCATCAGCGGCTCCGCCATCTTGCGGAATTGCTTTTCGAACTGCGGGTCGGCGAATTTGGCCAAGGTCGGCAGGTAAGGATTGCTGGCGGGATCGTAGCCCACGGATTCATTGAATCGCTGCAGATGATTCGCCATGTGGTCAGCCACCGAGACCAACGCCGTCAGCCGTGGGTTCTCCAAC
>CAIQIR010000106.1 GCA_903871875.1 uncultured Schlesneria sp.
CTTGAAATCCATACGAATCTTCCCGACACTCTGTTTTCACGGGTTTGCCTCCGTTCGTCCGTCGATCTCCTTTTGGCGAAGGGTTTACGCACGACGAGGCACCCGTGTTTGCTTATACCCAGTGAGAAATGCGGGCTAAGAATGTGGCCTGCGAGAAAAGAACAAGCCTCCTCTTCCGTAATCGGAAAAGGAGGCTTGTTGATCGTCGGATTTTACGGAAGGGTTTCAACCCTTAGAAACGCGTTCCCTGAAATGCTCGCTATTGAGAGATCTTTGGACGTTTACTCAAAATCACCGGAGCTTTCACGGGTTTCGCAAAATACCAAGTGACGGCAAACGGGCTCACCGATCGATTTCACCCATCACAATGTCGAGCGAACCGACGATCGAGGGAATATCGGCGATCAGCACGCCCTGACACAGCGGGCCGGTGACGGACAGGTTGCAGAAACACGAGCTTTTGGCTCGTGTTCGGAACGGTTCGGCATCGCCATCGCCCACGACGTAGAAGCCCATCGAACCTTTGGGGCATTCGGTTTCGAGGTACACTTCGTCGGTCGGCAGCTTCTGATTCATCTTGAACGGCAGGCGGTATTCCCCCTTGCACGAAGGGTAGCGATCGAGTGCCTGACGCACGATTTCGATCGATTGGGCGACTTCCATCATGCGGACGAAGAAGCGGCACCAGTTGTCGCCCAGTGCGACTTCTTGAGGAATACGACCGAATGCCGGGTCGGTAAATGGGGCGACCGGGATCTTGAAGTTGTAGCCTTTGTACATCCGGGTATAGATCGGTTCGCCGTCGCGACGCAGATCGAAATCAACACCACTGCCTCGCAGGACGGGGCCCGTGCAGCCGTAGCTCATTGCCATCTCGGGCGACAAGATGCCCAAGCCGGCGGTACGTTTGACGAAAATGGCGTTGCGAGTCAGAAGGGTGTGATATTCCTTGATGCGCGGTGTCATCCAATCGAGGAACATGCGCAGGGCGTCAATCCAACTCAATTGCGTATTCGGATTGCGTTCGGTCAATTGGGCCAGACCGGGAGGAATAGTGATCTGATCTGGCAGATCGTGCGTCGCACCACCGATGGTGATATAGCTGTAGGTCAGGCGGGCTCCACAAACTTCCTCGAACAGATCGAGAATGATTTCGCGTTCGCGGAAGGCATAAAGGAACGGGCTGAAGGTTCCGAGGTCGAGACCATACGCTCCCATGCCCACAAGGTGGCTGGCAATCCGGTTCAGTTCCGAGATGATCACGCGCAGTGTCACCGCTTTTTCGGGAACTTCCATCCCGATCAGCTTTTCGACCGCGAGGCTGAACCCCAGGTTCATGTTCATCGCCGCCAGGTAATCCATGCGGTCTGTGTAGGGGATCCATTGGGGCGGGGAAAGATTCTCGCCAATTTTTTCCGCACAGCGGTGCAGATAACCGATATGGGGCGTGACTTCGTGGACGATTTCGCCGTCGGTTCGCAGCAACAGTCGCAACACCCCGTGGGTGCTGGGATGCTGTGGGCCCATGTTGACCAACATCTCGTCGGTACGAACATCAAACTCAACGATACGCGGGTCTTCGAGTGTCAGGCTCATGGTTTGTTCTTCCAACTGGCGGTCTGTCCCGAGTTCTTACGGGGCCTTCGCTGGTCCAGGCATTCTTAATCGTATTGTGGTTGCACAGACCTTACTGTCTGTGATTTTGAAAATCGGCCGCACGTCACCATTGTCGGGCTGACAATCAAACGTTGATCAAGACTTATTTGCCTCGAACACCGTGGTATTCGAGCGGGAATTCGTAGTCTTTTCGCAGCGGATGGCCTTCCCAGTCTTCCGGGCAAAGAATCCGCCTGAGGTTCGGATGATTCGTGAATTCAATGCCGACCAGATCGTAGGCTTCGCGTTCGTGCCAGTCAGCGATGGCCCAGACATGGGCGACCGACGGAACTTCGGGCAGTTCTCCGGCGACGCCGCCTTTCCAGCGAGGCGTCTTCACCTTCAGTTTGCACCAATGTTTGAGCGAATAGCTGTAGAGATGGTAGACGACTTCGACATGTGGTTCACAAGGCGTCTTCTTCTTGGGATCGGTTTCCAGCCAGTCCGATCCGGTCAAATCATTCAGCGATTCAAACTTCAGATCTGGTTCGGTTCGCAGAAATTCAGCGACATCGGCGATCGCCGGTGCGGCGACTTCGATCCAGGGATCCTTCACGCCGGTCTTCAATTCGCGGATCGAGTCTCCGAATCGGGACACCAGGCGCTGATGAATGGCTTCGATATTCATTGTTCTTCTCGCGGCCTTGGAGAATGCATCTTGGAAGGTCCGTCGGCACGGCCTGTCGGATCATCGGTTTTGCGGGAAATGTGATGCGAAATGGACAGGTGCCCTGCTGGCACCGAAATCAACCCGCCGTGGCACGGACAGGTTTTTGAGCCGACGATTGAGACAACGGCAGCGTCGTTCCACCGAGTCGCAATTTTTGTTCGGCCATCGAGCGGACCCAATCCAGGTCGCCGCGTTTCCAGACGTAGGCGAAGCCGACCAGCAGCACGCCGAAGAAAGCGAGGACGTCGACAAAGCTGGTCCAACCCAAGGTCAGCGCGGTGGCCGCATCGATGGATGTCTCGTTGGTCAGCGATCCCGCGGGCAGGGTCAACAGTTGCTCGCTCAGATGGCGACGGGCTTCCGGCGACAGCGCGGTATCCGCGAGTTGCATGACGTTTCCGAAGACGGCGGCCCAGGGAAAGAAGAACACCACTTCGACGTCGAAAATGATGAACAGCAGCGCGACGACATAAAATCGCAGGTCGAATTGAATGTAACTGGTGCCGATTGTCGGCTCGCCACACTCGTAAGTGGCATCTTTTTCCAGGCCAGGCAGGCGGGGCCGGACCAGTTTGCCGATCAGCAGCGGTGCCAGCAGAAATCCAATAGCGGAGATCGTGAAGACCAGGAAATGTCCGACAACTTCTGTCATGGCTGTGTCACTCTTTCTGCTTGACTTGACTGTCGCTGTCGGTGTCGTCGCCGGTTAGTTTTTCTCGGCCCTGGAATCCATCTTCGACGGTATGCCAGAAGTCCACGGACGGTTCACCCAGTTTCCAACACAGGCAAACTTCTTTGCCATTTCGCTTGGCGGGAAAATCGACCAGGCCCATGACCGGATCTTTGAACTCGACGCCCAGTTCCTGCAGTTCGTCGATGAACCCCTGCAGACGTTCGACGTCGCGTTCCAGATCTTGCCGAATCTGTTCGACTTCTTCCGAGTAGGGATCGCCAGGCCGGGGATCTTTCGGACGTCCACGTGTAATGCGTGTCAACCGTTCTTCACGGTCACGCACCTCGGGATACAATTCCACAATGTCCGTGACGATGGCACGGACCAGCGGTAATGTTTGATTGGCCGAGGCTACAGAAAAATACTGCCGAGGGGCCAGTTTGGCACTCATAGTAGCTCCGCCCTTTTTTGGCTACCGCTCCGCAGTAGCGGAAATCTCATCAACGTAAACAAAAAACAAAAATTCAAGACCTCATTCACCCGACGGCGTAAACTGGAAGGGGCTTTGTTCGCCCTTGACCCAAACGGGTTCATACAACACCTTGGATTCTGCCACGGCGGTCGGATTCAAGGTCGCCTGACCCCAAGCCACTTCCAACGGCACCTTGGCGTAATCCACGATACACCCATCACGGCTGAAACAACTGAGATCGTGATTTGATCCCATGAAAATACAATCGACGGGGCAAGGTTCGACGCACAATGCACAGAACATGCACTTCGTGTAGTCGATGGTGAACCCATTGACGCGGAATCCTTTGCCGACCGGGCTTTTTTCTTTCTCGATATAGATGCAATCCACCGGACAGGCGACCGCGCACTTTTCACAACCGATGCATGTCGTCAGATCGAACCGGTGGAATCCCCGATAACGGGCTTTCACCGGAACGGGAACTTCTGGATATTCGAAGACTTCGGTGAAGGTCCGACGACGGTACGTCCAAACCATTGTTCGCATCGTGACCCACATGCCCTGAAGCAAGGTCGACACGGCAACATAGACGTTGCGGCACCATTCGCGAAAATTCTGAAATGCCTGCATGAAAGGTCTCGCTGAGTGAACGCCATGCGGGACGTTCGCCGTCGCGTCGATCGGAGAGCCCGAGCACGTCGCAAAGCCCCACCACGATGAAGACCGTTGAATTATAGGGTGCTAACCCCTCAACGCAAGCGACGTCAAACACCCTGTCCTCGCGATCTCTCACAAGTGAGAAGAGGATCGAGTCGCGGCCGACTTTTCGACACCACTTACCCAGTTCACCCGGCCCACCGGACAGGCGGGCAAATCATCTCGCTGACGACCGGCTTGAGCCCACGCTTTGGCGAATGCCGCAGGTGCTTCGAAGAGGTTGGAATTGAAGACATCTTTGGCAGTTGGTCGGCACAAAATGGCCGCAAATCAGACTGCCGTCGGTGACCGAAAGGCGTCATGCCACACGATTCGATAGTCCATTCTTTTGCACCAACCGCTGCAGCGCCAACCAGGCACGTTCGACGTCCAGTTCCTTCAGGCAGGCAAGGTGCCCTTCGCCTCGATGCGGGCAGGTCTTGTGGTAACTGGCGGCGCACGCGACGGCAGTGGAGACCATTTCGTGTCGCTCGCCCGCTGGACCGGAACGAACGGCCGACGTGCAGGTGAACAGGCCCATTGTCGGGGTGCCAAGGGCGGCAGCGAGATGCATCGGTCCCGAGTCGTTGCTGATCACGAAATCGACTTGTTTCAGCAGGACCGACAGCTGCTTTAATGTTGATTGTCCGGTCAAATTGACAACCCGCGCTGATCCGTTGACCCCGATCCGCTGGATCAAATCGCGTTCCACCAGTTCGGCGTCTGGACGTTCGGCCTTGCTGCCCAAAATCAGCACGCTGCCTGGCCAGGCTTGTTGGGCACGTGCCATCAATTCGGCGAACTTTGCCACCGGCCAGCGCTTGGTTTCCCAGCGAGCCCCGGGGTGCACTGCGAAAATCGGACGCGGCAGTCGATTCAATTGGTTTGCCACCCACGCGTGGTCTGCGTCGGAAGCCGCGACAAAAACTTCTCGCGACATGTCACCGAGTCCCAAGACGTCCGCCAGCTGCCAATAGCGAGCATGAGCGGGTCGCTGGCGAGCGGTGTCGGGAATTACGCAGTTCAAGGTGAAGCGAGATCCTTCTCGCGCCGTCTGCAGTCCCACGCGGACAGGCGCACCCGTGGCGGCCGTCATCACGCCGGTTCGCAGTAATCCCTGGAGATCGAATACCAAATCAAACCGGCGCTGTCGCAGTGTGCTGAGCAAACGAACCCAGGCTGACCAGCCGCCCCGTCGCTCGAAGGGAATTGATTCGTGAAGTGCCGGGTGACCGTCGACCAGATCACGCAATTCGCGATTGATGACCCAGGAGATCGTCGCCTCAGGAAAACGACGTTTCAGCACGGGCAACAGCGGCAGCGTTTGCACGACATCTCCGAGGGCACTCGGTTTGATGAGACAAATCCGCTGTGGCTGAAGCTGATTGAGATCAGTGGCTGTACACCGCCGGAACATCCGTTTTCCCGCGTCATTGGTGAAGGAATAAGCGGGTCGATCTTAGTTCTGATACACGAAAACCAGCAAGGGGAAAGAAACGCTGTCATCAGATGACCCCATGCCGGCTGCACTGGGTCAGATCGCTGAGGCTGCCCCCGCTGACGATTCTGCGTCGCGATTCATGGTCAGCATGACGATTGTGGCACACAGGGCAAACAGACCGGACGCTCCGAAAAAGACCCCGGGCGAGAAGGAGAGCCCCGTTCCTGCGCCGTCCGTCAGCGAACCCCCGTAAAACTGAACCCAAAAGACATTGAAGAAATTGGCGAGGGTCGTTGTCAGCAGAAAACAGCCGGTCACAAAGCCTTTCATGCTGGCGGGTGCGGCGGAAAAGGCCAGATCCAACCCTGTTCCGTAAACCAGAATTTCGCCGACCGTCAGCAGAATATAGGCCAAAACCAGCCAGGCGGGCGAAATCTTGGCATCGGCCGTCGCCAGAAATCCCGCGATCGTCATCACACCCGAGGCTGCCGTTCCGCAAATGAAACCCAACAGAATCTTCATCCGATCGGTGAACACCCGTGCCTCGGGATCAATCTTGGGAAACAACCAGCCGAACAGCGGCGCGAAGATCATGACGCACAGTGGATTGAGAAACTGCAGTTGATCGGGTGCCAGCTTGAACGAGCCAGATCCCCAAGGAATTTCGAGATTAATATAGTCACGCGCAAAGAAGACCCAAATGCTGTCGTTGTGCTCGTAAGGAATCCAAAACAAGACCATCAATCCGAAGATCCCCAGCAACCGTCCCATGACGGCTCGACGTTCTTTTCGCTGTTCGGGGGTTGGAGTTTGGTAGGCGATCGATTCGGTCGCGTAGTGGCGTTTGCCCGACGCAAACACGGCCAGGGAGCCCACCATTAACCAGGCCGGAAATTGGAACGCGACGGCATAGCCGTAGTGGTCCCTGAGGTAGGGGAGTGACAATTGGGAAATGAGTGCCCCAACGTTGATCGCAAAGTAAAACCACAGGAAAGCGGACGAACGCAGTTGAGTCAGCCCGGGCCGCTGTTGGTCATAAGTTTCTCCCATCAGCGTTGAAATATTCGGCTTAATGACCCCGCTGCCGCCCGCGAGCAAGATCAGAGCGATCGCCGCCGCGATGGGGGTTTCGATTCCCAGGATGAAATGTCCCAGGACATAAGGGATCGAGAATCCGACGATGGTGCGATACTTGCCGAAAAAGCGATCCGCCAGGTATCCGCCCAGTAGCGGCAGACCGTAGCAGGCCATTTTGAACCAGAAATAAGCGGCTCCGCCTGCGGCATCGGAGAAATGCAGCGCCGTGGTCAAATAGAGGGGAAGAATCGCCCGCATGCCGTAATACGAGGATCGTTCGGCGAATTCTCCCCAAAAGAAATAGCGAAAGGCAACCGGATGTCCTTGTTCGACATATTCACCAGCGGCGTCGGAAGTCGGCGTGGATTGGGTTGTCACGAGCTCCCCTTAACTTTGAAATCGTACCAGCAAATCGTCTGCGGGTTCACTTAGTATCACTTCGTGTCGTACTCCGCCAGCCATGCTTGAAACATCAACACGTCCCACAAATGAAAGTGCCAATTGGTCTTACCATCAAGATGTTCGGCCCACTTGCGTCGAATCGGTGCGGGGTGAAAAAATCCCTCGCGTTTCAAGCGATTTTCGTCGAGTAGATCTTCGGCCCAAGCTCGTAACGGCCCGCGTAGCCAGGTGTCAATCGGAACTCCGAAGCCGACCTTCGGTCGTTCGAATAATTCTCGCGGGACATATCTCGCGAGCACGTCGCGAAGAATGCGCTTGCCGACGCCGTTTTGAACTTTGAATTCGTGCGGCAAGGTCCAGGCAAACTCGACGACGCGATGATCGAGCAGCGGTGTGCGTGCTTCGAGAGACACGCCCATACTTGCCCGGTCGACCTTCGTCAAGATGTCGCCCGGCAGATAATTCAACGTATCGTAGGCTTGCCAGATTTGCTGATATTGGCCGGGTTTCGTTGGTGGATCATCCAGCCCGTGCATTAAATCCATGGCGGCCGATCGTGTATCAGAAATGGCCACGCCCAATTCCGCCGCATCTTCGGTTTGCCAATGAGACAGATTTCTCAGATAACGATAATGAGGGCCCCAGTCGCTGAAGAGGTCGGCGGCCACGGAAAATAATCGGGCGAATCGTCCGATTGGCCATCGACTTCCCCGTCTGGCCATCTCGGCGACGAGGCGTCGAACGGGGCCGGGCATGCAACGTGACAGAGCGGCCAGCCGTGACGTCGCACTCATGCGGCCGGTTTTGACCGCGCCGTGGAATGGAAAAAATCCTTCGAGCGCTTCGAAGTAACGGCGGTAACCACAGAACAGCTCGTCGCCGCCGTCGCCTGACAACGCGACGGTGACATGTTGCCGCGCGAGTTGACTGACCAAGTACGTCGGGATCTGGGACGAATCCGCAAAGGGTTCGTCAAACAGTTTCGGCAACAGCGGGATCACATCGCGAGCTGCTTTGGACGTCACGTACAGTTCGGTATGTTCGGTTTTCAGGTGATCCGCCACTCGTTTGGCAAAAGGGGCTTCGTTGAACGCCTCTTCATCAAAACCGATCGTGAAGGTTTTCACCGGTCGAGACGACTGCTTCTGCATCAGTGCGACGACCAACGACGAATCGATTCCTCCCGACAGAAACGCGCCCAGCGGTACGTCGGCCAGCATTCGACAACCGACCGCATCGGTCAGCAACTGGTCCAGGCGATCGACGGCTTGTTCGTAAGTTCCCCGGAAGGGAATGGTCATTCCCGTTTTCATGACGGGACGAAAACTCCAAAAACGTTTTACGTCGGGAAACCGTTGGCCTGACCAGAATTCGTCATCGTCGAGGGGGACGACCGTCAGTGATCCCGGCAGTACCGCTTTCACATCGCGATAAATTGAACCCGTGGGCAGATAAGAGTGCTTGAGAAACTCGCCAACCATTGCACGGTCGACCTTGGCTTCAAACGCGGGATGCGCTCGCAGGGCCTTCGTTTCGGAGCCGAACAACACGATCGTGCCAGAATGCCAGAAGTAGAGCGGCTTTTTCCCCAAGCGGTCGCGACCCAATGTGAGGACACGTGTTTGAGTGTCCCACACGGCGAACGCGAACATGCCGATGCAACGTTGAATGGTTGTTTCGATCCCCCATTCGGCGAAACCTTCGATTAACGTTTCGGTGTCCGAGTGACCTCGAAACGGATGCCCCTTCGCGATCAGTTCGCTCCGCAGTTCTCGATGATTATAGATTTCGCCGTTGTAGGCCATCACAAATCGACCGCACGACGAGGTCATCGGCTGATGCCCGGCGGCGGAAAGATCGACGATACTCAATCGCTGGAAGCCCAATGCGATTCCCGTCGAGGGATCACACCAAGTGCCTCGATCATCGGGACCGCGATGGTGCAACGTGTCGGCCATCTGGCCGACCATCGTCAACATCTGTTCAGAACTCTGGTTCCGCGAAGCGTTCAAGAATCCGGTCAGACCGCACATGAATTAGCCAACGCGAGTGGATGAGGTAAAGCGATGACGCGCTAACGGACAGAAGGCAGCAGGCGGTCAGGCGAGCGGGATCGGATCAAACTGAGCCACCAGTTTCTCAAGCGCGTCTTGGGGGTTCATGTTGAACAGGGCTTTGCCGCCTGTTCCCCAAGAACCGTCATGAAAGTGAAACACCGCGACTGCGTCTCGAATGGTTCCGACCGCGGCGACGTCTTCCATATCTCCCCCTTCGATCGCTTCGAAGCGGATGTTGATCCCGACGAAGGCCGTCAACAGGCCAGAATTCTTATCGCGGGCAAACGTGACCTCGTTGAACCATTCGCAGTCCAGCCATCTCAAGCCTCGCGGTTTGCCTTGCGACTGAGCCATGTCGAAGAATTTGGCTTCGAGCATCTCGCGTCGTGTCTGGAACAATCGAATCGCGTGACGCGCATCACGGCGCTGCCACCACGCGGCAACGGGTATCGACGACAGCGCGAGGCCCAGCAGCACGATTGCTCCGATTCCCAATCCCCAAAGCCATACCATGATTTGATTCCACTCAGGGATTCGGCCAATTCAGATGCCGATGTAAAAAACGAAACGTGGCTTGGCCATTAATCGTATGCGGCCCATCGAAGAATTCGATTTCGGTTTTGTCACCGAGCCCCAGTTTATCGTAGTGACGGCGAACTTTCGCATACTCCCAGGCCACCCATTCATCGATTCCCACGCCATCATCGTGGCCACGTTCGACCATGAAGGGACGCGGCGTCATCAGCGTTGATAGTTCCGCATAGTTGGCGACGTGCCCCATGTTCCATTCGAAAATTTCGTACTCTGGCGTGAAAACGTAGGCGAATGGGACATCGACGTTGGCATTCTTTGCGACCCATTCGTTGTAGTCGGCGGAACAGATCGACAGACAGTACCCGGGTTGCCCGTCTCGGGGCGGCAACATCGGTGGAACTCGTACTGCCGTTTTCCCGCCGTAAGAAAGTCCATAGAACCCGATTCGATTCGCATCGACATTCGGCAGCGAAGCCAGCCATTTCAACGTGACCTGATGCTGGGGAATGATATAGCTGAACAACGAACGGCCGAGCGGGTTGGATTTCCGTTGCAGTGTGCGAAACTGATCGTGGCCGCGATAAGGGTTTTGGGGTGCGTACGTGATGAACCCGCGTTTCGCCAATTCTGCCGCAAAGCTTTTGTAATATTTGTAGCCATCTGAGGTGGGGCCGCTGATCGTGTCCATCGGAACACCTTCCAAACCATGCTGACAGACCACAACCGGTCGCTTTTCGTCGGGCTTCATTCCAGTCGGCAGTAGCAGAATTCCGGCGGCGATCACGTCGGGATAGGTGTCCAATACGACCTCGTAGCCCGTGTATTCCTTCTCTTCAAGAACCTTTCGGCTGCGAGGATTCGGTGGCATGGTCGGTTCGGCCAGCTTGCCGATCAGTTCTTGATAGACGAACTCGCGAAGTTTCTCGGCCGAGGCGATCCATTTTTCGACGGACGACCGATCGGCCTGGGCAAACAGCTTGTCGCGAGTCTTATAGGAATGACGCAGCAACTTCTGCGTGAACTCGACTGCCTCATTCACCTGACGCTGCTGGATGGCGAGTTGATCGACGGGTTCTTTGAGACGAGCTGTGGGCTTTTCCCGCGGTGTATTGATGTTTTTCCAACCCAGGTCGACGAACGCTCGGACGGCGGCTTCCGATCCGCTGGGCCCGCGTCCGTCGGGACCACTAGTGACCAGCTTGATCCGCTCGCCCAGTTTGAGTTTTTCGTAGATCGTTTTGGCTTTTTGAAATTCTGATTTCACTGCGGCCAAATCGGCGGTCTTGATTTGACCGGGGGCCGCACTTCCCCGTCGTCCCGGTTTGACGGGCAGCGGTCCGGCAGTCTCTGGAGCGATACAGGCTTCGATGACCAGTGGACGTGGGGCAATCATCCCGGCCAGTTCGGCATCACCAAATTCGGTCAGTTGCCGCCAGATGTTCCGATCGATCGGTTCTTGCCAGACGGCCTCGCGAGGTTGGAAATAGCCGCTGACCAGGGCGGATTGGATGCGATTGTCGAGCGCCGCGCTATACAGGGCGATCTGACCGCCATCACCCACCCCAGCCACACAAATCGGCAGGGACTTTTTCGAATCGGTATTCATCTGCGTTAACAGGTCGACCGCCGCGAGCACCTTTTGAACTTCATAACCAATGACATGGCGTCCCATTTCGAAGGCGGACCGGTAAACCCATTCGCGATTCGACTGATTGGTCAGCACGACTTCCGGATTTCCCGCAAAGTCATCATCGCGACTGATGAGGGTCGGAATCAGAACGAGAAAGCCGTTTTCGGCCAATAGTTGTGGTAATCGTGATTCGGGCGGGGCTTCACCGGGTCGCGCGCCGGCGAAGTCTGCGGGCGACCAGCGAGAATCGGGAAGAGCAATGACCATCCCCTTCCAATTCGATTCGTCAGGAATCAGGATCAAACCTTCGGCAGTGATTCCCGGCAGCGTCGGCCAGCGAGTCGTCTCGACCGAATAAGAGGGCTGTGTTTTGGACGGGGTAACGGTTCGCGGAGCCGCGCCATGCGGGGCCAAAGGCCTTTCCAGCCGAATCCGTTCCACCCGCGGATCAACGGCCCCGATGATTGTGCGAAGTTTATCCCGATACGGAAGCAGACTTTTCTCGTAGGCATCCGGGCTGCTAACGTCGCGGTTCCAGCGCGATTCCCGTTGTTCGCGAGCAGCTGAGATTTCATTCAGGCAGAAGCGATCGAGACCTTCGACCATTAAGACGTCGAGTGGCTTGTCCGCCACCAGCGGCAGCGTTCCCGGCAACGTGGGTGCCGCTTCTTGAGCGGCGATCATCAGCGGACAAAGGCTGAGGGTCAAAGCCATCGCGAACGAACGCATCTCGGTCTCCCAGGAATCGGATGACAACGCGTCGAAAACAGGGACGACGTCGACGGATCGGTGATCCTCCTCGCATCGACCAACTATGATGTTTTACTGCGCAATTTGACAAGGCTGGGCAAGTGAATTGCTCTCTTAGAACGCTGCCTCAGCAGGCGACCGTCCAGATTCATTGCTGAATCAGCGACAGATTTCGAAGTTGCTGCTGGCAACCGGGCGGAAACCCCGACGAGAACGAGAGCTTGATTCGCATCTTTTGTTTCACTCGATCGCCCCGAGTACTCGAAAACGTGACAAACGTCCCATAAATCGAGCCCTCGGTCACGCCCGAACTTCGGCAGACGTCTTCGACGTCGCGCAGGAAGGCCTCGGTGACTTTACCGCGACGACAATGCGGTTTTCCGGCATTGATGTGCACGATAAACACATAGCGAGGACGCAGCCACCACCAGCCCGCCAGAGCCACAGCCAGCAGCAGGATCAGATTCGACAGCGAACTCATGGGGACTGCCTCCTCATGGATGAGGCGTTTTACTTCGATCGCGTCCAGATTTCCGGCGCTGAATTTATACGCCGTAGGTAATTCTCCGCCAAACGACCATGCCGTGCGGATCTGGTCGAAAGGGGCTTTGTCACGACCCTATAATTAGGAGGCAGACTTGCGTCCCATCAAGGTATCGACGGCGGGGCCAATTTCGGGTGATCGCATCAGCGTTTCTCCGACGAGGATCGCGCGAGCGCCGCCGGATTTGACGCGATCAATATCCGCACGCGTCTTGATGCCGCTTTCGCTGACCAGCAATGTGGTTGGAGGAATCTCTTTGGCCAGGCGAGACGTGCGTTCGAGATCGGTGACGAACGTTCGCAAATCCCGGTTGTTGATTCCCATGAGCGCGGGTTCCAACTTCAGCACGCGGTCGAGGTTTTCCGCATCATAGATTTCGATTAGCGATTCCATCCCCAATTCGGAGGCATAGAAATAGAGATCGCGCAGTTGGCAGTCGTTCAGACATTCGGCGATCAAGAGGATGCAGTCGGCGCCGGCCGCCCGCGCTTCGACCACCTGGTAACGGTCGATCATGAAGTCTTTTCGCAGGACCGGAATTTCGACGGCCTCGCGAACCGCGCGTAAATAGTCGAGATGTCCGAGGAAGAATTGCTCGTCGGTCAGGACGCTGAGGCAAGATGCGCCGTGTCGTTCATAGGTCAACGCGATCTGAACCGGATCAAAGTCCTGACGAATGATGCCCGCCGACGGAGACCCCTTTTTCACCTCGGCGATCAATCCAATATCTTGATTTGATCGCAACGCTCCGACGAAGTCTCGCACGGCAGGAGCGTTGGTGACTTGTTCCAGCAGCATTTCGATCGGTCGACGTTGTTTCGCCTCGGCGACTTCGGCCCGCTTATGGTCGATGATTTTCGTGAGTACGTTTTGGTCGGATGTGTTTGTCATAGCAGGCAGAGCTTGTGTTCCTGGTGAGAGATGCCACCGATCTTATCGCTGATGTCGGGGCGAAGAAACCCGCAGATCACGGTTTGGGGCAGTTTGATTGTTGCGGAAAGGCTCGTGATGCTGATGAGGGAAGAATTGGTGATGAAATCCGAACGAGACGAAAATCACGTAAAAGCTCTTGATTCGATTCAATCGAAATTCGCCAAACTCGGTTATCCGAAAGCCCGAGCAGCAAATCATCCAAGAGAACCGACGAATCTGGCGGCCGGAGATTCTTTGGGGATCGGTCCCCATTTCGAGGATTGAACCCGTGAATTCAGCCAATTGCGGCATTAAAACGGTCGGACTGCTTGGTCGATCTTTTAGGGGCGATTTCGAATCGTCAGCAGTCGGGGCTGTTTCGGATTACCCAACAGCGGTTTTCCGCTCTGATACGCCTGAATTCCAACTTCCTGACGAGTCCGCTAATCTTATTCCCTGCGCGTGTCGATTTCGGTTCCTCAAGCCGCATTTTTGCGGGCGTTTCGCCGGTTGCTTAAGAGCGGCTCGTCTCGTCAAAAACGCAGAACGTGTAGGGGGTTAGATCGTCGGCTCGCTGAGTGTGGGTCAAAGTCATCGTCGGCAAGTGGGTTTTCTAAGAGGCAGCGAAATTCAAATGGCGCAGGGTAACGTGCTGGTTGGTCAATCAGGAGGACCGACTTCGGTCATCAACTCGTCATTGGCGGGTGTGGTCGATGCATCGATCAAGTCCAAGGGTATTGGTCGCGTGTTTGGAATGAGATTTGGGATCGAAGGGGTTCTGAATGACTTTCTGATCGATCTGGGCAGCGAGTCGACGGACGTGTTAAAGGGATTGCGATCCACGCCAGGAAGTGCGCTGGGGTCAAGCCGACTGAAGCTGAAAGACGAACACTTTCCGGCAGTCCTGAAACAATTAAAGAAATACAACATCCGCTACTATTTCATGATTGGCGGCAATGACACGATGGATACGATTCATCGTGTGACGAAATATGCCAACGAAAACGGCCACGAAATGCTCGGGGTCGGCGTGCCGAAGACGGTCGACAACGATCTGCACGGAACGGACCACACGCCAGGCTATCCCAGTGCGGCTCGTTATGTGGCACTGAGCGTTTTGCAGGCGGGAGTTCTGGCTCGTGACATGCAAAAAGTCGATCAGTTCGTGATCTTTCAATCGATCGGTCGTAGCGCGGGTTGGCTCCCCGCCGCCGCGGCGTATGGTCGTCAGGCGAGTGATTCGGCGCCGCATCTATTGCTCTTACCCGAACGGTCGTTTGATCGAGACGCGTTCCTGACGGCGGTTGCCAAAGCCCATAAAAACCATGGGTTCGTGAGCATCGTGTGTGGTGAAGGAATTACGAACGCGGATGGGACGCCGGTCAGTGTGTCAGAGACCCGAGACAAGTTCGGCAATATCGAGTTCGGGGCGATGGGCGGGACCAGTGCGGCGATGATGCTGCATCGTCTGATCTCGGACGAATTCGGTTGGCGCGGCGAATTCCAGGTCACGGAATCGTTGCCGATGTGTGCGGCCGATCGTGGAGTGAAGCTGGACTTCGACGAAGCATTTGCCTGCGGTCAACAAGCCGTCAAGCTGGCCACCAAGGGGCATGGCGGCGTGATGGTTACCATGAATCGATTGAACAAGCCGGGCGAAAAATATCAGATGGCTTTCGGTACGATCTCACTGAGTGAAGTCGCAAATCACGAGCGACCGATGCCGAATCATTTTATCAGCAAGGATGGATTTGGAGTGACCAAGGCATTTCTCGACTATCTTCAGCCGTTGGTCGGTCCTTTGCCGACCTACGCGAGATTGGCCGCCAAGCGGGCGAAGGCCTAAGTCGACGAGACACTTTGACAAGTTTTAACAAACATCCCCTTTGACGATCATTAAGGAATGCCGACGTGATTGCAGACCGTACTCCGTATTCGAAATACAACCTGATCGGTGACATGGTCACCGCTGCGAATGTCATTCGCACATTTGATCCGTCGGTGGTGAACGGCGCCGCTGCCGAGATTGCGAGCGTCGGCAAACTGTTGCTGACGGGCGAAGGTTCCAGTCGCATGTTTCCCGCGAAGAGCGTGATCGCCCATTCGCGACGACAAGGCTGGCCTTGCACCATCGCCACGGAAGCAGGTCGACAATCCCAGGAGTACGCTCTGAAGGATTGGGCCGTGCTGGGGATGTCGAATTCCGGCCGTACCGCCGAAGTAATCCGACTGTTCCACGATCTGAAATCCGCTGGCACGAATCATCGATACAGTGTCACTGCGATGCCAAACTCGACACTGGAATCGCTGGCGACGAGCGGACATGTCTTGAAGTGCGGCAAAGAAGGAGCCGTTGCCGCCACGAAAAGCGTCGTGGAACAGGCCCTGTACTGCCGGGCTCTCGTGGAAGGTATTGCCGGGAAACCGACGCTGGCGGGGCAACTGTCATCGTTGGCCGACAAGTTTCTGGCGGCACTTGCCTTGCCGATCGATGCGGAAATCTCCCAGAAGTTGTCGCGTGCCAGTTCGATTTACTTCGCCGGACGCAACGATGGAGTCGCCGAAGAATTGACACTGAAAACCAATGAGATCACTCGCAAACGAGGCGATTTCCTGGAAGGAACTTATGCCGTTCACGGAATCGAAGAATCGATGCAGGCGGACGACGTCGTCGTCTGGATTGATCCTTTTCAAGAATCCGAGCAGAAGTTTTACGATGTGCTTGTGAAGGGGGTTGGAATGACGGTGATCGCGGTCTCATCGCGGCCAACCTTGTTCCCCACGATCCAAATCCCCGATGCAGGGGATTTGTCTTGCTTCGTGCAGCTCGCCGCTGGCTGGAATTTGCTGGTCGAAGCCGGCTTGCAACTCGACATTAATATCGACAAACCGGAACGAGCTCGAAAGGTGGGGAACGAATTCGTCGGGTAAGCTGACAGATCGTGCCTGACTGGAAATAGAGCGGACTTCGTTTGGAGCGAGGATTATTCGCTTTTCAATTCGAAGACGGCTTCGACTTCGACAGCAATGTTGGCAGGAAGTGAACCCATGCCGACTGCGCTGCGTGCACCTTTTCCTTTAACTTCACCCCAGATTTCCACCATCAGGTTACTGAAACCGTTGATGACTTGAGGGTGGTTCCCAAAATCGGGGGTCGCATTCACCATGCCGAGCGTCTTCACCAGTCGTTCGATTCGATCGAGACTTCCCAATTCCCGACGCAGGGTCGACAGCATTGTCAGTCCCACTTGTCGGGCGGCTCGATAAGCGTCGGCCTCGGTCATCGTATCGCCGACCTTACCGGTGATCATCGTTCCATCCGGTCTGACAGGTCCGTGCCCCGAAACATATGCCGTATTTCCCTGAATCAGCACGGGGTGATAGACGCCTCCGGGCTTCGGAGCCGGGGGAAGTTCCAGCAGCAATTCAGCAAGGCGGGCTTCGGCACTCATGAACAACCTTTCCATGAAGATCGAGGTGACGGCGATCATCATAACTGCGACGGTTCGACCAAGAAACTGATGACGAGCCGATCGCCGGTAACAGCCGATCTTTGGTAGTCGCTCGACCGCGGGCGCAAGGCTTCATAGAATGATTGGGTCACTTCCAGACACAACTCCGGGGAATTGCTTCGATGCCCAAAGATGATATATGGAAAGTTTTTGTGATTGTCGGGGTCGGAATTCTGGTCCTGCTGATCGTTGTGGTGCTCGCGGTGTGCGCTGCCTATTTCAAGCTGTGGTTGCGAGCCTTCGTGACCCGCGCACGCATCGGTCCGTTTTCACTATTCTTTATGTCGCTGCGCAAGGTTAATCCGACCGCCATCGTCGATTCCAAAATCATGGCGGTGCAGGCTGGACTGCGTGATATTACCACTGAACGACTCGAGGCCCATTATCTGGCGGGTGGCAACATCAAAACGGTCGTGCGTGCGCTGATTGTTGCGCATCGTGCGAATATCGAACTGGACTGGAACACCGCGTCAGCCATTGATCTGGCCGGGCGTAACGTTTTGGAAGCCGTGCAGACCAGTGTGGATCCCAAGGTAATTGACTGCCCCGATCCGAAATCGTTCGGTCGCACAACACTCGACGGCGTGGCAAAAAATGGGATTCAATTGAAAGCTCGCGCCCGTGTGACCGTGAGGACCAATCTGGCCCAGTTGGTGGGTGGAGCGACCGAGGACACCATTGTGGCTCGTGTCGGCGAAGGGATCGTGTCGGCCATCGGTTCTTGTAATACTCACAACGAAGTGCTGGCGAATCCGATGCTGATCGCCAAGACGGTGCTGGCCAAGGGGCTCGATTCTCAGACGGCTTATGCCATCGTTTCGATCGATATTGCCGACATCGACGTCGGTGACAATATTGGCGCACGGCTGCAGGCCGATCAGGCCGAAGCCGACATGCGTATCGCTCGTGCGAAAGCCGAAGAACGCCGAGCACGCGCTGTGGCGGCCGAACAGGAAATGAAGGCTCTGACGGTCGAGAATCAAGCGAAGGTCGTGTTGGCCGAAGCCGAGATTCCGTTGGCGATGGCCGATGCTTACCGAGCAGGTTGTCTGCGGGCTGCTGACCGACGTAACGGCTCTGTTTGAGCGACCGGCATTCGCTGCTCGTTTGCCGCCCTTGAGTCGCAGCGGATTACTTCGTAAGTTCCTTAAAACAGACACGGATTCTGTCGGTGCGGCGACCGGCGGTAGATCGTTTCCGATGCGCCGTTTTGGATCGATTCAGGGATAGAAAACATGAATTTTGTAAAGCACGCGGCAACAACGGGCGTAGTGGGTTTGGTCTGCCTCGTGGGAATTGCCTGCGATAACGCACCTCCTGCCGTGAAGAAGGCGGAAGAAGCCGCCATGAAGAAGGGTGAAGAGGCGCTCGAAAAAGGGAAAGAACTGGTCAAGGAAGGTGAAGAGGCTGTTAAGAAGGGCGTCGTTGCGGCCGAACACTTGACCGAAGAAGCGATCGCCAAAGCCAAGGAAGAATTCGCCAAGCTGTCGGACGTCGACTTCGGAGCCATCGAGCAGAAAATCAAAGAGCTGAGTGGCGATGCGCAAGCCGAAGCACAGGCGTTGTACGCGAAAGCCAAAGAAAAGGCAGAAGCCATCAAGGAAGCCGCTCCCGAGAAATTCCATGAATTGAAAAAGGAAGCGAGCGACCTGTTGGCGGAACTCAAATCCAAATTGGGTCTCTGACGAGCAGGGCTGGGACCATGATTGGGATCCCGCGCTGGCGAATTTCCTTCGAATCGTTTTGCGGGGTACCCAAAGGGTACCCCGTTTCTGTTCTGGTACAGAACGTCGATTGACGTGATTTCGGCTTGCGGCGAGACTCTGAAAGTGTGCGAGGTTGAAGTTTTCGCCCGGTGGATCCAGGAAGAACTTTCTGCAGACGAATTCATTCGTGGGCGAGGACTGTTTGACGATCGTCGGTCAAGGGAGTGACACGACTCATGTTGAAATTGCGTCATCGAATCGAGTTTGTCATCTTTCAGACACTCGTCTGCATTGTTGATTGTTTGTCTCCACGGACGTCTGCCTGGCTGGCAAAATGTCTGGCGTCATTCATTCATTTCGGATTACCGAGAAAGTGGACGCGGTATCAGGTCTCGCACGGAAATCTGCGACGCGCCTTCGGCGACAAATACACCGACGCCGAAATCGAAATGATTGTCTACGGGATGTGGGTTCATCTCTTTCGGACGGTGACTGAAATCGTGCAAGGAGCTCGCAAGATTCATTTGCACAGCTACCGAAGGGTCATCGAGTTCGCCGATTTTACTCGCACCAACGAAGCCATCTGTTCGGGGCGACGTGTGTTGATGTTGGGCGGACATTTTGGCAATTGGGAGATCGGTACGTCGTTGTTTGGACTATGGGGCTTTCCGATGGGGATCGTCGCGCGCGAGATGGATAATCCCTATTTGCACGACTGGTTCCGCAAGCAGCGAGAATTGACGGGACACCGCATGCTGCTGAAATCGGGTGATTACGACGAGATGATCCACCTCTTGGAAAAAGGGGGAAATCTGGGCTTACTTTGCGATCAGGACGCAGGCCCGAGAGGTGTTTTCGTGGATTTCTTCGGTAACCCTGCTTCGACCTTTAAGTCGATCGCTCTATTAGCCTTGGAATATGATGCTTTGATCATGGTCGGTTATTCGATCCGAAAGCCTGACGAAACCGGTGACATGTTCTGGCCTCGATTTGAGGTGGGATGTGAAGCCGTCATCGATCCGCGAGAGCTGAAAAGCGTTGACCCTGTCGGTGAAATCACGCAGCAATACACTGCGGCACTTGAACGAGCGATCCGTCGCGCGCCCGAGCAATATTTCTGGATCCACCGACGCTGGAAAAGCGAACCTCGCAAACGAAAGAATACCGAACCGAACGAACAACGTCTGGCCGGGTAAGTTCTTCGAACATGCTCGATCGGCCATGTCGTGATGAGCACCGAACAGGGCTATCATCAATGCCGTTGTTGGTCAGATTCAGGCGTCGAGGTTTATGCTGAATCGAAAATGTTCCCGCGGAAAATGCGAGCTCGTCTAATGAGCCGTCCCCGCGGTCGAGCAGGGTGGGCCACGGCGACGTGAACACACGTCGATTGATTTTCCCTTGCCAAAACGTCATTCTCAGACCTGATTTCCACAGAATCAGGCTCACCTCTGATGTACCAAATTTAGCGAAACAGGGCCTCCATAATGCGATCTGACGTGTTGATGATAGCGGTGTCGTTTGTCGGAATTCTGGCTGCCGGTGCGAGCGCTGCCGATCCTGTGGCGTGGCTGCCGAGGGACATTAACGCCGTGGCGCGAGTCAATGTGGCGGAGGTTTATAAGTCGCCGCTGGCCCAAAAAGAGGGGTGGATGAAAAAGGCGGCCGAGTCTTTCGTTCAGCAGGAAGCCTTTATTCCGCCGGGGACAACCCAAATTCTGGTCGGTGCCGAACTTGATCTGGCAGACAACTTGTCCTCGAAGCGAAAGTTCTCAGTTTTGGTACCGGATGCACAATTGAGTTTGGAGAAACTTTCGGCCTGGCTGCCGGGCGAATTGGAATCGGTCTCCGGAAATACGTTGGGCCATTTCGGCAATGACGGGTTCGTGGCCGACGCGGGTGATGGATGCTGGTTGACCACTGGATCGTCAAACCGCCAAACGATTGTTCGATGGTTGCGGAACGGCCCGAATTCGGCTGGAAACCAGTTATCGCAGTATTTGACGACGGCGTTAGGAGCCAAGGACAACACTGCACAGGTTCTGCTCGCCGTCGATTTGCAGGACTGCTTGTCAGGACAAAACATCGTTGGAAAATTGAAATCCACCGATTGGTTCAAGACGGAATCCACAGCTGACGCGGCTGCGAAGGTTCTGGAATCGGTTCAGGGAATTACCATCGGAATCAGAGTCGACAACGATCGAACTGGGAAAGCGACATTGGAGTTTGGGAAAGACGCCGGCATTCTTAAACCGGTGGTTACCAAACTGGTGGATGCCGTCATGCAACACGTGGGTGTCTCGACTGACGATCTTCAGAATTGGAAGTGGGACGTGAAAGGGACCCGCGTGATTGGCGAAGGGCCAGTTTCGCCTGGTGGTGCCCGTCGCCTGATCTCGATTTTGGATCCACCTGCAATCACGCTCGCCATTTCGGCGAGTTCGGCGGCGACAGAAGAAAATCCCGTGGCCAAGACATCGCTGAAGTTCAGTAAGTCGGTGGAAGTGTTGCTGCATGACTTGCGGCAAGAACTGAAGAGCGCGACGTACAACTACGCACTCTATTTTGAGCGATATGCTCGCAAGATCGATGATTTGCCAACGCTGCATGTTGATGGTGCGCTGCTTGATTTTTCTGGCAGGGTTAGCAGCTCTCTGCGTTATCAGGCGCAAACGCAGCGGATGAGTAACATCAATGCGGGGACTCGGACGGCGGAAGCCTATTCTTCCGGATACGTAGGACCCTACGGCTGGAGCGCTCCGGCTGGTGTCGGTACGGGGATCGCAATCAATGCCGAAGGCAATCAGGCTGCCAAGAGCGTCCGTTTTTCAGAATGGAAGCAAATTGAAGATGGCCTGGTCAAAATTCGCCGTGAGATGACAGAGAAGTATCAAATCCAATTCTGATTCGTCGAGACACTGGGGTTGCGACGATTACAACGTGATTGGAAGGACGGGCCATTGTGGAAATCATTTTTCCCCGGTGGCCTCCGCGATTCGTTGGTGAATCTCACTGATCAGATTTTCTGGTAATGGTCCCGCCTGAACGGCTGCCAGATTGTCGGCAAAATGCTGTTGGTTGCATGTTCCGACAATCGTTGTATGACAATGGGGATGGCTGAGCGTGTAACGCAGCACCAGTTCGGCACGTGGCATTCCTGGCGGTAAGATCTCATCCAGTTTTGCGCGGATCCAGATGTCGTTTAGTGCCGGCCGTTGGATCTCGGCATCGGGACCGCCTTGGGCGATGCCTCCGCGGATGATGATCCCGGCGCCCGATTCGGCTGCACGAGCGATCAAATCGTGATGCTGTGGTGCGAGGCAGGAATACGGAATTTGAAAGGTATCGAATACGCTCAGTTTGATCAGAGCAGGCAAGTACGGAAGGCTGCTGGAGACGCCGATGAAGCGGATCAGACCTTGAGATCGAAAGTCCAGCAGCAGGTCGATCAATCCTTCTCGTTGTAACGTGGCAGCATCGCCGCCATGAAACTGAAAGAGATCGATCTGATTTGTTCGCAACCGAGAGAGACTGGTTTCGAGATTGCGTGTGATCACCTCTTTCGTCCAAACGTGTTGCGTTTCCAAGTGATCCACGTGCTGAATCGGATCACATCCGCATTTAGTGGCCAGATAAAACTCATCACGTCGAGAACTGATGAACTGTCCGATTCGCTGCTCGGAAATGCCGTAGTCCGGTGCCGTATCGATCAGATTTATGCCGGAATCGAGTACGAGATTCAGGAATCGATCAGCGTCTTCGTCGCTGACGACGCGTTGGCCCCAGGTCCTGGGCCCCCGCAAACCCATGCTGCCATAGCCGAGCTGGCTGACTTCGAGACCTGTCCGGCCGAGTCGATTCTTTAACATGTTTTTGTCGTTCCTGATCTCAGGCGAAGTGACATCGAGTCGATCGGTTCGCTCAGGAACGATCAACATGTTTTGGCGAGCCGTCGTATGAGATTCACGTTGGAAATGTGTTTCTGATTCTAACCCCTTCGCTGAGAAAAGCCGCAGATCGCACGACGGAATGTCCCGAATTTATTCCATTCCACCAGTCATAATCGCATGCGCGGCATTTCCGTTTGGAAATTTGCCCACGTTTCGATGAGAGGCCGGTTATCGGAGAAAACGGCGAGCATCGTGTTCCCGAAGTTCTTTGCCGCAGCAATCCGTTGATTCTTCGAGTATTATTCCAATGACTCGGTAGGTCGTTCGAGGAGAACGAGAATGCGATATGCGGTAATGGTGGTTTTTTTGATTGTGGCGATAACGGGGACCGTTTCGCCGGTGTGGGCACAGCGTGGCTCGAGTCGCATCTTCAATGGCGATCAGCAACAGACCCCTAAAATCGATCGTGGTGTTCTTCAGGCGATGAACGACGGGCAAAAGCTGATCAAACAGCGTCAGTTCGTTCAGGGCGTCACGCTGCTACAGTCAGTACTCGATCACCCCGAAGATTATTTCATCGGTAAGAATTTCCAGACCAATCAAGTTCTTCATCCTGGCGTGAAGGCGCAGACTCAACAGATTCTGGCCGAACTGCCCACCGAGGGGCGCGCGGCCTACGAACTGCACTTTGGAACGACGGCCCGAGCGCTGCTCACGGAAGCTTTGTCCACGAATAACCGGGAGCTGCTGGACGAGGTTGTGGGCAAATACCAAATGACTGCCGCGGGATTTGATGCCATGCAAGCGCTCGCCGCTTCGGCGTTCGATCACGAGAAACCCATTGAAGCGGCTATCCTGTGCGAAGCCATCGCCGTGCATCCACGGGCGAAAGCCGATCCGGATTTGGTCGGACGACTGTTGTTGCGAACCGCCTTCGCGTGGCATCTCGCGGGACAAACGGAGCGCCGTCAAACGGCATTGAATGCACTCAAAAAGAAAGACGATCCAGCCGCCTGGCGAATGGGTGGACGACCAGTCCCCCCACTACAGAATGAAGGTGACGATTCCCAGTGGCTGGCAGCAAATTTTGGCCCGCCTGGCCAACAGCACACGTCCACTGTGCGTGATTGGAGCCTGCCCCGTGGCGGTTTGACCGGTAATGAATCGGCCACTGCCGCGTGCCCGGTGGGTGGCGGAGATTGGTCGATTTCACCTCTCAAGTACACTCGTGTTTTGCTGGATGACGAGTCCAATCAGAAGTTGCAAGAGGTGTTCGATCAATTGGCAAAGCGGATCGAACATCTCTTGCGCGACGACAATCGACTGACGCAGCCCGCGGCAATTCCCATCATCGTCGGTGACGTCGTTGTCTATCGAACCTTGAACGATGTGACAGCGGTCAATCTGCAAACCGGCCAGCTACTGTGGCGATCGTCTGTGACGGACGGCATGCTGACCTGGCTGTTGCAAAACACGATTTCTGATTCAGATACCGCGTACAGTTCCTCACCAGGAACGTTGCCGGGGTACCTGCGGCATAAACTGTTCCGCGATCAGCGATCGGGATCGCTAACCAGCGATGGAAAATATGTCTATGCCGTGGAAGAGTCTGATTCGCAATTCAACCCGCTACGGCCCAAAGCTCGACAGCCCTTTATCACTGACCCGACTAACAAGCTGGTTGCGTACGAGTTAGAGGGAGGGCGCATGTCGTGGGAGGTTGGCGGTCTACGCGGGACTCCACCGGCCGACTTGTCGGGTATCTTTTTCCTCGGACCGCCGCTGCCGTATGAGGGGCATCTTTATTGTCTGGCGGAGGTAAAAAACGAATTGTGGCTACTGGCATTGATCGCCGAAAACAATGCGGTTCGGCTGGACTGGTCGCAGTCTCTGGTCGCATTAAACGTGGCGGACTCGATGACGTCGCCTCGTCGACAGGCGGGCCTGATCCCGGTCATTGCCGAAGGGATGATGATCTGTCCCACAGCCAGCGGATCTGTCGTTGCATTCGATCTGCTGCAGCGTCAATTGAAATGGGGTTATGCGTATGAACCCAAAGGGAACCGCCATTTTCACGATGGTTTCGAATTTGGGATTCCGACTCAGGTCTACGAAGAAGAGGGACGGTGGTTGGACTGCGGTCCGATCCTGGTCGGTGGCCGGGTGATCCTGACTCCGCGTGATTCGGCCGAACTGCATTGTGTGAACCTGGTCGACGGGACGACGGTTTGGAAGCGGCTGCGGAACCAGGGGCTTTATGTGGCCTGCGTAGATGAGGAGTCGGTGATCGTTGTCGGCCGGACACAAGTCGTGGCGTATTCGCTCGCCGACGCGAGCGAGAAGTGGTTGGAACCGCTGGAGATCCCCGAGCCCAGTGGGCGTGGGGTCCGAATTGGCTCCCGATATTTGTTGCCGTTGTCAACTGGCGAGATTGCGACACTCGATTTGTCGTCGGGCCGCATTCTGGGGCGGTCGCGGCTGCCCGACGGAAGCGTTCCCGGAAATCTGGCGGTGGGAACGGGCGCGCTGGTGTCGGTTGGTATTCATGACGTCATTGGGTTTAAGTCGCTGTCGGAAGTCGAACGGCAGATCGCCAAGCTGATGGCCGACTCCAAGAATGCCGAGGCGTTGGCGCTGCGAGGTGAATTGCGGATTCATAACGGTGATGAAGAAGGGGCCATTGACGATTTGCGGGAGTCATTTCGTCAGGAACCGCGACAACGAGTGAAGCGCGTCTTGGCTGGGACTATGCTGACCGTTTTGAAGCGGGATTTGCCGCGCCTTCTTCGCGCAGCGTCGGAACTGGAAACGCTGGCGGATGAGCCTCGTCAACGAATCGAATTCTTGCATTTGTACGCTCAGGCGTTGAATGACGGCGGAGACCGGGTGGGGGCAGTGAAACAATTGTTCCGTCTCGCCGAGATGCCACAATTGACTGATGACATGAATGAAAGCGGTCCTGGATATTCCATTTCCGTTCGACAGAGTATTCGATCGCAATTGCAGACGACGTATGAAACGGCGAGTTCCGACGAACGTCTCGCGATCACGCATGCTTTCGAAGGCGAGTTTGAATCCGCGATGAAGGCCGAGGATCGTGATACGCGACTGCCCCGATTTGTGAAACTGACGCTTGGGCATTCGGCAGCGGCCGTGTTACTGAAGCAACTAGCGGAATCGAATGACAAGACGTTCGATCGGGCCGCTCGAATCAGGCTGCTGGAACATTTGACGGATTCGCAAAACAAATCGGTGGCGGGGTTCGCTACCGCGACATTGGCACAGATGACTCTGGCTTCGAATCTGCCGCGTGAAGCACGACCTTGGATTGAAGAATTGGGCCAGAAGTTTCCCACGGAAATCTGCCTGGAAGGAAAGACCGGCCGTCAACTGAGCGACGAATGGCTGGCTCGCGAAGACGTTCAGCAAGCTAAGGTCGTGTCCGCTGTCTGGCCCGATCGACCGATTGCGGCCGAGCAGATTCGCCGACGGCTGAATCAATTCTCCTTCCCGGTGGATGTAGTGACTCAGGTCGGTTGTCATTTTGTCGGCTGGTCCTTTGAAATCGATTCGAGCAGCGCCTTGCTGACTGCTCGTGATGCTTCGTTGAAAGTAGCCTGGCAACTGCAGTTAGCACTATTCGCCGAAATTTCCCCAGGACAGACGACTCAACTGCATATTCGTGGTCGCCAATTGGCTTTGTCGTCGGGTCAGTGGTTAGTCGTGATGGAATCAACCGATTCGTATAGCGCGCCAGCGATCTTGTTTGAAAAATCTCTTCGATCAACCTCACCGATGAGTCCCCGACCGCGCGATGTGGTCTGGGAGCGGCATTTGCTTCCCAGTGGGCGACGGTTCCAGTCGGCATTCGAAGCGCGGGGAATGGTCGGCTTTTTGATCGGACTGTCTGACGAATCGGTGTTCTATCAATTGGACAATCGTCTGTTCGCCGCCGATGCGGAGACGGGGCGGGTTCAGTGGTCACGGATCGGAGCTGAATTTGCCAAATCAGATGCCACCGTCGATACGACGTTGATCCTGCATACGGCCGACAACGATGCGCTCTTGCTGCGACCATTGGATGGAACGATCCGCCAGCGCCACAAAGGCAGTCGCGGCGAAAAGCCACTCTGGTTTCGCGGCACACGAAGGCTGAGTCAGCGCACAGAGGGCGCTGATTTGCGAATCCTTGAGATGCGAGATTTCGACGGGGATCAGGTGGTCTGGTATAGCCAACACCCGGCGGGAACGGTCAGGGCGCTTGTGAATGGCGAGGAGTTGGCGGTCCTTGAGCCGTCGGGCAAACTGAGCATCCTGAAATTGGAGACGGGTGAGATTCGCTTGACGACCGAGCTGCCTGTTATCCGGCCTCACGGATCGGACGGAGTCCTGGCCGTGCAGCGATGCGATGACCGCTATGTGATCGTGGCGGGAATTTCGCCGGTGAGAACTGACGCACGGATCGTCACGCCATTGGAAATCGCGCCGTCGTCAGAAACGACGTTCACCGTGGATGGTATCGCCTGTGCCATCGAGCAAAATGGCGGAAAGGTTGTGTGGTCAGCGCCATTGGAGAAGTTGGCTTTTGACACAACCCAGCCGTCGAATCTGCCAGTTTTAGTTCTGGCATCACGACAAAGTGTGCTGGACGATCTGACCCGTAGTGCTCGCGAGTCACGGCTGTCGGTGTTGATTCTCGACAAACGCAACGGCCAATCGGTGTTCAAGGATCAAGTGTTGCACTCGCTGTACAACCGCGGGGTTCAGTACATCCCGCTGGTCGACGAGCAAAAATTGGTCGTCGACTTCCAGGCATGGAACCTGGAACTGACCTTTCCTGAACTCCCCAAATAGGAACCGGCATTATCCCATTTTGTGCACGGTGGCAGGACGTACTGCGGCCGGAACAAGCGGGAATTTGAGCGTGAATGTCGTTCCGGCGCCGACCGCACTTTCGACACGAATTCGGCCGCCGTGGGCTTCCATGACGTCGCGAGCCAATGAAAGTCCCAATCCCGTCCCGCCCTGCCCTTGCTCGTCTGCGGTCTTCGTGGTGAAGAACGGTTCGAAGATGCGTCGCAGTTTTTCGGGTGGAATTCCACAGCCCGAATCGCGAATACTGATCTCGGCTTGACCCAGTTCGCTATTGGCGCGAACTGCCACCACCAGATTACCACCCTGCTCCATCGCTTGGCGGGCATTGATGATCAAGTTGAGCAGCACTTGCTGGACCTGACCCGAATTCACGGCCGCGAATGGATGGGCCTCGAATTGAGTGGTCAGCCGAATGCGATAACGTTGCAAATCTTTTTCGACCAACACCAGCACATCTTCGACCAGCGGTACCAGGTCCATCGAATCCCGACGGTCACCTTGTTGTTTCGCGTAGGACAACATGCCGGTTGTAATCTTCGAGGCTCGGTGACCGGCGGCCAGGATCTTATCGAAGGCTTTGTCTCGTGTCGCAGCATCCTTGTGGCGAACACCCATCTTCGCGTAGTTGATCACGGTCATGAGGATGTTGTTGAATTCGTGAGTAATCGAAGAGGCAAGTGCCCCAACGGAACTCATTTTCTGCGCCTGAAGTAATTGCTGCTGAAGAGATTGAATTTGCTGCTGAAGCTCGATGATGCGTGCCGTGGTCGGCATTTCGTCGAACTCTGACAATGTGGCCTTCATGTCCGACACCACCTTGAATATGCGAGCGATTAAACGTGGTTTTCCGCCGTCAACCTGACTTCCCCGTTACCTCGCGAGAAGTCGATTGAGGTCTGATTCTGATCCTTGTGGTCTATCGGTAGGTCAAGAGATTTGACTCCAGCGCAAGACGTACCGGTTCTTCGGAGAATGCGGACCGCGTCCAATCACTTCCATGTACTGGAACTGCGATAAGCAGGTATTTTGGGTGGTCTTTGTCGACGCGATGCAGGATTACCCGAACGCGTCAAAAGTCACCAAACGAGCCAGCCCGGTTGTCATGACAACCGGGCTGTACTTCGGCAGATTCTGCCGGAATTCTGTTTGCAGCGCCTGGCGGGCAAGGACCTGCATGATTGTTCGGTCAACAGCTATTTTCAGGCAATTTGTCGTAACAATCCCAAAGTGTCGCGGGACGAACTTTAGGGGACTTCGATTCCGGAATTATTTCTTCTCAGGTTCGGCGGGCTGTTTTTCGGTGTGATCATGGTCATGATCTGAACCGTCGAGGTGATAATCGATGTGACCCAAATAGGGCTTGTCGCCGATTGTGATTCGCAAATCGCCATGCAGGAATCCGGCGTCCAACAGGGTGTGCACGAGGGCATCATCGACGAGTTCAAACTTGGTGGTTTTTCCTTCGGCATCGCCGGTTTGCGGCGCGGCTTTCAGGGTGAGAGCGTCTTTGCCTTCGGGTGTGATCGTGACTTCGGTCGCTACGACAGGTTCTGGAGTTTTCGCGTCTTTGCCCAGGACATAGAGTGTGATCGCGTGTGAATCGTGATCAACCACAATCTCGGCGTGGTATTCTTCTTCACCGAGTTCGACCAGACCACCGCCGTGTGGTCCCTTCTCGCCGTGTTCGTGATCATGTTCGGTGACAGGTTCTGCTTTTTTCAATTGGTTTACAGGGGCATATTCAGATGTCTTGCCGCAACCAATTGATCCACAAGCCACACCGATGGCGACGCTGACGATCAAACTGAACCGAGCCATTTCAGATATTCCTTGAGAATTGAATGAGGAGAATAGATTCTTCTCGCAAGTATGAATCAGCGCATTTCGAAAAGCGATTTCCTTGGCTGCTCTTGAAGTCATTCGGACGACCCGAAAACCAATTGATATCTCGTGTTCGCCAACGTTTCATTCCGACAGGTGTTGAGGAAACAAACTTCCGGTGCCAATCATCCGACGATTCGCGAATTTGTGCCTGAAAAACAGCATTATTTTTGTCGCTAACACGGGTGGGATTATACTGACTTCTGTAGGATTTGACAGGAATTACTCGCCAGAATCCGCAATCCGGAACCGCCCGTCTGCGGTGTGAATTTCTCGTGAACCCGCTGCCAACGCGATCACGAATCGATCTGCCTTCCCTGAACGGCCCACGCGGTAAGTCAGGGCTGCAATCGCTCGGATCTTTGCAAACGAATCACTCTTCCCAGTTTTTTGTTGTTCTCGGAAGCATTGGTTAGACCTCGATCCGTCAGCTTGTTTGGGTTCTGGCCACTCCCCCCTAGCCCAGTTCAGGGTTCCTCAGCGATCCCAAACTTCGTTCTTGTCGTTCGGTTCGTTATGCTTCCCGGCTGCAAGGAAGGGATTTTTTAAGAAGGATGCAGCATGGCTCTCAGAACGCTGGGATTACTGATCCCGTTCGTCGCGATTTTTTCTTTGGATCCGAAGGCGATCACGGTCGTTCGTGTGAATGGGACGGCGATTACTGCAGGGGATGTCGACTTCGCGGTGATGCAACAAGGGATCTCTGCAGAGGAGCGATCACAGGCAGAGCCAAAGGTGGTTGATCAATTGATTGACCGACAACTGATTCGGGCGTTCCTGGCGTCGCGGAAAATCGAACCGATCGCAGAAGAGCTGCAGTATCAGATCGCGCGGGCGGAAGATTTGATCCGCAAGCGTGGCGAAGATCCGCCCAAGCTGCTGGCGAAACTTGGTTACACGCCCGAACGATTGAAAAGTGAACTGGGACTGCCTCTGGCTTGGCAAGTTTATGTGCGTCAAACCATTACGCCGGTGCAAATCACGGACTATTTCGAACAACATCGCCAGGAATTGGACGGGACTCAGTTGCGTGGCCGCCAGATTTTTCTAAAACGTCCTCAGCCACCGAGTGATACGGAAGTGGCCGAAAAAAAAGAGAAGCTGGCCGATTTGCGCCGCCAAATTCTGGCCAACACGATCTCGTTTGCCGAGACCGCACGACGAGAATCAGACGCCCCGACCCGAGAAAATGGCGGTGATTTGGGACTGTTCGGCTGGCGAGGGAAGTTGCCCGCTGCGGTGTCTCAAGCGGCATTTCAACTCAAAGTAAACGAAATCAGCGAACCGATCGTCTCGCCGTTTGGTGTCCACTTGATTCAAGTCACCGAACGACATCCTGGCGACTTCAGTCTTGAAGATGTCCGTCCTGTGATTGTCGAGCGGCTGTCACAACAGCTTTGGAAAACCACTGTCGAGACGGCGCGAGCCAGCGCCAAGATCCAGCGGGAATAGCCTTCGTCAATCCCCTTTTGCATTGGGGCGATGGTGACGATCGGGAACGTGACTCCTTCTTTTGCGGAGCATTGGTTCACCAGCTGGCATGATCGGTGGAATCGGACATTCGATAAAGCCCTCATTTCTTCGGAGCGATCCGCAAAAAACGCGTGAAAATCAGGCTTGTCAGGCCTTCAGGTCTATGACAGACTTAGTGGCCCGTTGAAAATCGGGGGCAGGTTCCTGGCATGTACGAGATCCGCTGGGAACCTGGAGGTTTCGTTCGGTTGAGCCTGTGCCAGTTTTCCTTGGCGAGGTTCTGAATGGCTTGTCATCTCGAAAGGGTGTGCTTCATGTGGCGATTTCTCACGATGATCATTGCGGGAATCGCCTGCCAGCTGGGGAGCATTGCTTCGGGACAGGGAGTTGTCTGCCAACTGCCCGAAGATGGTACCTGGGTTCGATACGAAGGAACCTACGCCCAAGTCGAGATTCGTCCAGAAACGGCCGCCGGGAAAGTTGCCATCGATCCCTGGAATGAGCACGTCACGATTAAATCCGTCGGCAAAGAGACTGCGGAATACCGCGGTGAGGAGACCGCTTGCCGATGGATCGAGATCAAGATTGAGCGAGGTCGCGTTCGAGACGGCAAGATCGATACCGGTTTGACGGGCCTGGAAATCTACAAGGTCTTGATCCCCGAAACGGCCGTGATCAAGGACAATGTCGACGCCGAGGGAGTGCCCGTCAGCTTTCTGCCGCTGGTGAAAGGGTATCGGAAGGTCGGAAGAACCGAGCCGAAACTTTTGACGGAACCCGCACTGCAGTTATATCCCCTGGGAATATTGGTCGGGTACTACCGCGAATTGGAACTCGTTGAAGACGATGTCGATCCGCAGGTGGGCCTGGGTGCCGTGAAAGCCAGCCAATGGAAGGGTGACATTACGATCGAGCGGCCGAATAGCCGTACGGTTCAAGAATCAACGATCTGGAAAAGCGCGGATGTCGCTTTTGGTGTTGCCCGTTGGACCGCCAAGCTGGTACGCGAGACCAAGGATGATCAGTCGCCACGCGATGACTTTAAACCGGTCTCTGAAGTGACCATCGAAATGGTCGCGCAGGAAACGGGTGACGACGCCAAGAGCGAGTTGACAGAGCCCTGAGTTGGCGAAGTGATCCGCGTCGAACGGTCCCGGCGATCAGGACGTGTGGCGAAGAGTTCGCTGCCGCGGTTCAATCGTTTTGTCGTTTTGCCAAGTCTATCACGTTTGTGCGGCAATTCTGTCGTCACATCACGCAGGACTACCTGGCCCTGCCTCGATTGAGGCAGGTGTGTGAATTCTCAGTGGTTCGATATCAAGCAATGATGTGCTCGGTCGCGACTTGTCAGTGATCGTGCCGGTGGTCGTGATCATGGTCGTGATCATGGTCGTGATCATGGTCGTGATCATGGTCGTGATCATGGGCACAATCATGATCGTGATCGTGTTCATGCTCACATTCGTCGCCGTCTTCGTCGTCCTCTTCCTGTTCGACGATAAAGGCGATTTGCGCGGCCATGTAGACGTCGCGTAGCGGCAGGCCGTGGGCTTTTGCGATTTCGACACAGTCGTCGTATTCGGGTGTAAAAATCACCGGCTCGTCACCGCGCCAGCCGACCTTGCCTTTAATCGATCCAAAGTCCGTTTCCACGGTATAAGCCATTCGTTCACGGACGGAACGTTGAATGCGTTGACGGCGGATCCCGAACGTCTGCGTTTCGCGGAACAAGATGGCTTCCAGCTTGCTGACATCGTCCAGCGAACTGATCACGCTTAACATGACTGCGGGACGATCCTTCTTCATTTGAATGGGTGTCGTATAGACGTCCAGCGCTCCCGCCGCCATCAACAACCGCTTCGTATAGCCCAGAACTTCTCCCGTGACATCATCGAGGTTCGTTTCGAGCAGAATCACGCTGTCCCCCGAGGTTTCGACGCCCGCGGTTTCCCCAATGATCAGCCGCAACACATTGGCTCGATCGTCGAACTCGCGAGTTCCCGCGCCGTAGCCGATCGTTTCGATCGTCATTTCGGGCAGTGAATCGGTGAATTGGCTAACCAAAGTTTTCACGATGGCTGCTCCCGTGGGAGTGGTCAGTTCCGCATTGACGGGAACATCAGCCAGAGGAATCCCTTTCAGCAATTCAGCCGTACCCGGGGTGGGAATCGCGCAGGTTCCATGAGCGATTTTCACCTGTCCGCGGCCCGTGGGAACGCGACTACAGAGCAATTCTTCGACATCCAGCCAGTCCATTCCGATTGCGACGGCAACGATATCGACGATCGAATCGATGGCACCCACTTCGTGGAAATGGACTTGATCGACGGTCGATCCATGCACCTTGGCCTCGGCTTCGGCCACCGCGTGGAAGATTCGCAGCGCGAGATCACGTTGATTGTCGTTCAATCCTTCCGACTTGTTGATGATCTGCCGGATGTCACTCAGATGACGATGGGCGTGCTGTTCGGGATGTTCCACGCGAAAATGTTTGGCGCGAAATCCGCCTCGGTCCACTTCTTCCAGGTGCAGTTTGACACCAGGCAAATTCAGCGATTCGATGCCGGCCCGAACGATCTCTAGATCAAGTCCCGCATCGACAAGGGCAGCGACCGTCATGTCGCCGCTGATTCCCGAGGCACAGTCCAAATAAGCGATTCGCATGCTGAGGCTTTCTGAATAGTCGATGAACGGCCGCTGTCGGCGTTTGTTCTCAAGGTGCGGTATGAATCTGGAGTGGTTTCAGCGAGGGAACATACCCTCGGGTGAACCACCAATTCAATCTAACGCGAACGGTTTGCTTCCCGAGTCAGATTGGCCAGGCGCTGCTGCACTTCCGCAGTCAGCATTCCAGGCACGTATTTCCATCGCCAGTTGGTGATTTCCGGACCGCAGGTTCCTGGCGTGTTCATCCGAGCTTCAGATCCGAGTGACAATATATCCTGCAGCGGGGCCACTGCGAGATTTGACCCAGATTTCCAAGCGATTTCGATGAATTCCCACGCGATGTTGGCTTCGTCACATTTGGTGTACTGCTTCAGCCGCTCCAATTGATCTGGATGCGTCAGCATATTCGACCGAAACCAACCCAGAGTCGTGTCGTTGTCGTGTGTTCCGGTATACGCGACCGAATTCGCCTCGAATTCTTCAGGGCGATGGTGATCCCACGGCTCACCGGGCAGCATGAACTGCAGGACTTTCATGCCTGGTAAATTAAACTCTTTCCGCAGTGCATGGACTTCTTCAGTGATCATTCCCAGGTCTTCGGCGATGATGGGAACGGTCGTCGAAGGGTCTGTGGCACTGTTGTCGCCGGAAACAGACGGCGGTCGTTTTGCCTGACACAGCGCCCGCAATAATTTCTGACGTGGACCGGGGATCCACTGGCCATTAATGGCCGTTGTCTCGCCTGCCGGAATGGACCAATAGGCTTCAAATCCCCGGAAATGGTCCAGCCGAACCAGATCCACAAACTGCAGCGACGCTTCCAGCCGATGAATCCACCAGCGGTAGCCGTCTCGCTCCATCGCGTCCCAGTCATACAGCGGGTTGTTCCATAATTGGCCTGTCGCGGCAAAATAGTCGGGAGGGACTCCCGCCACGTTCGTGGTATTGCCTTGTGCGTCGAGCTGAAAGAGTGAGCGATTGGCCCAGACATCGGCACTGTCGTGAGACACATAGATCGGAATGTCTCCGATGATTTTGATGCCGTAGCGTTGGGCATGTTCCCGCAGGCGTTGCCACTGTCTGACAAAAAAGAATTGCAACAACACTGCGGCCACGAATCGTTCACCCAGTTCAGGCTTCACGGCGCGTTCTGGTTCGGTGACGTATTCCGTCCATTGTTGCCAAGGGCGATTCTGATTGGCATCGCGCTGCGCCATGAACTTGGCATGGTTTTCGACCCAATCCACGTGCAGGCCACAGAATGCGGCGAATTCTTGTTGCAACGGATGGCTGACAGGTAGGTTCCGCATGGCGGCAATCGCCGCTCGCAGCAACTGATGTTTTCGTTGGATCACGGCCGGAAAATCGACGCGGGACGCGTTTTCGACCTCGGGCAAGGCCGCATTTGACAGGTCCCCCTCGGTCAATAGTCCATCAGCTGCCAGCAGGTCGGGACTGATCAACAGCGGGTTTCCGGCGAATGACGACGGCGACTGGTAAGGCGAATCGCCCGCGTCTGTCGGACACAACGGAAGCACCTGCCAGTATTTTTGCCCGGCACCCGCCAGCCAATCGATGAATTCGTCAGCGCGTGGTCCCAAATCGCCGATGCCGTATCGCGTCGGAATCGATGTGGGGTGAAGCAGAATTCCGCTAGCTCGTTCCTCTAACATGTCTCGTCGTCCGTGATGATCATCGCTGAATGAATCTGTTGGGCTCGAGCGTGTCGCTCACACGACGAGTTCTAATTTTCCGACCGTAAAACGGCTGGATGGTGGCTTCAAGCGGAACATCGTCGAATCTCGACTGTTGCGAACGTTGACAAGCGAGCGGTCGATGGGAATCGTGACATCGGAACGGCTGAAAAGGAAGAGCAGCCGGAAACTTGTTCGATTCGGTTGTCCGAAAAGCCCAAAACCCCCTTGTTTTTCGCTGGCTTGCCACATATTCGAAAGGTTGCCACCATAGTGCCCTTCCCTGGGGGAGACAGTGTTTTTGTCTCACAGCCCTCCTGATTTCCCAAGTCCTTCCAGCCAGGGCACTTCGTCCATGACGTCGTCCTTGATTACGAAACAATCCGCATTCGACGAGCTTTGCGATCATATTCACAAGGCCGGCCTTGTCGCGTTTGATACCGAATTCGTCTCGGAACACACTTACCGTCCCGAATTGTGCCTCCTTCAATTCGCCACGAAAGAACGTTGCGTTGCCGTCGATCCCTACGAGGTCGATTATCGGCGGTGGTGGGAGTTGATGGCGGACGAAAAAACGACCGTGATTATTCACGGTGGGCGGGAAGAGGTTCGTTTCTGCTTTACTCACGTCGACCTGCCACCGAAACGTTTATGGGATGTGCAGATTGCCGAAGGACTTCGTTCGCGTAGCTTTCCCCTGGGGTACGAAGCGCTGGTCAAACGAATTCTTGGCCGCACTGCCCAAGGGCGAGAAACGCGGACTGACTGGCGACGGCGGCCGTTGTCGGCGACGCAACTCGAATATGCCCTGGACGATGTGCAGCATGTGCTGGAAATCTATGAGCGCCAACGAACTTCGCTGCAGAAAATGAAACGCCTGTCGTGGGCGGAAGCCGAAATTCAGCGCATGATCGACGAAATCGCCGCCGAGCGATCGCCCGACAGTTGGCAGCGTTTGCCGGGGCTGCATCGTCTGACGCCGCGTGAACTGGCGGTGGCGCGCGAAGTCTATCGCTGGCGTGAAGCCGAAGCGGCCGCCAAGGATCGTCCCATGCGGAAAATGCTTCGCGACG
This sequence comes from uncultured Schlesneria sp., assembly GCA_903871875.1. GTDB lineage: Bacteria > Planctomycetota > Planctomycetia > Planctomycetales > Planctomycetaceae > Schlesneria. Next base: position 36,286 of record CAIQIR010000106.1, read on the forward strand.
ATCTGGTGATCGAATTGGCCAAGCGACGACCGACCACGGAATCGGACCTGTTGGCGGTCCGAGATATGAACCGTCCCGAATACAAGCGTGCGGCGGCGACTCTGTTGGATTGCGTTGCCGCGGGAATGGCACTTCCGAAAGAAGATCTGCCGCAGCTGCCGAAATCGCTGGACGAAGACAAGGCTCACGATGAACAGGTGGTAGGCCAACTGTTGGGGTTGGCTCTCGCCAATCGGTGTGCGGAACTGAATGTGGCGATGGGATTGGTGGGAAAAACGGCCGACCTGCGACATTTGGTTCGTTGGCATGTCTATGGTGAGCGTGAGGGCGATCCCCCGCGATTGACGCAAGGCTGGCGTGCAGAAGTTTGCGGTGACCTGCTGACGGACGTTTTGGCTGGTAAGATCGCCCTGCGAGTCGCCGACCCTCAATCGGATCATCCCTTGGTTTTCGAACGCCGGAATGAAACCCCAGCGGCTCCCAAAACCGAGCCTGCCAAGACGAAGTGAGGATCCTTACGCTTCGCCGATGCCGCCAAATATCACGTCAGGCATTCGGTGGGTGGTGCTGCATCAGCGGAACTCGCTGAACCTAAAAGACCATGCCTCTTCAGGTTCGGGGCCACCTGATACGAGACTATCGTCAACTGTTGTTCACCGATAGATCCACTGGGTGTCGCCGTCGAGAACGATTTCCGCTTCGCGCTGATCGAAGCGATCACCGCGGCGCCAGTATTTTTGCATGATGGTTTTTGCTTGTCTGATCGGTGTGCCGTCGGGACCGTTCAGTTGGCGAATACTGTTCGAGAATCCAGTCAAATAGACCGTGTACCGGTTGGCATCTGGATTGATTCCGCGCCACATGAACACGCCTTCGAGGGCCACTTCGCCTGGGGCACCGGGAGTGGATTGTTCGGGAATCGGACCGACAACGCTGACGGAACTTTTGTAGTTTCCTTTTTCACGTTTATTGATCGCGGCGAGAGCTTCCGGAATCACCTGATCTGAATAGACCTGGTTTCGATCGTTGTCCGTGACCATCAGGACTGCTTCCGGAATGAACTGTTGCGGAGCGACCGGTCGGTCCAGTGTGTTGACCGGCGGATTTTCTTTCGCTTTCGTGTCCAGCTTGTGATGGAACGCGCGGTAGACGATGTACCAGACGAATTCGGGCTTCTTTTCGCCCGTTTTCGGATCGGTCAGTTCGACCGGGATCATTCGCATCGGCTTAAAATAGACATCCAGCACCCACAGATCGCTTTGAGATCCCTGTTCTTCGACGGAAGCAAACGCGGGAAAACGAATCTCGCCACCTCGCGGCGTTTGAGCATGGGCATCGGTTCGGCTACCAAGACCGATGGCGGCAATAAGTCCCAGCAAAAAGCGGAATCGAATCACGAAGATCCCCGTCATGTGTATGTCCTGGTGAAAAGGACCGCGGTTTTCGACAAATTTTCGCCGGCGTAAGCTGCCCTTACCCGCCCATTCTCACGATAGAAACGTTTCAAGGGCACGGTCAAGAGGATTCAGTGCAGATCTAATCCCGTCAACAGTTTCTCGATGGCATCCGCTCGATGAGCGACTTCCAGGACGCTACGGCGGATTTCTTCGGGGTCGACTGTCGACAACGGATAATTGTCCACCATGACAAACACCGCTTCTCCTTCGATTTCGGCGATTGCCAAAGCTCCGTGCAGGATTTCAGAGTTCAGCCTCAAGGCCGGTTCAAAATAAACCGAAAGTGCCGGACAACACACGCTGGAAATTCTCAACAGTCGATCGGCGGCTGCATGATCGCTGGGTTCGACGAACGCCGTCTGATGGCGCCCCCCGGAAAACGTCAGATCAATCCGATAACGGTGACCTTGCCGCTTCCAACGAATATCCGGGTGATTCGCGAACGCTTTCTGCAGCAAGCTCTCGAGATCCTCGAATTGTCCCAAGACTGCTTCCAGTAATTGGACGGCTTCAATCCCAGATTGAGGACGGTTTTGGACTGCCTTGGCGAGCAACATCGTCGCACACTCCGCCATTTCCATGGGGATCGCGCTTTGAAACGAACGGAAGCTGGGTAGCGGGTCATGTACCACGCTTTGAATCAATTCGTTCAATGAATCTCCTGCAAAGGGCAATTGGCCGGTCAGCAAGTAAAAATAACAGACGCCCAGCGCGTAAACGTCACTGGCCGTCGTCGTCGGATGATGTTCAAACAATTCCGGAGCCATAAAGGGCGGCGTGCCGACGAATTCCCATGCTTGATCGTCCTTTGAATTGACGACCACCCGTTTTGCCAGTCCAAAGTCGGTGATTTTGGGCACGCCCTGATGCGTTAGCATGACGTTGTCCGGCTTCAAATCGCGATGCAGGATTCCCGCCGTGTGGGCGGCCGCCAAACCCTCGGCGATTCGCAACGTGAGCGCCGTGGCCCGCACGGGCGTCTGCGGACCTTCATCGTCCACCAACTCTCTGAGTGACCGACCGGCAACAAATTCCATCTCCAGGAAGTGATAGTGTCGTTCCTCGCCGATCGCATGAATTGTCACAATATTGGGATGATTCAAAGCGGCGGCCGCTTGCCCTTCATTCATGAAACGAGCCACATAGGCGGGATCGCGAGCGGCGAGCGATGGGGGCAGGATTTTGAGCGCGCATTTGCGATGCAGATCTCGATGTCTTGCGAGATAAACGCGGCCCATCGCACCTGCACCCAACAGAGCGTCGCACGTATAAACACCCAGTTGTTGCCCAATCAGCTCGTCGACTTCGTTCGCCATCGATGCCTTGGGACCGTCGCTCGTCAACGGTACGTCTGATGCCGCCGGTTGCCGGAACTCTGTTTCACCGTTGTGGTCGGCCGAGACTTTGATCGAATGACCACAGCTCGGACAGGTTGCGACCGGCCGCTCGGGGACGAACGAAAACTGACATTGGGGGCAAAACGCCGCCGTAAATAGTCGCGTGTTTCGGCCAGGATGACAGGTCTCGTCGCTCATGATGTTCTGATTCGTGAAAGAAGGCTTTTACTGCTTTGTTTCATTGTGGCATGACTGGCGGGGGTTTGGCCACTTCGACCCCGACGAATAAAAAGACAATTCGTCTTTACAGCAGACGATATGACTCTGTAAGATCGGGTCGTCAGACAACGGTTTCTCACATCGGGCCCGGACGACTTCACACGTCATCATTCGACGACATTGGCAAATCACTGGCGTCGATTCCGATTTCTCAATTCGGCCAACAAGAATTGGAGGAAACGCCATGTCGACGTTCAAGATCGCATCGATTGCCCTGTTTGTGGTCACCGCGATTCCCACCATGACGGCGCTTTGGTGGTATCGTTCGCAGCCTCGCAACGGGATGGGGGCGCTCTTCTGTGCCCTGACCCTATTTTCCGCATTTGTGTCTTTGATCGCGATGGCTATTTTGCCCCCGCTGTTGTTGATCCCCCTGATCTTGGCCGTCGTGTTTCTCTTCTGCCGGGCTCGTGGCATCGCGTCGAGAAAAGCCCGGTCGTTGATTGTCTCTGCGGCGTTCGCGATGGATTTGGGATTTCTGAGCTGGTGGGGCGGGATTGCCTGGGGGTTGAACGAACAGCTCAGGAAATATCCTTTGATTTCGTTGTCGGATCGTCTGGAGTATGAACGCGACGTTCGTGCGACACTCGATTTCAGCCCGTTTCAATACGCTCCAGGGTTTCTCGCGAGTCCCGATCGGATCAACCAATCGAGCCTCCCAATTGCTAAGAATGTCTCACTGACCAACCTGCATCGTTTGGAAGAAGAGATCTATGACGCAGCCCAACGCGACGCGGCGTTTCGTCGTTATCGAACGTTGAGTTCGTTGCTGCACGCCCATCACAACACCGAATTGCAATTCATCATGTCGGCCGGTTTCGGCAGAATGCGAACGTTCGACATGCCCTACCGATATTGGCGATTGGATCTTCCCGAATCGCCGCTGTTGCCGTCGGAGCATCCCCAAGACCGTCCTTCAATCACCGCTCCCGATGAGTGGCTGCTGACGCAGGGAAAACAATATCAGCCTTGGCATGAACAAAACTTGATCCTCTTTCTTAGTCCCCGGACACTGGGGCTTGTGGGATTTGAAAACATGCAAAACCGTCCAGATCTGTCGCAGGTGGTCGGGTTTCAGGAGCATGCATTTCGTTCCAAGATTGAGCCGCCATCACGGATCGCGGAAACTGACGGTCACTGGAAATTCGACGTTGTCTCGTTGGTCAGTCTGCTGAAGCATCGGCCGGCAGCAGTTTATCTCAGCGACAATCTGCCGAATATGAAAGAGCTTGCGACGGCACAAACGCGACGACTCGATGATTTCGAAACCTCCGCTCTTGAACAGCTGGATCGCGGTGAAGAACTGATCGCCTGTGGTGGGACCGATCAGATTCGGATGGTCGGTGCCATCCGTGCCGCTTTCCAGTGTCTCGAATGCCATCAAGTCCCGCGCGGTACCCTTCTCGGAGCGTTTTCCTATCGACTCAGCCGGTCGTCGGACGATTCCTCGGAACGATCCGAGCCGATTATTCTTTCGGGGCACTAAACGCCGTTCAAAAATCCGCTACTGCGGATTTTTCCGATTCGGCACAAGGATCCGAATGCAAGCACTTTTTTGAGCGCCGTGCGCGACGCGTCGGCCGAAAGAGGTGATCGCGGTCTGGCACACGACTTCTTTTCCCGCGGTAACTGCGTCAACTCAAGTTGGCAGAGCCGTCATGCGGATTTGCCTCGGTGGGCGATTTGCGTACCTCGTGCAGATCGTCGCCGGGGCGGTGCAGCCCGTTCGTAGATAGGTTCGCATGGCCAGCGACCACACCGCCAGCCGCTTTAACTCTGGCGTTCGAGGGATTTGTAGCGGTATTCTGTACGGCCCGCACCGAGACAGATGTCCGCTTTGATTTCAGGTGAGATGAGCCTGAATGGCTGACTGCCCCGACATGATCACGCCTTGATTCCACTCTGGTATGGTTTGCACCTGATTCAAGTGGCTCATTCACCAGTGACATCAAGACCACGCTCACCTGCCCAAACTCTGTGAGAACTTTCGAATGCGACATTGCTGGGTCACTGCAGTCTTGTTGAGTCTGCTTGCGTCATCGTCGTGGGCTCAGTCGCCGAACGAGGACGGATTGGCATTCTTCGAGCAGAAAATTCGGCCGGTGCTTGTGCAGCACTGTTACAGCTGTCATTCGGTCCAAGCTCAAGATGCGAAGAAGTTGCAAGGCGGCCTGTTTCTCGATTCGTCGGAAGGAACTCTCACAGGTGGCGAAAATGGCCCGGCACTGATCAAAGGAAATTCCGTCGACAGTCGGCTGCTGAAGGCGCTTAAGTACGACGGCATGGAGATGCCCCCGTCCGGAAAATTGTCGGACGAGATCATCGCCGACTTTGCGAAGTGGATCGAGATGGGCGCTCCCGATCCTCGACACGGGGCGACACCGATCAAACCGAAGCGAGAGATTAATCTCGAAGAAGGGCGGAAATGGTGGTCATTCCAGCCCCTGCGAATTGTCGTACCTCCGTCGGGTGCAGATGGCTTGCGTCGACAGACGCCCGTCGACAATTTCATCGTGGCTGCACAGACACAACAGCAGCTGCAGCCGAATGGTCCGGCATCCAAAGAGAAACTGATCCGTCGCGCCTATTTTGATTTGATCGGCCTGCCGCCAACGCCGGAACAGATCGATGCGTTTATCCAAGAGGCCTCACCGCGCGCCTTTGAAAAAGTGATCGATGGCCTGTTGGAAAGTCCTCACTATGGCGAGAAATGGGCACGCCATTGGTTGGATGTGGCCAGGTTCGCCGAGAGTGGTGGCTACGAGTTCGACGGGTTCCGTCCCGGTGCTTACCACTATCGCGACTGGGTCATTCGGGCGATCAACAACGACTTGCCCTACGACCAGTTCGTTCGGATGCAACTGGCCGGAGACCAACTTCAACCCGACGACTATCTCGCCGCGTCGGCCAGCGGCTTTCTTGTTGCCGGACCGTATCCCGGTCAAACCACGGTCAAGACCATCGAAGGGATTCGTTACGATCAGCTGGACGACATGCTGATGACCGTGGGCGGATCGATGCTTGGCCTGACGCTGGGTTGCGTCCGTTGTCACGATCACAAATATGATCCGCTGCAGCAAAAAGATTATTACGCCCTGGCGGCATCTTTGGCAAAAACCGAACATGGTCCACGGATGATTGACCCCGATCCAGCGGCTACTCGGCAAGCCTGGGATCGTTATCAGCAGGCACACCAGCCTTTGGTTGCGGCCTTACAGAAATTCTCTGTCGAACAACTCCCCCAGCGGTTCGCTGCCTGGCAGTCATCGGAGCTGGCCCGACAGCCTGATGCGTCGCGGTGGCAGATCATGGAACCGGTCGCTTTGGATGCCGAACGGGCGTTCCTGAAATGGCTGCCGGGCGGTCTTGTGGTTTATGACGGCCATTTCAATCCTGGCTCGAATCTGTTCCGACGCGGTCAGCGTCGAAACGTGGGTAGTGCGGATCGCTATACGATCACGCTGAATACCTTTCAAAAGGCGATCACTTCGTTTCGCCTCGATACGTTGGCCGACAAATCTTTGCCGCAGCGGGGCCCCGGCGTGAACGGCGACGGCAGTTTTCAACTGACTGAGTTGAAAGTGATGGCACGGCCTCTCGACGGCAATCCGGCGGAGACGCCTCAGGAATTAAAACTGAAGCCCGTTTTTGCCGCCTTCGAAGACAAGGATCAACCGCTGAGCCATGCGGTGGACGGAAATCCCGAAACCGCCTGGGTCGTGCGTTCCACCGCGAAGAAAGACAATGCCGCTGTTTTCGAGCTGGAAACACCGCTGGCTGGTTTTGCGGGTGGAACCGAATTGACGTTTGAACTGAAGTTCCGCGATCTTGGCATCGGTCGCATGCGATTCTCGTTCAGTACAGAGCCTAACCCTGCCACATGGGCCGGTGACCTTACCCCCCAGCATGTCGGAGAGATGCGTGCGATTCTTGCCGCGAACGCCAACAAACTTCCTGATCATCAACGTGAAGCGATGGTCCGGTGGTTTAGTCCGTTCGATGTGGAAACGGCTAAGATTTATCAAGCCGTTCGCGATCAGATCATGGCCGAACCACGTGCGGCACTGACCGAGGTCTATACGACGGTGGCTGGTGGTCAAGACGTCTATCTGCTGCGCCGCGGTGAAGTCGACAACAAGCAAGGTAAGGCAGAACCCGGATTTGTGCAGGTTCTGTTACCCACTAACGCAGCCGTTCAGCCGGCGAATGGTCAACCGGCATCATCTCCGACCGATCCTCGAATCGCATTGTCCGACTGGATGACCAGCGTCGACCGCGGTGCCGGGCCGCTGCTGGCACGTGTCATGGTCAATCGACTGTGGCAGCATCACTTCGGCGAAGGAATCGTGGGAACGCCCAATGATTTCGGAGCGCAGGGAGAACGGCCCACTCACCCGGAACTGCTCGAATGGCTCGCGGCCCAATTCGTCAGCGGGGGTTGGAAGCTGAAGCCTCTGCACAAACAGATCATGCTGAGCGCCGTCTATCAACAGTCGCATGAAGTCTCGGCGGACAATCTGCAACGAGATCCGACCAACCGCTATCTGTGGCACTTCCAGACCCGGCGCCTCGATGCCGAATTGATTCGCGATTCACTACTGGCGGTTGGTGGAAATCTTGATTCCAGCTTGTATGGCCCCAGTATTCTAGATCAGACACCGCGACGTAGCGTCTATCTGCGGGTCAAGCGGAGTGAACTGATTCCGATGATGACGATGTTCGACGCGCCGGAACCGACACAAAGCGTCGGCGAACGGATCAGTACCACGGTTCCCACACAATCACTGGCGATGATGAACTCTCCTTTCGTTCGTCAACAGGCCGAGAAGCTGGCCTTGCGGATTCGTCCTGCCAAAGAGACACCATTGGCCCAGGCGGTCGATTCGGCTTATCGAATTGCCTTTGCTCGTATTCCCTCGGAAGCGGAACGAGTTCAAATGCTGGCCTTCATTAATGCACAGAATTCGATCATTGCGGGCGATCCCGAGACGAAGACCACACAGGCTCTTGTCGAATTCTGTCAGGTGCTGTTGTGTTTGAACGAATTTGTTTACATCGATTGAGCGACGTCGTCGTCATCTCACTCTTGCAGGATCCGTTGTTATGGCTCACGAGAATTCAATGAATGGAATTGCCTTGCCGGCACGACGTCAGTTCCTGCAGCGCGCGGGACTCGGCTTCGGCTCGCTGGCCTTGGCGAGCATGCTCCATCAAGAATCGAACGCCGCACCGAGCGTCGGTGGTGACCCGCTGGCACTGCGTTCACCGCACTTTCCGGCGAAGGTGAAGTCGATCATCTGGTTGTTCATGACGGGTGGCCCGTCCCAAGTCGATACTTGGGACTACAAACCGGAATTGCAAAAGCGGGACGGCCAGGATCTGGCCGGGTCCGATCCGAAAACCGGCTTTTTCACGACTAGCGGCAAATGTCTGAAGTCGCCGTTTGAATGGAAACAACATGGTGAATCGGGATCGTGGGTCTCGGGAATCTTTCCCCATCTGTCTCAACACACCGACAAGATGTGCTTCCTGCACTCGATGCACCTGAAACAGAACAATCACGCGCCAGCCTCGATCGAGTTGATGTGTGGCACGAACCGACCTGGTCTGCCGGCCTTAGGGGCCTGGATGACGTACGGCCTGGGTTCGATGAATGAAGATCTGCCGTCCTATGTGGTGCTGCACGATACTCGTCCACGCGGCGATGACCAGATCTGGTCGGCCGGTTTTCTGCCCAAGACCTATCAGGCACTGTCGCTCGACGCGCGCCGCAAAGAGGCGGTCGATAATTTGTTGCGGGATAGTAAGCACAGCGACGCGCAGCAACGGGCACAACTCGATTTGATCCGTCAGTTCAACAATGAGCATGCGGCCAGTCGGCCTTCTCAAGTTGATCTGGCGGCGCGGATCAACTCGTATGAATTGGCCTATCGCATGCAAATGGCCGCCCCTGATGCCTTGGATCTGTCCAAGGAGTCCGAGGCCACGCACAAGATGTATGGGCTCGATAATCCCGATTGCGGCACGTTTGCCAGGCAGTGTCTGCTCTCGCGGCGGCTGGTCGAACGCGGTGTTCGCTTTGTACAGATTTTCGCTGGCAAAGGAGTGAACGGAGACGGCAGCGTTAACGACGTGCCGTGGGACTGTCACTCCGATCTGGAAACAAATCACCGTTCCTGTGGACTTTACACGGACCAGCCTGCGGCGGCCTTGCTCGCCGATCTCGACGCGCGGGGTCTGCTCGAATCCACGCTGGTGATTTGGGGCGGCGAGTTCGGACGCACGTCTGACTCTCAGGGCTCGAAAGGCCGCGACCATAATCCGAACGGTTTTACGATTTGGATGGCCGGTGCTGGCGTCAAAGGGGGCTTTCATTACGGAGCCACCGATGAGTTCGGTTACAAAGCCGTGACGAACAAAGTCCACGTCAACGACTTGCATGCAACGCTGTTGCATCTGTTGGGACTCGAACACACCAAGCTGACCTATCGGTTCAATGGTCGCGACTACCGACTGACGGATGTGGCGGGTAACGTCATTTCGGATATTTTGGTCTAAATGGGATGCCGAAATTCGTCCGCAACAAAATTTGAGGAAGAGTGTTTCAATACGAAGAACGTCGAACGTGACGAATCCGACGACGGGAGCGGGGCGACTTTTGTTCGCGACGTGGGATTCTGACGGATGTTGGTGCGATCGCCGTCAAAATCTGAATTTCTTCTCGCAATTTTTTGGCCTGAGTGGAGGGGATTTTTTTTGCGTTTCACCCCGTACAGATTGTGCGACCTGAATCGGTTCCCTGAAAGTTATTGTCGTTGCGACGTGTAAGCGTCGACATACTTGACTTTACTGATGCGTTGTGGCTAGCCTGACTGCAGCGATTTCAGAAACCTTAACGCCGCCGATGATTGCCTGCCTTTGCCCTGCCGATGACTGACGGAATTTGCTTAGCCGCGAATTTCCCCACCCGAGTTTGTGTTACCCCACGAAGTCTCCGCGCCGCAGAGTTCTTGGAAAAGATCTTTTATGCGCTGATTGTCCCTCTATCCCTGGATGACGGTCTGACTCAAACCTGATCCTCGTTAGTCCCTTGGAGATTCGAGATGCCTCAAAACTGCAATCCCCAACATTTTGGTCGCCTGAACCGTCGAGGATTCCTCTCTGTGGGCATGCTCGCGGGAGCGGGTTTGACGTTGCCCCAATTGCTGCGCTGCCAATCGGCATATGGAGAGCTAAAGGACTACAAGAACTTCGAAGGCACCGCCAAGTCGATCATTCATATCTTCATGCCGGGGGGCATGGCTCATCAGGAATCTTTCGATCCCAAGCCCCATGCTCCGATTGAATACCGTGGTGAGATGGGTCAGGTCGCCACAAAGATCAGCGGAGAATTTTTTGGCGACACTTTGGCGAAGACCGCCCAAGTGGCCGACAAGTTGACGGTCATCCGTTCGATGACGCACGGTGAAGCGGCGCATGAACGCGGTACGCACAATATGTTCACGGGATATCGACCCAGTCCGGCGTTAGTTTATCCTTGCATCGGATCAGTGATCAGCCACGAGTACGGTCCGCGTAACAATTTGCCGCCCTACGTCTGCATTCCCAGTGTGTCGAATGAGTTTGCCGGCAGCGGATATCTGAGTTCTGCATTCGCTCCGTTCAGCCTGGGCAGTGATCCGGCGACAAAGGGTTTCAAGGTCCGAGATCTGGATCTTCCCGGTGGTGTGGACGAAAGTCGCTTTGCCACACGACGATCGGCTCTGTCCGCAGTGAATTCCCATTTCCAGAAGAAAGAGAAATCGGACGATCTGACGGCGATGGATACTTTCTATGAACGGGCCTATAGCCTGATCAGTTCACCCGCGGCGCGCGAAGCGTTCGATATCGAAAAAGAACCAGTGGCGATTCGCGATGAATATGGTCAAAACGCTGCGGGATCTCGCATGCTGTTGGCCCGGCGACTGGTGCAAGCCGGCGTCCGGCTGGTCAATCTGACCTATGGTGGCTGGGACATGCACACCGGCATCGTGGCCGGTTTCCGCAACCAGATGCCGGCCTTCGATCAGGCCTTCTCGACTCTGATTACCGACCTCGATCGGACCGGATTGTTGAAAGAGACATTGGTCATGGTGTCGTCTGAATTCGGCCGAACCCCGAAGATCAATGCCCAGGCTGGACGTGATCACTATCCCAAGGTGTTCAGCGTTGTATTGGCGGGAGGCGGCGTCAAGGGCGGATACATTCACGGATCGTCCAATTCGACCGCGTCTGAGCCCGAAGAATTGGCGATGGGTCCAGAAGATCTGTTTACCACCGCCTATCACTGCATGGGGATCGTCGCCGACAAAGAATTGATGGCGCCTGGCGATCGCCCAATTGAAATCGTCGATGGTGGCAAGGTCATTAAAGAACTGTTGGCCTGAACCTTTTCATGAAGGCGATCGCGATGTTTCGAAGTTTCGTTGTGATTCTGGCCTGCGCAACCGCTCCGGCGTTCGCCGCCAGTCCGGTGCTGACAAACGTTCTGCCTCGGGGTGGCCAGCGCGGTATTGAAACCGAAGTGGTGCTGAACGGGCAGCGGCTAGAAGATGCGCAGGAATTGATGATTTACGAACCGGGGATTGAAGTCCTCGAGTTTGCGGTCGTCAACGGAACGCAGGTGAAGGCCAAATTGAAAGTGGCGCCCGATTGTGTGCTCGGAACGAAACACATTCGAATCCGGACCGCGAGTGGTTTGTCCGACTTACAAAATTTTCGTGTCGGGGCGCTGCCCACCGTTATGGAAGTCGAACCCAACAGCGATTTCAAGCTTCCGCAAGCGGTGTCCAACAATGTGACCGTTGAAGGCGTGATTGCGAACGAAGATGTCGATTATTTTGTGATCGAAGCGAAGAAGGGAGAACGGATCAGTGCCGAAGTTGAAGGCATCCGACTCGGTAACACGAAGTTTGATCCATATCTCGCAATTTTGAATGAAGCCCGTTTCGAATTGGCGACCAGCGACGATGCGGCATTGATCTGGCAGGACAGCGTTGTTTCGATCATCGCGCCCGCTGATGGTAAATACACGATTCAAATTCGTGAAAGCAGCTATGCCGGAAGCGCAAACTCCCACTATCGTTGCCACATCGGTAGTTATCCGCGTCCATTGGCCGTCGTTCCCGCGGGGGGCAAACCGGGACAAAAAGTGACCGTCAAGTTTTTGGGTGATGTGTCGGGAGAATTCGCTCGTGAAGTCGATTTGCCGGCTGACGCGGGACCCGAATTCGCTGTGTTCGCTCAGGACGATCGAGGTATTTCGCCGTCAGGCAATCGGTTCCGCGTCGTTGATCTGGAAAATTCGATTGAGCAGGAACCCAACGAATCGATCCAGCAGGCTACAAAAGCTGCCGCTCCGGTGGCGTTCAACGGCGTGCTGTCGTCGAAAACCGATGCCGATTTCTTCGGTTTTACAGCGACCAAGGGACAGACGCTCGATCTGCATGTCTGGGCCCGACGACTGCGATCGGAACTGGATCCAGTACTCATTCTCTACAATGCGCAGGGCGGAGCCATCGCTAGCAATGACGATACTGGCGGTCCAGATAGTTTTATCCGCTTCGCAGTACCAGCCGATGGCGAATACTTCTTGGAAGTCCGCGACCATTTGCATCGCGGCGGCGATGCGTACCATTATCGAATCGAAGTTGCTCCGCTGGTGGCCGAGTCGATTTTGGGTGTCAACGAATTTGTGCAATACGTCGAGCCAAAGATCGCGATCCCTCAAGGGAATCGCTTTCCCTTGATTATCAATGCCAACCGAATCGCTTTCGGTGGAGCGCTGGACTTCAAGGGTCTGAATCTGCCGGCGGGTGTGACTGTCGAATCATTTGGAATGGCCGCCGATACGAATTTGGCTCAGCTCATTTTGGCCGCGGCACCCGATGCACCTCCCGCAGGCAAATTTTCCCAGATCGCCGGTACGTTGGCTGAACCCAATAACCCCAATCCACCCAAAGGTGAAGTTCGGTTGCCCACTGTCTTGGTCCGCGGTCGAAATCAGATTCCCTTTTGGACCGAATCTAACTATTCGCTCGCCATGGCCGTGACACAGAAGGTGCCTTTCACACTGGAAATTGTCGAGCCGAAGGTGCCGCTGGTGCAAGGCGGACAGATGTCGCTGAAGGTTGTGGCGAAGCGAGAAGGTGAGTTCAAAGCACCGATCAAGATCGAATTGATCTTAAATCCCAACGGTGTGAACTCCAGCCGTGAAATGTCGATTGCCGAGGGACAAAACGAAGCACTGATTACGGTCAACGCCGCCGGCAACGCCCAGGTGAAAGAGCACATGATCACCGTCCGTGGTGAGGCGACCGTCGGTGACGGACCGGTGATGGTCTGTTCGCCATTTGTCAAACTGCGAGTTGCAGAACCCTATTTGAAGTTCACGTACGAAGCCGCTGCCGTGGAACAAGGGGCGGAAACCGAATTGGTGGTGAAGCTCGAAACGCCAACGCCATTCGAAGGAAACGCCGCCGTTCAATTGCTGGGCCTGCCGAATAAAGTCACCACATCTCCCGCCGAAATCAACAAGGATGCGAAGGAACTGATCTTCAAGGTTAAAGCAGAAGCGGATGCTCCTCCCGGCGTCAATAAAAGCTTGTTCTGTCAGGTCATTGTTACGGCGAACGGTGAACCGATCGTACACAATATCGGTACCGGTCAAATCCGTGTTGATAAGCCGTTGCCGCCCAAGGTCGCGCCCGCGGCCGCTCCGGCGACACCTGCGCCAATGCCAGTTGCCGAAGCGGCTCCGGCCAAACGGTTGACGCGACTTGAGCAACTAAGACTGGAACAAGAGCAACGAGTGAAAGCGTTGAACTCGGCTGCTCCCGCGGCGGAAGCCAAGCCCGCCGGGGGACAATAGGTTGGTGTACCCGGTTTGAATTGAATATTTCCCACAGCCCTCACCCGTCATTGCGGGGCGAGAAATTTGAATAAAGATTGAGATCGTTTCGGAAGACACGAAGCGGTAGAGGAACCACGAAATGCCTCGGACGTCATTGTTGGCCGCGACTTTCGCACTGACTGCAACGCTCGTGTTCGGTACAAACGCCTGGGCCGAATCACCTTTGGTCCAGCTGAATGTCTATCCGCCCGACATCAATCTAACGACCTCCAAAGATCGGCAACTGGTTGTCGTTCAGGCCGTTCAGGCGGATGGGATCACGCGCGACGTCAGTAAAGAAGCAAGTTTCACGCTGGCTAATCCCGCCTTGTGTCGTCGCGAGGGAACCACGTTTCACCCCATGGCCGATGGGCAGACGGAATTGAAGATTGAATTTGGCGGCAAAATGTTGACGGTGCCCGTAAAAGTCGAACGGGCGGCCGAACCACGACCAATCAGCTTCAAACTGGATGTCATGCCGGTCTGGATGAAATCTGGCTGTAATACTGGAAGCTGTCACGGAGCGGCTCGTGGTAAAGATGGGTTCCGCCTCTCGCTGTTCGGTTTTGATCCCGATGGTGATTATTTGAGGATCACCCGCGAATTGCCGGGTCGCCGAATCGATCTGGCCGTTCCCGATGCGAGCTTGTTAATCGAGAAATCGATTGGCGTCGTACCTCATACCGGCGGCAAACGATTTGAGCGTGATTCGGAACTATGCACGACCGTCGTCGACTGGATTGCCGCCGGTTGCCCTCATGATCCCGCCGACGTGGCGACTTGCATCGGCTTGGAAATTTTTCCGCGCGAAGGAGTACTCGACGGTCAGGGGACAACTCAGGCCGTAACCACGCGGGCGAAGTATTCGGATGGAACCGATCGCGACGTGACTTCGCTGGCCCTTTATCTTTCGAACAATGACACGTCGGCATCGATTTCGCCTGATGGCGCGGTGACGGCGGGAGCACGTGGCGAAGCCTTCATCATGGCGCGGTTCGGCACGTTCACCGTCGGATCGCACTATGTAGTGTTGCCAAAAGGCCTGGTCTACGAAGACACGCCCAAACCACAGGTCAACTACATTGACGAACTGGTCAATTTGAAACTGAAAAAGCTGCGGATCGTCCCGTCGGGACGCGCCAATGACGAAGCGTTTCTTCGCCGGGTCTCGATTGATCTGATTGGCCAGGTGCCGACCGAAGAGGAATATCTGCGCTTCATATCCAGTACTGAACCGGACAAGCGAGACAAACTGATTGATGAATTGCTGGGCCGCAAAGAGTTCACTGAAGTCTGGGTCAGTAAGTGGGCCGAATGGCTGATGATGCGATCGTCGCAGCAAACCAGCGTCAAATCGATCACGTTGTATTACACCTGGCTCAGCGAACAGATTGCCCAGAATGTGCCGCTCGACAAGATGGTTCGCAACATCCTCGGGGCCAGTGGCGGGACATTCAAAAGCCCTGCGACCAATTTCTATCAGATCGAACCGGACGTCCTGAAGGTCAGCGAAAACGTCGCTCAAATCTTCATGGGCATGCGTATTCAATGTGCCCAGTGCCACAACCATCCGTTCGATCGTTGGACGATGGATGACTATTATTCGTTCGCGTCTTTCTTCAAGCAGGTGGGACGAAAATCGGGCGAAGACTATCGTGAGACGGTCGTCTTTAATGCCGGTGGTGGAGAAGTGAATCATCCCATCGGTGGTCGAGTGATGCCTCCCGTATTTCTGGGCGGCGGTCCAGCGGATGTCGCTGGGAAAGATCGTCGTGAGGTGCTGGCCGACTGGCTGGCTTCGTCGAAGAATCCCTACTTCGCACAGAACTTTGTGAACCGCATTTGGCATCACTTCTTCAATATCGGCATCGTGGAGCCAGTGGATGACGTTCGCGTCAGTAACCCGGCCTCGAACAATGCATTGCTGATCGAATTGGCCAAGCGATTTACGGAATCGAACTACGATTTCAAAGCCCTTGTGCGCGACATTTGTCGATCGGAAGCCTATCAGCGATCGACCGAGAAGAACGCCAGCAACGAAACCGACGAACGAAATTTCGCTTCGCAAATTCTTCGCCGGATCAAAGCCGAATCGATGCTCGACATTATCAGCCAGGTGACCAGCACCAAAGACAAGTTTCCCCGCCTGCCGTTGGGGGCTCGAGCCGTTCAAATTGCGGACGGGGCGACGGGAACCTACTTCCTGACAACATTTGGCCGGGCGACACGCGAAACCGCCTGCTCATGCGAAGTGAAGATGGAACCCACGCTGTCGCAAGCGCTGCATCTTTTGAACGGGGATACCTCGAATCAGAAAATCCAGCAGGGAGGAGTGATTGCCGCCCTGCAAAAAGAATCGCTCACACCGGAACAAATCGTCGAGAAGCTTTACGTGCGATGTCTGAGCCGTAAGCCATTGCCCGACGAAATCGAATCCTTGAAGCCGCTGTTCGCTGAAGGTAACGACGTGAAACGGTCGCTGGACGATGTGTTCTGGGCGTTACTGAATAGCCGTGAGTTCCTGTTTAACCATTGACGAATTGTTGACTGGGAGGGCGAGGCTTCTGCCGAGCCGCGAAACACCTGAGAGCTACTTCCTGAAATCGGCTCGGCAGGAGCCTCGCCTTCCCTCCGTCAGATTTGTTGTTCAACCTGAAAATCCACCGCAGCCTGAGTTGATTGAGTTTGTGGAGTTGCTTGTCATGCGATCTTTCGCCGCCGCCGTTTTGGTGATCAATCTTGTTGCCGGCTTCGCTTTCGCAGAAGAGAAAGCCGCTGTGACGAAAGACGAAAAGATCACGTTCGATCAACACATTCTGCCAATCTTTCGTGAGAAGTGCGGCTCGTGCCACAACTCGAACGATAAGAAGGGAGACCTGGTACTCGACAACTACGGACTCGCCATGCAAGGTGGTGCCTCCGGGGAAGTTGTACGGACCGACGGCGATGCTTCGCAGAGTCAGCTGTATCTGGTGGTCTCGCATCTGGCCGAACCGAAGATGCCCCCACAACAGCCAAAGCTTCCGGACGAGCAATTGGCGTTGATTCGTCGCTGGATCGAAGGCGGCTCGTTAGAAAATGCGGGCAGCAAGGCCAAGCCGAAGAAAAATGCGGCGGTTGCCATGGTCACCGTTTCGAATCAGCGGCCGGCCGGCCCTGCTCCGATGCCCGAAAATCTTCCGCTCGATCCTGTGACCGTCGCCAGTCGCGGCAACGGAGTCACCGCGTTGGCGACTAATCCTTGGTCGCCGCTGGTCGCTGTGGCGGGACACAAGCAAGTCGTGCTGTATGACACACGGACACTCGAGGTCACCGGTGTCTTGCCCTTCCCGGAAGGCGTTGCCCATGTCTTGAAATTCAGTCGCAACGGCCAATGGCTATTAGCTGGCGGAGGACGCGGTGGTCATTCCGGCAAGGTCGTTTTGTGGGAAGTGAAAACCGGCCGACGTGTGGCCGAAGTGGGCAGCGAATACGACATCGTTCTAGCGGCTGACATCAGTCCCGATCATACGCAGGTGGCTTTGGGGGGACCAAAGAAGATGGTCCGTGTGTATGACACGGCAACCGGCGAATTGCTCTACGAAAAAAACAAACACACCGATTGGATCACCGCGATTGAATTCAGTCCGGACGGCGTCTTGCTGGCATCAGCCGACCGCAGCAATGGTCTGGTCGTCTGGGAAGCGTTCACCGGCCGAGAATTCTACGTTCTTACCGGGCACACCAGTGCGATCACCGACGTCAGTTGGTCGCCCGACAGCAATGTGCTGGCAACCGGCAGCGAAGACACGACAATTCGTCTGTGGGAAATGCAGAATGGCGGTCAGATCAAAAATTGGGGCGCTCATGGTGGCGGGGTCATGGCCGTCGAGTTCAGTCGCGACAATCGAATTGTTTCGACCGGGCGAGACAACGTGGCCAAGTTGTGGGACATCAATGGCGCTGCGATTCGAACATTTGCCGGACTGGGCGACGTTGGTATGGAAGTGGCTTTCGATTCCGAAACCGACTGTGCACTGGCCGGTGATTTGACGGGAACCGTCCAGATCTGGAACGCCAAAGACGGCGCTGTGGTGGGACAGATCAATACGAATCCACCGGTGCTCGCCCGGCAGATTGAAGTGACAACGCAAAATCTGGTCGGTACCGAAGCGGCGGCGACACAGACAGTCGCTGCTTTGGCCGCGATGACAAAGACATTTGCCGATCGCAAAGCGACGGCTGATGCTGCTGTGAAAGTGGCGGCGGAAACGGCGACCGAATTTGAATTTGCCTCCAAAGTGAAGGCTTTGGCCGATACTGATGTCGCCACGAAGACGCAGTCGCTGCAAGCGGCAGACACGGTCTTAGCCAATGCGCAAGCGGTGCACACCAAAGCGGTCGCCGAACGCGATGCGGTAAATAAGGCGCTGTCCGATTTGCGAGCCAAGTTGAAACCGGCGACGGATGCGGTGACGGTCGCGGAAGTCGACGCGACGCAGGCTCTGGCAGCGTTTGAGGCCAAACCGGATGATGCGAATCTGAAGGCTGCCAATATCGCGGCCACCAAAAAACTGACCGACGCACTCGGAGCGTTATCGGAATTGACCAAGCAGTCTGTGGCGGTAATTCAAGATCAGGCAGGTAAAATCGAAGTTGTTGCGACATCCTCGATTGCGTTCAATACCGCCAAGGCGGCACGAGACAAGACGGCCGGTGAGAAAGCTTTGGCCGACGATACCGCGGCCAAAGTCGCGATCCGGTTCAAAGTGGCGATGGACTCGGCCGTCACCGCCAAGGCCACCGCCGATAAGGCCGTGGCGGAAGCCGTGGTGACACCGGAACAACAAAAACAACTTGCCGATGCCGATGCGGCGGCCAAGAAGAATGCCGAAAAGGCCGCTTCGCTGAAGGCGACGTTGGAACGGTTGAACGCCGCAAAAGGTCGTACGCTGCAAACGTTGGAAGTGTCGGTGAAATGACCCGCAGACTTTTGTCAGTTGTGCGCGGTGCCAGAGTGCGAGCAGACCGAATCCACTCGGTCCATTAGCCTCGAGCCGATCGCGATTACGCGACCTCAGCGATTTCGCTGGCAGTGATAGTCTCGATTGCGGGAGCTTGTTCGGTTGGCGCGATGACCCCCGGTTCGACCAGCGGGGGAAGTACGAAGATCTCGTGATATTCATACGGCTGCTCGGCTCGATAGCCGTGGTGTCGCAGTAGTTCGAGAATCGCCAGAAAGATACCGACGATCTTGCTGCGAAGGTTGCTGCCTTCGAAGAATTCACTGAAGGGGACTCGTCCCGATTCGCGAACGCGAGTTCCAATGCGATCGACGTAGACGGCGATGGGTGTTTCGTCGTAACGGATGCTGGAAGTTTCCTCGACGACTTTCTTTTGGATCACGCGCGACAAGGCGCTGACCAAGTCCCACAGTTCGACTTCCTTGATCGAATCGGTGGAGGGGTCTTTGCCAACTGTAGGCCGTTCGTCACTGAGTCGGGGATATCGTTCTTGCCATTCTGCTGCGTGATGTTCCAAAGCCAGGGCCGCGTCTTTGTATCGCTTATATTCGAGCAGTTGTTGAATCAACTCGCCGCAAGGATCTTCGGCTAGTGGCAGTTCGTCGGGAGTTTCTTCTTCGGCTCGCGGCAGAACTTGCCGACTTTTGATTTCGATCAGGGAACTGGCCAGAACGACAAAATCGCCGATCAGATCGAGATCGAGAAGGTGTAGCACTTCCAGAAACTGCAGAAATTGCCCCGTGATCTTGGCGATCGGCAAACGAGTGATGTCGACTTCGTTCCTTCTGACAAGGTACAGCAGCAGGTCCATGGGACCACTGAAGGAGTCGAGTTGCACACGGTAGTCCGCCATTTCCCGCCAATTTCAGCAAGTTTGCGTCAATCGATTGGCGGAGCCGAGACCATTCTTCCGACGCCGCTTCAATCGTTATCGACAGAAGTAACGACCGGCGACCGCCTCGACGGATCAACACGCAGAGGTTGACTATTTTACCTGACCGTCAACGCTTTCTGGCATTGCTGGTTCCTCTGGCTGATTGGCTAATGGTTTGGCTACGGGTGGATTCTGTCTCAAATGGGATACTTTTAATTTGGACATGACCTGGTCGATTTCGACGTGGACGGCAGGCGGTTGGTTAATCAACAGCGAAGTTCCTGCTCGCAGGATTGAGCCATGTTGTTTCCATTGCGCTTCAATTAGCTGTGGCAGGACTTGTTCTAAATCGCGTGCCGTTTCAGCATCGGTGGTTGTGTAAGCGCGAAGTTCCAGTTCGTCGTTGACGGCGTCCAGTGGAAACGTCAATTGTCTGCTCGTCAGGTCGTCCACGAAGAGGGCGATTTCGGCGTGGATTTGCTGCGTTTGACGCACGACCAGATATTTTTCCGAGACAAAGGAAAGGGATCCCCCTTCTCCGTCAATCTGGCCCCATTTGCCTCGGGTTGCTTGGCAGATAACGGTCATTGCTCCCGCCAGCTGTTCTTTGCTGTCGATCTTGGATGTCTGACCCAGATTGTAGAATCGAACCGTCATCAGTTGTTCGGCCGTTGTCTGAGTGGTCACGACCAGTTTTCCTTCGTCGACAACGTAAGTGAGCAGTAACGGTTCGAGAATCTTTTTCAGGCAGATACCCAGCGGCAACTTTTGCATGCGTCGCCGGGGGCTCACGATCTGATCGGTGCTGATCCCTTCGTCATCGAGCGCACTTTGGTCGATCCAAATCCGAAAGCCCGCTTCGTCAGCCATCTCATCAAGAAATTCCATCAACGGACCTTCGTCGACTTCGAGAGTTTGCCGTGTGGCCAGGGCTTTGAAAATCGCGGCATCCTCCTCGACAGGATATCCGGGTCGTTGAGCGGCAATTGAGCTGCCGGTCGAATTCACGCTAAGCAGACGTTTCAATGCTTCCAGGATTCCGGCAACCTCGAACTGGCCTTGATAAGTTTGTGAGACAATCAGGCAGCCTTGTCCGAGCGAGATTGTCCCTCCTTCACCATCGACGATTTGCCAGGTCAGCGACGAATGGTGGCAAATCAATCGAGCCAGCATCGATTCGACGGATCTTCGATTGACCGTGCTTTTCGCCTGGGCCTCGTTTTTCTCGGTAGTGGCCCAGACGCCATGGGCCATCGTTGAAATGGGTACGGACGGCACGCTGAACATGCCGCCTCCCATCCCCCCGCCCCCCGCGCCACCCATCCCTCCGTCGCCACCGAGAGCGTTTAAAAGAGCCGGTCGTTCGGGGATAAACATTTCATACGGAAGCGATTCCAGCTGCTGGCAAAGCAGACGCACGTCGTAAATGCGTGTGACAAACACCGCCGAGGCATGGCTCTCGGTGGTGATCTCCAACACGCCATCGTTTGCCACCCAGGCGAGACTCAACGGCTTCAGCAAAAAGTAAAGTGTTTGCCAAGCGGTCGATTCCCCCAGCTTCAAGCTGACGGATTGGTCGATCGAGATCCCCTCGTCGCTCAGCGATTTTCCATCAAATAAAATGTTGAGGTCGATCAATTGTCCGAGTTGCTGGACCGCTTCGTCCAAAGGGAGATCTTCGATCTCCAATGTCACCTTGCGCGACAGCGCTTCGAGCACTTGTGTTGCTGATTCCCGAGCGACTCGGCCCGTATCCGCCGACGAGGCCGAGGAAGGAGATTGGGCCTCATCGGCATGAACACAAATGCCACCAAGAGTTGCAAATAGGAAAATTACCGGCCAAGCCAGTTGTCGCATGCGTTTCTCCTCGAAGCTCGAGATGACACCATGTCTGAAATCGGGTGCGTAAGACGGGAGAAAAGATCGTAACGTCGACGTCGTCACTTTAACCAGCAAAATCGGCGCAAGGACCGCTCGTTCACACGAGTTGTGCTTCAGACTGACTTTGGCGCGGCGGAGAAAATCGCTGTGTCACGGGCGAATCGCCAGCCGATACGAAGTCGGGCGAATGCAAGAATTACCCCCAACGGGATTCGAACCCGTGTATCAGGACTGAGAATCCTGCATCCTAGGCCTCTAGACGATGGGGGCGGCGGAGATTCATAATGGTATTCCGCCCGGGATTGTCAAGGACGGCCGGGTTTTGAACGGCATCGTATAGTTCGTGCTCTGTTGCTTTTTGCTGGACCTGATTGGCAAACTGGATAGGACAGTCAATCCTCAAGGCTCGCATGCGTAGGCGTGTCGTGCTACTTTACGTCGAACTCTAAGACCCCAGTCATCGTTAAGATGGAATTCTGTCGAGTGACACCGCCGACAAAACAGCAGTTCTCTTCGCCATCAGCTTCCAAAACTGGCAGCGGCGGTGCGAAATTTGAGCCGCAAGGCTTTTTCTGCATCTGGCACGGTTCCTCGTTCGGTAACTGGTTGCGATTGCTGGCGACCAAACCGCCGATTCATTGGAGCCGGTTTCACAAACTGGCGTCGATCACGGCGCTTAGCGTCGTCAATTCCGGCAGTAATCTTCTTGAATCCGCCATCTATGGTCGAAAGATTGCCCAAACGAAAGTCGAGCATCCACCGGTTTTCATTTTAGGTCATTGGCGAAGTGGAACCACGCTGCTTCACAACTTGATGACGCTCGATCCGCAGTTCACGTTTCCCAATCTGTACGAAGTTCTGTTTCCCGCAAACTTCCTGCTGACCGAGCGGTTGGTGACCGCAATGACCAGTTGGGCGATTCCTAAAACTCGTCCAATGGACAATGTGGAAGCCGGCTTTCACATGCCTCAAGAAGACGAGGTCGCTCTGTTGTTGTTATCGGGCCTGTCGCCCTATCTGATGTTGGCTCATCCGACGGATCCTTCGAAATATGAACGGTATCTCGAACTGACCGGAATCCCGCCCGTCGAACTGAATCGATGGAAAGAGCGATTCCTGTACTTCGTCAAAAAGCTGACAATCAAGCACAACAAGCCGATTGTGTTCAAGTCTCCGACGCACACGTTCCGGATTCCCGTGTTGCTCGAAATGTTTCCGAACGCAAAGTTCGTATACATCTATCGCGATCCCTATGCCGTCTACAGTTCCAGTTTGCATTTGCGACGAACCCTGTTTGCCGAAAACGGTTTGTCGCGAATCGTCATGGACGAAAAGATGCAAGAAGACACGATGGAAATGTATTCGCACTGCATGGAAACCTACGAGCGAACACGCAGTCTGATTCCGCCCGGAAATCTGCATGAGATGCGCTTCGAAGATCTGGAAGTCGATCCCTTGGGCGAAATGCATCGCGTCTATCAGAACTTGAATCTCGACGGGTGGGAAACGCCTGAAGCCGCCATTACCAAGATGCTTCCTGAACTGACACGCTATCGAAAGAACTCGTTCAATATGGACGAGAATCTGATGCGTAAAGTTTATAACAGTTGGAGGCCCGCATTCGAGCGCTACGGCTATCCCAGCCGCTTGCCCGAACACAAGGTTGCCGCCGTCAACGTCGGCTAATCAATGACGTTAACGGCTTCGTGTCGACCGATTTTTGAGCGGCACCGTGGCCGTTTGACTCGTCGAGTGCGGCCGGTAGAGCTCCGATCGTCGACTTCACGGTCGCACCTGATTGAGTCACAAAGAGCTGTTGGAGCTGTTGAACACTCAAATCTGCAGGTGCTCGAGTGCCTCCGCTGGCGGCTTGATGTAGCTGACATAGAACGGGCCGAATTCGGCGTAGCGCGCCGAAGCCGTGTCGAACCGCATGGTGTAAACGATATCTTTGATGTACTGCGGATTGCGGCCCCACAGCGTCACACCCCATTCCCAGTCATCCAGCCCCGCCGATGCGGTGATTAGTTGACTGACCCGTCCCGCGAACTTGATGCCGCTGGTGGCATGCTCGGACATCATCGCCGAACGGCTGCTGAATGGTTCCATAAACCAGTTCGCAGACGGGTGACGAATCTTGTTCATCGGGTAGAAGCAAGTCACCGGCCAATTGGGAAAGTCGGGGCACAGCCGTTGTTGATTCATCATCGGCAGCCGTTGTCCATAAGCAGCGATCTTGGCGAGATAAGCCGGGTCATCTGGCTTCAGCCCTTCGTCGCGACGCAGTTTCTCGCCATATTGCTCCAGCGTGGGCACATATTCCGAAATCTCGGTAATTGAGACGAACGAGTAGGTCGGTTGCAAGACGCGGCCCAGCTTTGAAGCGCGAATCGCTTGACGAACGCCATCGATCAACAGCGGATCAGGGTCCATGATCATCAGGCCCAAATCGGCTTTGTGTCCCGAAACGACAGAAGTCTGTAGGCGCCGCGGAGCGCCGGGACGTTCGGGATCCAGCAGATGAACGAGCGCCTCGCGTCCTTCGGCAAGGTCCGTCGGCGAAAGCTGGCTGAGGATTGATTGGTCGACGCGATAATAAAGATGCAGGCAATGCCAGCCTTCCGCGAGTTTCGTGGAAGGTTCTGGTAGCGCAACGTGTGTATGGGAAGGACGGTTCACAGACAGCTTTCTTGCACGAAGAGTGATAATCCACAAGCACAATCAGCAGCATCGAGGAACGAAATCGCGGTACTCGCCTTCGGCAAAGCCCCGTTTCTTTCGCGTCAAAATTTCCCGTCGCCTCCGGCGACACAGAGTAAGACCGGTCGTGAACTTCGCGGCTTCGATGGCGAATCATCTCTTGATTCTTCTCGTGACCGGTTCTCTCGACGTCCCTGCTGAAATGACTTTGTACCACGAGGTTCACAACTTCGCCACGAACGAGCATCGTCAGAATGAAAGCCGAGGCCTGGTCTGACGTGGGAAAGTGACAAGCCGCTCTGACGGACTTGTCGTCGGAGTTGACGGCCAGCGAAGTGGCAACAACGACAACTTGCAACTGGTTTCACGTTCCGTCTACAACTGGGTTGGCCCAATCGTCGCGATGGCTCGAATTCGTCTCTCTCGGTAAATGTTTTCATGAGCCAGTCCGCTTCGACCGATCGTCCCCGGCCCACCGCGCAGGCTTCGGCGGACAGATCAACGAATGCTTCGCCCGTTCGCGCCGAATTGACCCGACTGGGCCGCCGCGATGACGACTATCTCGAAACGCGTCCGTTGGATTTTCGGCTGATCTCGCGGTTGATGGGATTCATGCGGCCGTACGCTCGACAGCGAAACTGGTTGTTGCTGGCGGCCATGCTGCGTGCGTTTCAATTGCCGGGACTCACCTGGGTGTTAGCCGCGGTAATTCATGGGCCGATTGAACGCGGTGACACGCAGGGCGTCCTCTGGGGGGCCATCGGGTTCGGGCTGCTGGCGATCTTTACTCAGGTGACGATGCACTTTCGACAACGGTTGGCTTTGGAGCTGGGTGAGGTTGTTGTCTTTGATCTGCGGAATGCCATTTTCGCCCATCTGCAACGCATGCCGATGAGTTATTTTCATAAGACAAAAGTGGGGCGGATTATCAGCCGCATGGTGTCGGACATCGAAGATGTTCGCGTCGGTGTACAGGAAGTCATGTTCGTCAGCCTGGTCGCGCTGGGTCAGATGCTGGTGGCCGCTGCCTGTATGCTGTGGTTTGACTGGATCCTCTTTCTGATTGTGCTGGGGCTCGCTCCTGTCTTGTGGGGCATCAATCGTTACTTTCACCACAAACTGAGCGCCGAATTGCGGCAGATGCGCGAATCGTTCAGCCGGGTCACTGCGACTCTGGCGGAATCGGTCATTGGCATTCGCGTGACGCAAGGATTTGTCCGGCAGAAAGAAAATGCGAGGCTGTTTGGCGAACTGGTGACGGATCATTCACGCTACAACACCGCGGTGCAACACACGCACGGCCTGTTTCTGCCATTGCTGGAATTGAATACGCAGGTCTTTATCTCGCTGTTGCTTGTGATCGGCGGTTGGCGTGTGCTGCACGGAAGCAGTCAAACGAATGTCGGCGAACTGGTCGGTTTCTTTTTCATGGCGAACGTGTTTTTCTCGCCGCTGACGATTCTTGGCAATCAATACAATCAGGCCATGACGGCCATGGCGGGCGCAGAACGACTGTTTGCGCTGCTGGATCTGGAACCGGAATGGAAGGATACCGACGACGCCGTCGCGGTATCGGACATCGCGGGGCGGGTTGAGTTCGAGAGTGTGACGTTTGGTTATGACCCCGAACGGCCGGTCCTGCGAGAAATCAACTTTGTTGCTGAACCAGGACAGACGGTCGCGCTCGTCGGTCACACTGGCAGTGGGAAAACGTCGATCATCAATTTGCTGGCCAAATTCTACCTGCCTCAAAGCGGACGAATTCTGATCGACGGTCGCAACATCCAGCAGATCCAAAGCGAGTCCCTGCATCATCGTTTCGGGCTCGTGTTGCAGCAAAACTTTCTATTCCAGGGGACCGTTGCTCAAAACATCCGCTTCTCGCAGCCATCGGCGACCGACGATGATTTGCGAGCGGTGTGTCGCCAACTCGATTGCCTCGACCTGATCGAAGCATTGCCGCAGGGATTGGAAACCGAAGTCGGCGAACGCGGCAACCATCTGTCCCTGGGTCAGCGACAGATGATCTGTTTCGCGAGAGCCCTGTTAGCCGATCCGAAGCTGTTGATTCTCGACGAAGCGACCAGCAGTATCGACGTCAAGACCGAGCAGCGATTGCAGGCCGCTCTCTCGGTGCTTTTGAAAGGGCGGACCAGCTTCGTCGTGGCGCACCGGCTCAGCACAATCCGCAATGCCGACCTGGTTCTGGTATTGGATCACGGTCGAATCATCGAACGGGGACGTCACGAGCAACTTCTCGAGCAAAAAGGGGCCTATGCTCGCTTGTTCGAACGGTTTTCCCGGGCGGCTGGCTGAGCCAAATCAGTTCGTGTGGCCTGCTGTCGAATCGCTTACACCTTTGGGGAACAATGGACGACTTTCAGGCTGGGACACCGCTGTCCACTCGCTTGGTTCCGGTGACGTTGACGCCGCTGCCGATCAACAGATTGTGTTCGTAGACCCAGCGATAAAGTGGCCCCGTTTTTTCGGGAGGAAGTTCTTGCATGTCGACGAATCCCGCTGCTTGGAACCAGTCACGCAGTTCCGCCACGGTGTGATGGTATTGGTATTGAGGGGCGAACCAATCGAATGTGTCGCAGACACGGTTTTCACGATTCGGATGAGCGCTGAAATTGACGACTTTGTTGGCCGTTTTGTTGATCATTGGCAAGCCGCCTAACCAGGCACCCCACTCGCACCAGCGTTCCAGTTGTTCGGGCGCCATTTGGGTGGTGCGATTCCTCAGGGCGTCATTGATCGATTCCTGCCACCATTGATTTCGGCGATAAAGCCACACGGAATAGCGACCGCCGGGTTTCACCATCTGGGCGACGGCATCGAAAACGGATTTGGTATCGGCGTCGTGGTGCATCACTCCGATGGAAAACACGAAATCGAACGACGCCGGCTCAAGCGGTAATCGTTTCAGATCGGCTTGTACAAAACTGACCTCGGGCAAGTGCGAGCACAACTGCCTGGCTTTGGCAACCGCCGCACTGTGATCGGCTCCGGTCACAATGGCACCCGCTTCTCCGCAGACCTTGCTGTATCGGCCGCCGCCGCAGCCTGCGTCCAGTACCCGCAGTCCCTTCAGCGAGTCCAGGGGCATGCCGGTCTTGGCTTGAAACGTGGCTCGGTCCTCGTCGTCGTGAGCCACTTCGTATTTATTCCATTGCCGACCGAAGCTGGCCAGATGCTGATCACCGGTCAATCGGGGAATCTCGTCGACGATGGGATATGACGCGTGGCACGACGGGCAGTCGATCTTGTCCGAGTTCAGTACGAATGGCGATCCGCACGTGGGACAGCGCAGCGAGGGCAACAGATTTTGCAGTGAGATGATCGAGTCCTTTGCTGGTCATTTCTGGGGAGCGGTCGCTTTTTGGGGCTTGAGTTTCACCGTCGTGCGATCGAATTGAAACTCTAACCCGGCGGGGCCAAGCAGATCCTGGAAAAACTCGCTGGCGGGTTTGTTTTTTGCGTCGAGTTCAATCGTCTGCTCCAGATCGATTCCGGCCGCCTTCAGTTCGTCTCTGTCATACTCGAATCGAATATCGGATTCTTCCAGTTTCTTCATGACGGCGATGATGGGAACCCGCTGATTTGCACTGAACGTGAATCGTCGTTTTGCGACAGGTTGCAGCGGATCAATCCTGACGGGACGTTTGGATGCCACACCCGAGATCAAGCTTGAGACCGCTTCGTGGTCTTCCAGGAAACCTCTGACAATGATCTCTGAATTGGAAACCTTCGCATCCAACTCGGGAAACCGCTGGTGGATCAGTGCGAGCGATTCGGTGAGGTTCTGCTTGGGATGATATCTTCGCTCGAGCGAGACCGACGTCGGAATCGGAATCAACTCAATCGACATTCCCGATTCCCTCCAGCGGAATGTGAGATCGAATTGAATGAGAACGAGTGACAGCGCTTCGGGCAGCGTCACCTCGGGCAAGATCGTCGTGACCCACAAATCGTGAGGGATGATCGTATCATTGGAAATTGGCAGCCGGGATTCGTTCGAGATCTTGTTCAGAATCTCGCGCGGGGTATCGAGATCGTGCCATTCGATCGTCCGACGCCGTTGCAATTCGGCCCGACGCCGCTCGGGGATTTTCGTTTCTTCCGCTTGCAGCTCGAGACGGCGGAGTTCGATCAGCGTTCGCAACCGCCGCGCGGCCGATTTTGGCCCTAAATAGACAACGTTTTCGGGTAAGCTGAGATCCGCGTCCACTAACTGGGCGATTTTTGTCAGGCCCCCGTCGAGCGGGACGTTTGTCACGTTGACGGGGAATTCGGCAGACGAATCCAGCCGGCGATCGAGTACACAGGCAATTCGCCGATCAGTTGACACTTGGGTCAGCATCGTCCGCAGTTCTTCCCGCGACCAACTTGCGGAAAACGGCTTTTCAAGTTCACGGCGAAACGATTCACCCGTCAGCCAGCTGACAGGCCGCAGCTCTTCAGACCTGATTTCCCGCTGGAAAAACGGGCCAATCAGGATTGCCGTGACAACCGTGATGGTCCGCAGAATTCGCATATCGCTGAGAATTGTCACCGTCAATCTCCGGTTAACTCGACGCGAATTCGTCGTGGAAAACCCCAAATATCGTTGCTACTATTCTTAAGAGACGTCCCATCCCATGTCCACCAGCGAAAATCGTTGAGTTCCAGGAAGCTGCTCTTTGTTCGTCGAACGAGCAGACGACTGACTTTCTGTAACAATATCTCGTTGGGTGAATCGTTTGAATCGTCATTCGTTCGAGTTTGTCGAGACCGGCGTTTTCCATCTCCGTGAACTTTCCCTTTAAGAGCCCGTGCCATCATGCTTCCGACTCATGCCGTCGGCATCGACTTGGGAACGACGTATTCGTGTCTCGCCTATTTGAACGAGCATGGCGAACCGATTTCGATCCCGAACAAAGATGGCGAACTCTCGACCCCTTCCGTCGTCTTGTTCGACGGAAAAGAGATCATTGTCGGTACCGAGGCGATGCGGAACTCTATCCGACATCCGGATCGCGTCGTCGTCCACGCCAAGCGATACATGGGAAATCTGGCGCACCGCTGGAAGATTGGTGGGAAAAGCTATTCGCCGGTCGATATCAGCACGTTCATTCTCAAGTCGATGCTCGACAACGCCCGCGACAAAATTGGTTCCGTCGAACGAGCCGTCATCACGGTGCCCGCACAATTCAGCGATATTCAGCGACAGGCGACGGCCGAGGCGGGCAAACGTGCCGGGTTGAAACATGTCGACATCATCAACGAACCGGTCGCGGCCGCGTTGTGTTTCGTACTGGGGACGGAAGGGATCTGGTTTACGGAGCTGGCCACAGCGCAAACCGTGATGGTTGTTGACCTGGGAGGTGGTACGTTCGATCTGTCGCTGGTCAAATACCAGAAAAACGAAGTGAGCGTCATGGCCAGTGGGGGGGATCTTCATCTGGGAGGCCTGGACTGGAACAAGGCTCTCGAAACGGCCATCGGCAAGCAGTTCCAGAAAGAATTTGGTGTCGATCCGATGAAGGATCGGGAAAGTGCTCAGGCGCTCGCACTGGAAGCCGAACAGACCAAACGCAGCCTTTCCGTGCGGCCCAAGGCGGCCCTAACGGTCGCTGCGGGCGGCCATCGAAAGACCTATCAGGTTGAATTGGAACAGTTTGAAAGATTGACCAAAGAATTGGTTGATCGCATGGAGCAGCTGACGCTGGGATTGCTTGAAGAACGAAAAATGGGTTGGGCCAAGATCGATGTCGTGCTGACGACGGGTGGTTCGTCACGCATGCCGATGGTCCGATCGATGTTGAAACGACTGAGCGGTCGTACGTTGAACACGTCTCTTTCGCCCGACCAGTCGATCGCGCACGGTGCGACTTACTACGCGGGAATGTTGCTGACGAACAGCAAATTTGCGAAGTCGATTCTCCAACCGGCCGCCGCCGCCAGATTGGCTCAGTTCAAACAGAAAAGCGTCAACGCCCGAGCCTTGGGAATTCTGATTCGCGATGCGGATCTGACGAAACGAATTCCTCATTATATTTTGCCGGCGCATACGCAGCTGCCGGCGGCCGTTTCGCAAATCTATGGAACGGTTCAGCCCAATCAGCGACGGGTGCGGCTGCGAATCGTGGAAAGCGGAACCGCAGCGGATTCCAGTTACGTGGAACTGGGGATTTGCCAGATTGAACCGCTGCCAGAGAACCTGCCGGCGGAAACCGAGATTGAAGTCACCATCACCTATGATGAACAAGCCCGTGTCCATGTGGCGGCCAAAGTCCTGGCAACGGGCCAAGAAGCCCGTACAGAGATTATTCGTCCGGAAAATCTGGTGGTCAGTGCGTTGACGGAAGGAACCGACGCGGACGATGTCCAAGTGAAATCGGCACCTTCGATGCTTGCCGTTCCGGCCGAAGGGTCGAGTTCCGACTCGTTGTCCACCTCGCTGCCTTCGCGGCCTGTCAAACCGAATCTTCCCGCCAAACCTGTGGCGAAAGTGAAGTCCCTGGAACCTGCCAAGCCCGCTGCGGCGAAGTCGTTGCAGCTGGAGGATTCCATCAAGCCGATTCCACTCTGTAATTCCTGTGGTGAACCAGTCGATGTGCGCGGACAATGCCCTCATTGTGAAGCGAAACCTCGGACCACAAAATCGGGGGTAGCGGCAGGCAAGGCGAGTTCGCCGATCAAGCCTAAGCTCAAGACGCCGCCCGCTTCGTCGAATGCCACTCAGCCACCGCCCCTCAAAGGCAAAGCTCCTGAAGCGTCTGTCGCCCGTGAGGCGGATGACAGCGAGTTCTGGCGGACGTTAGGCCAATAGACGTTCATCCCGTCCGTCTCCATGAACGTCGATGATCACGCCTGACAATCACGGAAGTTGAGCGGATGACTTCTGTATCGGATCCTGATCGGGTCCAATACGACGGACGGTGGCTCGCATTGGCGCGTCGGTGAGGTCGAAATCATGCGAGTGGCCAAGTTCGACGTCGCTCTTTCACGAGGTCAACCGATGTGCAATTTCCGACAACGAGTTTGGTACGCGGTGTTGGTGGGGATGGCTTTGCACCCGCTCTCTGCAGCGGAGCCAGAAGATCCCGATCCCGCGTATTATCACACGGGAGAATTGGCCGGCTCGCTCCGCTCCCTCGATCCCCTACCACTCTTCGACGCCGATCCCCAGCAGCTTTGGAATCGATTGTTTGCCGCAGTCGCGATTCGCCAAAGCAATCTGCCTTCCAAGCGTGGTGGAACTGCCATGCCTCGCGTCGAAGGCGGCGACACGATCGAATTCCTGGCCTGGCCGGGGACGACCTATTGGGACGAGCCTGCAACGGTCGCGCCTTTGGAAGGCTTGCTGGATCAGTTTCTCGATCAACATGGCGAACAGCTTTCGACCGATCCGCTACGAAGGGTGATGTTACAACGCGATCTTTGGGCGGCGTTTGATTTCTTGATCGGCCAGAACATCGTGCGTCGCGGTGATTTGCAGGTCCGTCAGCGCCGGACGCAGTTATGTCGGCGGCTGGCCCTGGTGATGCAGGCATTGGCTCTGCCAGCTGAGACACTGGCAAAACTTCCCGATAACTATGCACTGGCTGTTCAGTCGGGACGATTTTCTCCGACGCATGAATTCGATCCTCGTCGCGACTATCTGCCACCTCGCATCCTTTCCGATGCCGAGGAATGGCAAGAGCTCGATTTCTATCAGCCCAAACTGAGCGAAGATATCGAACGCCGTTTCGTTTTCTTGCACACTTACGCTTTTCGCGGCCGGTCGTACTTCCGTGTGTTCTACCGCTTTCCAGAAGGACGACGACAACTGGAAGACTATTTGCAACAAGTCGACGCAGTGGGGATCGACTGGCGTGCCAGTGGTCAGCATGGAAGCATGACACTGAAATCCGATGCCCCGCAGATTCCCGCAGGGACGGAAGTCGCTTTATTGCAGTTTCTGATCGCTCTCGATCCGAATCTCAAGCCGGTTCCGACATCGCTGGTCGAGTCGGTTCGTGTGATCGTGCATAAGGGAGTTGACGGGAAGCGAGATCCCACGACGAACACGGGATTGGGCATGAATGTGGCGAAATACACACTCAAACGACGTCTGGCGTTTGACGGAATGAAATTTGGTGGACTACATCGTGAACCCGACGATCTGCCAGTTTATCGCCTCCTCTTTGAAAGTGAGAATGCTGGCGATTGGGGACCGCGGGGACGTTTCTTTGAACTCGCCGCCGAGTGTCGATCGTGTCACGCCGGTAATGGGCAATCAGGAGTCCATTCGATTCCATCGCTCGTGAATTCAGGAGGCATCCACTCAGGAGCTCAATTGGGCGTCGTCCACACCCTGGCCGCCGGGACACCCAGTCCTCATCCCGCGCGGACGGTCAAATGGAAGACGGCCGACGAAACCTATCGTCGTCTGATTGAATTTCTGGAATAAGCAACCAATCCGGCGAATCGGATGTTCCAACGGGCGGCCAACGTCCGCCGTGAGATTCCGCGACTGTCAGCGCGCGAGCCGATCTTGGCTGGGTTGGACGGCATCGGGGACTGGGCGGCATCGTTCGCGTCACTGCGAAAAAATCTGACTCCCGCGCGCAACGGGAATTCAGATTTGCGAACGTAAGGGCTATTTCACGATATTCGACGTCGCTCCGAACTCACCACTGAAAACGAATTCCGTCAGCGATTTCCGTGTTCGTGGTGCCAGGTCACGATCGCGAAACGCATCTGGCAACGCCTTGGGATCCGCGGCATATCCGAACGCCAAGCCGGTTAAGGGCTGGACGCCTTCTGGAATGTGGTAGATCTCGCGGGCCTTCTCAGGCAGAATGCCAATCATCTGGTGGACGAAGATCCCCCGGGAACTGGCTTCCACCGTCAACGTCGCACTAGCCAATCCCAGATCATGGAGCGCGGCCGAATTCGGCTTGCCATTGCGAGAGAACCGTAGGTTCGTACAACCGATTGCCAGTACCGGTGCCGCCTTGGCCCAGCCCTGGTTACCTTCCACAAGACACGAGAGTAGCAGTTCAAATTCTTGCGGTTGCGCCTTGGTGGCGACGATGTAGGCCCACGGCTGTTCGTTATATGACGAGGCGGCCCAGCGAGCGGCTTCGAAGATCGAACGCAAATCGCTATCGGACACGGGGCGGTCCTCAAAGGCGTAAGGGCTCCATCGTTTTGCCACCAGTTCATGGATCGGATGATCGGGAGTTGCCTGCTTCGGCACGTTCATCTCTGCTTCCTTTTTGATTGATGACTGCGGCGAATCTTCATTCCTTGTAACTCGGGAGGGTCTCAGTATTGATATGAGGAGCCAAACAATTCAATCGGGATTTGGCTGGTTATCTCCACAAAACCGAAAACTGATTGATCAACAGTGCGGTGCCGTTCTCTGGTGGACCAAATCTCCGCCGACCGACCCCGAACCGTGAGTGATGCGCCGGAGTCACCGCACACAGCAATCAAGGTCCGAGGCGAAACGATCTTATTGAAAATCCACTGGTGATTGCTCTGAATTCAGAAGAGAAAATAACACGCCATCGTGTCGTCGGTCGTTCAACTGAAATCGTTGTCGCAAAATCCCTTCTCGGGTTGCTCCCAGCTTTTCCGCAACCCGCAGGCTGGGCCGATTTTCGACGGAAATCACAAGCTCCAGTCGGTGAAGCTTTGCTTGTTTGAAGGCCCAGTCCGAGATCTGCAGCATCGCTGCTGTCGCAATCCCCTGATTCGTGGCGGATGACCGTACCCAATAGCCAGACTCTGCCACACTGTTGATCAAATCAAGGCGATGAATTCCGCAGCTGCCCAATATCTGGTCTCTGTCGTCCACAATGACGAAGGACCGTTCTTGCAAGCGGTCGGCAACCTCGCACTGACTCGCCACCCATTGTTGCGTCTCGCGCCGTGAATAACTCTCGTGGCACCAGGGCATCCAGCGTGAGAGTTCCGCATGGGATTCGATGATGGCATCAAAGATGGCATCGACATCGTTTGTCCGATACGGTCGTAGTCGTATTGGCTTCGTCATTGCGTTCCTTTCCTCGAGCAGCGGCCAAACTCGCGGAGTCGGCGGCCTGGAGCGGCTGGCGGCCGCGACACACATTCCGCGGGGCCGACAAGGTCCTGGGGCGAAATGAGATCCGTCAGATTCGTTGATTCACGTAAGCAACAACGACGTTTCGGTCCCCTCTCCCTCGAATTCAGACGCCGGCCCCTCCTCTTTCGTTGTAGGGCTAATCCGTCGCAGACAGTGCCGCGAACAAAAAAGTTCGCCGCCAGTCGAAGGTCTTTTTTGCTTTTTGGTTTGCGTCATTCTCCGAACCACAATCGAGTGACGCCAGTACTCTTTGCGGGTCTGTTGACACAGAAAAAAAGGCTCTTCCGTCGGAATCGCCAGAGCGAGGCTTGTGTCAATATGACGATTTTTAAAATTAAGTATTGTAGTGTGACAAATAGTATTGACGCTTTAGGTCGTTTTCGTATCATAATATCAAACAGGAGTTGTCAGGGCTCGAGGAGGAGAGGTCAGATGAATCGTGAATGCAAAAATCAATCGCGTGAGTGGGGCATGTGGCGTGCTGTCAGAGCCGCGTCTGTTGGCGGCCAGCCAGCGCTGGCCTGGTTTGGAATGAGGGCTGCTCGCGCTCGGTCTGCGGTGTGGCGGGAGGGTGCAGCTCAGTTGGCCTGGGCGGTGGGTGTCTGTCATGTTGGTCTGCCACGACAGCGCCGCCAGCAGGGTCTCGTTGGTCCGCCGTTTTTCTTAATCGCCTTCTGCGGAGTCTTGCTCAGCCGGCTGCGAGGGCTGGGTCTCTTCCTTCAGGGGCGGAGCCAGATCGTGGGAAATGCCCCGGCAGAGATCTCCAGCGGGAATCGAATCACGAACGTCAGCTGGGGTTGGTCAGGGGCCAGTGTGGCGGCACGCTCAGGGTCGTCGCTGCGCTGGGAGAAAAGTCGTGTTGGTGGATCGACGCGCGGTCAAATGCATCGAAACAGGGATGTTGGCCAACTTGGCCAAACGCAAATCTCGCTCAAACGCTACAAAATAGGGATGTTTGCCAACTTGGCCATGTTGGCCAACGATTTTGTTCCGATTTCGTTCGGGTCGGGTTCGATTCCCAGGTCGGCGTTGCCGCGAATTCCCGCGGATCTTGACATTCCCCAGGTTCTGTATTTCAATGGTTGAATTGATTTAGCCTGTGAAATTGACTGGGAGGGGGCTCGTGCGATGAGTGGTGATGACATGAAATCGCGGGTTCGGTCGGAAGTGGCCAGCTTGCAACGGGGGCTCGAGATTCTGGAAATGCTGGCTGCGCGGCCCGACGGTGCGACTCTGCGCGAGATTACCGATCACCTGGGACTGCCGGGCGCATCCGTATTGCGCATCGTCCGGACCTTGGTGGAATTGAACTACCTGTCACGCGAGGAGCAGACGAAACGGTACTTCTCGACGAATCGGCCGTTGCTGCTGGGCCAACCGCGAAATACAGCTCGCGGTTTTTCGGAAAGTGCCATCAGTGCGATGCGGCGGGTGCGACAAGCGACGGGCGAAACGACGCAGCTTTGTTGTTTGATCGGAGTGGAAATGGTCATCATCGAGCAATTGCTCTCGGTGCATCCGTTCAAATACTCGGCCGATCTGGGGGCACGTTGCCCTTGTTACAGTTGTGCCCCGGGTAAGGCGATCATCGCTTTTCTTCCACCAGAAGAGCAGGAATCAACGATCGACCGGATTGAATTCAAGCGATTTACGGCCAGCACGATCACGTCGAAACGAGCATTCCGTCAGGAATTGACCCAGGTCCGTGAACAGGGCTTTGCCGTGGACCGAGCGGAGGGGTTGGACGGGATTCATTGTGCCGCCGCGCCCATTCTGGATCGGCATGGATATGCCGTGGGGGCAATCACGATTGCGGGGCCGTCATCCAGAATTCCCGAAGACGAGTTTCAAGTCATTGGGCAGATTGTCAGAGAAGGCGCTCGACAGGCGTCCGAAGAGTTTAACCGGCATTAGCCCCTCAGATCTCGACTGCCATGTGTCGCGCGGTAGATGATCCAGGAGTCTGGAAATGTTGCGAACCTGTTTGATGACTTTGCTTTCTTTAGCTGGATTCATGGTGTGTGCCAGTCCAATGGCGACATTGGCCGCACCGCCGCCCGCCCCGGAAATGGAGTTCTTCGAAGCGAAGATTCGACCGGTTCTCGTCGAGCAATGCTACAAGTGCCATAATTCGCTGACTCGAACGGATGGTGAACTCGCCGTTGATCATCGGTCAGCCCTGCTGAAGGGCGGCCAGAGCGGCCCCGTGATTGTTCCCGGCAAGCCGCTCGAAAGTCGTCTGCTGCCGATTCTCCGGCATGACGTTGTCGGTCTGAAAATGCCCGAGGACGGCGCCAAACTGGATGACCAGGTGATCGCCGATTTCGAAAAATGGATCGCGATGGGAGCGCCCGACTCGCGCGATCATGCGCCGACATCGGAACAACTGGCCGCGGCCACCTCGTGGGATCAAGTGTTGAAAAAGCGGAAAGCCTGGTGGAGTTTTCAGCCCATTCGAGACGTTCCAATCCCGCAAATCAGCAACAATTCGTGGTCACAGCATCCCGTCGATCAGTTCATTCTCGCAACTCTGCGGGAGAAAGGTTTAGAACCGGGTGAAGCGGCTGATCCACGGGTGCTCGTGCGACGACTCTATTTTGCGCTCATCGGATTGCCGCCGACATCCGACGAGATTCAATCCTGGACGAAGCGGCTCGAACAACCCGATGGCTTTGAATCGCTGGTCAATCACTTAATCGAGAGTCCGCATTTTGGGGAACGTTGGGCGCGGCACTGGATGGATTGGATTCGCTATGCCGAGACTCACGGATCCGAGGGTGATCCCGCGATCGAAAACGCCTGGCAGTATCGTGACTATCTGATTCGCGCTTTGAATGCGGATGTTGCTTATGACCAGTTGGTTCGGGAGCATGTCGCCGGAGATTTGTTGGAACAACCGCGTTTGAATCGGACGCTGGGAATTAACGAATCGGCGATCGGTCCAGCACACTGGCGCATGGTCTTTCATGGCTTCGCTCCAACCGATCCGCTGGACGAGAAAGTTCGATACACCGACGACGAAATTAACGTCTTTTCGAAGGCCTTTCTGGGCCTGACTGTCGCGTGTGCCCGCTGTCACAATCACAAATTCGATCCGATCAGTCAGAGCGACTACTATGCCCTGTTTGGCATCTTGGGGGCCTGTCGGCCGGGCCGAACAGCCATCAATACACCCGAACAGCTGTCTCGGAATCGAGCTGCGCTTGTCCAACTCAAGCCGAAGATTCGCTCGGCGATGGCCCAGGATTGGCGGAGTCATGCGTCGGAACTTCAGCGGCGACTTCTGACGGAGCAAGGGTTGTGGCAACAGGCTGACCAGCCACGACAATTGCTTCATCATTGGTCGCAATTGCGCAAGGATTTGGCCGATGGCCTGCCTTTGGCGGAAGCCTGGAACCGGCGGCAGGCGGATTGGAACGCCGACCGTCAGCGTCGCACCGAATTCGCGGCTCAACGTCCGTTTCAGCATTGGAAGTGGGGAGCATCCGACGATCAAGCGAAGTGGTATCGAGCGGGCATTGGTTTGCCAGAGCAGCCTGCTTTACCTGGTGAATTCGCCGTTGCCCCGACCGGAGAAAATGCGCTCGCGGGGATTTATCCGGCCGGTGTTTATACCCACCTGCTCAGCGGAAAACATGCAGGCTGCTTTTCGTCAGAAGATGTCCATCTTGATCAAGAATATGAATTGTGGGTTCGAGCGATCGGCGAAGGTGGGGCCAGCGTTCGCTATGTCGTGCAGGATTATCCGCGTGACGGAACCGTGTTTCCGATTCGTAAATTGTCGGCCGACTGGCAATGGCAGAAGTTCGATTTGACTTACTGGAACGGCGACGACATTCATGTTGAATTGGCAACCGGACAGGATGCGCCTGTCATCGTCAATAACGAACCGCGATCGTGGTTTGGAATTTCCGAGGCCGTGATCGTTCGCAAAGGTGAATCAGGGCCGGCGACGGAATCGTCAGAATTTCTCGATCCGCTGTTTGAAGCCGTGATGCGGCAGCCGCCGCTGTCGCTGGAAGATCTGACGGACCGTTATGTCGAAGCGATCATGCTCGCCGTGAAAGCCTGGGAG
The DNA here is from genome assembly GCA_903871875.1 of uncultured Schlesneria sp. GTDB lineage: Bacteria > Planctomycetota > Planctomycetia > Planctomycetales > Planctomycetaceae > Schlesneria. The sequence goes on from CAIQIR010000106.1 coordinate 74,921, forward strand.
GCCAACACGGCCTCGGATGCTCAAGCTCGCCTGTTGGATGCTTGTCTGAAGCAGGGACTGCTTTCGAATCGACTGGAATTGCTGGCCACGGCGCAGCCTTTGATTAATGTGTATCGGCAATTGGAAGAGGCGATTGTTGTGCCGACTCGTGTGCCGTCACTGCAGGAAACGGTGGGGCGAAAACAGCGATTGTTTGAACGGGGCAATCACAAACTGCCCGGTGACGAAGTTCCCCGTCGTTTCCTGGAAGCGATCGATCCGACGCCCTACCAGACGACACAAAGTGGCCGTCGCCAATTGGCCGAGGATCTTTTCCGAGATGACAATCCGCTCACGCGCCGCGTGATCGTCAATCGCATCTGGCATCATCTCTTTGGTCGCGGCCTGGTGGGGACGCCAGATAATTTCGGCCGTTTGGGATTGGCACCGACGCACCCGGAATTGCTCGACCATCTGGCGACGCGATTTAAGAAGAGTGGCGGTTCGATGAAAGAGATGATCCGACTGATCGTGACATCGAAAACGTGGCAACTCACTTCACAGCCATCGGCCCAATCGCGTCTGAAGGATCCCGAAAACCAATATCTGACGCACGCAAATTTGAAGCGTCTGGAAGCGGAAGCCATTCGAGATTCGCTACTGTCTGCCACACAAAATCTGAATCAAACGGTCTTTGGTCCCCCCGTCGAGGGGAATTCTCCGCGACGCAGTCTGTATGTGCGGGTCGCTCGAAACTCTCCCGATCCCTTTTTGCGGGCCTACGACTTTCCCGAGCCGTTTAGTACGGTTGGCCGCCGCGACGTCACCAATGTGCCGGCGCAGTCATTGACCATGATGAATGATGAACGCGTCAGTGGGTTGGCGTCGGCCTGGTCAATCCAGATGCTTTCCACGTCGCCGACGTCTCGCGACGACGAACGGCTGCAGAACATGTTCCTGACGGCATTGGGGCGTCCGGCGCTGCCTGCCGAAATTCGGCAGCTCGAGGCCTATTTGATGACGGTCCGTTCTGAGCGAATCGAAACGCTGCGTCAGGTCACCGAGCTTCGCCGGTCAGTCGACGAGCGAAAGGCTGCGATTCAATCGTTGGTGGAACCGATTCGCCAGAAGAAAATGGCCGAATTGAATCCGCAATTGAGCTTGGCACGTCCCCAACAGCATGCTCCCCAGCCGATTGGCCGCTGGCAATTTGATGGAGATTTGCGGGACGTCGTGGGCGTGGCGCATGGTCAATTGTTTGGCGCCGCTCGCCTGGAGAAAGGTCATTTGGAATTGAAACAGCAGGGGTATGTGATGACGGCCCCGCTGACTCAAAATATTCAAGCCAAAACGTTGGAGGTTTGGGTCCAGCTGGATAACCTCGAACAACGCGGAGGAGGCGCCATGACGATTTGGAGTCGTGGTGGCGAGATTTTCGATTCGATTGTTTTTGGAGAGCAAAGTCCGCAGCAGTGGCTGGCGGGAAGTAATTTGTTCCAGCGGACGCAGTCGTTTCAAGGGCCGCCAGAGACCGAAGCGGTGACGCGTCCAGTCCATTTCGCGATCGTCTATCAAAGCGACGGATTGGTCCTCGGCTATCGCGATGGCAGACCTTATGGCAAGCCTTACCAGACGAACGGTCCGCAGTTGTTTAAGGCGGGCGAGGCGGTGGTGGGTTTGGGAATCCGACACCTTCCTGCGGGTGGGAATCGGATGCTGGAAGGGCGCCTCTTGCGGGCACAGCTTTACGATCGAGCTCTGAGCGCTGACGAAGTACGGGCTTCGTCGCAATCGTCGCAGCTGTTTGTTTCTGACATCCAGATTCAGCAGGCGATGTCAGAAGTGGAACGCCAGCAATGGAAATCGGAACTGGAACAGATCGCCCGGCTGGAGTCTCAAATCAAGGCGTCAGGACCATTGATCGACGTGCCGGATGAACAGGCTGTCTGGGCCGACATGGCGCAAGCCCTGTTCACATTTCAAGAGTTCATTTTTGTGAAATGATTTTGGTCGATTTCCAGATTTGATCTGATCAATTTAACAGGCGCTTGCCAGATAAGGATTTCGTGATGTCAGCGGCCATGAACCCCCTTTCGCGATTTTCTCGACGTCGTCTGTTACAGGCCGGCTCAACCGGGTTCGGAGCGGTCGCGCTGGCAGGATTAATGGGGGAAGCCAAGGCCACCGACGCCTCGTCACTGCCGGAAGGGGCGGCTCTGAAGCAGACGCATCACCTTCCCAAAGCCAAGCATGTGATTTTCTGTTTTATGTCGGGCGGTGTCTCGCACATTGATTCCTTCGACCCCAAGCCCCGTCTGCAGCGGGAACATGGCAAACCGATGCCCGTGAAGATTGAACGAACGATGTTCAATAGTAACGGCAATATCATGGCCAGTCCGTTCGAGTTCACTCCGTCTGGACGAAGTGGAGTTCCGGTCAGCAGCCTGTTTCCGTACGTCGCGCGGCAGGCGGACGAGTTGACGGTGATTCGTTCGATGACGTCCGCGGTGAATGAACATGCCCAGGCGAATTTTTTCATGCATACCGGATTTCCGATCATGGGATATCCCAGTGCCGGTGCGTGGGCCGCGTATGGTTTGGGGACGGAAAATCGAGATCTGCCTGGTTTCGTCGTTCTCCAAAGCGGTTCGGCAGTTTCGCCTCACGGGGGGATCAGTCTTTTCAGTAACGGATTCCTGCCGGCCCAACATCAGGGTTCGATCTTGAAAGCCGATCAACCGGAAGCGATTCGGAATATTCGACCTCGCGATCCCCAATCGATTCAGCGACGCCGCCTCGATTTTGCTCGACAATTCAACGAACCCTTTTTGGCCGAAACGGCCAACGATATTCAGGTCGAAGCGGCAATCCAAAATTATGAGACGGCCTTTCGGATGCAAAGTGCGGTGCCCGATTTGTGTGATATCTCCGGCGAATCGGAATCGACAATCAAATTGTACGGACTTGATTCGACGATACCGCAAAAGGCGGCCTATGCGCGTCAATGTTTGCTGGCCCGAAGACTGGTCGAGCGCGGCGTGCGGTTTATCGAATTGAGCTGCCTGACACATGAGATTGGTGCGGGAGGTGCCGCGAATCCTTGGGATCAGCACGGCGAATTGAAACGCGGGCACGCGGCAATGGCTTCGCAGGTCGACCAGCCGATTGCCGCGTTGATTCAGGATCTCAGAGCGCGAGGGTTACTCGATGAGACCCTGATCGTCTGGGCGGGCGAATTTGGTCGTACGCCCTTCTCGCAAGGCAGCGATGGGCGCGATCACAATCCGTACGGATTCAGCGTCTGGCTGGCGGGAGGTGGCGTCAAGGGAGGGACCATCTATGGAGCCACCGATGATCTGGGTTATTATGCGATCGACAAGAAATGCACGATCTATGATATGTGGGCGACGGTATTGCATCAGTTAGGAGTGAATCACGAAGGATTGACCTACCGATATGGTGGTCGAGACTTTCGTCTGACCGATGTGCATGGCAGCGTACTACACGACATCCTGGCGTAAGTCGCTGTGACGATTAAGATCTTTCAAAACACGATTAAAAACTTGCGTCTGGTTCACCGCCCGTTTGGTCAATTCGGTCCAAACGGTCTGCGGAAACACAGACGTTCAAAGAATCTCGAAGCGGGGGCTTGTCGGGCTGGTGACGTATTGAAATGACAGACTGATTCAACACAAACAGAACCAACGACAACGATTGATTTCCATCGCAGCAGTGCCGACTCTCATGGAGATTCAGGCGATGACTTTTTCCGACCGCTGGAAAGTGAGCCTTTTCGCCGGACGTGATTCTAGCTCGGCCTGGATCGTGTCAATATCGGCGATCGTATCGTCCAGGGAGTCCGCCTCGGATTCCTGAGCGACCGCTGCCACGACAGGCACATACGACAGGCACATACGGGTGGCACATGACTCCATCGTGATAATAGCAGCGATTGCGTCCGCCGTTCTTGGCGGCATACAGGGCTCGGTCGGCTCGTTGAAGGAATTCCGAGTCGGTTTCGTTATCTTGGACTTCTTTCAAACCGATCGAAGCGGTGACCTGCAACTGCAGATCGCCGACATGATGAACGGTTGTGGCAATGATACTGCGAATCCGTTCGGCGGCTCGGCAGGCTTCTTCGATCGTGGTATTCGGCAGAATGGCCACGAATTCTTCTCCGCCATAACGAGCCACGAAATCGGATTCCCGGAATGTGGTTGTCAGGCAGCGCGAAAAGCTTTTCAGCATCTGGTCACCGACCATATGGCCATACTGGTCGTTGATGCATTTGAAATGGTCGATGTCCAGAATCAACAAACAGAACGTGGTTCCATTTCGTCGGCGGTCTGCGAAGACTCGAATCAATTCGTGATCGAGGGCGCGACGATTCGAAATCGACGTCAACGCATCGATCCGAGATTCGAGCATACAGCAGGTCATTTGATCGCGTTGTCGCTGAATCTCGTTTCTGGCATCTTCGAGATCGGCATGCAGTTTCTGGTTTGAGGAGACGAGCATCTTTCCCGCGACAAGAATCATCGTGGATCCGATGTCCCCCGGCGTCTCGAGCGTATTGGTGATTTCGCTGATGCGGACGCTATGTTGACCGACTTGTGAATCGACATGTGAGGTCAGCTCATACAGAGAACTGATCAGTAAATCCACGTCTTTTTCATTCTTGGCAGGGGTTTCGGTCGACGAAACCCCGTCTTCCGTCTGGATGTTGTTTCGGCGGACCAAACGCTGGACAAGCAGCGCTGTCACAAACCCCACCACGGCGCTGATTGCACTACAAGCAAGCGTCGTATCAAGGGAATCGAACATCATGACTGCACCTGCGGACCGTTACCAAGGGAGATTGGCGATTTGGGAATTCTTGCAACACACTTGATTTCTACTGAACGGAGATCTCCCTCCAGTTGTTTTTTGGTTCTCGTTTTGGCTCCGAGAGTTTCTTTGTTCGAATGGATTGCATGTAAACTACTCTAGCTCACATTTTCCAATACGTCCGGAAATTCTTGTCAACATTTGCGAGGTGTTCGAACGGTCTAGCGAGGAGACGGATCGCCCAATGACGAAAGGCTTTTCACCATCACCTGGTTTGCTTCGAACAATCGTTGATTCAGGGCGACGGCCGCGTCTTGGCTTTCTTTAAGGCGTAATGCGGCGTTCACCCGGCTGCGCAGTTGGACGATGCTGAGTGGTTTCACCAGATAATCGTCAGCGCCGGCGGACATCATTCGAGCCATTTCGTTCGGGCTCGATCGTCCCGAAAAGACAAGAACTTTGAGATTTCCCAAGCCCAGGCGATTGCGAACGACTCGTAATAATTCCATGCCCGAAAGCACGGGCATTTCGATATCTGTCAGGATCAGGTCGTAAACATTTTCATTCAACAAGCAAAGTGCGGCGTCACCGTTCGCCGCTTCGTCACATTCGATCCCTTCCGAGATCAAGGACAGTTTGACGCATTTGCGAACCGTGGGTTCATCGTCCACGATCAAAACTCGCTGTTTGCGTCGTGAATCGGTCACCGGCATTTCGGAAACGACCGAATCGCTGGATGCTTTCGTGGTTGGGACGGCCCGGCCTTCATTCCATTTCGATTCGACGAACGGCATCAGGGCCGTCATCACGGCAGACGGGGTCTGGTAACGTTCACCGGGTTGGACGGCCATCATTCGTGCGACGGCTGCGGCGAGTTCCGGTGGGGCATCGGGGCGAGCGTCCAAAATGGATGGCGGCGGTTGATTCGACCGACGCAAAAAGTCCTCGACGATTCGCCCATTGGAGACAAAGGGCGTTTGTCCTGTGAGACACCAATACAGCGTCGCGCCCAGACTATAAATGTCGGCGCGGATATCGACCGAACTTGCGTCCTGGGCTTGTTCAGGTGCCAGGTAATCAATCGTTCCCAACCAGGAACCGGCCTTCGTCAGGCGGCTGTCGCACTGGCGGGATAAGCCGAAATCCAATAATTTCGCCGTCCCATCCGGCGTCATGATGATGTTCGAGGGCTTGATGTCGCGATGGATCAGTCCCTGTTTGCTGGTTTCCTGCAGCGCGCTGGCTGCTTGAAAAACCAGGCTGCACGCAACGTGGACGGAAAGAGCCCCCTGCGTGCAGACGGCTTCTTCCAGGTTCATTCCTGGGATATATTCCATGACGAAATACAGCAGTCGCTCACCGTCACCAGCACGGTTGACGATTTCACCGGCGTCGATTGCTCCCACGATATTGCGATGCTGAAGCTGCGCGACGGTCCAGGCTTCATTCTCAAACCGCTGCAATAGGTCCGATCCCACGTCTTTGGAAATCGTTTGGACTTTGATGGCGGCCAATCGCGGCAGACGGATATGTTCGGCTTTGAAGACCTGGCCCATCGAGCCGTGGCCCAAGCGACTGAGAATGCGGTAATGGCCTAAAATCAAGCCGAATCGCTGTCCGGATCGGATCCGCTCGACTTGATAGTTCGTCAACAAGTTATAAGAAACCAGATCCTTCAACAGGCGCTCGTCGTCAATGATGTCGACCAGTTGATTCTGGACGGCTTCTTCCAGATGTTCCCAGTCGTACCGACGGATCACCGACGATATCAGAAGTTCTCTTAAGAGACCTTCGGCACCTCTCCACAGAGATTCTGACGTTTCGTCCTGGGATGAGCTATCAACCGGACAAATCGTCGGGGATAACCAGTCTGTCATGAATAAGTTTTTCCGACAATTCCCGAGTGGCAAACGCAGACCACAGCAATGATCCGATGGGACCGCTTCCTTGTCTCTAATCGAAGGGGATCGAATCCACTGGACAAGAAAGTTACCTGGCGACTGAGAAAACCGAAAAAGAATGTTTTGCGTGTCGCCTGATCGCTAAGTTCCTTCTGCGAACGATCAGATCCTTGCTCATAAACGTTATTCTCGGCACATTTGGACGTCCCGATGTCAGTCGTCGAGACGTTCTGGTGACGACAAGACGGAAGCGAGATGCGTCAGGGTCGCAACAGCGTTGCAGGTCGTTAAACTGTCTGGGATGTTCAGCCGTACTTGTCGCTCGCTGGTGCCCGTTGCCGTCGCCCTGGCGATGACGATTCTCTTTTGGTGGCCGTTGTATTGCGGTGCTGGGTTTATCGGCGGCGACCTGTACCCCTATTTCTTTCCGCAGAAGGCCTTTTACGCCGACTGTCTGAAGGCGGGACAATTTCCGCTTTGGAATGATTTGACTGGTTTTGGCTACCCTGTCCTGGGGGAAAGCCAGACCGGCGCGGCCTATCCATTCCACTTCTTGTTTTATCTCTGTTTCGACCTGAATACGGCGTACAACATCGAGCATCTGCTGCACTACGTCATCTGTTTTCTCGGCACCTGGCTGTTCGCGAAGCGGGTGGGATTGACGACTTCGGGGGCGTATCTGTCGGCCCTTGTTTTCACTTATGGTTGGTTTCCACCCCGAGCCTGTCTCGAATGGGCCATCCTGACTGGCGCCTGGATGCCAGTGGTCCTGTGGTGTGCCGAGTCCTTTTTGCAATCCCGTTGGTGGCGATATGCGATCGGGCTGAGTGTTGCGATCGGTATGCAATTGCTGGCCGGCCACTACCATCTGGCCTTCATCACATTGCTGCTGCTGGTGACCTATGTCGCCTGCCGATTGTGGAGTGAAAAACGGGCTTCCCTTAGTGTTGCGGCAGGCGGGCAAGCCGGATCGTTTCAAGCATCCGCCCCAGTTGGATTGATGATCGCGATTCTGATGGGAGCGAGTCTGGCCAGCGTTCAACTCTGGCCGACCTGGGAACTGAAACAGCGAAGCTCGCGGGTCGTCGCAGGAGGAGACTACGACCCTGCCTATGGACACATGCCACCGCTGTATACGTCGCAATTGATCGTCCCCTGGACTTGGTACAATTTGCTGGAAGTTGATGAGGACAACCTTGTTCGTGATCTGGCGGAATTCGCGGCTCCCTGGCATTGGTTTGGTCCGCGTCGCGATTCCGAGAACGCCAACCAGCCTTATGACCTTGATCGGGCCATTCAGCGCAGTCGATTCGCGGCCGTACCAACAGGCACGAACAAAGTTGAAGCACATGTCTATTGTGGATTGATTCCTCTCTGGATGGCCTTTGGATCGGTCTTGATCTGGTTTCGACGGCGCTCTGCTGCTTTGGGGTCGTTGCCGAAACGCACCATTCTCGATCGGACCACAGTCTATTGGTTGATCGCAGGACTGCTCGCCTTGGTATATGCGACGGGGTTATTGTTGCCGATTGGACGGCATCTACCCGGTTTCAGCTTCTTTCGCGGATCGGGTCGCTATGGCATCGTGACAACCTGGACCGTGGCCTTGCTGGCGGGGCAGCTCATGAGTCAGCTGACGTTGCGAGTCTCGACACGCTTCTTTCGTGCGTTGCTGATGGCATTGATTTTCGTTTCGACGTGTGGAGATTTATGGCTGGTCAGTCGCATGGTGAAATACACTGTGATGGTTTCGCCGCCGCGGATTTCCTTTCGTGAATCAAGTGAAGTGCGTAAGCGGTTGCTGGAGGAGCCTCAACTGCCACGCTTGCTCGCACCGGGTCCAAACGTCAGCAATCTGCTTGGCGTCTCGTGTGTTCCGTGGTACTTGGGAATCGCCCCGGCCGAATATGTCGCCCCCCAATTCGCCATGCCACCCCGCCCCAAGCCGTTGCCAAACAACAAGCCCACGCTGGCGACTGAGGAATTGATTGAGTGGTTAAGTCGATCGGGTGTCACGCACGTGCTGAACTTTGAACCACTCGATGAGGCCTCGTGGCATGTTGAACCGATTTGGAAGGGAAGAGATCCATTTCTGAATCGCGTTTGGGGACGGGAAGAACTGATCTATCTGTATCGATTTCGGCAGAGCGAGACCGCTGAAAAGCCGACCTCGTTTCCTGGACGAGCCTATGTGTCGGAAGGGAATTGTCGAGTCGCCTCGACAGATTGGAAGAACCGCCCTCCCAATCAACGTCGACTGGTCTGGGAATCGGAACAGAGCGATCATCTGACGTTGGTGACTACGGAATTGGCCTATCCGGGCTGGATCGCGCGGCAGGGAAATCGACAGCTTGAAACGAAGCAAGAAGGACTGTTTCGGGCGGTCGAACTCGCTGATCGTCAGGGTGAACTTGTGTGGAGCTATGAACCTCGTAGCGTCTACTACGGCGCCATCGTCAGCGGTGCGACATTGTTGCTATTGGCCGCGATCGCTCACCTGCGATTCTGGCATCCCGCCATTCTGGACCGAGTATTGTTGCTGTGGGGCCGAACGTGTGGACGGCGCCAGGCATCGTCGGATGCCACTTCGTCGACTTGATCCCGCCAACACGGAAGATCTTATCCGGTTCAATCCATTCGGGTTGTCGTCGTGCGACGGATGAGTCTGAACCGTCGTCTCAGAGAATTCGTTTTTCTCGTCTCGCTTCTTCAGTAGTCGACTCGCATGAGATACAGGCCCTGCGGTGGAGCGGTTTCACCCGCGTGCGTGCGATCCCCCGTCATGAGGATGCGCTGCATGTCGGCCGGAGTCCAACGGCCGCGTCCCACATGGATCAAGGTGCCGACGATTGCCCGGACCATGTTGTACAAAAAACCGTCGGCCTGAATGTCGAAGCACAGGAAATCGGAATCTGCTGGAAAGGGCCGATTCGCGGCTTCGGCATGCTGATTATTTGCAATTCCGCCTGGAATGGCTGGCATCGTTGCCGTCCACGCGTCCCATCCCGTCGTTCGCATCACGCTGGCCTGAATGACGGTCCGTACACTGGACGAGCGGTTCGGCCATTGTGTTTCGAAACAACGAAAATCGTGCGTACCGACCAGGCACTGAACGGCGGCGTGCATCGCGTGTTCGTCGAGTCGAGTTCGTTGCCAGAGCACCGCATTCCGAAGAAATGGCAGCCGAACCGGATTGTTGTGAATGACGTAGCGATACCATTTGTTCTTGGCATCGAATCGTGCGTTGAAACCGGTTGGGGCTTCGTGAGCTTCGCGAACAACGATGTCTTCTGGAAGATACCGCGCCAAACCGTGCACAAAGCCATAACACGGTGCTGTCGACTGCGTCGTGAAGCTGATTACTTGGCCCACCGCATGCACGCCCGCGTCGGTCCGCCCTGAAGCCATGACCTTGACTGTTTCCCCGGTAAACTCGGTTAGTGCCTGTTCCACGATTTGTTGCAAGGCGATGCCATTGGGCTGAATCTGCCACCCGCAGTAATTCGTCCCTTCATAGGCAAGCGTCATGCGTAACGTTCGCGTCGTTTGGTATCCCGTGTCTATCGAGGATCGATCATCGGGTAGTGCGTCCCCGTTCGACGGCTGATCGCGATTTTCCATGCTCGTTTCGTGCGGTTTCATGTTGGAGTAAGAACTCACCGCAGATACTTGACGACGCCGGCGATGCGGCGGGCGGCTTCGTCGATTTCATCTTGGCTGGTCAGGCGGCTGAGCGTCAAACGAAGTGCTGATCGATACAGGTCAGGGCTCAGTCCCATGGCGACCAGGATGGGTGTCGGTTCGATTGATCCACTTGCACAGGCACTACCCAGCGAACAACAAACCCCTTCGAGATCGAGAGCCACCAGCAGCGCTTCGCCGTCGACGCCGGGGAAAGAGACGTTCAGGGTATTTGGCAAGCGAGGTGCCGAGCCACCATTGACGACCGTCGGGCCGGCGAGTGCCTCAAGTTGCTGTTCCAAACGGTCGCGTAGTTGGATCATCCGCTCGCTTGTCCCGGTCCGCGATTGATGCCAAAGTTCGATGGCTTTCGCCATTCCAGCGGCCAGCGCGACCGGTTCTGTACCCGCACGACGGCCCGATTCTTGCAATCCGCCCACGGCGAAGTCGGTTGAAAGTCGAGCATCCTCGCGAATCAGTAGCCCGCCAATGCCTCGTGGTCCGTGAAATTTGTGGGCACCGAAACTTAACGTCGTCGCAGAGAGTTCACGAAAATTGATCGGTATTTTTCCGACGGCTTGAACACCGTCGAGGTGTACTGGAAATCCGAATTCGGCGGCACGACTCATGAATGGAGGAAGCGACTGAATCACTCCCGTTTCATTGTGCGCCAAGATGACCGCAGCCAGCCGTACATCGTTCCAATTCAATTCGTTCCATGACGGGGCCGTCGGATCAAATCGTCCCGAACCATCGACGGCCAGTGTCTCAAGCCGCCATCCCTGCTGCTGACGGACTCGGCACGCTTCTCGATTCGAGGGATGTTCGCCTGGCGACATGGCGATCGTAGCTGGCGTTCCTGTGGTCAGTCCGAAGACGGCCAGATTGTTCGCTTCGGTACCGCCGCTGGTAAACAGGAGTTCCCCCGGAGTGGCACCGAGAATCTGGGCGATCTGTTCGCGGCTATTTTCCAAAACTTGCCGTGCCTTGCGACCGAGGCTGTGTCGACTGCTGGGGTTGCCATACGACTCAAACGAATGACGTGCAACGGTCTCGATGACTTCGGGTAACGGCTGAGTTGTGGCGTTGTTGTCGAGATAGATTGCGGACACAAAATGCTCGGTGAAAAAACTAGTCCGATACGGCCCGAAGATTGCCTTCGGAATCAAACGCCATTTCGGCGGGATCGGTGATCTTCTCCAAATCGCTGCGTTCTCGCAGCTCTGGCAAGTAGGCCTCGCTGACGAGGACTTCGCCCAGGTGCAGCGTGTCGCTGATCTGGATCACCTTGGATTGAGCGGGTTCGACCAGACCGCAGGTATGCAAGGCGTTTGTGATGACCTCACGGTCGGTGTCATAAGCGATCGGAATCATGGCGGCCATCGGATGCAGGCCGGTGACACAATTGATTGCCGTGATTTTGCGATCGATTGAATCGACCGTCCGTTGATTGGTGAATTCGCTGATGCCAATCCCTGTCGCGTTACCGTGAGTTTCGTCGGTAAGACCACGAACAAAGATCCGCTTGCAGCGTACGGAATCGCGGTCTGTGGCAGCATGGTCGTTGAATTTGCGGCCGACAACGTTCGTGTCGAGCCCTGTGCCGCTGATGTTTTTGCCAATTTTGTCGATGATCAACAGATCTGCGAAAGGGAATGGCAGCCGAGGCAACCATTGGGCGGCCAGTTTCAGCAATTCCTTTTCGCGTTCCAGGAACTTTTCGGGTGCGACTGCTTCAATCAGTGCGGTCTCGTCATAGGCATTCTCGACAATGGCCAATCCACCCACCACGCGGCATTTGGAGATGACCGATGAGGCCACGGCCGTAATGATCTCCATGAAGCTGTAGTCGGCGATCGCCCGATGGTAAATTTTGGCTCCTTCGTGCTTGCCGAGTCCAATCAGCATCATCTTGTGAAGTCCCGATTCCACGTCACCCACGAAGCCAGTGTGAGGTTTGACGCGGCCGACAATCAGGACGTGATCGGCTTGTGAAGCATGTTTGTCGAAGTGGACCGGAATTCCTTGAGACGTCTTGTCGACAATGACCGTCTCCATCGACGCCCTGATCTCGCAGCCCATCTTCTCGGGCGTGATCCCGTAATGTTCCAATAATTGCGTCTGTCCCGCTGCCGTGCCGCCGCCGTGACTGCCCATGGCAGGAACGATAAAGGGCACGGCACCCAGGCTTTTCAAATGGTCCACGACGGCACGCGTGATTTCGCCAATGTGCGCAATCCCGCGGCTTCCGGCGGTAACGGCAATGGATTGACCTGGTCGGATCCGTTGGTTCAGCTTCAGCGATTCGAGTTGGCTGGTCGTTTGACTCGAAACGTCGGTCACTCGCCGAGCGTCGAATTTCTGTCGAAGACGGATCATGCGAGGGAATGACGACATAGCAAACCTATCAATGACGCAATGCTCAAATGACTGTGCAAAGCAAGTAGGACATGGCTGCAAGCCACACGTCAAAAGCCGATCACCCGCCCAAATGGCGAGTTCAAGATGGTACGGTAATTTATGATACCGTATTTCGACCAGGTTATTGAACAACAAGTTCCGGTAGCGCGAATCTCAATTCCATGACGGCATTTGGAGTGATCGCCGTTCCTCCAAGAGATGCCTTTTTCAGGTTTTTTAATGTCTTGAGGATTTTGACCACTGGGTCACCGATCAAGCTACATCCTGAGAGGTGTATTTCTTCGATTTCCTTGTGACCAGATAAGGGTTGCAACCCAGAACCGTTGATGTTTGAGCATTTGACGAGATCGAGGTTTTTCAAGTTCTTCATCCCGGAAATGATCACCTTGAGATGGAAATCATCCAAGGCACGAATTTCACCGAGGATCAGCGTTTCCAACGATTTAAAGTTGCTGACAGCCTTGGCGCCTTGCGAAGAGAGCGGACACTTGTAGAGATTGAGATAATTCAAATTTTTGAGGCCGCCCTTGTGTTGTGCGGCCACCAGGCCTGCCCCTGTCACCGCTGTCTCGGCCAAGGTGAGATGTTCAAGAGAACTCAACTTACCGAGCGCCGCGAGTCCATAATCGTCGATGTGATCCTTGCTCAGTTCAAGACTAACCAACGTCTTGGCGTTGCAGACAAGATCTAACATTCGATTGTCCAAGTTAGTCTGATCGATATTGATTTCCTGGAGGGCGGGGAACTTACCAATCGCTGCGTAGCCATTCTCGGATAATTTGCAACGCGTCAGGTGCAGAACTTTTAAATTCTGCAAACCGGACAGCGCGGCGACTCCTACGTCGCTGACAGCGGTATCAACGAGAGTCAGTACTTCCAGCGACGGAACCTGGGCAATCCTAGTGCATGCATCGTCGCCGACGTGCGTTGCATTGAGTCGCAACTGTCGCAAGTTGGTCAACTTGTCGATCGACTGAAATGCATTCTGCGTGATCCCACTATGGTCGGCGTTGATTTCGGTGACTTCTTCAAGTCCCTCATTCAAGCTCGTCAATTCGAGGATCTTTGCATCAGAGACGTCACCCGGACGCGACGCTTTGAACCTGGCGATGATTTCTTGGGGCGATGGTCCCTTCGCCATGACAGGTGGAGCCGGTGGAGGCGTCGGCGGTGCGGGCGGGGGTGTCGGTTCCGTAGGTTTTTGCTCGCCTGTAAGCTCGCCCCACGTCGGGATTTTCCCACAACCACTCAGCCCAAAAATCATCATGGAGGCAATTATCGGAACGACAATGGCGAATCGCATCTCAAGGTTCCTTTCTTTTTTGAACGAAATGAATAACGACGGAACAACTGGCGAAAACGTAAGTAAAGTCAAACAATATTGACTGCAAAAGTAAACCATGGTTTCCCTAAACGCGAAATGCCTCATGGTTTGGGCATCGCCGGCATTGTTCGTGGATCGATTCCGTTTTGACTGAGGGATCTGTCCGGTGTCGGTTTACGACATATCTGGCAGGCCATGTTTCAACGTCGCTGGTTCGTCCGACTCCTTGCTCAGTCGTGGGCCATTGGGTATGTTTCACTGCGCTATCGAGACCTCCCACGGCTTTCGATCAGACACGCGTGAACCTCGATTTCAGGTGCGATTTGGGTCGCATGAAATTGAATCCAAAAGGACTGGTTGGAAGCAAGATACGGACTAGCATTCAATAATGTCCTCTGGGCCAATAGCGCGAATTGAAGAAATCCCGCCACGAAATTGCCCACCCGAACGACTTCGATTCTGAATCACAGGATGCTCACCATGCCGATGCGACCTTCGTTTGTCTGTCTGTTCGGTTTGCTGGTTGCCTTTCCCGTCGGTCTGATCGCTCAAGAGAAAAAGGCCGTTGATCCCCTCGATTGGCCCTATTGGCGCGGCCCCGAGATGAATGGGATCTCGCGCGAGAAAGATCTACCCGATTCGTGGTCTCCAGAGGGGGAAAATCTCATTTGGAGTCGGCCGGAATTGGGAACGCGGTCAACTCCGATCGTCATGAACGGAAATCTCTATACACTGGTGCGACACAATCCCGCCACGACGAAAGAGGCCGAGAAGGTCGTTTGTGTCGATGCGGCGACTGGTGAAACAAAGTGGGAAAATATCTTCAACGTGTTCCTGACCGATGTGCCCGACTCGCGTGTCGGCTGGTCAAGCGTTGTTGGCGATCCGGTGACGGGGAATGTCTTCGCGCTGGGCGTTTGTGGATATCTGCAGTGTATGGATGGAAAAAGCGGCAAGACGCTGTGGTCCCATTCGATGAGCGAAGAATACGGACTGCTGAGCACCTACGGCGGTCGAACGAACTTTCCCATCGTCTATGACAATCTGGTGATCATCAGCGGTGTTGTCATCGGCTGGGGCGAAATGGCCAAACCTGCTCATCGCATCATCGCCTTTGACAAGCGAAATGGTCAGGCTGTCTGGTTTCAGAGCACACGGCTCTTTCCTGAGGATACCACTTACAGCGCGCCAGCCATCGCGGTGATTAACGGGCAGGCCCAATATGTCATCGGTTGTGGTGATGGCAGCGTCTACGGATTGCAACCGCGAACCGGCAAGATCATTTGGAACTATGAGGTTTCGTTGCGCGGTATCAACTCGGCTCCGACAATTGTCGGCCAGACCGTTCTGTGCGGTCACAGTGAAGAGAATCTCGATGACACTGCGATGGGGGCTCTGTTCGCCATTGATGCGTCGAAAGCAGGAAACCTGACCAAATCGGGTGAGCTCTGGCGGACCAAAGAGGAATACATCGGCAAGACCGCCCCCCTGGTGGTTGGCGATCGTGTTTATTCCGTTGACGACGGCGGCATCTTTTTTGTCAACGACCTTAAAACGGGAGCTCAAGTTGGCAAATCCAAAATTGGTACAATGGGCCGTGGAAGTCCCATCTATGCCGATGGCAAGATTTACGTCGCCGATTGCAACGGACGTTGGTATATCTTCGCTCCAGATGCTTCTAAAGGTCTGAAGAAGATTCACAGCTTGCGTCTTGAGCAAGGTGAAATCAACGCTTCGCCGATTGTTTCGCACGGGCGAATTTATCTGGCCTGCGAAACGATGATGTATTGCATCGGCAAAAAGGATGCGAAACCCTCTGCTGATTCCGCTCCTGCCCTGCCCCTGGAAACGCCGGCTGATCAAGATAAGAAACCAGCCACCGCGTTGGTGGTGCCAGTGGAATCGCTCCTGAAGCCGAACAACAAACAACAATTCTCGGTGTTGTTGTACAACGCCAATGGTCAGTTCCTGAAGACCGCCGATCCAAAGGACGTCAAAATGACCCTTCAAGGACCGGGCAGTATCGACGCCACCGGTAAATATTCCTCGCCAGGTGGCTTGGTGAATGCCGGCGTGATTGTGAATGCGGAAGTGGGGGAACTGAAGAGTCAGGCCCGCATTCGCGTCATTCCGGAAAATACGACGGAAACACCGTTGTCGATGAACTTCGACGATGGCATTGTTCCGGTGACCGCGATTGGTATTCGCTATCGCCACATCGCGATCGACTATGATTTTTACAAATCGCTGAAAGCCAAAGATCGGCTTGCCGCGAAGCTTTACCTCTATTTGACCACACAATTTACGAATGTTCCCGCTCCGAAAGCGACGTTCGATGATTCCACTCCGGCTCAGGCCTTCACGGGGTTCAAGCGGTATCTGGGATTACTCGAAGCGATTACCAATCAGGATCAGGCAAAAGAGAATTTGGACGCCTCGCTGAAGATTCTCCAAGACGCGGGCGTCATCGCCAGTTGGGAGTGGACCGGCACTGACAAGATTCCGATTCAGTTGGTAATTGCGAAGGGCGCGCGTAAACCAACGGGCAACGGGGTGATGTGCAAGATCACGACGATTCCGAAAGGAACGCGCAGCCAAGGGTGGCTGGGTCATTCCGACTCGAAGAATTACGTCATTCAAGCCGATGTCCTGGGAAATCAAGTTGACGCTGGTGCGGACGCGGACAAGAACACAAAAATTCCGGACATTGGGCTGACCAATCAACGGTATCGTTTCGAGATGATGGGGGCCGCGCAGAAATTGAAACTGTATTCGTGGATTCCCCACGATCGAAAGTTCCACGAAGTGGATTTTCATTGGGAGCCGGAAGTCTGGTACACCATGAAATTCACGGTGACGAATGAAGAACGAAATGGCGAGAAAGTGTCGGTTTGTCGCGGCAAGGTCTGGAAACGCGACGAGGCGGAACCGTCGCAATGGTCAATCGAATGGGCCGACAGTCCCGCGAATGACAACGGTAGTCCTGGTCTGACTGGCAACGCCAAGGACGCCGAGATCTTTTTCGACAACGTAAAGATCACTCCGAGATGAGTTGACGTGTCTGGAGTGGCCTTGCCCCTGATCAAAAAATGACGGCGAAAACTGAACGGCGACGTCGCCAGAATATCTTCAATTTGAAGCGGACATTCAACGATAAGGAATACAGCATGAGATCTTTTTCCATCGCGATGGGAGCCGGACTGGCGTTTTGCCTCACGTCAATCGGGATTGTCTCGGCGGCCGACAAATTCGATCCGACGGAAGAAACTTTGAACCTCATCACGAAGATGAAAGTCGGTAAGTACGATTGGCCTCAATGGGGTGGTTCCTCCCATCGCAACAACACGCCCAAAGGCGAAAATATTCCTCATGAGTGGGATTTAGAAACGGGAGAAAACGTGCTGTGGGCCTCGCCGCTAGGCTCTCAGACGTACGGCAACCCTGTGGTTGCTAATGGCAAGGTCTTCGTCGGGACGAATAACACTCACGGCTATTTGAGACGATATCCGTCGAAGATCGATTTGGGTGTCCTGATCGCCTTCGACGAGAAGACGGGCAAGTTTCTCTGGCAGTCTTCTTCACCAAAGCTCCCTTCCGGGCGAGTCAATGACTGGCCTCAGCAAGGGATTTGTTCGACGGTTTACTGCGATGACAAACGACTGTGGTACAACACCAGCCGTGGCGAGATCCTGTGCCTTGACGTCGAAG
Organism: uncultured Schlesneria sp.; assembly: GCA_903871875.1. GTDB lineage: Bacteria > Planctomycetota > Planctomycetia > Planctomycetales > Planctomycetaceae > Schlesneria. The sequence continues at coordinate 92,762 of CAIQIR010000106.1, forward strand.
GATTCTACGACGGCGTGAACAACGGCCCCTTCAAAGCCGAGCCGAACGAGAACAAAGACGAAGCCGATATCATTTGGCGCTATGATATGATGGGCGACTTGGGCGTTTTTCAGCACAACATGTGTTCGTGCTCGATCACTTGCTCTGGCGATCGTTGTTTTGTCATCACAGGCAACGGGGTCGACGAGGGGCATATCAACATTCCGGCTCCCAATGCACCCAGCTTCATCTGCCTCGACAAAAATGCCGGCAAGCTGTTGTGGACGGATAAGTCGCCGGGTTTGAATATTCTTCACGGTCAATGGTCCAGTCCTTGCGTGTTCGAATTGAATGGGCAAGAACAAGTAGTGATGGGCGGTGGTGACGGTTGGATTTACAGTTTCGATCCGGCCGGTGACGGAAAAGGCGGCGCGAAGCTGCTTTGGAAGTTCGACGGCAACCCGAAAGATTCGATCTACATGCTGGGTGGTCGAGCCACTCGTAATCACATTATTGGTACCCCCGTATTTTATGACGGCCATGTCTACATTGGTGTGGGCGAAGATCCTGAGCATGGGGAAGGCATCGGTCATTTATATTGCATCGATCCGACAAAGAAAGGCGATGTCAGTCTGGAACTGGCCGTCGATGCCAGTGGCAAGGAAATTCCTCCACGCCGAACGCAGGACGTCGACGTCAGCAAAGGCGAAAAGGCAATTCCTAATCCCAAAACCGCTGCTGTCTGGCATTATTCGGCCGTTGATCGCAACAAAAACGGCAAGTTGGATTTTGAAGAGACGATGCATCGCACCATCGGGAGTGTGGCGATCAAGAATGATCTGCTGTTCATTTCTGACTTCGCCGGTCTGGTGCATTGCCTGGACGCGAAGAAGGTGGAAAACGGCAAGCCGGTGGTCTATTGGACCCACGACATGTTTGCTGCCGCCTGGGGTTCGGTGCTGATCGTCGACGACAAGGTTTACGTAGGCGATGAAGACGGCGATATCACGATCTTCGAACTCTCGAATAAGCTGAACGTGATCGGGGAGGAAAATATGATTAATTCGATTTACTCGACGCCGATTGTGGCCAGCAACACGCTGTTCATCTCGAACAAAAGCACACTGTTCGCGATCAAATCCGGCGCCAAGCTCAAAGGTGGCGTGAAGCAGGGTTCCACCGATGGCGGTACCGAATAATTCAGTCGAGGCGGTATGACTCTTGATTTGCGAAGCAATGCGGCCGTGTTCTCCACGGCCGCATTGCTTCGTTTACCGGCGGGATGGCGTTCATAGTCCGTCCAATGGCGGCCGTGACCGGTAATTGCGGCTGGAGATATTGCCTGAGCCGATCCCAGACCGGTAAGATCTTTGTCCCAGCTCGTTTCTTTTCCGTTGTTTTACAAACAAAAATGCGGCAAAAAACGCCACGGTCAACCGTGACGCTGGTAGTCTTTCTTTGGGACATCGCGCGAACTGTGTGGAAATCCACGTGGAAAAACGAAAACAGATTGTGAACTCCCGAAGGTGCGATAGTGGATTGAAACGGAACGCGTGCATTCTGGGTAGGATTAGTTGGTAGAAACGCAATTCGAGCAAGAGGCTGAAAATCGAGTCGAACAAACTCGGCGGTGGCCTGCCGCAGTTCGTCCTGTGACGCCAATGCGATGCCTTTAACATTGTATTGGAAGCGGAGATTTTTGATTTGTGGAGTTCCGTCCAGCCGGTCAAAGGAGCGGATTTTTCCAGAATCTGCGAGCGAAAATAGGGAGTTGTCATGCGTCAATTTGGTCTGATCGCCGTACTTGTCGTGACGGTCGTAGCAAATCTGCCGGCGGCAGAATCTGTACGTCCGGCGATTAGCGGGACCGTGTCCGAGTTTTCGCTGAAGGATTTCCGCGGCAAGCCGTACGCTTTGAGCGACTTCAAATCCAGCAAATTGGTGGTGATTGCTGTGCTGGGGACGGAATGCCCCTTGGCGAAACAGTCTGCAGTCAAATTGCAGAGATTCGCTGACGAATATGCTGAACGAGGGGTTGCGGTGTTGGCGCTGGATGCCAATCGCCAGGATTCGCTGGCCGAAATCGCTGCATTCGCCAAATCGAATTCGTTGACTTATCCGATTTTAAAAGACGTAAATCAGCAAGTTATCGAATCACTTCAAGCTACGCGGACACCAGAGGTTTTTGTACTCGATGCGGATCGGTTTGTCCGTTATCACGGTCGAGTGGATGATCAATTTGCGGTGGGGGGCAAGTTCCGAAAGTCGCCGACGCGTGACGATCTGAAATTGGCGGTGGAGGAGTTGCTTGAAGGGAGATCCGTCAGTGTTCCGGAAACACCGGCGATTGGCTGCTTGATCGGCCGTGCTCGCGAACCGAAAAATGATTCGAAGGTGACTTATTCGAATCAGATCTCACGGATCCTTCAAAAGAACTGTGTGGAGTGCCATCGTCCAGGCGAGATCGCTCCGTTCAGTCTGACTGAGTATCAGGAAGTCGCTGGCTGGGCCGACATGATCGTGGAAGTGACTCGAACCAATCAGATGCCTCCTTGGCATGCTTCGCCGGAATATGGACATTTCGCCAATGATCGGCGGATGTCAGAAGAGGATCTAAGTCTACTGCAACAATGGGCCGAGGCCGGAATGCCGGAAGGCAATCGGGCTGATCTGCCACCGGCGCGGACCTTCACGGAAGGCTGGCAACTGCCGCGTCAACCTGATCATGTGGTGTGGATGTCAGAAAAGCCGTTTAAGATTCCGACAGAGGGTACGGTCAAGTACCAATATTTCTCGGTCGATGCGGGATTGTTGGAAGACAAATGGCTGACTGCCGCCGAAATCATTCCGGGCAATCGGTCAGTCGTCCATCACGTGATTGTGTTTATGACCGGTGAGGGCAAACTGTTCAACGAAGAACAGCAGATGGTTGTGGCCTATGTGCCGGGGATGCGAATCGCTCCGTTCCCCAAAGGCATGGCGAAACGTCTGCCAAAGGGAACTCAGTTCGTTTTCCAAATGCACTACACGCCGAACGGTATTGCGGGCGAGGATCGTACGCGAATCGGGCTGGTCTTTGCTGATCCCACCGAGATTACACATGAAGTTAAAACTGCGGTCGCCATCAATCGTAAGTTCGAGATCGAACCGGAGAAAGATAATCAGGCTTTCGATACCCGCCCATTCAACTTTCCCATCGGTTTCCAACTATTGTCGCTGTCTCCGCATATGCATTTACGAGGGAAATCCTTCCGCTATGAATTGACGATGCCCAATGGGTCGAAGGAAACGCTGTTGGATGTTCCCCATTATGATTTCAATTGGCAAACCGCTTATTGTCTGAAAGAGCCGCGGCCGATTCCCCAAGGGTCAAAGCTGACGGCTTATGCGAGTTTCGATAATTCGTCCAATAATCTGGCCAACCCGGATCCGTCAAAAACGGTGACATGGGGTGAGCAGTCCTGGGATGAAATGTTGCTGGGTTATTTCGATGTTGCCGTCCCTCGTGGTCCAGATGAACCGACCAAGCCGAACCCGGCAGCAGATCCCGAATCCAAAGCCATGGTGAAACGGATCTTCGATGGCCTCGACAAGAACAAGGATGGAAAGATCAGTCGCAAAGAAGTGATCCCTTCTCAGAAGGAGATTTTTGACAAGCTGGACACGGACAAAAGCGACACTGTCTCGCGGGAAGAAGTCGAAGCCGGCCTATCGGAAATCTTGAAGATGTCTCGCCCGTAAACGGTTGGCTGTGATGCCCAAAGTGAGGCGTCTGGCTTGGAAAGCGATGCCTGCCAGACCCTTTGAACCTGGTTCAGTGGCCACTGATTCTGAGAAGTTACGTCAAATCACGGCAAAACTTTCCCTCAGGTCAGTCGACGGTGGGTCCCCGCGCCTTCATAATGCAAGACGCGGATTTCGCAACCCCGTCCCTTGCACCAAGAAGCAGAGTCATTGTGTCGTTACACCCGGAAAGCTCTGGTCAGTCGAACCCGGCATCACCATCAAATCTCGTACGCGGTAAGACCATCGCGGTGATGCCCGCCTATAATGCGGCACGGACGCTGGAACGAACCGTGGCCGACATTCCCCCCGGTGCTGTCGACGAAATCATTCTGGTAGACGATTGCAGCAGCGACAACACGGTTGAAGTTGCTGAGCGATTGGGACTGACCGTGATTCGTCACGAGAAGAATCTGGGCTATGGCGGCAACCAGAAAACCTGCTATCGACGAGCTCTCGACAATGGTGCGGATTATGTCGTGATGATTCATCCCGACTATCAGTATGACAGCCGCGTCATCCCTGCTGCTGTCGACATCATTCGGCTGGGGATCTGCGATTTCGTGATGGGTTCTCGAATTCGAACGCGACGTGAGGCATTGGCGGGTGGAATGCCGCCCTGGAAATATATCGCCAATCGCTGTCTGACACTGACGGAGAACGTGGTGCTTGGGCAAAACCTCGGTGATTTTCACAGCGGTTTTCGCGCCTATCGCCGCGACGTTCTCGAGACGATTCCGTACATGAAGAACTCAAATGACTTTGTCTTCGACAGCGAATTTCTAGCGCAAGCCGTTCATTTTGGCTTTCGTCTGGGTGATATTCCTGTCCCCGTTCGCTATTTCGACGAAGCTTCGAGCATTAACTTTCGTCGCAGTGTGACCTATGGGTTTGCCACCCTGCATGTGCTGTCGAAATTCTGGGGACAAAAGCTGGGTCTCTGGCATTCGCCTCTGTTTCAAGCCTCGCGGGAAAGCGGCGTTTTGGAGGCCGCGCCGAAATGAAGCTGTCTACTGTCTTGACCCCCATGTCCGACGAGAACCTCACTCTGGCCGCCCAGTGCGGTGTGACCGATGTGGTGGGACGCTATCCGGGAACAAATCTTGATGACTTGTTGCGATTGCGCGATCGCATCGAGTCATTCGGAATGCGGTTGGCCGTGATCGAAGGGTATCTGCCCATCGAGCAAATCAAGATCGGTCGCGATGACGGCAGTGAAATCGCCGCCATGAAGTCGCTGATTCGAAACATGCAGCAGGCCGGTATTTCGTTGCTTTGTTACAACTTCATGGCGGGCACCGATTGGGTTCGTACGCGTGTCGACGAACCCGAACGCGCGGGTGCCAAAGTCACCGCCTTCCGACTGGCCGACGTCCAGCATGCGATGTCCCTTACGGCCAACTCTCAACAGGTGGGAACTGACACGATTACCGCTCCCGAGTTGTGGCAGAACTTGAGGGGGTTTCTGCGGGAACTGATTCCCGTTGCTGAAGACGCAGGGGTGACGCTGTGCATGCACCCGGACGATCCCCCGTTGCCCGAACTGCTGGGCAAAGCCCGGATCATGAACTCGGTTGAAAACTTCGAACGATTGGTGGATCTCGTTCCCAGTCCGCGCAACGCCATCTGCTTCTGCCAGGGAACATTCGCCACGATGGGAGTGGATGTTCCGGCGACGATTCGTCGATTGGGCCGACACATCCAGTATGTCCATTTTCGCGATATCCGCGGAACTCGCGAATCATTCGTCGAAACGTTTCACGACAATGGCCAAACCGACATGGCGGCTGCCATGCGAGCCTATCGAGACATCGGATTTACTGGTCCGATTCGTCCTGATCATGTGCCGCAACTGATTGGCGAAGACGACGGCGAACCGGGATACACGATGCTCGGCCGATTGTTCGCTTATGGATATATTCGAGGCTTGATCCACGCCACATAGTTGACTACGGCCGTGCCACGGATTGCTTGAGATCATCCCCATTTCATCCGGCCGATGCGAGACAATCGGGCGCTATGGATAGGGTGAGGTGCCGTTCGAAGGGATGACGGCAACCAGGATGGTCGAGGAACCCGTTCGTCAGTGGGTTCCTTCAGAATGGGCAGTCGGATCCCTTTTTGGATCGCTTTATAGCGGTCAATTTCCGTGGGATGGATGTACAGTCGCTTGGAAGAAATCAACTCGCAGAGGAATTCGCACAGTGATTGGCTGAGTCCTGACCAGATCACCACATTCGAATTGGATCTGACCGCGAGTCCGTGCTCGCCAGAGACTTCCAGGTAGGGTTCCAGAGCCTCGGCGAGTTGCGGGAACAAGACGTCGCCATGGGTGCGGATGAATTCAACAATCCCCGCTTTGAGTTGTCCGGCCGAAGCCAATTGTGCCCAGGGAGGGACGGTCGGGGAATCGATGTCATCGAGAGGAATGCGAACGTCATCCGTTCGATTTTCGGCATCCAACATCGCGGTCACGCGACTATCCGAAGTGGCGCGTCGACATCGATCTTGGGCCCAGTTTCGCAGGGCGAAGATCTTGTCTTCCATCGTCACGGAAAGTGGAACTGTTGTCCGCCAGGCACGTTCGAGGTCTTGTTGAGATAAGACCTGTTGATTGCCGAAGGCATCGATCAGGGCGGTCACCACGATTTGTTCTAGTTCCGCGCCACTGAATCCTTCACTGCGATGCGCCAGGTCATCCAGGTCGAACTGTTCCGTCTTCCATCCGCGTTTTTTAAGATGGATTGCCAGAATATTCTTTCGTTCGTCGAAGTTCGGAAGATCGACAAAAAACAATTCGTCGAATCGACCACGACGAAGCATTTCTGGTGGAAGATGCTCAACGGAATTGGCTGTGGCCACGACGAAGACTGGTTTCTGGATTTCCGCCATCCAGGTCAGAAATGTCCCGACCAACCGCAACATGGTCGCATCGGCGTTGGACGACCCGTCCCCTTCAACTCCCGCGAACCCCTTTTCAATTTCGTCCAACCACAAAACCGCGGGCGCAATGGATTCCACCAAATTCAGCACGTTCCGCATATTCTTTTCCGACTCACCACGCTGGGCTCCCAGCAGTGCGGCAATGTCGAGTCGAATCAACGGAAAGCTCAGTAAACGTGCTGTGGCCCGGGCCGTCAGGCTTTTTCCGCAACCTTGCACTCCTAACAACAACATTCCTTTGGGCAGAGGCACACCCTGTTCCCGGGCACGAGGTGAATATGCATCAGCACGCTTCGCCATCCAATCTTTCAGCTGATCGAGTCCCCCGATATCGTCGACGTTCTCTTCCAGATCGTAGAATTCGAGAAAATCGGAACCGGAAGCGAGTGTTCGTTTCTCGGCGATGAGTGTTGTAAAGACATCGTCGTTCAGTGCAGTTCGGCCATGCAGGGCTCGTTGCCAGGCTTTTCGGGCTTCATTGGCCGTCAATCCCATAACCGCCTTAATCAATCGGTCTTCGTCGTTATCCGTGAGTTCCAGCGGACTGGTTTGTCGCTGGTGGATGCCGGTCAGCACCTGATCGAATTCCTCGCGCAGGTCTTCGTAGTCGGGAAGCGGAAGTTCGATCTTGACCGAGTCTTTAGCCAGTTCCAGCGGGACATTGGCCACAGGTCCAAAAATCAACAAGGTTTTTCGCTGAGCGATCAATTCGGGCAGCAGATCGCGAACCTGACGGAGGATCAATGGGTCAGTCAGATAGGGATGGAAGTCTTTAACAAGAAACAAATGATCTTCGGGATAGCCGTCCAGTTGTCCCAGTAGTCTCGTGGCGGACGGAGGTTCGATGTCGTCGTCCGAGAATGGCGGCTGCAATCCCCGTGTAATGGTCCAACTGACGAGTCCTCGCTCCATTTCGAGAGCAAGTTCTGCCAATTCTCGTTCCCAGCGATCTTCTTCCGCGGTTTTGAGAAACAACAGCGGATATCCCGATTCAATCCGGGCCCGAATGTCATCCAGAACGACTTCTGATTTCATCGCAACGATCTTCTTAGTGGCTGTGACATCCTGACGGCATTTGCAAGGTTTTGTTTCTCCCCGCGTCCACATTTCATGGGCAAGTTCAGTCAAGGGGAAGTCTAACGACTCTTGGGTCTTACCCGCTATTCGAAGTCATGTGTTGGCCGTTTAACGACCTTCACTATCGCTTCGGTCCCGACTTTGTAGGCGTTTCAGGCAACGCCAAGCCCAATGATCGAAGACTTCGATATTCAGATCACGGAAGAGACTGATTGAATGTACGGTGATTCGCGAGTCAAGCAGTCACCATTCCTGATCGCATTGATGGTAACGAAGTCAAATTGCCGTTCTACCGCGCGAGGGCGGCCATGATATCGCGGGCCGCCTTTTGAGGGGCCAGCGCGGTTGCTCCGATACCCGAGACGACTTTGGTGATGTTGTGATCGACTTGATCGGGTTGTTTCCAGACAGCGCCGTCGGCCGTTGTCAGGTAAGCCGACAAAGTGTGATGGCCAGATCCGGGACGTTCGCCGATCAAGTGAATGATGGTTCGCAAACCAGTCAGTCCTCCGAGCAGTCGTTCGCCGATTCGATACCCGGCTCGCACGCGGCCGCTGTTGACAACGAATTGCCCGGGAGCCACGCGAAGTCCCGATTTGATCAGCAGCGGATGCAGATACTCTAGCAGCGGCAATAAATTTCCTTCGTCCATCAAGGCCAAGGCATTCAGCCCCTCCGAGATGACGATCACCGTGTCCCACTGGCCGTTGTCTGCCGTTCGCAGTTGCTCGATCTGGCGTAGTGATTCGTCCGATAGTTGCTCGCCTGAAGTGGGATGCAAAATATAGTCGCTACGGTCGAACGAACGAGTGGAAAGCGTAATGGCATTGGGAATCCGCCGCACGAACTCGGGATTCCACTCTTTCCAGATGCATTGTTTGGCGTCTTCGTAGACGGTTTGAATTTCGGCACGAATCTTCGGGGCCAGTTCATAAGGTTGCCGGCCGTATCCTTCCGCGATAAATACCCCGCGCTGGCGGATTTCGGCGATTGTGCGCTGCGATTCGGCGAGAATCTCTGTGTCGGTTCGGGGGTCGTTCTTTTGACGGCGATACTGCAAGTAGACCCAGTTTGGATCGCCGAAATGTTCCGTAGGCTTTCCATGGACATCGATTACACCGATCCGCTGGAAGAAGGTCCACATCCGATCGTCGACTCGATAGCCAAACTTTTCCCGAAGTCGTACGTGATCCTGAAAGCCGGTGGTCAGATACCCCAGCATCGGATCGATCTTGGTGGGCAAAGCCATCAGGTAGGCCGGATTGGCGGGGGCGATTTGTTCCAGACACCAGTCTAAATCGTCGAGAGAGACATCCATATGCAAGGTCGAACAAACATCCAGACCAATCGTCAGTCCGTGCAGTTTGCCCATGGCGATGTCTTCCAGACAACAGCGAACCAATTGTTCGCGGGTGCGGAAAACCTCGGGACCGATAAATCCGGCCACGTCATTGATGTGCAACCAGGCTTGATTGCCGACGATTCCCTTTGAGGCGGCAATTGTTTGCTGCAGACCCCGGGCGAAGCCATATTTACGGGATTCGTGGAAGACCATATCGCAGTCATGGCTGTGGCCATTCGTGAAATCAGCACCTTGCCCCGATTCGAGATAAAGCCCGAACCGACCGGTGCGGCCTCGAGCGTACTGCACCATTTTCTCAAGGTTGATATCGAAGGTTGCATTTGCATCGTCGTTACCAGCGATGCTCTGAAACCAGAACTCGGTCGAACCTGGATGAACTCGTTCGACTTCGGCCTGGACATCGATATGGGCCAACACACAATGCGGCAGAATGTGATCGATACCAAATGTTTTCAAAACGTCCTGCAGCACAAGCTCGACGGCGGCAACGGAACTCGGGTCACTCGACACCGGATTGGTACCGAGCAAGACGTCACCCACTGCATAGGCAAAGGCATTGAATACTTGAAACTGAATATCGGTCGGATTGTCCGTTGGGGAATTCGGCTGAACTCGAGCTCCCAGATAACCCTTGGCTCCAATATTCGATCCGTGCAGGGGATGAAAGATCGTCTTTCCAATCGCAATCAATTCCTCATTCGTCATCAAACGGACAAGGCAGGCGATCAGATCGCTAGTCAGGCCGGGCAGGATCGAGTGAATTTCGGCGGAACTGCCCAAAAGCAACTGGCGTTTCAAATCGCCAAGCGTTCGCTCGTTCCAAGCAGCCCGTCGCTCGTTCAGAGCGAAGCGATCGTTCCATCGGGAGAGATTGTCCTCCCAGGGGGGATGTGCAACGAGATCGGCGACGTGTGTATTCGCTAACAGTTGGCGCGCCCGCGAGCGTGTCTGATCGTCAACTGCGGCGACACCGATGATCGCGTCACCTTCTTTGAATTCGTTGGCCGCTCCGAGAATTTGTCGGAACAGGTGGACATCGAAGCGACCCGCCTGCCGCTGGATGAACGAGAACAGATCCTCGTCATTTCGCATAGGGCCAATTGTGACCCGCGTTGTTGTCTGATCCGCCCAAACTGAAGATGAAGCGAGCCCGCAACCGAGTACAACGGGTGTTGAGATCGTGGCAATAAAATCGCGTCGATTGAGCATGATTCGATCCGATTCTCTCGATGACAGCTTCACCAGCATACCCGATTCCGGCAATGACTCACCAGCGCTGATTGAGAGGGTTTTGTTTCCATCGTCACCAATGAATCCCGCCCGAGAGCAGTATGCGCCAATGACTAACGGAAATCCGAAGTCATGGATCTTGATCACTGATTGGATCTCGGTCGGAAGATCCGTTGTTCCGAGTGTTCACGACGGTTCAAACTTTGACCAAGATTGTTACATCGGTTTGTGATCAAGGATGCCGTTTCCTGGCAGCAGAGCCCGAAACGCGATACTTGAGCCCGCCGTCGCCCTTCACGGCCCCCCCCCTGGGTATCTGCTCGAGTTCAGCGGGATTGCATAACACAAGTCAACAAAAGGACATGCGTTGTTGTCGCCGTCGCTCCGGGAGGAATGGATGCCTGGGATAGCGTCGGATTTTTATGGGAAAGGGGGGTTGGGTCACGAGCAGGCTGAATTGATCTCCCCACAATCGGCAGATTCCGCTATTTGTCTCATCGCTCATTGGTCTTCAAGGGATCCGTTTTGATCGCCTTATTTGCGAGAGAATTGTGTCGGCATCAGCTTCTCCCATTGACGCTCATCCCTCTGCCTCGACCCCAATCCACGGGTTGGGACGGATGGTGGTTGATAGCATCGTCGTGCTGGGGGATTTATTCACATTCGGTTGGACTCTTTGCGGATGGTTGCTGATCCGCCTTCCGCGCGCTCGAGTCTTGTGGCCCATTTTGTATGAAGTGGGTGTACGCAGTGTTCCAGTGGTCTGTGTGACGGGGCTTTTCATCGGGATGGTATTGGCCGTCCAAACTTATGACACCCTGAAGCAAATGCATTTTGAGAGTCAAATTGGTTCGGTGATCAATGGAACTCTGGTGAAGGAGTTGGGACCCGTGCTCGCAGCGGTGATGCTGGCTGGGCGGGTTGGCAGTGCCATCGCCGCTCAGATCGGTACTATGAAAGTCAGCGAACAGATCGACGCGTTGAGTGCATTGGGAGCCGACCCCGTCGCCTTTCTTGTCGTGCCTCGATTTCTGGCCTGTTTTCTGATGATTCCGGCGCTGACGATGGTGGCCGAGGGGGTCGGTATCTTCGGCGGCTGGTTCGTCTCGACGCAGATTTACGGTGTCAGCAGCCATTTATTCTGGACTTACTCAGACCGATTCGTGACGGCCTTCGACGTCATCACGGGCGTGTTTAAAAGCATGAGTTTCGGTGCCGCGATCGCCATCATTGCTTGCCATCGTGGATTCCGCTGTGGATCTGGGGCCGAGGGCGTGGGGCGCGCCGCGACGGAGGCGTTCGTGGCTTCCTTCGTGGCGATCTTGGCGCTCGATTTTGTTTTAGCGCTGTTATCCATTCATCTGTTGAAACTTCTGTGGGCGCTGGGCATTCCAGTGACATAATGACGACGACACTCAATCGCAAAACGGAATCCGTCCCACGCAGTTTTCCCGCCGCTGTTCCTGCGGTCACGGCTGAACTGTCAAACGTCTCGCATTCCTTTGGCCATCAGCCGGTTCTGCGAAACATTTCCCTGCAGGTTTGTCGGGGCGAAACACTGGTTCTGATCGGCGAAAGTGGCTGCGGTAAAAGCGTCACGACGAAGTTGCTGGCCGGGCTACTCCAACCGACTTCGGGTGACGTCTTGTGGGAGGGGCGACCAGTCCGTAGTCGAAATTCGACCGAGATGCGTCGCGATCGGTTGCGACTGGGTTATTTGTTCCAGGGAGCGGCCTTGTTCGACAGTATGAATGTCTTTGAAAATATTGCCTTTGGACTGCGAGAAAATACGAAAATGCCCGAGTCGCAAATTCGGGAAATTGTGTTCGATCGTCTTCGCGAAGTGGGGTTGGTGGACAGTGTGGGTGATAAGCGGCCTTCCGACCTGTCCGGGGGGATGAAAAAGCGAGTGGGGCTGGCCCGAGCGTTGGCGATGTCGCCCGACATCATGTTTTATGACGAACCCACGACAGGACTCGATCCCATCATGAGCGGTGTCATCAACGAACTGATTCTGCAAACACAGATGCGCCGACAGGTGACCAGCATTGTGGTCACTCACGATATGACGACGGTTCGTCGAGTGGCGGACCGCGTAGTCATGCTCTATCCACTCGGAAAGTTAGCGTCCGAAGAGCCGCAGATTGTCTTTGAAGGTTCGTGCCACGAGGCGTTCGCTACTGAGGACGTTCGTGTCGCTCGATTTGTTCGAGGAAGCACAAGTACACAGTTGACGGAATGAGACGGGAACGGTGAAGACTCGATCGAGTCTGGCGGGAAGGACTGTCATGGCCACGGAACGGCAATTGCAATTTCGAGTCGGTGTATTAGTGATTGTCGCCGCATCAGTCTGCGCTGGATTGGTGGTCCGATTTGGCGATACGCAGCACCTGTGGAAGAAGGGGTACCCGCTGACTGTCCATCTCGAAAATGGAGCGGGGCTTTACCCCAATGCCCCCGTAACATTAAGTGGTTTGGCCATTGGGGCAGTGCGTCAAATTGAATTGAATCAGACCCGGGGCGGGGTCAATATCCAGATCGAAATTCAAGAAGGAATTCGACTTCCGATCGACAGTCGTGTCGTCGTGACGCGATCACTGATGGGAGAATCGGCGGTTGAATTTGTACGGGGCGTTGAATCGGACATGTTGAAGCCCGGTGGTCGCGTCGCGGGTGTAGCTGCGGCCGATCCACTCGTGATGATCCAGCGACTGGAAGCACGCACTCATGAAACGCTGAGTGCCTTTGCCGAAACGGGCCAGGAATGGCGGCAAGTCGCCAAAAACATTAATCAGTTGATGGATACGGAACGCGGAAATCTGGATCAAGTTGTCGAACAAGCGGCCGAGGCTCTACACGAATTTACCATCGCGATGAAAAACGCGAATCAGATGATTGAAGCCGCCAACGACATTGTCGGCGACCCCGCCTCACAACGGGCGATGAAAGAGGCGTTGACCGCCTTGCCGAAACTAGTCGGCGCTACGAAAGCAACTCTCGATGAGACTCGCCAGGCTGTCGGGGCAACGCGACAGGTGATGGATTCCATGAATCGCAATCTGGTCAACCTGTCGCAAGTCACCGAACCGGTGGGAAAACGGGGCGAACAGATGGTGGCGAAGCTCGACAGCAGTCTGACGAACATCGACCAGCTACTGACGGAATTGAACCGTTTTGCCCGAGTCATCAATCAGAAAGATGGTTCATTACAGAAGTTCGTCCGCGATCCGTCGCTCTACAACAATCTCGATAGCTCATCGCAATCGATGGTCGTGCTGATGAAGAATCTCGAACCGATTTTGAGAGATCTGCGTGAGTTCAGCGACAAAGTGGCTCGAAACCCCGAGCTGCTGGGTGTCGGTGGCGCGGTCCGCCCCAGCAAGGGGTTGAAGGACGAGGAAATACTCAATCCGGTGTCCAAACGCCCCTCGCCGCCACAGGCATCGACGATTCGCGGCAAGAGCCCGAATTGAGTTGACGGTTAGACCGAATCTGGACAGACGAGGTGGATTCAGCGTGTCGAGTTCATTCGTCCATTGGCGTGACGGAACTTTTCACGAGGAAATTGAGACTGAGCGAAAATAAAAAAGGTGTCGGTCCGAGAAATGAACTCGAACGACACCTTCTTGTTTTTCTCAGGGCAATATTCAATGCCTACCGTTTCAGAAATCAAAGGTTTGATTTCCAAACCGGCAAGACTTTACGACGCAACATAGCGGCTACCACGAACCACTTGGACATCCATCAACCAGGCGATGCAGGCATGATTCTCGAAGTAGTTATGGGCAACGAAGGTCAAAATTGCGTTGGCAACGGGTTCCGCACAAACGACTTCAATTTCGACGTTGTTGGCAAAGGGATCACTTCGAGCACCACGTGAACCGAAACCTTGCACTTCATGACACGTATAGCCGGTCGCTCCCAGCTCACAGATCTTCTTTACGAGCGATTGTCGGAGGTTGTCTTCGATGACAATCGTCACCTTTTTCAAAGTATGCAGCTGCATGGGAAGGCCTCTCTGGTATTTGTAACAAATTGCGACCGCCTACCGATTTCAAACGAATCTCTCAGCCAAACAGCCGTATTTCAGTATTGTAAACTTAGCAATGACCCAGAAGGTTCAAAAAAATCGGAGGGCTATTGTGCGCCCAACGATTTCGCCATCCAGAAGTAAATTGGAATCCCGATTGCGATATTGAACGGGAAGGTGATCCCGAGCGCAGCGGTCATCGACAGCGTCGGATTCGCTTGTGGCAGCGTCAACCTGACAGCAGGCGGAGCCGCAATGTAAGAGGCGCTGGAAACGATCGCGGCAAGAATGGTGCAGCCACCCAGATTCATTCCGGCCAGATGCCCCAAAAACGCTCCGAGGAATCCGTGTACTAGCGGTACCAGGATGCCGAAGGCGACCAGGAAGGGACCGACTTTTAACAAATCTTTCAATCGTTCACCGGTCACCAGACCCATTTCCAATAGGAAGATACACAGCGCGCCGCGGAAGATTTGGTTCTTGCTATAGAAGAATTCCTTGAAGACTTCGAACTTCTTTTCGGGCATGACGAGCGTGGAAATGAATCCGATGACAAGCAGACCCACCATCAGCATCAGTGATTGTCCCGTGATCACTTCGTGCAGCGCTTCCCAAATACTACCGCCCGATTCTTCGTCGGCAGCCATCGTCCCGCCGCTCTCACTTGCTTTGGCCTGCTTTTCCATTCCCAAACCGATGGCACCAATCACCAAGGCGATCGCAATCCCCGGACATTCCAAAATCGTCACCAGGGTTGGTACGTAAGCATCGGGCTTATAGCCCATGTTGTTGACGTAGTCATTCGCAACGATGTAGGTCACAGCAGATGTCGAACCATAGTGTGCTGCAATCCCGGCCGAGTCGGCGATCGAAAGTCGTCCGACGTAACGCAAAACCGAATAGGCAACGATAGGCGTGATACATCCCAGAACCAATGTCGCGAGTGCCGGTTTCCAAATCGTCGAAACACCATGATCATGATATTCGTGGGCCAGTTCATGACCCCCGATGATGCCGATGGACATCAGCAGGTAAATGGAAATGGCATAGTAGAACTCCTTCGGGATTTTGATCCCGCCGTGAATTAACTTGCAGAAGATTCCCAATGCGAAGCACATCGGGATCGGTGTCAACAAGTTGTCCCTGAGCGATGTCAGGATAAGGCTAGTATCCATCGAAAAAGTTCCTCGTCGGACGAAAGGATTATTGGAGCGCTTTCCCGGGTCCGCCCAAATGTGGATTTGCGCGAGTCGCATCCAGTCCCAAGCCCACCAACCGAATTCATCTGCCGAAGTGCTTCAGCGACGAGTGGATGCGATACACGCAATTCATTATTCAAGCGCGGGGGACGATAACCTTTCTTTGAATGTCAAACTATAGAGCCCTTCGAAACCTAAAGGGCTTGTAAGCTAAGACCGTACGACGGATCTGTTTGGGCTCAGATTCTTCGGAAAAGAGAAGTCCGTTTGTGGATCTTGCTGATCACGAAAGAGCGTGGGGACTGACGACGTCTGTGACGGCCGATGACGTCAGAGAAGTGGACAATGAATACGTCAGTACGATGTCAGCGGAACCTGGCCGCAATCATTTCCGACCGACGTACGACGAGATTACTTACTCGTAAGAACGGGCTGTTTGTGTCTGACTTGAACGGTTGTTCCGCAGCGAGTGAGCATGCGAAGTGACGAAATCGTCACTTCAAAAAATGCCTAGTTGGTCTCGCGCGTCGTCTGTCATCCGATCGGGGGTCCACGGCGGCGACATGGTCAATTTGATCTCGGCAGTTTCCACCCCCGGGAGCTTTTCGAGAGACATTTTGGCCTGCGAGATAATCTGGGGGCCGGCAGGACAGGCGGGGCTGGTCAGGGTCATCTCGACCAGCACTTTGCGATCCGTGTGATTGATCGAATAGACGAGACCCAGGTCGACGATATTGATCATCAATTCAGGGTCGATCACCTGGCGCAGTGCGTCGATCAGCGCTGCATCATCGGGTGCGACACTATCATCTGCGGTTGTCGTTTCCGCAGCGGGGATGTCGGCGGCAGCGGAAATCGAATGCGAACAACTCTCACCGTGCGACGGTGTCGTGGCCGACTCACTGACGGAAACCGGCTGTGGGATCGCCGATGTCTCGGAACAACAGGACTCGGCGGGGCCATGACCCGAAACGACTGGCAGGCCGCCAGCTGCTGTCGAACTGTCCGAGCAACAATCGGATGCAGGGGCAATCGGAATCGAAACAGCTTCTGTTGTCATGATTTGGGTCTCACGAAGATTTCGCCATCGCGAACTTGAACTTCAAATGTGGTGATCGGTTCGATTGCTGGCATACAAAGCGGTTTGCCTGTACGTAAATCAAATCTCGCACCATGACGCGGACAGGTAATCGAACAGTTTTCGACCGGACCATTTGTCAACGGCTGGCCGTCGTGCGAGCAAATATCTTCGATCGCGAAGAAATCATCCCCGATCCGAATCAGCAATGATGGTAGATCATCGACCAGTATCGACAGGCGTCCACCGGGGGGGACTTCACTGACAGAGGCCACTCGTTCAAAATCTGACATGAGGACGGTTTCTCGTTGATCGCATCAATATCGTAAACAGATTCTCGTGATCGCGGTGCACTATTCGCCGCCGATGCCGAGTTTTCTTTCAACTGCCTGACCCAACGTCTCGCGTACGATTTCCACGGGAATCCGGTCGTAGACTCGTTGAAAGAATCCTTCGACAATCATGTGCATCGCTTCGGACCGCTTGAGACCACGGCACATGCAATAGAACAATTGTTCTTCGTCCACACGACCGCAGGTTGCCCCGTGCGTGCAGCGGACGTCATCGGCTTCGATTTCCAATCCTGGGATCGCGTCAGCACGACATTCTTCGCTCATCAGCAGGCTGTCGTTTCGCTGATAGCCGTCGGTCTTTTGTGCGTCTTTGGCCACTTTGATCATGCCGCGCCAAATGCAGCGTGCCCGGTCACGCACAACATCTTTGTAAAGCAGATCGCTACGTGTGTTCGGAGCGTTATGCGTTTGCTGAGTGTAGTACGAGATGACTTGTCTCTCGGTCGCGAACGTCACCCCGTTCACCTCGGCTGCGGCACCCTTGCCATCCAGGAAGACGTCTTGGTGAATGTGGGCCAGCTTGGCACCCAAACCTGCCACGGTCCACTGCAGCGAAGCGTCCCGATCGACTCGGCCTGCTTGGTGAGCGAAGTGCCACACCTTGTCATTCCAATTCTGCAACTGTACATACCGCAGGTTCGAACGAGGGGCGAGCAGCAATTCGACTGCACCGACATGCAGTCCGGTCGACTTTGGCGAAGCCGACGACGTCTCTTCGAGCAGTGTTGCCGAGGCTCCTTCTTCAAGAATGATCAGGGTATGGCTGAAGTCTGCCGCACCTTCGGCCGCCAATCCAATCAGGCTGTAAAGCGGTTCGGTGACTTGAACGTTGCGTGGGACATACAACACCGTACCGCCGGTCCAGAAGGCAGCATGCCAAGCAGAGAATCGATCGGTCTCGGGTTTGACTGCCGATGTCAGCAGGTGGGGTCTCAGGACGTCCCCATGAAGTTGCACCATCTCACTGAGGTTACCGAAGAGCACACCTTGCTTCGTCCATTTCTCGGCGAGAGTGGCTCGAGAACAGTTTCCATCAACATGAGAAACGACCCCGGCAAATTCAGCTCGGTCGGCCAGCAATGTTCCGAATGCCGCCGCCGATTGGGAAGCCACCGGGATGGCAAACTTCTCGGGGCGAAATGCACGGATGTCGACCCGCTTCCACTCTTCAGGATCAAGCTCGGTGGCGACCAGTTCGCGGTAGGTTTCGTAGGCACCCCGACGAAGATCGGTGACCCAGGCGGGTTCGGTGCGTGTCGCCAGAAATTGCTCAAACGCGGCGGCATCGAATGACGTGGAAGGAATGGAGTCGGCGGTCAACATGGCTTCGGAAATTTCAAATGGGAAGGATCAAAGCAGACGCAAACTGACCGGCCCTTGTCCCGCTAAAAGCGGGGAAGGGAAACAGGAGGAGACACGGGAATCGAGTCAGGTCGTTACCCGACGCTGCCTTCCATCTGCAATTCGATCAGGCGATTCATTTCGACCGCGTATTCCATCGGAAGCTCTTTCACAAGCGGCTCGATGAATCCGGTCACAATCATGGCCGAGGCTTCGGTTTCGCTCATGCCGCGGCTCATCAGATAGAGCAGTTGTTCTTCAGCAATTTTCGAAACGGATGCTTCGTGCTCGATCGTCAGATTATCCTGGTTGACTTCGATGTAAGGATAGGTGTCGCTGCGACTGTGCGAATCGAGGATCAGCGCGTCGCAAACCACGTTGCTCTTGCAGTGATGCGCTTCGTGTGTGGCCTTCACCAATCCGCGATAGCTGGCTCGGCCCCCGTCCTTGGAAATGCTTTTCGAGATTACCCGGCTTGAGGTATGCGGAGCACAGTGAACCATCTTGGCTCCCGCGTCCTGATGCTGACCTTTGCCGGCGAACGCGATCGAAAGCGTTTCACCTCGCGCGCCCGGTTCCATCAGATAGATCGCCGGATACTTCATCGTCAGTTTGGAACCCAGGTTGCCGTCGACCCATTCCATCAACGAATCGCCGTAGGCTTTCGCCCGCTTAGTCACCAGATTGTAGACGTTGTTCGACCAGTTCTGGATCGTGGTGTAACGGCAACGGCCGCCACGTTTCACCAGGATCTCGACCACGGCTGAGTGCAGGCTGTCGCTGCTGTAGGTCGGAGCCGTACAGCCTTCGACATAATGAACCGAAGCGCCTTCGTCGACGATGATCAATGTTCGCTCGAACTGGCCCATGTTCTGCGTGTTAATGCGGAAATAAGCCTGGAGTGGGAACTCGATCTTCACACCTTTGGGAACGTAAATGAACGAACCACCCGACCAGACGGCCGAATTCAATGCGGCGAATTTATTGTCAGCAGATGGGATCACTGTCCCAAAGTACTCGCGAACGAGATCGGGATAATCTTTCAACGCTGAATCGGTGTCGGTGAAGATCACGCCTTGTTTGGCAAGATCTTCCTGCAAGCTGCCGTAGACCACTTCGGATTCGTATTGAGCCTTGACCCCGGCCAGATACTTCTTTTCCGCCTCGGGGATCCCCAGCCGGTCGTAGGTCTTGCGAATGTCGTCGGGCACATCGTCCCACGACTTTTCTTGGCCCTGCGACGCCTTGACGTAGTAGAACATGTTCTGGAAATCGAGGTCGCGCATATCGCCGCCCCAGGTCGGCATCGGCTTCTGGAAGAAGGTGTCGAGTGCATCCAGACGGAACTTCCGCATCCAGGCGGGTTCGTTCTTCATCTCGGAAATCTGCTCGACAATCTGTCGATCCAGACCACGTCGGCTTTGGAAGACATACTTATCCGTCGGATCGTGAAATCCGTACTGGTAGTCACCCACACCGATATCATCTTCAAGAACTGGTACATCCATCGTCATAATCGTTCAATCTTCCCGTTGGGGAGGTTTATTAAGCCTGTGATCGAGAAACTCAACGTACTGCGGTCGCCGCGGGAGCGGTTTTTTCACGTTCTTGTTCTTCGGCCGCTTCTGTCGGGTGTCGTTGCCGAACCGTGGCATAACCGTGGTTATGAAGTTCATGAGCCAGCGAAGCATCGCCCGTTTCGACAATCTTGCCCGCCAGCATCACGTGTGTGAACTGGGGAACGTTGTATTCCAGCAATCGTTCGTGATGTGTGATGATCAACACGCCCATTTGCGGGCCCGCCAGCTTCTGCAAACCTTCACTAACGACTCGAACCGCGTCACTATCAAGACCGCTATCCGTTTCGTCCAGGATCGCGAACTTGGGCTGCAGCATCGCTAATTGCAGGATCTCCATCCGCTTCTTTTCACCGCCGGAGAAACCTTCGTTGAGGTAACGTCGAGCGAATTCGACATCCATCCCCAAGCCTTCCATTCGCTCTTTGAGTTCCTTCCGGAAGTCGCGCATCGGAATCAGGCCTTCGCCCTCTTTGCGGGCAGGGTTGCGGATGTTTGTGACCGCATGACGCAGAAAGTCGGCCACTTTCACGCCGGGAATGGTCACTGGATATTGGAACGCTAAGAACAGCCCCAAGCGAGCTCGCTCGCAAGGATCGAGGTCGTTCAATGGAGCGCCATCCACTTCGATCGTACCCGAGGTAATCTCGTACTTCGGGTGTCCAACCAGAGTGTAGGCCAGAGTGCTTTTTCCCGAGCCGTTGGGGCCCATCAAAGCATGGATTTCACCCTGTCGGATTTCGAGGCTGACTCCCTTCAGAATCGGCTTCTCGTCGACGGAAACATGTAAATCGGTGATCTTCAACAAACTGGACATTGCGATGGAAAACTCGTTGGTGAGAGGAAAAATCAAACCACTTCGGTCAAATTCTGAGTAATTGGCAACGACACTCGGCCGGTGTGATGCGGGATCGGCAACACTTCCAGCGATCGCGTAATCTTCTTCGCCTTAATCTTGTCCTGGATGCGCATCAAGCCTTCCAGCAACGCTTCGGGTCGCGGAGGACATCCCGGCACGTAAACATCAACCGGCACAACCAGGTCGACCCCCTTCACCACGTGGTAGCCGTATTTGAAGTACGGACCACCGCCGACGGTGCAGGCGCCCATGGCGATCACATATTTGGGATCAGGCATTTGCTCGTACAGACGTCGCACACGGCTGGCCATTTTGTAAGTCACGGTACCGGCGACGATCATCAAATCGGCCTGTCGCGGAGTCGCACGGAAGGCACCCGCCCCGAAACGATCCATATCGAATCGACTTGCTCCGGCGGCCATCATTTCGATCGCGCAACAGGCCAGCCCGAAGGTCATCGGCCAGATACTCGATTGCCGAGCCCAGTTCATCGCCTGCTCGAGCGAGGTGGTGATGACATTCTCTTCAAACCGGCCTTCGATCCACGTCGTCATGATTGCTCCGTCCGTTTCTTCAATTGAGTTGGGTTCTGGCGAATCATCGAAGCGTCAACTCTACCAGTATGCGTCCCGTCTTTCATCCGAACCCAGCCCCTCTGCCGTAACTGATGCGATGGTTCAAGCGGGATGGAATTCACAACAATGATCGCCGTTTCGACAGCACGACGCCAAAGTCAACGGAATCCCCAACACTTGCTCAAACACCTGTTGTTCCAACTCGCAAATCCCTGAATCGTGCACAGCCAAATCGTGATAAGGACAATGATTTTCTCGCAGAATCGGCAATGTTTCACTCGCGTCAATCTCGACCGAGAAGCCCCTCGCGGCCAGCGCTGTTCCTAACTGGGCAAATCGCGTCGACAAAACGTCTCCGTGGACGTTTGTTCCGTATTGCTTGACCATTGCATCACGAATTCGTCCGGTTACTCGAGTTCGCACATCCAATTCATCAATGGAATGCAATTCACTCCAGAGCAGACGTGCCAACTCAGTATAGTTGTCACCCAATTGCCGTCGACCGTCTTCCGTGACTTGGTAAGTGTGGTGAGGTCTTCCTCGCCCGGCCCGAATTGACTGGCGATCAATCAGGCCCAGCGATTGCAAACGACCCAAGCGTTGACGGACAGCAGTCGCCGTAACACCCGTCGCATCACACAGATCGTGAACCGTTCCTCCACCCAACCGTTCCAGGTTCAGCAAGAATTGTTCGTCATCGTGTTCCAGCGAACGTTTCATTGAGCTTCGTCCCGCCACAAAAGTGACATCCACCACTATCAGCGATTGTAGTCGCACTATCAATTAAAACAATAGTTGCAGCGAAAAGTGCCTTTAATTCCCGGGAATGGGTTTTCTCAGCATCGGATCACCCCATTTTTGCTTCAGCTGACGTTGCGTAAGTGTCCTGAAACAAGCGGGTTCCGGAGGGTAGACTCACTCTCTTGTGAGCTCTTCACTTGTGCAAAAAGTTTTCCGAAATCACCCAATCGATTCCGTCAGAAATGTCGATTGGACGTGGTCGGAGGGATATTTCCAAAGTAAACTGGGAAGGCGACGGGATCTTGTAATCTTTCAGGACAAGCCAAGATGCGATTGATGGCTGGAGCGGGTCGCGCCTTTTGTGATCAAGTGACGCGGCGATCCTTTTTGCAAATCGGTTCGCTGGCGGTCGGCGGTCTGACGCTGCCTCAATTGTTGCAAGCCGATCAGCAGCGCGTAGGGCGCTCGTCCCATAAAGCTGTGATTATGGTTTATCTGTCGGGCGGGATGTCCCATCAGGACACGTTCGACTTAAAGACTAACGCTCCGGCGGAAATTCGCGGCGAATTCTCGCCCATTGCCTCGGCCATTCCGGGCATTGACGTCTGTGAGTTGTTGCCGAAGTTGGCGAGCGTCATGGACCGCTGCGCCGTGATCCGATCCGTGGTCGGTCAACGCGACGAGCATTCGAGCTTTCAGAGCCTGACCGGTTACACCATGCGGGAGACGGAACGAAATCAGTACCCGAATTTCGGGTCGGTCGTCTCGAAAGTCAAAGGTCCGACCGATCCACTAATGCCACCATTCGTGGATCTGTTTCCCACCATGCAGCACCGACCCTACAACAGTGCCGGGGCGGGATATCTGGGCAGTCAGTACAATCAGGTGCGGGCTGATGGAGAAGACCTTGCCAGCATGAAGCTGCGGTATATCGAGTCCGTGAAATTTACAGATCGACAGAAACTGCTCGCGGGACTGGACAGTTTCCGGCACTTGGCCGACCGCGGGGGGATGAATGATCTTGATGAAAGCTATCGTCGCGCATTCGAGGTTTTGACGTCGAGCAAGCTGATGGAAGCGATGGATGTTGAGAAGGAAGATCCTCGCAGCCGCGCCCGCTATGCCCAAGGTTCCTCCAAACATCAGGGGGATGGTGGTCCGCTCTGGAACGATCAATTGCTCGTCGCGCGACGTTTAATCGAAGCGGGCGTTCGCGTTGTCACCGTCGCGTATGGTTTCTGGGACACCCACGGCAACAACTTTGGACATTTGAAATCGAATCTGCCAGTTGTCGATGCCGGGCTTTCCGCACTGGTAGAAGACATTCACGAACGGGGCCTGGCCGATGACGTGACACTGGTCGTCTGGGGGGAATTCGGGCGAACGCCAAAGATCAACAAAGATGCCGGTCGCGACCATTGGGCGCCTGTGCAAGCTGCGTTGCTGTCGGGAGGCGGCATGAAGATGGGACAAGTCATCGGTTCCACGGACAAGACCGGTGCCTACGCGGAAAATCGCCCGGTCCACTATCGCGATGTGCTGGCGACGATCTATCACAACCTGGGGATCGATTCCCACCAGTTCGTTCGCAGTTTCGGTGATCGTCCGGTCGCGATTCTGGATGAAGACGCCCGTCCCATCCGCGAATTGATCGGCTAGGTTGTCCGTTCGATTCGTTCCCTAAGATGGTTGCCAGAATGCGTGTCGCCACTCGGGTGACTCCGCCTCGAACACAACTTTGTTCCTGGTCAGCGGATGAATGACCGCGATGCGTTGAGCCAGCAGGCATAATGGAGGCGCTCCCACCGCCATCGTTTGTGTTTCGCCGTGTTTCCCGTCGGGCAAATAGGTCGGGTCGCCGCAGATCGGGTGATCAAGGCTCCAAAGATGGACCCGAATCTGATTTGTGCGGCCGGTCTTCGGGACGACCTCCAAGAGGGATGTTCCGTCAGCAAAGCGATTCAGGACTCGGAAATCCGTCTGAGCGGGAAGTCCGTTCTCCAAGTCCACATCCCGCGAGCCGACCTGACCTGCTTCGTCACGGATCGGCAGCGTGCATGAAAAGGCGTCTTCGACCGGATGGCCATGAACTCGGGCGAGATATCGTTTTTCCACGCCGCCGAATCCGTTGCCATCGAATTGCCGCTGCAGCAATTTCGCAAAGTGCCTCGTGCGTGCAAATAACACCAGTCCCGTCGTGTTGGCATCCAGTCGGTGTGCCGGCCGAGGACTTTGCGGGTGATAAAGTTCTGTCAGGATATGCTGCAGCGTATTGCGGTTGAACCGCCCGCAAGGATGCATCGGCAAGGGTGCGGGTTTGTGGATCACGATGATCGCTTCATCTTCGTAGAGAATCCGAATGTTAACGTTCACGTCGGGTTCTTGAGCGACTGGTTGCAGGTGGAAGTACCGTTCACCCCCGCGGACGATCTCGGTGGCGGAAACGGAAACGGTGGCTTCCGGCCCGCCCGGTTGACGCGGCGCGGCCGTGGGACGCTTTCGCAGCCGACCCTGCTCGCAGGCCTCTCTCCACTCCTTGAGCGGAATATGTCCGAAAATGCCACCCAGGAATTCGAGGATCGTTCGTCCGTCATATTCGGCTGGAACATTCAATGGGCGTTGATTCTCGTAGGGGGTGCTGCCGGGTAGCGGAGTGGTGATCCGGCGCAACGCTACGTGCCGCTTGGCCAGAGTGCGAGTCCGTTGCTCTTCTGTCGTCAGGAAGCAGTACGGGCAGGATCGGCCTTCGATGAACCGCTCGTCGAGCTGATCATCGGGGCCGAGTGGAGTCTGACAGACGTAACACTGGGCTGTTTCTGATTCATGCAAGCTCGGGTCGACGCCGACTCGCTGGTCAAACACGAAACACTCGCCGTCATAGTGGGCTCCGCCGCACTCCTCAAAATATTTGAGAATTCCGCCGTCGAGTTGAAAGATTTGTTCAAACCCCTCGCGCTGCATGAAGGGACCGGCCTTTTCGCAGCGGATTCCGCCGGTACAGAACATCACGATCGGCTGTTGTTTCAGTGTTGCGGGCAACTGGCGAACTGCGTCGGGAAATTTGCGAAAATGATCGATGTCGAGCAACATTGCGTCGCGAAACGTACCGAGTTTGACTTCGTAGTCATTTCGGGTGTCGAGCAGCGTGACCGGCCGCCCTTCGTCGAGCCACTGTTTCAATTTGGTTGGCGCGAGCTTAGGGGCGGGACGATGAACGGGATCAATCCCCTCGACGCCGAACGCGATGATCTCGCGTTTGATTTTGACCAGCATGCGATGAAACGGCTGATCGTCACTTTCACTGAACTTTGGCTCGAGTTGTTCGAGTCCCGATACGGATCGCAAGTCGAGCAACAACTGGTCAATCTCGGCTCGCCCACCGGCAACGAACAGATTGATGCCTTCGGTACTCAGTAGAATCGTCCCTTTGAGTTGCCAGGCTTTGCAGCACGCGATCAGGCGTTCTCGAAGTGGTTTGAGTTCCCGCAGGGCTGCGAACTTGTAGGCTGCGATATTAGTGATGGTCGGCATGAGCTTAACTGAAACGAGGATCCTTTAATTGCCGAAAGGAAGCGGCCGTCGCGCGGCGTCGGAGATCTTAACGTACCTTGACCACCCGGCCGCGCGAAGCGCCGATGATTGAATCTGTTGGAAATAAGGTTCAAGAAATGGACCGTATTTCGGCGCAAATCGTCAAATTCCGATGTCAATTTACGACGATTACGTGATCTCGTCTGCTGGCGCGGTAGCGGGTGGCGGGGGTCGAAGGGAAGTGCCGAAAAACCACCACGCCTGCTGTCATACATTGGATGGTGTCAGCAGGTTAGCAGCCATTGATGCCGGTTAACGTGCATGAGTGGATCCGGTGACGCCACCACGGCGTAAGCAGTGGACGTTTGGGACAGCATCGCCTCGCTGCCTGCCTATGATCACGCTCGCCCGATTGCAGATGAACAACAAAAGACGATGCGTCTGAATTGGCCAGGAGTCATTGTGCGAAACTTCGACTACAGGGATGCGGTTAAACTGGCGTTTATCGCCGCTGCCCTTTTCACCCTATTGGAACCCGGGGTTACTTTCGCCCAGGCCAAACGGATCGCGCTGTCGCCGCAACAACGAACGGCTTCCACGGCGATTCCTCGCACAAATCCACCTGCGGTTCAGCCTGCTCCCGTCGCGCCGCCCAACGATCAACTGCAAGAATTGCTGGATCGGGCGATTGAAATCACGAGCAAACGATATCTCACGGCCAATTCTCATTCTCCCTGGCAGATTTTCCACTGCATTCTGGCGATGCGTCAGGATTGCGTGGTGCGATTGGGGCAAGAAAAGGTCAACGCGATTCAATGGATCTCCACCGCCGAGCCTCAGTTTGATAAACAGCCCTGGCTGTTGCTGACACCTCATGGTGCCAAGTTCCACCCGTATACCCAGAAATACTATTTCGAAGGCCATCCAGGGCAATTCCTGGCGCTGTTGTCACAATCCAACTTGCCCATGGATCATGAATTTCACGTTCAGGGCAAGGTGGTGAAGCTCAGTAATCTGATCAACAACACGATGAAAGAGGTCAATACCAACGAAGAAGTGACCTGGGTGTTGTGGGCCTTGCAGCACTACCTCAAACCTGACGCAGTCTGGGTCAATCAAGCGAATGAGACTTGGAGTATCGAACGACTGGTCCAAATGGAAACGTCGTTTCCCGTGGTAGGTGCCCCCTGTGGCGGAAATCATCGGTTGTTCGCGCTGACTCGAGCCCGGGACAAATATCTGCAAAGCGGTGGCCGGCTTCGCGGCGTTTGGCTGCAGGCCGATCAAAAGATCAAAGAACACATCAAGATCGCTCAGTCGTTGCAAAACAGCGACGGATCCTTTTCGAGCGAATCCTACAAAGGACAAGGGCATACCAGTGACGTGAATGCCCGGTTCAACACGACTGGCCATACGATGGAGTTCCTGGCGATTAGTTTGCCCCAGGAACGGCTCAGCGAACCTTGGGTGCGCAGCGCGGTGTGGATGTTGTCTCGCGAGTTGATTATCCACCAGAACACGCAGATTGATTGTGGACCGCTGTTCCATACGCTCGACGCTCTGATTCTGTACCGCGACCGGATCCGTCCGAAACTGGCGCCGCTGCCGATCGAATCACCGGCTGCAGATCCCCAGGTTGCCGAATCGAAACTCGATGTTCCCTTGAGCGCGTTGCTGAAATCCACACCCGAACCGATGAAGGCTGCGGAATCGTCTGCCGCGATTCCACAATCCAAAACTGCGGACACGGCACCCCCGGAAACCTCGTCACCCGAGTCGGTCAATCAACCCACACCCATTCCGATTCCCGATCCGGTGACGGCACCGGAAACGAAGTCCGTTGATTCACTGGAACAGTCCGCGCCAGCTGAGCCTCAAACTCGGTTGTTGGAACGCGGAAGTTCGAGATCACGCGTCGTGGCCTCCAAGCCGCTGGCCCCGAAGGTCGATCCCACCCAATTGGGAGATGTTGGCAATCCGGCCCCGGCTCCTCGATTTGTTGAACGCCATCCGTCGCCGCCGCGAATGGCGCACCGAGATCGCATTCCGTCGTTGGCTCCTCAACTGCTGCCGGATTCCGAATTGCCGATCCGTGGCCTTGATCCCAGCCCTCGTGCGGTTGATTCCGCGGCTGATAAGCCAGCGTGGGTTCGTCGTGTGTTGGAAGGAACCGTCAACCAGGTCACCTCCGATCTTGATGTGTCGGTGGAAGAGGATCTGCCGGTATCAGCTCTGGAACCGTCCAATTCTTGATCGATCGGGTTCGGTTTCCGGCCCGCTGTGTGAATTCGGCTTCTCGACTCGGCCGGGTCGTTTCAACCCATTATGGAGTTCAGTTGGTCGATTCGGCGGGAAAGACAATGCGCGGCTGGATTCGCTGCGAAACAGCGTCGATCTCGCCGATTCCCAGCAATTGCCCGAGAGGGTCAACAAGGGCCGTTCGAGTGTCCGAGCGTCGCCACGATTCGGTAAGTAAGTCACTCGACGGAAGATCATTACCCTCGCCAATCGCGATGGTTTTTCCACACCGTACTGCCACGACTTCGTCGTCCGTCAGTGAACGTGACCGCAAGTGCGAAACCACGCGTAGTGGTGACTGCAAGTAGTTGCCAAGCGTTTCGACCGTCAGAACTTCCGGCAAGACCGCTGTGGCCACATCAAATGCTCCGACGGACAATCGTCTCAGTTGTGTCATGACGACCCCACAGCCCAATTTCAAACCCAAGTCTCGTCCGATCGATCGAATGTAAGTGCCACTGCCGCATTCAATCTCCAGTTCAAATTCCGGTGGCCGAAACTCGCTCAGTCGCAACGAGTAGACGTCGACGGGGCGAGCGGTCAATTCGACCGACTCGCCACGCCGGGCCAGGTCGTAGGCCCGCTGCCCTTGAACATGGACGGCCGAAAACTGGGGGGGAACCTGTGAGATTTGGCCCACGAAATCCGGCAAGATTGCTGTCAGGTGATCCTTGGTCAGATTTGACCAATCGCTTCCTGCCGTGACGTTACCGGTGATGTCATCAGTGTCACTGTGTTGACCCAGCACAAATCGTCCGAGGTACCGTTTTCGGCCTTCTTGAATCAAGTTGATCAGGCGTGTGGCATGCCCCACACAGACCACCAGCACGCCCGTTGCCAGCGGATCGAGCGTCCCCGCATGGCCCACCTTCGCCGGACGAACCAGCCGGACGACGCGATCGACCACATCGCGCGATGTCATGCCGGGTGGCTTGTCGAGATTCAGAATGCCGCAGTGGGTCATCAGAGCAAGGCCTTAATAGTTGCTGTGTAAGGGGGGCAGAGAGATTTCCGGTCATGGCAGCATAGGGAGATCACCGCCCGTTGAGGAGCCTTTGCTTTCAAGCAGTGAAAGGATACGGCAACAGGATCAGTACCCTCTTGCATCCTGTGTTCGCCAAACCCCGTATTGTGAAACGCCAGGGTTGGGGAAGGCCGAGATCGGCAAAAGACGCCTATTCAGGGATTCCGACTTTTGATATTCACCGGCCGAATCCGCCGTTCCACGGAAGGAATGGTTCACGTGAAGGATGCATTCATGACACGGACGTCGACTGTTTTGCTGCTAACAATGTCACTTTCCTTGGGTTGCACTAGCGATCCGATGGGGCTTCGTTCGCCGTATCGCGGGAATGTCGCACCTTCGGCCAATACCCAGCCCTACTACAATGCACCGATCGCTACGCAACCGGGAACCCAACTGGGGCAGCCGGCCGGCGTGAGTCAATCGGTCATTCTTCCGCAGGCTGCGGTCTCGAATATGGCGGCTGCTCAGACGTCTCGAAACGGGTGGAACAGTCCTTACCCGATGTTCGCTAGTGCTGGGGGCCAAATCGATGGTCGTGCGTACCCCTTGCTGAATCGTGAAGTGCGGATGCCCGGACCGGGGGGGGCGAAGGCCAAACGGACCGCCGTCCGCAGGACAGCGCTTGCTGGTAATACTGCGTTAGCCACGGGCTTGGCCGGTTCGCCGCAGGAAGATCTGCGCTTTCGTGGTGGGCATACGATTAAAGACTTGATCTACGCCAATGTTTACGTGGGTGGCAAAGCGGCCTGGGATCCCAATGACTGGAAAAGTATTGATAAGGCTCTGGCCGCCTCCATGTCCGATCAGAAGCTGAACAACGTGATCATGCAATATTTCGGCAACAATAAGGTGAGTTGCCAATTCGTGGGATCGTTTTTCATGGATGGTTGGACACCCAAGACCGTTCAGAAAAACGACCTCGAAGCCCAGGTTCAGAATCTCTACAGTCAGCACGCCTTTGACGGCCGCGACTTCCCGAACACCGTCTTCAACTTCATGCTGCCCCGGGGAACGATTCTGGGTGACCCCAGCGGTGGTGCACAACAGAAAGTGGCCAACAAGGCCATCCCGCTGGAAGACGCAGAAGACTCGACAGGAGGACTCGGGGGGTATCACGGCTCCGTACATGTTGATGGTAAGACGATCTACTACGCTGTCGGTGCCTATTCCGAGCGACTGCCGAACGGTGGTACGAACGGGATTCCTGTCTTCGATCAGAACTGGAAGAACGTCGTCGCTACGTTCTATCATGAACTGCAGGAAGCGCGGACAGATACGGATGTCGATGATGCTGCCACGAGTCCCAACGGGATGGCTGTCCTCGGCTGGACCTCGGACAGCGGGAACGAAATTGGCGACTATCCCATCGCGGAAGCCAAGCAGTTGCTGCAAGTCTTCCAGGAAATTTCGCTGGCGGATGGCAGTGGTACGGTTCCCGTCCAGTTCATCTATTCGAATGCCGCGCATGGTCCCGAGGGCCCGATTGATTATCCGCACGGAATGGAACCTGCGCCGGGTAGTGTGCCGATCAACAATTCACCGTCAAACAATCCGCCGCCGAATAATTCTGTGCCGAATAACCCTTCGACGCCGGTGACCGGACCGCCGTCAAATGTGCCGCCCGAAGTGAGCC
This sequence comes from uncultured Schlesneria sp., assembly GCA_903871875.1. Taxonomy (GTDB): domain Bacteria; phylum Planctomycetota; class Planctomycetia; order Planctomycetales; family Planctomycetaceae; genus Schlesneria. The sequence continues at coordinate 123,379 of CAIQIR010000106.1, forward strand.
GCATGATCACCAATTGGGACCAACTGGATGACTACCTCAAGAAAGCCATTTTGAAGCTACTGTCGTGATTCGGTGACGGCGGGCTGGGTCAGGCCCTGTCTCCGCGGAGGCTGACTTTGAGGAATGCCTCATTTAACGTCGCGAGCGTCAAAAAATATTGAGGGGGATCTCGTGAAAGTCATTCGTGGTCGGAAGGCGCTGGTCACGGGGGCCGCATCCGGTATTGGTCGTGGGATCGCCCTCGCCCTGGCCCGCGAAGGTGCCGATGTTTTCCTATGGGATGTGAACGAAGTCGGTCTTGCCTCGGTCGTTGATGAGATCCGTGCGATCGGTGTGCAAGCGGATTCGGCGCTGGTGGATTTGACACGGCCGAACGAAATTTCCGCGGCAGTTCTTGGTCTGTTGGAACATTTTGGACCGATTGACATTCTGGTTAACAATGCTGGCGTGGCCTATTATGGTCCCACTCATTCGATGACCGCGGCTCAGTGGGATTGGCTGATGGGGATTAATCTTCTCGCCCCGATTCAGATCACGCGGGAGCTACTGCCGACTTTGCTCGAACGGCCCGAAGCTCATGTCGTCAATGTGTGCAGTATTTCTGGACTGGTTGCCGGAGGACGCTTCGCCGCGTACCACACGAGCAAGTTTGGGCTAATCGGTTTTACGGAAGCCTTACGAGCAGAATATGGTCGTCGCGGACTGGGAGTGACGGCTCTGTGTCCGGGTCCGGTGCTCACGAATCTTTACCGGCAGTGCGCCACGGGGAAAGAGGGAAAATTGGTCCCACATCCACCCGGCTGGCTCTGCACCACGGTCGATGCGATCTCGTCGCGTACGATCAGGGCCATTCATCGGAACCAACGGCTGCCGATCATTGGGTTGCTGGCGCACCTGCTCTGGAACGCCAAGTGGCTGGCACCCGCTGTGCTCGATTTGATGAACCACTTTCGACGGAAGAAACGCCGGCCCTCGTCGGTCGACACGACCACAGAAGTCGCTTCGTCGCGTCGTGCAGCGTAACACAGGCCATCTGACGCTCGGCGTCAGATGCGGAAAAGCCCTGTGACAGTTGATTTGATCGAGAGAATTCCGTGCGGCGATCGATCGCGTCTGCTCTGCGGTCGATTCATCGATCGGCTCCACGGTCCGTTTGGATGTGGTTGAAATGTGGCGGCTTTTGCGTGCGGAGATTCTTGACGCCGTCATCTGAAGACTCAATTTGCCCGGGCCAGGCTGGCTGGACTTTCTGGGATGAAAAACCTTCGAGGCTCGTCAATTTAGGAATATAAAAAACGGTTTACGAATATAAAAAGCTGTACAGTGTCGATGAGTCGGGTAAAGTGATGAAAGTGAGTGTCAGAACCGATCTACGGTTGATCGGCTTCAGGAAATGTTGTGAAGCCTCACGGAGAACCGTGTTTTTCCATGCCCGCCGTGGCCAACGGGCGTTTGGACTGCGTTTGTTTCTCGATTTCCGTTGCCGCGAACCTTGAGGAGCGGAGCGGGAATCGTGCGAACGAATTGGTTCTTTCCTATTCAATTCACGAATCCCGTTTGTTGCTGAGGAAAAAAGACATGCCCGCTTGGCCAGGCGGTCCCTGCCCGCAATGTGGCGACGAGATGCCGCCCAACATGATTCATTGTCGCGCTTGTCGAATGTTGCTGAATCAGGAATTGGAAAAAGATAGCGTCGAGATTCCGCGGTTCGTCCCCCTTCAGGAGGTCGAAAGTTTGGTCGAAATTACCCCCGTCGGGCTGTTCGTAGATTGCGCGAGCTGCCATCAAGAATTGAAGATCAATCGAAAATACCTCGGTCAACGGGTGCAGTGTAAGTTCTGTTCGGCCGATTTTCGTCTCGATCCCAACAGCCCCGCAGCGCTCGAGGCGGACTCATATGCCCAGTGCCCACATTGCGAAGAAACACTGCGATTCGCCAAAAAATATCTTGGTTTCAAAGTGGCCTGCCGATTTTGCCAAGGAAAAGTTCATATCCTGAAACCGGGATGATTATCAGATGGTACACTCGAAAGACGTCCATCAACAGCAGGTGTCTGTCCCTGCTGGACGTCTTGGTTGCACTGTCACTGCTGGTGTAACGAATAAACAAAACATCACCGATTTTCGTTCGATTTCGAACATTGCTTAGAGAGTTGCTTCCCGCAGTTCTGTGGGTGTGGTTGTTCTCTTTAAGTCATTTTATGGGCATGGTTTGTTGTGAGTCGCTGGGCGAATTTCTTTCTGAATTTCACGGGCATTTTCTCGTTTTCTACTTGGCGCAGATCTTTTCGGTTGGCAACATAGGTAGTGAACATCCAGTTCGCGATAGTCGCTCCCTTCTTTTTTCCAATGGATCTTCGCACGTTTCTAGTGCATCTACGTTTCACGGGCTTTTGACTTTTGTTTTTTGGTTTTGAGGTTCCTTTATTTCTGGAGGAGTTACGATGACGAAACAGGCTGGTTTGGCGCGAAAACGAGGTTTTACGCTGATCGAATTGCTGGTGGTGATTGCGATCATCGCCGTGCTGATTGCTCTGTTGTTGCCCGCTGTTCAGCAAGCACGCGAAGCGGCTCGACGCACACAATGCAAAAACAATCTGAAGCAAATTGGTTTGGCTCTGTACAACTACGAGAGCACCTACGGGATGTTCCCGATCAACGTTGCCTTCACGTTGTCTGTGGCTTCGCCAACGACAATTTGCGGAACCACAAACGGTGGTGTGGCGCTGCTGCCCTACATCGATCAGGGCAACATTTACAATCAATACAATCAAAATCTTGCTGCTTGGGATACCTCGACGACCCCCATCAACAATGCCTCGTTGGTGCAAACCAACATTGCTGCCTGGCGTTGCCCTTCGGCTACCGGTGGGAATCCGGTTTCGGCTTACTACCAGTTGGTTAATGGTCAGACACCGATTCCTAACACCAGCGGTAATTTCAACAACATCTTCATCGACTCCGGGGCGATGACTCAGATCCTCGGCGTCGGCATGTCGGGGGGGCCGATCAATTTCAACGAAGGGATTGCCGATTATTGCTTCAGCGAAGGTTATCTGCAGACGACGTTGGATGCGGATGAGCCGGCCGGTGCTGACCGAGGTGGAATCTTTGCCGATGCCACAGTTTCCGCCCGTGTTGACGCGGTTTATTCCACCACTGCTGGACTTATCAAAGCGTCTCTCGGCACGAAAGCTCAAGATTGTTCCTACACAATCGCAAAATGCACCGACGGTTTGTCCAACACGTTCGCCCTGTATGAAAAGGCGGGTCGCAACAATGTTTGGGTAAATGGTCAAGTGATCAACATTACGTCGACCCTTTCGGGTATGGGCGGTGCTGGCGGCAATGTGATTTCGATGGCTGTTGTCGGTGGTGGTGGTTGGGCTGATACCGCCAACTGTGAATGGACGCACGGCGTTCTGGCGAATGGTACCGATGTTGGTAAAAACGGCGGTAGTTGTGTCGTCAATTGCTCAAACATCACCGGCTCGGGTATTTACGCCTTCCACGCGGGTGGCGGCCATGCTTTGATGGGCGACGGAACGGTCCACTTCATCAGTGCCAACGTTGATGCGAATACATTTGCATCGGCTTGCAGTCGTGACGGTCAAGAAACGAATAATCTTCAGTTCTAAGATCGTGCCGAGTCTTCCTCTGGACGGTTTTGTTCAGAGTTAAGAATCAGTTGATGATGTTAATTCTCCGGCACATCCGCAGCGCGATGTGCCGGAGTTCTTAGTTTGACGAAATGTCAAAGTGACATTGATACCGCAACTGGGTGCGGTGGTTTCAAACAGAATTTGACTGTTGGAGTCGGCATATGTTGGTGCAGAGATTAAGTGGTTTCGCGTTGGTTTGTGCGATCTGTTGTTTCACTGCAGGGTGTGGAGAGAAACAAGCTGGTCCCAAAATTACAAAAGTGCCTGTGGTGCCGGTTAAGGGGGAAGTGACTGTCGACGGGAATCCGGAAGCCGGCGTGGTCCTGACCTGCGTCCCGCAGGGAGCGGGGGCGGCAGATAAAAAAATTCTGAACGCAACGACGGATGAAAATGGAAAATTCACGTTCACCACCTACGAGGTTGGGGATGGTCTTCCGTTGGGGGAATACGCGGTCACTTTCTTGTGGCCTCCTGTGTCAACTTTCACCAAGAAGAGAGTCACGCGGGAAGAGGAAGTCGAGAGCGATCGATTGCACGGCAAGTATGCTTCTGCGAAGGATTCTCCGCTGAAGTTTACCGCGGAAGCGGGAAAGCCGCTGGCGCTTGATACGGTTGATTTGAAGACGAAATAAGTTGAACTGGTTGAATTGTTTCTGCGGTCAATGACCGCAGAAACAATTTTTACGAGCGGTGAGCGTCGAACTCGCTCGCCAAAATGTCCGATTGGTAGATTGGCTCGGGAAGGTCGTTATTCCTGGTGCCGTTTTTGAATTTTGGTAGGCACGGCGGGCTGAACTGGTTCGATTTGTGGCTGATCGATTAGATCAACGATTGTGGTTGTTCATTGTGTGAGTGGTTACTGCCGACGGCCTGGAATGTTCGTTGAGCCGCCTCACTAAGAATGGTACCTTGTCCCACAGGGCGGCTCTCGTTCGGTGAACGTTGGTAATATGGACGGATCCGACTCTGCGCTGAATTCTCAAAATGCTCGTTGATCAGCGTATCAGGTGGCCAAACAAGGCCGTTCCGCTGTTTCTGCAGAATCGAACGATGAAATGAGCCAATTGACGGTCGTTTTACCAAATGATCGCCGCTGGAAAATCTTCTTCGTGCTTGCTCTGGTTCTTTCCGGGTTGACTGTTGCCGTTTATTCCTCAGCTTGCAGCAACGACTTCGTAGTCTGGGACGACAATCAGTACGTTTACCGCGAACCGCAGGTTCTTAACGGTCTTCGCCCAGCAGGTCTTCTCTGGGCGACGACGGCGCGAGTGTGTGGCAATTGGCACCCGTTGACCATGATGTCTCTACAATTGGATGCCCAGCTATTCGGCACGGGGCCGGTAGGGTTTCATCGCACGGCCATCGTGATTCATGCGGTCAATGTGGCACTGGCCTTTTACGCCATTTGGTTACTGACGGGTTGCCCCTGGAAAAGTCTGATTGTCGCGGCCTTGTTTGCCGTTCATCCGTTACGCGTGGAATCGGTGGCCTGGATCTCCGAGCGAAAAGATGTGCTGAGCGGGTTCTTCTTTTTCCTGACGCTGATTGCTTACGCTTATTACGTGCGAACGCCTTCTGTTCTCCGCTATCTGATCGTGGCGATCTGTCTTGCATTGGGCCTTTGCTCGAAGTCGATGCTCGTAACGACGCCGTGTGTGCTGCTGCTGTTGGACTATTGGCCGCTGGGTCGCCTGCGTTTTTTGGCAAGCGAATCGCGACGAATCAGGAACTTGCTGCTGGAGAAAGTTCCACTTCTGGGTCTGGCGGCAATTGTGTCTGTTTTGACGGTTGTCTACCAAAAAGAGGCGCTGATTTATTTGACGGGGCTGCCTTTGGAACGTCGAGTGGAAAATGCGGTCCGGGGGTGTGCGGCCTATTTGGGTCAGACTTTTTGGCCGACCCGGTTGTCCCATTTTTATCCCATTCCGGTGAGCTCGCCTCTGGCATTTGCCGCTGCGTTGGGGTTACTGGTCGTTTTGACCGGCGTCGCCTGTTGGCAACGAATTCAAAGGCCGTTCTTGTTGGTCGGTTGGTTTTGGTTTTTGGGGATGCTGGTCCCTGTCTGCGGCCTGATCCAGGTCGGCTTTCAGCAACACGCTGATCGTTACATGTATCTCCCACAAATCGGCCTGTTTCTCGCTGTCGTTTGGGGGGTAGCCGATCTTGTCAAAAAATCGCGAGCTGCGACGCTCACCTCGGCCTGTCTGATCACTGGCCTCCTGTTGGGATGTGGATTTCTGACCGTCAAACAGATTTCGGTTTGGCGGGACACGAAAAGCTTGTGGCAGCAGGCACTGCGGTCGGATCCTCAGAATCGTGCGGCGCTGTTCAGTCTTTGCAATTTCGCTTATGCGGAAGGCAACTCGGTCGAGGGACTGCGGCTGGCGAACGATCTGATTCAGATCGAGGATCGGTCGAGTCACGAGTTTTTAGCTCGCGTTTCCGACGTTTTGGCCGAACATGGCGAATTTGAAACGTCACTTCGGGCTCTCGACAAACTCGTCGAGTATCAACCGGACGAGAGAATTCCAGAATCCGAGTTATATCTTCATCGCAGTGAATCACTCGCCGCTCTGGGGCGATGGGACGAGGCGGCCAACGGCTATCGTCGCGTGACACAATTGGCCCCCCAGGTCGTTCCATTGCGATTTTGTCTGGCACACGCGCTGGCGAAAGCCGGACGTTCAAAGGAATCTGACGAGGTTCGCCAAGCCGCTCTTCGGCAATTGCCCAATTGGCCTGAAGGAGCACTACGAACCGCTTGGAAGTTGTCGACATCACCAGAGTCGGGCCAAAATGATCGCTTCAAGGCTGTCTGTATGGCGGAAGAGGCCAACTTCATTACAGGCGGGCGACAACCAGGGTGTCTCGATGTTCTGGCCATTGCTTACGCCGCCAATGCTCAATTTGAACAAGCCATTGTGACAGCCCAGCTGGCCATTCAACGAGCCGAAAACGAGCGGCAGGTCGCCTATGCGGCCGCGATTCGTGGGCGGCTGCAACTTTTCAAAGACCATCGGCCTTATTTGGAAACAAGACCAGCAGCAACTTCCATCAATCAGTCAGGATCAAGTCGCTAAGTCGAAACGTAATGACTTAGTGCGGAAGGCTTTCGTCGTCTTGTTCTGCGACTTTCTCTTTAATTTTGGTAAGATGCTTGTTCCCCTGAAACGTCAGCTCGTTGCCGCATGGTATCTGACGGTGTCCCGGCGACAATTTCATTTTCTTACGCTGGTTTTGGCCGATTGATTCTCTCGCAGTAAAGATGCCCTATGAGCTTGTATATGCGCCGTACCATTGGGTTTTTCAGTCTCTTTCTTGTCTGTTCGTCGGTCTCATTCGCGCAATCGCCGTCCGCACCGGCGATATCGCCACTATTTGACTATTTGGCCCAGCCCGATAAAGAGTTTGGATGGAAGCTGAACGAGAAGGTCGACAGTGACGCGGGTCGAATCTACGACATTGAACTGACATCCCAAGCATGGATGAACATGACGTGGAAGCACGTCCTGATGGTTTACGAACCAAAATTGCTCAAGCACAAAGACCACGTGCTCCTGTTTATTGCAGGGGGCGCGAACTTGAACAAACCGAATGAACGTGACCGCCAGATGGCGATGGGGTTGGCGCAACTCTGCGGGTCGCGGGTCGCCTATCTCCATCAAGTTCCAAATCAGCCATTGCTCGGTGGCCGTACCGAAGACGATTTGATCACCGACACATTCCTGTTTTACCTGGCGACCGGTGATAAACGCTGGCCGTTATTGTTTCCGATGGTCAAGAGTGCCGTTCGCGCGATGGACTGCATTGAGCAGCTGGCAGTGAAGGAATGGGGTTCGACGGTCAATGGTTTCGTTGTGACCGGGGGTTCCAAACGCGGTTGGACAACCTGGTTAACCGGTGCCTCGGACAAGCGAGTGATTGGGATTGCTCCGATGGTGATTGACACGTTGAATATGCCCAAACAGAACAAGTACCAGATCGAAACATGGGGCCAGTACAGCGAACAGATCGAAGACTACGAGCGGAAAGGGTTGCTCGATCAAAGCAATCAAGACGAAAAGCGTGTTCAGTTGGGTCAGTGGATCGACCCCTGGTCATATCGGGCGAATCTGACTCTGCCCAAATTGATCATCAATGGCACCAACGATCGGTACTGGACGGTCGACGCCTTGAATCTCTATTGGGACGATCTGGAAGGTCCGAAATCAATTCGTTACGTGCCGAATGCCGGACATGGTTTGGACGGTGGTCCTGGCAGTCGGGAAGGAGCATTAACGACGATGGCGGTGTTCTTTCAGCACGCTGCCGAGGGAAAAATGATGCCGACCGCGGAATGGAAACATGAAACCGAAGGGGATTCGTACCGCTTAAAAATCCAATCCAAAACAGCTCCGAAGGCGGTTCGACTGTGGATGGCGACTTCGGGAACGAAGGATTTCCGTGAATCCAAGTGGACTTCGGGACCGATTCCGGAAACCAATGGTTCATTCCTCGGAGTCGTTCCCAAACCCCCAGCCGGGCATGTGGCCCTTTATGGCGAAATTCAATTCAACGCCTATGGGCATGATTATTCGGTGACAACCCAAATTCGACGCGAATAGAACGTGAGAAATGGATGTGTGGCTCTTTGTCCGCCTTCCATCGATCAGTCTTTTCATGCCGGTCAGTAGCTCGGCAGAATCCTGTTGTGTGGGGAAATCCCAGAGCGTAAGCTGAACTTTTGACCTCCACGGGTTAAGGCTGGCCGGTCGAATCGTGCATGGCTGGAGATAGTAATGAGTATGGCTTCAGGCACCGCGGTGCCGGTTAAAGAGCCGTCGAATTCGGGTTTTATCATCGGACCCGTTTACGATTCCATGTTGATCATTGGGTGCCCTCTTTTCACTCTGCTACTTTCGGCCGCGCTGTTTTCCCTTCCCGAATCCGCTTTCCTGTTTCCCATTCGTGAAGAGAAATTGGACCTGCGTTTTGTCTTTATTGCGGCATTTACAACCGCGCATCTGTTTCTCGTCTTCTTCCGCAGTCACGCCAACGCCAATATTTTTCGGGAATATCCACTTCGTTTTACCGTCGTCCCTCTCGTCCTGCTGTTGGCTTGCGGACTTTCGGTCTGGGTGGCGGGCTTGGTGGGCGTCATCGTGATTTGGTGGGACGTCTACCATTCCAGCTTGCAAACCTTCGGCTTTGGACGAATCTATGACGCGAAACGGAAAAACAATCCGGTTGCCGGACGTCGTCTCGATTATTGGATGAACCTGATACTTTACACCGGTCCCGTCCTGGCCGGGGTGCACTTCATCAATCACATTCGACTGAGTCAGGCGCCGCTGCAATTTCTCGCGACCGATGACAGTCTGGTCAGCGATTTGCTGTTACGGAAGGCTCCCGATTTTCTCACGACACACCAGGGTTATCTTGCGGCGGTTGTTCTATCCATCGCTGTCCCGTTCCTGATCTACTACCTCTATTCGTACTACTTACTGCAGCAGCAGGGCTATCAGATCTCGTGGCAGAAAGTCTGGTTGCTAACCATCACAGGGGCTGTCTCGATCTATGTCTGGGGCTTCCGGTCGTTCGTTGACGCCTTTTGGATCATGAACTTCTTTCATGCGCTACAGTACTTCGCCATTGTCTGGTTCATGGAACACAAGAACATCACGCGGCTGTTCCGTCTGCAGAATTTTTCGTTTGGAAAATTCATGGCCTTGGTCTGGACGGTCACCATCTGTTTTCTCTTTGGCTTGTGGGCCGGCTATTATGCCACGGGAGCATGGATGACGAGCGTTGTCTTGACGACTTCAATCCTGCACTTTTGGTACGACGGATTCATTTGGTCGGTCAAGAAGAAGCTGGTCTGAAAGTCGCACCTATGTCGTCCACTGTTCCTGCCAGTGAAAACGCGAAGTCGGCGTCCCCATCGAGTCCTCGTAACGATCACCTTTGGGCGATCCTCTTCAATGTCGGTATGGCGCTGTTTCTGTTCGCCGAGTGCTGGTATCACATCGATTGGCCATCAAGAACCGCGACCGAAAATGCGGTGAAGATCTTTGCAATCTGGTCTGGGCTGTTGCTCGCGGGATTTGCCTGGCTAGCCAGTTCCGAGATCAAGTTTTGGCAAAAAGTCCTGAACTTCGCCCTGCTGTTCGCCATCACATCGTCCCTGTCCATCGAAGCGAGTCGTGAATTCAACACTGATCTGGAATTGTTGAAACCGGGGCGCATTGAGAACGGACGATTTGTGCATGATAGCTTGGGTATTTCTTTTGACGTGTTGCCAAATTGGGAAACGAATTTGCAACCGGTCGCCAGCCAACGAGTCGCGGAGAGAGGTTCGAATTCGAAAAGCCGGTCGACGGTCGATCAGCGTTTACACATCGGACAGCCCGCGGTGTTCTTTCGAATGCGGTCGTCGGTGGCCGAGCAACGGTCCGGCTTGGGCGATCCGTCCACCGTCGTGCAACTGATGGGCGGTCCGATCTATTTTCGCTCGCTTCCCAACGTCGTCGCAAAGATTCTGGACATCCAGCAGTCCTACACGCGACGTCCCACGGTCGAAATGCGACGACCGGTTCACTTTTTTCAAATTGGGCCGCTCGATGTCGCCGAATTCGAATACTGGGATAAAGAACAAAATGTGATCTCACGACACGTTTTTGTGCGCAGCGGACCCAATCTGCTTGATTTGTCCTGCAAGACAAACCGTGAGGAGGAACTCGCTCGGTTTGACCAAATTGTACGATCGATTGTGATCACGCGTCGCCCGACCGGCTTCAATGATTAGCTTTCGCGGTTGGCAAGTTGCTGCGCAAAGTATCGAATGGTCCCGACAGGGAACCGCCGCGGTGAGAATTTTGGAAAGATAGGAACAGGAACGCCGTGACGTCGTCGAAGCGAAACGGGCCGGCTACCATCACCCAAATCCGACACGGTTTTTGCGAGTGGATGAGGTATGCTTTCACCGGACCGATTGCAGTTTCATTCGGGGAATTTGATGATCGACAGACCTTCCTGGCAAGGCCTACCGCCTCTCGCCGGACTTTGCACATTCGAGGACGCCCAGCGGTCCGCCTTATCCGTGGAGCACTGTGTCGCCTGGATGAAACGACACCACTATCTGCTGGTTCGGCTGCACGAAATCTTTACGGCTCGAATTACCGCCGAACCTGTCTACGAATTGAAAACCGCTTTCAGTCTGCATGCCTTCCTTTGTGCGGAACATGCTTCGGCCTTTCGCCAGCGGATCGGGGAATTGCGTGAGCCGCCGCTGGGCCTGGAAGTCGTGCCGGATGCGTCTCTCAAACTTCTCTGCGATGAAGTCCTTTGTTCGCCAGGCCAGGCGGAATTGGTGCTGGGATTGTACGAGGTCATCGTTCCCGCAGTGATCGAATCGTTGAAGAGGTACTCGACGACGACAAATCCGCTTGCCGACGCACCATCGGTCCGGGTAACGCGTTTTTGTCTTTTGGAAATGGACGACATTGTCGCGTTCGGTCGACGTGCTGTTGAGTGTCTAATTGATCCAACGACCCGCGAACGATTAGCCACGTGGCGGAAGTTGCTGGACGAATGCTTGCTGCGCGCCGGCGGTTCCGGAAAACTCGTTCAATCCAAAGTTTGGTCGCCGCTTGGGGACGACGAACGACAGTCACAAGTGCCCATAGCCGCTCTTGCTCAAGCGACAACCGATTTGTCGCCGCCGAGTCCTCAATTTTCCGTGACACCGTTTCAATACGATCCCGTTCCGAAACGTGACGCCCGTTTTCAAGACTCGTTCAACGCGGGTGTGAATCCCGAAGCCTTTCTCTACGACGAACAGTTTGCGACCCGCGACAAAGTCCTCATGCTGCTTTATAAGCGGCTGCGAGAAATCGATGTGCCTGAAATGATGGCCAGTATTCTGCATCAGACCGCCGGCAAGCCTTGGAAGTACTATCGTGACATGACCCGTCAGCTGTGGGACGAAGCGCGTCACGCAATGCTGGGCGAAGTCGGATTCGTGCATCTGGGTCTTGACTGGACGCGAATACCGATCAGCTTCACCTGGTCCAGAAATCTGAATACACAACTGGAACCTTGGGAACGTCACGCGGTGCTGTTTTTTATCGAACAGGGTTTAATGCCGCGCATGGGTAAGCGGTATGAATGGGAAGTGGGACAACATTCGGGGATTCCGCTCGCTGGACTGTTTCAGGATTTCGACTGGGCCGACGAAGTCTTGCATGCCCAGATCGGCCGCGAGTGGTATGTAAAAGAATTTAAGGATCTCAACGAAGCGATGTCTTACGGCGACCGCTGTTGGTCTCATGTCCTGAGCCATTGGAGTTCGGATCGCGAGAACGGTTTGACTCAGCATCGAAACTGGTGGCCCGACATTTATCGGGCGGCTTGTGAGCGTTGGGGTGTCAGTCCAGATCCCGCCGCGCTCGCGTTTAATGCGACCTACGAATCGATTCGAGCCGATTTGAAAGGGATTTCTGCATCAGGTTAATTCCGCGGACGGCGCGTAAACGTGCTCGAAGCGACGATAGAATCAGGTCGTTCAGATTCCCCATTTGGCTTTTTCGGCGGGGCCGACTGCCTCGATTGAACGGCGATCCTGGCGGAGCGACTTTACAATCAACCGGTCAAAATATCCGTGACGACTCGAGCTGTTCGGCCATCAGTGATTTGTTGCTCTCGACCATTGAACTGATACAACAGTTTCGAATGATCGATGCCCAATTGATGCAGAATAGTCGCCTGGAAGTCATTGGGCGTGACGACATTCACAGTCGCTCGATGTCCCACTTCGTCGGTCTCGCCATAGGCCAGGCCTGGTTTGAATCCACCGCCAGCCAACCAGATCGAGAATCCTTGGCCGTTATGGTCTCGTCCACCCGAGTCATTAAGGTCTCCCTCGCTGACGGGCAAGCGACCGATTTCTCCGCCCCAATGCACGATTGTGGAATCGAGCATTCCTCGTTGTTTCAGGTCCTTGACCAGGGCGGCTGCAGGCTGATCGGTTCGACCACAGACGGCGGGCATCTGGGTTCGAATCGATTGATGCATGTCCCAAGGCTGCCCTCCCAAGAACAACTGCACGAATCGAACACCCCGTTCGACCAGCCGGCGGGCGATCAGGCACCGCGTGCCA
>CAIQIR010000107.1 GCA_903871875.1 uncultured Schlesneria sp.
CGACGCGATCTGCGACTCGACCCGAAGACTCGCCAATTGACGATGGTCTCGGGTGGCCAGCAATTCGGGCACACGATTGATGACTGGGGCAATCGCTTCATCTGCTCGAACAGCAATCATATTGTCCAGGTCGTGTGGCCGCTGAATTATCTGGAACGCAATCCGTTGCTGGCGATCCCGGACACGATTCGTTCGATCGCGAAAGAGGGTGCAGCCGCAGTCGTGTTTCGGACGAGTCCTGCCGAACCGTGGCGTCTGGTGCGAACCGCTCGCCGCGCGGCCGATCCCGAAATGATCAAGCGACTGCCGCCGACCGAACTGGTGCCGATCGGCTTCTTTACCTCGGCCACTGGCGTGACGATCTATCGCGGTGGCGTTTACCCGCCCGAGTTTCAGGGGAACGCCTTCATCGGCGATTGCGGAGGCAACCTCGTCCACCGAAAAACGCTGACGCCCAACGGCATCAGCTTCGTCGCTCAGCGGGCGGATACCGATGTGGAGTTTCTGACGTCGACCGACAACTGGTTTCGTCCGGTGAATTTCGTGAATGCCCCGGACGGAACGTTGTACGTCCTGGACATGTATCGCGAAACGATCGAACATCCTGCCTCACTGCCCGACGACATCAAAGCGATGGTCGACCTGGAAAGCGGACACGATCGCGGTCGCATCTGGCGCATGATCCCACCCAACTATCATCGAACCCCGCCTCCAAGATTGGATCTCGTGTCGACAGCGGACCTGGTGTCGCAACTGGGATCGCCGCATGGCTGGATCCGCGACACGGCCCAGCGATTGTTGGTGGAACGCAACGATCAAGCCGCCGCCGAGCCGCTGCGTCAACTGCTGCGAGGCGTACTCGCCAACAAGTCGCCTTCCCCGTCGCCGCAAACTCGATTGCACGCGCTCTGGACGCTGCACGGCTTGAAAGCCTTGAACGCGGGTGACGTCGAAGCCACGTTGCTCGACCCGGACGAACATCTGCGTGAACAGGCCCTGCGACTGGCACCCGAATTCGTGCCCGCCTCGCCCAATGTCGCTCACGCGGCGCTGGCACTCGCCCAGGATCCCGCAGTCCGTGTTCGCTGGCAGTTGGCGTTCACACTGGGGGAATTTCCCGCTCCATTCGCCGTTCAGGGATTGAATGCCATCGCCCGACAAGCGGCCGGCGATCCCGATTTGCGGATCGCGTGGCTCTCGTCCAGTCACGCTCAGATGGCGGCCATCGCCGCCGAGCTGTTAGCTGGAGAGACCGAACCGGTCCGGCCGTTGCTGGTCGACATCGCTCGACTGATTGGTTCCGCAGCGGATCCGGCCGATAGTATCCGACTGCTGGAACTGCTGGTCGGCAGTTCGATTCCCGATGCCACGCGGGTGCCCGTGTTGCTCGCGCTGGGTGAAGGTCTCAGGCGGCGCGGATCGACGATCGCCAAAACGCTGGAGAGTGCGAAATCCCGGGCCACGATCGCGGATTCACTCGCTCGATTTTTTGAACGACAAAGCAAAGTGGCACTCGATCCGGCGGCGACGGACGCAGATCGACTTGCGGCCGTCAAATTGCTGGCCCTGGCCGAGGGGGGCTTGGCCACACGGACATTGGGCGAACTGTTCACGCCTCAAACCACACCCGATTTGCAGCAAGCCGCCGTGAAATCACTGGCCACGCAAGGTACGGCCACGGCGTTTGGATTGATGATCGAATCGTGGAAAAGTCTGGGCCCGGGCACGCGGCGCGAAGTCGTGGATAATCTGGTGCAAACCGCCGATGGTGCACTGGCGCTGCTCGCCGCTGTGGAGAGTGCCGCAGTCAAGCCGGGTGAGATCGAACGAGACAAACGGCAGTTGCTGTTGAATCATCCTCAATTGCCGGTGCGCGATCGAGCGAAGCAGATATTGGCCGATGCCCCCAGTAATCGCAAAGAGGTCGTCGCCAATTATCAACCCGCATTGGAGCTGACGGGTGATGCGGCACGCGGTCGCCTGCTGTGGGCGAAGACTTGCCTGCAATGTCATCGTGTGGGGACCACTGGGCATCAGGTTGGCCCTGACTTTGTCAGTGTGCAGAACAAATCGCCTGCCGACCTGCTGGTGGCGATTCTCGATCCGAACCGGGAAGCTCAGCCCAACTTTCAAACCTACACCGCGGTGACGAAGCAGGGACGAATCCACACGGGCATCATCTCGGCCGAAACCGGGGCCAGCCTGACACTGAAGCGAGCGGAAGCCAAGGAAGATGTGGTCCTGCGCGACACACTCGACGAACTCGTCTCGAATGGAATTTCTCTGATGCCTGAAGGGTTGGAAAAAGATCTCGATCGACAGCAACTGGCTGACATCATCGCGGCGCTCAAGAGCGGTCAATAAATAGAACAATCACGAGCCGTAACCAGATGGGGCTCGTTTTTCGACGGGGTGGAACGGTGACCAGAAAACATCGGACGTACGATGTCCGTCGGGGGATTGACTGTTTTCCGTACGGCGTCGATGTCACAATAACCAAGGATTGATGTTCCGCCTCTGTTTGCGAGGAGCGATGTGATGATGCGGAGGACACTCGCCGGTTTGATGGTCTTGTTGGCAGCACCTGTGTTCGCCGACGATTGGCCTCAGTTTCGGGGGCCCAATTGCTCGGGCTATTCGCCGACCACAGCAAAACTTCCCATCACGTTTTCCAATACGGAAAACGTCAAGTGGTCCGCGACGCTCGGTGATGGCATCGGCTGTCCGGTGATTGCCGACGGTCGTGTGTTTACCTCGACGATGATCGACGATCAGACAGTGGGACTGGTTGCCTTCGATGCCGCGTCGGGCGAGAAACTCTGGACGCGGTCTTGGCCGATCGGCGACGCGGACGAAATCCATAGCACCAACAGTCATGCCGGAACCACCCCTGCCGCCGATGCGGAACGGGTCTACTTCTATTTCAGCACGCTGGGCATGGTCGGTCTCGATGCCAAAACAGGCGTCGATGTTTGGCAGCAACCGTTGCCAGTCCCCTATTTCATTTTTAAATGGGGCGCGGGCATGTCGCCCGTGCTTTACAAAGACCTGGTACTGTTCTGCCAGGACGATGATCTGCACCCGGCCCTGTATGCCTTCGACAAACGCACGGGCAAGATTCGTTGGAAGGACGACCGCAATGACATGGCGGTCAATTATTCCCACCCCGTGATTTGCGAGACCCCCACGGGCGATGAGATTGTCGTTGCCGGAACAGGTTTATTGATTGGCTACGATCCGGCGACCGGTCAGCGGTTGTGGTACGCCCGCACGCTGCTGCGGAACATCAAGACGACTCCCGTCAGTCACAAAGGCATCGTCTATGTGTCGCTACAAAGTAAAGGCATCGCCAGTCAGTGGCTGGCCTCAATCGACCGAGCCGACACCGGCAACAGCGACGACAAAGTCACCAAGGACGAGGTGCAAAAATTCTTCGGCAAGCGTCCCGTGCCCGATGCCTTTTACGCGAAAACGTTCGACCGCGGCGATCTGAATCAGGACGGTGTGCTCGAAGGACGCGAACTGGATATTGCGTTTTTGCCCCCGGGCAACGAGGCCGGCGCGGCGTACGATGCCAAGGTAGCGGAGGACGAATTCATTCTGGCGGTGAAGGGCGGGGGGCGGGGCGATGTCACGAAGACCCATGTCTTATGGAAGCATCCTACCAAACATACCGACCACATCGTCTCGCCCCTGATCGTCAACGATCACATGCTGCTGATCAAATCGGGTGGCATCGCGACCTGCTTTGAAGCGACCGCCGGTAAACCGCTGTTCGGTCCGGCCCGGATCAGTAACGCCGGTGATTATTTTGCTTCGCCCGTGTACGGAGATGGAAAGATCTATATCGCTGGCGAGAACGGCAATATCGTCGTCCTGCGTGACGCGCCCCAATTGGATGTTTTGGCGGTGAACGATATGGGCGAATCGATTCTCGGCACACCCGCGATCGCCGATGGGGCCTTGTTTATTCGCACCCGAAAATCGCTGCTGAGGATTCAGTAATCCGCTGACTACAACCGCCATGTTGACCGCTCACTTACCCACCCTGTCAGGAACGACTTCGCCATGAGAAAAAGCAAGACGCTCGCTCGTATTCGCCAGAACCAAATGGTCCGGATGTGTGCCCTGGGCCACTTCATGCCGTTCTTCATCAAGCATGCGGCTCATTTCGGGTTCGACTGTATCTGGCTCGATCTGGAACATCGCAACTTCTCGGATCGCGAAGTCCAGACACTATTGGCTCATTCGCATCTGCACGACATCGACATCATGGTGCGACCGGCGACGATCGAGAAAACGCGACTCTACCGCTACCTGGAGGATGGCGCGACCGGACTCATGATCCCCCACGTCAGCACACCCGAGAAAGCCCAAATGCTGGCCGATGCGGTTAAGTTTCCTCCGCTGGGCGATCGCGGCCTGGACGGTGCGGGTCTCGATGCCGATTACTATCTCGGCGATGGCGACTCTTTTGTGCAGGAAGCGAACGAAGAAACGTTTCTGGTCGTACAGATCGAAACGCCACTGGCCGTACAAAACGTCGATGCGATCGCCGCCATCCCCGGAGTGGATGGGCTGTTTGTCGGACCGGGCGACCTGGGTCTCAGGCTAAAGCACGAGACGGGCGGCATGACGCTGGAGAGTGCCTTTGAACGCGTCGCCGAAAGTTGCCGACGGCATAAGAAGGCTTGGGGCACGCCCGTGGGCACGCCGGAGATCATGAAGAAACGACAGCAGCAAGGTGGACAATTGCTCAATCACGGCGGCGATTTTGGCGCCGTGATGAATATGCTGAAAGAGTCGGCCGCGGTCTTCGAACAAAACGAACGAGGATCGGTGAAATGACTCTGGCTGGCAAGTGGGCGTTGATTACGGGGGCAGGTCGAGGCATCGGAAAAGGCTGCGCCATGCAACTGGCGCGGCAGGGAGCCGATGTCGTCATCAATGATCGTCCAGGCAGCTTAGACCTGCAGACGACGTCCGACGAAATTCGAGCACTGGGCCGAACGTGCCACGCGATCGAAGCGGACGTCTTTGCGCGGGCCGGTTGCGAACAACTGGTGCAGCAAGTCTTGGAACGAACCGCTCGCATCGACATTCTGATCAGTAACCCCGCCTACAGCCGCCGCGGTGCGTTTCTCGACTACCCGCCCGAACAGTTCGAGCGAACCATTAACGGCACACTGACCAGCGGTTTTCATATGAGTCAACTGGTCGGCCGTCACATGGTCGCTCGCGGTGGCGGCGGAAAGATCGTCTTCATTTCCAGCGTTCAGGCCGAAATGCCGATCAGCCTGTGCGCCCCGTATGGCGCAGCGAAAGCCGGGCTGAATCATCTGATGAGATCGATCGCGGTCGAACTGGCACCATACCGCATCAATGTGAATGCGATCGAACCAGGCTGGATTGATACTCCTGGCGAACATGTGTCGTTCTCGGACGAAACCATTGCCAACGAGGGGAAGCAGCTACCCTGGGGACGCTTGGGGCTACCGGAAGAGATTGGTAACGTTGCGGCGTTTCTTGTCTCGGACCAGGCCGACTACATCACCGGGACGGTGTTGCCTGTCGACGGCTGTTTTCGCTTCAAGGATTGCGGGGCCGAAAAGATCATTACTCCTGCAGGCACGCCGCAATGACAGCCCCCTTCCACACGTTTGAATTTGGCGACGCGGCGGCTCGCCCGCACCTGCTGATCACAGGTGGCGTGCACGGTGACGAATTTGAACCGGTCGCCGCCATTCGCCGCTTGCGAACCTTGTTCGAGACTCGCGCCGCGGCTATTGCGACATTTCGCGGACGGATCACACTGATTCCTGTGGTCAATGAAGCGGCGTTTGTGCGGGGACATCGCTGTGCCGACGATGGCCTCGATCTGGCTCGAACATGCCCGGGCCGGCCACTAGGCAGCGTGACCGAACGAACGGCATGGGCGCTGAGCGAATTGATTCAACAGGCGGATGGCTACATCGATCTGCATACCGGCGGAACCGAACTGTGCGTCTACCCGCTGGCAGGATATATGTTGCATAAGAAGGCCGATGTCCTGGAAATGCAGCGGCGTATGGCGCGGGCCTTCAACCTGCCTGTGGTCTGGGGCACGTCGCCAGAATTGGAAGGCCGGTCGCTGTCCGTCGCACGCGACGCGAATGTCCCCGCGATCTATTGCGAGTACCTTGGTTCGGCCACCTGTGACCCGGCCGGTGTCGAGGCCTATGTCGAGGGCTGTCTGAATGTGATGAGTGTCTTCGGCATGCTGAATCGGGAACTTCCGGCCAGTTGCGTGGCACATTTCCTCGAAGATCCCGAACCCGATTCCGGTCATCTGCAGGTCTGTCATCCGTCACCGCTGACGGGCTATTTTGAAACCTGCGCGCAGCTCGGCCAATCGATTCGGCAGGGCGATCCGCTGGGCACCATCTTTCCATTGGACGGTGGCGCACCTGCCACCATCACATCGGCCCAGACCGGTATCGTGCTGGTGTTACGGACGTTTCCGCGGGTTCGTGCCGGGGAATCAGTGGGTGTCGTATTGGAGCTGCCGGAGTCATAGGTCTCGGCAGCGACGTCTCGCGGTCGGTTGATGTAATTGGTCAATTGTCGAAACAGAACGGAGGTCGCCTCGATTCATGGAACACACGACACAGCAACGGCGGGTCTATCTCTCAGGCAAGATGGTTCCCGAATCCGAGGCGAAGATCTCGATTTTCGATAGTGCGGTCATGCTGGGCGACAGCTTGACCGAATCGACTCGCACGTTTCGTCACCAACCATTCCGACTAGACGATCATATCAAGCGGCTGTTTCGGTCATTGAAGGTCGCCCGCGTCGATCCTGGGCTTTCGCCCGTCGAACTCACGCGAGTGACGTTGGAGGTGCTCGATGCGAATCGGTCGTTCATGGGACCGGACGATGATTGCTGGATCGTGCACAACATCTCGCGCGGGTTGATGAAGCCGGGCCCTAGCGTGTCTCAGCAAAACTCGGCAACAATCATGATCTTTACCAGTCCCATGGATCTGCGGGGTTGGGCTCGTTACTACACGGAAGGCTGCCACGCGGTGACATCGCTCAGCCGGGCCATCCCGGCACAGTCGCTCGATGCCCGAATCAAAAACCGCAGCCGCTTGTCTTATACGCTCGCTGATACTGAAGCCCGGTTGATCGATCCCGACGCTCAATGCATTTTGCTCGACATTCATGGGAACGTGTCCGAGAACAAAGGCGGCAACGTCTTCGCGGTGATGGACGGCCAGCTACGAACACCGTCGACGGACAATTGCCTGGCGGGGATCAGCCGACAAACCGCGTTGGAATTGGCCGCGGAACTGCAGATCCCCGTGCGTGAAATGCCGCTGCAACCGTATGACCTCTATACGGCCGACGAGGTCTTCTTCACGAGTACCCCTTACTGCATTATGCCGGCCACCAAATTCAATGGACTGCCCGTCGCTGACGGACAGGTGGGTTCGATCACCAAACAACTCTTGACCGCCTGGAGCCAACGAGTCGGCGTCGATATCGTCGCTCAGGCGCAGCGTCAGTTGGGCTAAGTAACGATCACCACACCACCCAGCACTTTGCAGTGAAAACTACGATGACAGAACCCACGATTCAAAAACTGTTCGATCTGACGGGTCGTGTGGCCTTGATCACGGGCGGCTCGGGACATCTCGGCCAGTCGCTTTCCAGGGCTCTGGCGGAAGCCGGTGCGAGCGTCGTGGTCGGCAGCCGGGACCAGGCCCGGGCTCAACGTGTGATCGAGGAATTGCCTTCACCGAGTGGGGTGAAGCATCATGCGGTGGTTCTCGATCAGATGGAAGAAGCATCATTAAACGAGGGGTTTGATGCGGCAGTGACGGTGGCCGGCCAGGTGGACTTCTTGATCAATAATGGACAACAGGGCCATGCTCTCGATCTGACAACAGTTACGGCCGAGGCCTTTAACAAAGATCTGCAAAACGCAACGGGCTATTTTCTGCTGGCTCGTCGGCTACACGATCATGTGGTGGCACGCGGCGTACCGGGTTCGATCGTAATGATCGGATCGATGTACGGCGTGGTCGGTTCGTACCCCGATGCGTACGAGGGAATCTGTGTGGCCAGTCCGGTTCAGTACCACACACTGAAAGGTGGAATCGTCCACATGACACGCCATCTGGCGGCTTATTGGGCCAGAGACCGGGTCCGCGTCAACTGCCTCAGCCCTGGTCCATTTCCCTCAGAGAAGGCTCCACAAGCGATGGTCGAACGGCTCAGGACGAAAAGCCCGATGGGCCGCATGGGCGTGCCGCACGAACTGAAGGGACCGTTACTGATGCTGATCAGCGATGCCGGCAGCTATCTCACGGGCCAGAACCTGCTGGTGGATGGAGGCTGGACCGCCTGGTGAATGCCCCGTGTTCTCAGGGCATTCACCGCTGGTCAGGTTCCGGCGAACTCGTCCGAGCAAACTCGATTGATTAGAACTTGGCGTCGGCCGGTGGTGCTCCCATGACGTGGTAGCCGCTGTCGACGTGCAGGGTCTCGCCGGTGACTCCGCTCGACATATCGCTCAGCAGATACAGACCCGTTTTGCCGACCTCTTCCACGTCGACGTTGCGGCGTAGCGGAGCCATCGCACCGTACATGCTGAGCATCGAATCGAAGTCTTTCACGGCCGACGAACTGAGCGTCTTGATGGGACCGGCACTGAGGGCGTTGACGCGAATTTTCTTTTGACCCAATTCATTGGCGAGGTATCCCACCGAAGATTCGAGCGCCGCTTTGCAAAGGCCCATCACGTTGTAACCGGGGATAACGCGTTCGCCGCCCAGATAGGTCAGGGTGATGATGCTGCCGCCGTTGGGCATCAGCGCCTGGGCTCGTTTGCAGATCGCCATCAGGCTGAAGACACTGATGTCCATCGAGGTCTTGAAGCCTTCGCGGCTGCAACCGTAGACCGGGCCCTTGAGGTCTTCAAGCGGGGCGTAAGCCACTGAGTGGACCACGAAATCGAGTTCCCCAAAGGTCTCTTTGGCGACGGCAAATGTCCGGTCCAGATCTTCGTCTTTCTGGACATCGCACGAAACGACCATCTTCGCGCCGATCGGATCGACCAGCTTGCGGACGCGACGCTCCATCTTGGGATTTGCAGGATCGCGATCGGGCAGATGTGTAAAACCGAGCGCTGCCCCTTCCTTGTGAAGCTGCTCGGTAATGGCCCAGGCGATCGAATAATCGTTGGCGATTCCGAACACGAGACCCCGTTTTCCAGCCATCAAACTCATCGTCATTTCCTTCTGCAGCCGACTGCGGACCGTAGCGCGACTCCGTTGGCAGCCCCGGTATGGTCGACACTTGCCGGACCACGCCCACACGATAACACAGCCGAGAAAACCCGCAACCGTGACAGGGGAATCAGCCTCCCGCAATCACTCGTTGACGCGGAGGACGTCTACGGGGTGTAAGAAGGGCTGTCGTCGAAATAGACGTAATGCCGAATCGCAGAAGCGATCGCCGGCTGGGAATAGTAATGTGCCCAGATGTGTCCCACTCCCACCAGTCCCGTCACGCCGTAATCAATGATCTTCTGGTTCCATTCCCCCAGTTCCGCACGATCACCACGGGTCACGCCTGTAATGGCCAAGGCCCCTGTCGAGACCGGTCGACGCAGTGGATAGAACAGCAACGGGAAATCGGCCCGATTACGCAGATTGATGACCGCCTCGGCACGGCACAGCGCCAGCCCATAGCGCTCGTTGGGATTCAGCCAATCATGATCGATCGCGGCCGCCGCCAGGACGACGCGAATCCGGCGAACGGGATGAGCCCCCGTAGCCAACTTCCGTCCTTCAATCGATCCGCCTGCCATGGCATGCAATGCCGACGCCACCATTCGCGTCCCGTGGCTATGGCCGATCAAACAGATCGGATGATCGACACTCACTTTGGCGACCAGGTCCGCCAGGTAAAACCCGTTAAGCGATGCGCGACGGCCCAGCTTGTTGACTTCGATGTGGGGACAGATTCCCCCGTCGTCACTCGCCCAGGTATAGAAAATCAGATGGACCCGCTGACAAGGAGCCGCTTCCCGCAACCAGCGGTACGTATAAGCCGAATCGTTCAGCATCGAATCCCAGGTCACGAAACTGCCGTGCGCCATGAAACAGACCGGCACGCCAGGCTCAAGTGACCCCAGCAGTTCGTCAATGTTTGTCGCACGGCCGGGATTGGGCCCGTCGAATCGAAAGACCTCGTAGTTGTAGCCCAACCCACGCTCGACGGCGCAGCGCCCGCCCCGGGTACTGACGATCCAATAGTCAGGGTCGCAGGGCCCTCGGACGATCGGCCCTGAACCCGTGGTCAGATTTTGGTACGGCAGCGATTCCACCGCGTCGGGTGACGGGGGGATCGCCTGTCCCTGAAAATACAGCCCATCGACGGTTTGTGCCTGCGCCACCCACGGTGTGAAGGTGAAACCCCACAGTGCAATCAACAGGACACGGCAATATCTCAACGCCATCGTCGACCGAGGCGTAAAGCGCGTCGTCATGGAAACCAACAGCCCCAAAATGACCAGTTAACCTGTGGACTCGGCGTTGGTTATCGACGCGAATGGCCGCAGACCCCGAGTAGAAACGGAACGCTTTGGGCGTCCTCTCGGAATGCTGACCTGTTGCGGAACATAGACTTTGTTGGATTGGCGTTTTCGTCAAAGTCGACCCAAAGACGACAAACAGCCTCGCGTGAAAAGTCACCCGAGGCTGTTTGAAAATCATCAGACCGTTCGCTCCTGGGGCAATTTCCGCCGCAGGAAAGGATCGGGAAGGGGACTCGTCCGTGGGACTTCGACCTGGTAAGCAGTCGAATCTCAGCGGACCGATTCTTGTTCGTCAGCATCGACGTTGCGGGCGGCCGATTTGGCCGATGAACGCTTGGCAGTCGATTTCGTCGGGGTTACCGCGGGTTCGGGCTTAGCGGCGGTCTCGACCTTTTGTGGGGCCGCCATCGTCACGGGATGCTTTTCCCGCAGCACTTTAATGACGTCATCGGTAATGTCGACACCCGAATCAACCGACAGCAGCAGGCCTTCGTTCTTTGGAATGACGATGCTCAGACCTCGCTTGGCAGCAACTTCTTGAGCGATTGGCTTGAGATCAGCGCGGAACTTGGCAATTTGCTTTTGCTTGAATTGCTCGTATTCAGCCCGTGCCTGGTTCTGAATTTGTGTCAATTTCGTCGCGGCGTTGTTCGCCATGTCCGTGTATTCTTTTTTCTCTTCTGGCGTCAGTTCGTCGCCATATTCCTTCTTCTTTGCGCTCAACTGTTCGTTGGCATTTTCCACAATCTTCTTCAAAGATTGGTTAAGCGAATTCTGTTCGAGCTCCAAAGACTGAGCCAAAATCCGATCGCGACCTGTTTCGGCGGCCACTTTGTCGAGATCGACAACCGCCATTCCTCCACGTGCCGTCGGCGCAGACAACCCACTGATCTGGCCACAGCCGGTCAAAGCCGCCGCTGTTGCCGTGAAAACAAAAACCATCCCTAAGTGACGCATCCAAAACTCCTTTTTTGGACATGTGGTGTTGAAGTCATTACCGACGGGCGGGAACCTATGCGAAACCAAAAAAGACGTCCAGATCAGAATGGAGACAACATCTGCCTCAACGGAAAAATCCGCAGAGACGTCAGAAGCGTCGCCCCCCCGATTTCACGCCTCCTAGAGACAGACTCGGCTCCGTCGAATCCGATTTAACCGTTGAAATCATTAATCCCCCGTTCGCTCGATTAGTGTGATCTCCGTATTTTTTCGATGCAGTTAGTCATCTGTGAGCTAGGTTTCACCCAAAATGTAAAGCCTTGTCATTGTCGATGTGAAATCGAAAGGATCACATTGGAAGGGAAACCACCATGCGAGCCATGAGAGAAGAATTCGTGGATCCGTTGCCGACGGATCCGGCCAACGCCACGCTGCTGTTTGGAAAATCGCCAGTCGCGTGTTACATCGTCGAAACGACGGACATCGGATTTCGCGTCGCAGTCCCTGGCGTCGGACACTACGAGGGCGATCCAAAACTGACTCTGGCCA
Source organism: uncultured Schlesneria sp. (assembly GCA_903871875.1). Taxonomy (GTDB): domain Bacteria; phylum Planctomycetota; class Planctomycetia; order Planctomycetales; family Planctomycetaceae; genus Schlesneria. Next base: position 12,074 of record CAIQIR010000107.1, read on the forward strand.
CCGAAGAAGGCGCCTACCCCGTGCGTTTGGTTTTGCAAGAACCGCACGCCGGTGGATACTCGTATCGCCTGAAACGACTCGATCTCGTTGCGCCCCCAGCCGATCCGCAGCCTCAGAAAAGCCGATTGTGGAATCCTTACTACTGTGCATTGGGGATCGGCGGGGTCATCGTGGCCGGTTTGTTGTGTGTGCCAGCCGTGAACGAATCGATTCCCTTGCTGAATATCCACCAAAGTCAACTCGAAGTCCTCAGTTGGTGGGCAAATGTCACCGGCCAACACCAAAACGTCGACAGTTCCAGTTCTGTAAAGAAGCAGGGGACAGGAACCAAGATCGCACCGAAATCTCAATTCGACGACTTGGACGATTTTTCGACGATTTCAGTTTCGTTGGTTTCACCCGCTTCAAGGCCTGTGGCCGCAGCGAAGTCTCAATCGGCGGACGAGAAAGACAAGACTCGTAACCGCGCTGCCAGTGATCACACGGCGAAAGCACTGTCCCTGAAAGCCGTACTGGAAGAAGGGCAGAGAGGCCTGATTCGGACCGCGACTCGTGCCAACATTCCCTGGCTCTATGAGGCGGATCAGTCAGATTCCGAGCTTTCCTTGCGATTGTCGGAAAAGGCGTTGTTCGATTTGAGGCAATTCGAATTGGGCCTGCGCCGCTTGCCGAAAGAAACGTCCACAGAGGCAATCACTAGTTTGAAAGAGACGCTTCTGCTGGCCAGTCGCGGCGACGATCGCGGTCGACGTGTTCCCGGCATGCGGGACGTTTTCGTATTAGCATCCGACGATGCAAAGATTTACTTTCGGACCGAACAGGGCCAACTGGAACTCGTTCGAGTCCTGCCACTCGATTTCAACAAGGCTGATTGATCATGGACCAATTTGAAACCGAGAGCGCTGTCGATCAGGAATTCGACGCCACCGTGAGTACGTACTCGCTGCCCTTGCCCCAACTAGAAGATCAATCCGCAAAACTGGCGGCGCGGGCACTCAAATCACGCATGAAAGAGTTGCACCAACTCTCGCTGATGCTGCACCAACCGGAAGAAGACACACCACCCTCAACGGACACTCGCCATAGGTCAACCGAGCCGAACCAACGTCAATTTTACCGTTGCCCGCTTCCCGAAGAACAAAGCGTCGGAATCCTCAATCTGAATGGCCACCGATTCCATTGTCGGATCGTAGAACTCTCCATTGGCGGTTTTGGGGTTGTCCTAACTGGAAAGCCCCAATTTGCGTTGGGTTCGATCGGCAGCCTAAGAACCCCCAGCCTAAATTACGTCGTCAGTATTACGCGGCAAGAGGATCGCGACGGGGCTACCTTTATCGGATTGAAGCAACTGGAAGAGGTGTTGGATTCGAACCAGCGGCTGCCAGGTGAACCGTCATCCGTTTGGGGTTATCTGGTCGCCTGCGTATCGGGAGCCTTGATTGCTACCGTGTCGTACTACTTCATGAACAGTCCCGCGCACTGACGCGCCTGCTGAATAGTCCGGGCTAGTCCAAAAACAAAAACTCAGACGAGTTCCACATCGCGCGACAGAATGCGGCCAGACCCCGTCGCGACACGAAGTCGCGACTGAGTGTGATCTCGTCGAGATCAGGTTCGCGTCCGAACAATAGTCGATAGGCTCGTTGAATTTGACCATCGGTTGACGGGCTCTCGCGGAGCAACCGGTTCGCAAAGTGATTCGCCATTCTCAGGCCAAACGAGTGATTGAGCAGCGACAACGCTTGCAAGGGTGTCACGGTCGACGATCGACGCGGCGTGGTCGTCGAAGGATCGGGACAGTCAAAATTGTCGAGGAACGGACTGCGACCTCCGCGAGCCCACATGCGATAAACGGTCCGACGATGATTTTCGTGGCCCACCGGATCAATTGGATCGTAAAACTGCGTCCCTTTGAAGAAATACGAATTCACGTCCGAATAACCTTTTCCGCCGATCTGAGTGTTCAGTTCATCCGCGACGGACAGAATGGCGTCCCGTACTTCTTCGGCTTCCAGACGACGGGGATTGATCCGCCACAGCAGCCGATTGTTGATGTCCTGTCTAGCCGCGTCCGCATCGAATTTCGACGACTGCCGATATGTCGCTGAAGTCACCAGCAACCGATGCAATCGCTTCAATGAAAAGGTACCCGTCGCTATGCGCGGGGGCCCCGTTGAGTTCGAGACCTGCCCACGGCCGGTGCCTTGAAATTCTTGAGACAACCAATCGAGCAACTCCGGATGACTGGGCCGTCCGGCATGGAAGCCCAGATCGTTGGGCGATTCCACCAGCCCCGTACCAAAGTGATAATGCCAGACACGATTTGTCATCACGCGGGCGAACAGGGGATTGCGACCGTCGGTGATCCAATTGGCAAGTTCCCGCCGTCGGTGCGATTCGATCGCATCCGGACGCAAACCAAATTGCGGCGTCAGCCCTTGGATGGCCGACAACCCCGCTGGTTCCACCTCGTCCCCCAGCGAGACGACGCTGCCGCGTCGGTGAATCTTCATCGGTCCCGGCTGCGTGGCAATCGCCGTGTAAAGATTGATCGGGCTCGTCTTGGTCAGTGCTGCGTGCCGCTCCACCAGGTCGCCCAATTCCTGCCGATGCGATCGCCGAGCCGCTTGTTCGTGGGTGGGAAGGTTCGCCACGATTTCGGCTTCGGTGACATAGGTATTGGACCTGTCTGTCGACACGGCCACTTCCTCGGGCGTCAAGGCTTTGTCGTAGAGGCGAGCGGACACGATCGTGCCGTTCAGCATCCGATTGCCACCAGCTTCCGTACCGTGCCGCAACCCGAATACAACCAGCGACGTGGCCGCTTCGAATTTGATGGCGTCCTGTTTTCGGATCGCAGCCCCGTAAGGCTGTCCATTGCGGTACGCGAGAATCGTTCCGTCAGCTCGATAGACTTGGTTCATCACGACCGTTTCATCCTGGCCCCGATCTTCGGCGGGTCCCTGAAAGGACGACGTCCGCCGATGTCCGTCGCTTCCCGCCATCCAGCGACGCGGTTCCAATTCTCCGTAGACGATGGCGTCAAACGCACCTCCATCGGCCGTTTGCACGCAGATCGCCGCACCGCCCGCTTGATCTAATGTTTTCAGACGAACGCAGACTTCGAGCGTCTTTTCCAACAGGTCTCGAGGCAATCGCGGCGTCCGACCGAATGACGATCCATCGACGACCAACCCTTCCGACGAACGCACGGCCGATCCAATCAGCGAGACATTCAGCCGCCCCACCAGATCTTGAAGGCCTTGCGTAAAATCCCAAGCCGCCAAGGGAGTCGGAACCGGGACGACAAACTTTACGGGTGCCGCATTCGCGCTTCGCCGCGTGAGAACCGCTTCACGGACGGGCGTCTCTTGATTCTTCAGAGCCTTCGTCAATTCCTTGATGCGACTCTGCCAACCAGCCAATTGGCGTTCGACCTCGGCCGGCTGGAATTGACGTTCGCCGTGATCGATGCCCGATAATGCGGAGGCCAATTGATAATATTCGCGCGTCGTGATCGGATCAAACTTGTGATCGTGACAACGAGCACAATTCACCGTCAGACCGAGAAACGTCTGGCCTACAGTTCCGACAATGTCCTCCAGTTCATCCTGCCGCATCATCGCCCGCATCCGATCGACGACGGGCACCACCGTGTCATGAGCGCCCGCGACCAGGAACCCGACCGCTTTCATCGCCTCCACATCATCCGGGGCCAACAGATCTCCGGCCAGTTGCCACCGAACGAAATCGTCGTACGGCAGATCGCGGTTAAACGCCTCAATCACCCAATCTCGGTAGGGCCACGCATTGGGACGAGGCAAATCTCGCTCAAAGCCGTTGCTCTCGCCGAACCGGACGACGTCCAGCCAATGCCGGGCCCAACGTTCACCATAGTGAGGCGACACCAGCAACCAATCCACTAACCGCTCGTAGGCATCCGGCCGCGTATCAGCAACGAATTGATCGATCACTTCCGGGGACGGAGGAAGTCCGTGCAGATCGAACGACAGCCGGCGAACTAACACTCGCCGTTCGGCTTCGTTCGACATCGTCAAATTTTTTACTTCGAGTTTTTCTGCGACAAAGGCATCGATCGGCTGGCGATGATTCTCGGGTAACTTGGCGAGCGGAATCGGGACGGGACGCAGGATCTGTAGCGACCACCAATCCAATCCTGCGCGATGTTCCGACGAGAGCGCGAAGGGATCCAATGGACCTCCCGCCCAGTTGGCCCCGGCCGCGATCCAGTCCTTCAGCAACCGCTTTTCGTCATCCGATAGGGGATGCTCCGGCGGCATTTCGTTCCGTTCAACTCGCTGCCAAAACAGGCTTTCCTCGGGTCGATTCGGCATGATCGACGCTCCAGAATCGCCCCCCTTCAGCAACGTCTCTCGCGTGGTCAGATCAAACTTGCCTTTTGCCTCATCTCCAGCGTGGCAGGAAAGACATTTGTGAGCCAACAGCGACTTGGCTTGTACCGCAACCCTGTCGTCCGCCCGAACAGACGTAACAAGTACGAGCAGCACACCGGTCGCCACCAAAACTCGTCGGCCGATTTTCATTCCCCACGTAACGACTGTTCCCATCGGTGGCTTGTCCCTCGGACATCGATTTTCACTCTTCCGTTGTGGCCCATATCATACCGCATAACGCGATGTCGTGGGTGGCAATTTGAACATTCCGCCAGCCTTTGTCAGTCGGCAAGAGCCCCGACTAGGCTCAAGACGGGTTTCGTGACGAACGGTTAGCGGTAACGCCGACGTTCGCGCGCCAGAAAAGGGCCGAAAACGGCGACTGATTCGATCGAGTTTCTTCGCATGGTGGGCGAAGCGGCTGTGGGCCGCTAGAGTGTCCGCCATCTACGAACCTTCCTCATTTTTAACTCGATCATCGCATTTATGACGCCCACTCCCGAACGTACACCCACTCCCGCCATGCAGCGTTACCTGGAGGTGAAAGCCCAACACCCACACGCCATCGTGTTGTTTCGGATGGGTGACTTCTACGAGCTATTTTATGAAGACGCCGTCACCGCGTCGAAAGCAGTCGGACTGACGCTGACCAGTCGCGACAAGGCATCAACGAATCCGATTCCGATGGCGGGATTTCCCTATCACCAATTGGACGGGTACTTGCAGAAGCTGGTCCGCGCGGGCTTTCGAGCGGCCATCTGCGATCAGATGGAAGACCCGAAACTTGCCAAAGGCCCCGTCAAACGCGATGTCACTCGCGTGGTCACGCCCGGCACATTGACCGAGGATTCACTACTGGATCCTCGTGAAAGCAATTTTCTGGCCTGTGTCTTCCCAACGAAAGAGATTTGCGGTCTGGCCTGGCTGGAAGTGTCGACCGGACGGTTCCTGATGGCCGATCTGGCCGCGGACCATGTCGTGGACGAGATCGCACGCATCCGTCCGGCGGAATGTCTGATCCCCGACAACACGCACGACCTGCCGCTCGTCCAGACATTGATGCAAACGTCCGGCATGCTCGTCAGCGATCGTCCGCCCTGGTCGTTTTCCATCGACCAGTGCAAACGAACGTTACTCGATCAATTCCAGACGCGGACACTTTCCGGCTTTGATATTGATGAAGACACTCCCGGCGTCACGGCCGCCGGAGCCTTGTTCGAATACGTTCGTGAAACGCAGAAAAGTGGTTTGGGGCATATTACGCGGTTGGAACCCTACCGCCGCGGAACCAGCCTGCTGATCGATGAAGCCACGCGGCGCAGTCTGGAGCTGACTCGAACCTTGCGCGAAGGACAACGTGAAGGCAGCCTGTTGGCTGTCATTGACGAGACGGTGACGCCGATGGGCGCGCGACTGCTGGGCGAATGGCTGTCGAATCCGCTGACCGACCCCGCACGGATCAATCTGCGACTGGACGCGGTGGAAGAATTGACCACCGATGCCGTGTTCTGTCGAGATCTGCGAGAACAGCTTCAAGAGGCATATGACCTGCAACGGTTGACCGCACGCGTCGCCACGGGACGATGTTCGCCCCGCGATTTGTCGTGTCTGGCTCGAACGCTAGCATTGTTACCCAAGCTGAAGGCGAAGTTATCGGGACGAACCGCGCGGCGACTGGTGGAACTCGAAGGACGACTGGACCTTTGTCCTGAAATTCGGTCTGACATTGAAACGGCACTCGTGGATGAGCCCCCGATGCTGATCAGCGACGGCGGCATGATCCGTGAAGGGCATCACGCGCAATTGGACGAATGGCGCGATTTGGCTCGCGGCGGAAAAGACTGGATCACCCGTTATCAGGCCGAAGAGATCGAGCGGACGGGAATCCCGAATCTGAAAGTCGGATTCAACAAAGTCTTTGGCTACTACTTGGAATGTACCGCAGCCCAAGCGGAAAAGGTTCCCGCTAACTATCTGCGCAAGCAAACCTTGAAGAACTACGAACGCTTCATCACACCGCAGCTGAAAGAATACGAAGAGAAGGTCTTGCGAGCGGAAGGTCAAGCGGTGCAACTGGAGCAGGAATTGTTCAGTGCGCTGCGCGAACGCGTCGCCCTGCAATCTGCTCGCTTGCGTGAGATTGCCGAAGTGCTGGCCGAGATCGACACTCTCGCCGGACTGGCCACCCTGGCGGTACGAGCGGGCTATTGCCGCCCCAAAATCACCATGGAACCAGTGCTGGATATCCGGGAGGGACGACATCCCGTGCTGGATCGGCTCAAGCCCAGCGGTGAATTTGTACCGAATGATGTTCGGATGGGCAAATCGAAAGTGTCGCCAGGTGAGGCTCGTTCTGCGACGAAAGAGTCGGACACCGCTGCGCTGAACTCGGCGGGCAGCGATGCGAAATCGGCGGCAACCAACTTGATCGCGGATGCCCCTAGCGGACTGATGCAACTCATTACGGGCCCGAATATGGCCGGTAAGAGTACTTATATTCGCCAAGCGGCCTTGATCACGATCATGGCACAGATGGGTTCGTTCGTGCCGGCCCGCGCGGCATGGATCGGGATTGCCGATCGAGTCTTCGCACGGGTGGGTGCCAGCGATGAACTGGGCAAAGGCCAAAGTACATTCATGGTCGAGATGACCGAAACGGCCCGCATTCTGAATGCGGCGACCAAACAGAGCCTGGTCATCCTGGACGAAATCGGTCGCGGCACCAGCACCTATGATGGAATTTCTCTCGCTTGGGCGATCACCGAATACCTGCACGATGTGACAGGTTGTCGAACGATGTTCGCGACGCACTACCACGAACTGACGCAACTCACGCAGTCGCTCAAAGAATGCGTCAACTGGAATGTGGCCGTCCGCGAAGATGCCGACGACGTCATTTTTTTGCACAAGATTGTGCCCGGTTCGGCGGACAAGAGCTACGGCATTCATGTGGCGCAACTGGCGGGTGTGCCGCGTCCGGTACTCGATCGCGCGAAGGTCATTCTGCAGACTTTGGAAAACGATCACGTCGACGAATCAGGAAAAACCAAGGTTCCCGCTCGCCGAACCCAAAAAAAACGCGAACTTCAACTGGCCTTGTTTGCCGAGGAAGAACATCCGCTGATCGACGAATTGCGGCAATTGAATGTCAATGAGATGACGCCCCTGGCCGCCTTACAAGAACTTCATCGTTTGCGGCAGCAAATAAAATAGCTCGGGGAAACTCGATTTTTCCCGAGAAATCCCACATCCCTTTTTTGCGGAATCCGCAAAAGTCTGAATTTCACAGTTGCATTCTGTCTCGGAAATTGCCAAAACAATTCTACTGCTAAAGAGTACCCTCCTTGTTAAACTTCTGTTGAACTCCAATCTCAATTAATGTGCCTGATCCTTTCAGCCCTGACAGGGTGTGCGAAGAGAAATTCAGAACGTCCGCTCCGCATCAGCTTTCTGGGCTTGCCCCGCAAGACAAAACGTCACAAATTACTGTGATCGTATCGCGATTGTCGAAACGGTTCCGTAACCGACATCGTGATTGACCGAATCCCATCCCGATTCCTCTATTCATGCCCACCCAAAACAATATGAACATGAAGCCTCGCCCGTCATATCCTCGAACGACACCCGCTGCCGCTCCATCGCCCTCAGACTGGGACACCCCGGAAGAGGCCCCCTTGTCGGCCTCGATGGGCCGCGAAGCACCGATCAGCCGCGAAGCGAATACTCGTGAATCGAACGTATCACGCGAAGCACCTCCGGTCGCGAAATCATTCGTGGACGTGGAAGAAGATGACGATTCCGTCCACTTCGTCGCGGACGAACGGTACGAGGAAATCAAACGTGGTGGGACGGACATCCATATCGCCGAGCTGCAACGGCTGACGATGAAGGATCTGATCGTTCTCGCTAAGCAAGAGAACATCACCGAATACACCGGTCTGAAAAAGCAGGACCTGATCTTCAAAATCCTCAAAGAGAGGACGAAGATGAATGGCCTGATGTTCGGCGAAGGGACGCTCGAAATCCTGCAGGACGGGTTCGGGTTTCTGCGAGCCGCCGATTACCACTATCTGCCGTGCCCGGACGATATCTACGTATCCCCCAGTCAGATTCGCCGGTTCGGTCTGCGTAACGGTGCGATGGTCGCCGGCCAGATTCGTCCTCCCAAGGAAAATGAACGGTACTTCGCTCTGTTGCGCGTGGAAGCCATCAACAGCGAAGACCCGAATCTGCTGACGGAAAAGGTCTTCTTCGACGACCTGACGCCACTGCATCCGACACGACGACTGAAGTTGTGCAGCGATCCCAATGAATTGAGCACCCGTGTGGTCGATATGGTCGCTCCCATCGGCATGGGACAGCGCGGGTTGATCGTGTCACCGCCGAAAGCGGGCAAGACGATCCTGTTGCAAAAGCTGGCCAAGGCCGTATTGGCCGCCGATCCCGAAGTTTACGTGATCGTGTTGCTGATCGATGAGCGACCCGAAGAAGTCACGGATATGGAGCGGCAAGTCAAAGGCAAGAACTGCGAAGTCATCAGCAGTACGTTCGATGAACCGCCGAGCCGACATATTCAGGTTTCGGAAATGGTCATCGAAAAGGCCAAGCGTATGGTCGAATACGGCCAGCACGTGGTCATTTTCCTCGACTCAATTACGCGGCTGGCCCGTGCCTGGAATACCGAATGCCCGCATTCGGGTAAAATTCTGACCGGTGGTGTCGACGCGAACGCGCTGCAGCATCCGAAGCGATTTTTCGGAGCGGCCCGTAACGTCGAAGAAGGCGGCAGCTTGACGATCGTGGCGACGGCGCTGGTCGACACCGGCAGCAAGATGGACGACGTGATCTTTGAAGAATTCAAAGGCACCGGTAACACCGAATTGCACCTCGACCGCCGCATGGTGGAAAAGCGAGTCTGGCCCGCAATCGACGTCAACAAGTCCGGTACCCGTCGTGAAGAACTGCTGTTGTCGGAAGAAGAACTTCGCCGAGTCTGGTTGTTGCGACGAGTTCTAAACGACATGAATCCGGTGGAAGCCATGGAGCTGCTGGTCAGCCGCATGCGACGCACCAAATCCAATGATGAATTCCTGATGACCATGAACCTCAGCTGACAGGCGACGTCCCACGGCTGAAATGCCGGATGCAATTTGTCCGATGCTGAAATCCGTCCTTCGACCTCGTGATCGCACCGGGGTCCTTATTGAGAAGTCTGTACTGATGCCCAACGTTCTGGAAGGAACACTACTGGCCGGCAATGTCCGAGTCGCAATTGTCGTCTCGCGGTTCAATGACCTCGTGACCGAGCGGCTGCTGACAGGGGCCGTCGACACATTTCGTCGTCATGGTCTGGCCGATGACCGGATTACGATCGTGCGAGTCCCCGGTTCGTTCGAAATTCCGCTGCCAGCCAAACGGCTGGCCGAAAGCGGTAAATTCGCTGCCGTGGTCTGTCTGGGTGCGGTGATCCAGGGCGAAACATCGCATCACGAATACATCAATCATCCAATGGCCTCGGCGATCATGCAGGCATCGCTATCGAGTGGCATTCCCGTGACTTTTGGCGTTTTGACCTGCCATTCCATGGAACAAGCCCTGGATCGCGCCGGCGGTAAGGCGGGAAATAAGGGCATCGAAGCGTCACTGGCCGCGATCGAAATGATCAATCTTTTGAGCCAGATGAAATCGCTGGAACTCTGAACGCCGTCCCGCCGTCTCTTTGATCAATCGCCAAGAATTGATCACCACTTGACTGATCCACCCGTTATAATCGGGCCGCGTCCTGCCGAAATTGGCTTTGCCCTCCACCGAGCACCTGAATGTCACCCCGCCGCCATCAAGCCCGCGAAGTCGCGCTGCAAATGCTGTTTCAGAAAGATCTGAATCCAGATGTTTCTCCCGATATGATCCGTGAACAGATGCAAGAAATGCTCGGCAACAACGAGCAAATGTGCCGATTCGCCTGGAGCTTGTTTGCCGGTACGATCGAATCGCTGAAAGTCATCGATCAGAAAATCGAATCCGTCGCCGCGAATTGGACGGTCAGCCGCATGCCGCCGACCGATCGAAATGCGATTCGTCTGGGGGCGTTCGAGCTACTGTTCACCGATACGCCTCATCCGGTTGTGATCGACGAAGCGTTGGAGCTGGCCAAAAGTTTTGGTTCGGCCCAATCAGCCTCCTTCGTCAACGGGATCCTCGACAAGCTGGTCCCGGCCGCCAGACGCTTGGCTCCACTGCCGAAGAGTAAGGGATCTGACGAAGACCTTCCCGCGGTCTCCGGCGAATAATTGCGGGCCGGCTTTCGAGTGACTCGTCAGTGATGTGACTCTGATCGGCAGCCAGCACTGACCGACTGGTGACGAGTTGAACTTCTCTTAGAACGCGAAGAGGACGGGCCGTACGGCCCGATTCGTTGCATCGCACGGCGACGAATGTCCGTTTGGAAAACTCTTCATCGGCCGTCGATCTGAACCTGGTGCTTTGAGTTACGTGCTGAATTTCGTGTAAGATTCGTCGCTGATCCCAGATCCGATGAGGCGACACATGAAAAAAGCGGCGGCCAAACGCGATGTGACGGTGGATGCTCTTGGAGCCCCACATGTCTGGACGTTTATGACAAATCACACGCATGTGTTGCTTTGTCTTTATCGACAATCCGATCAACGATTACGAGACGTCGCGGCGGACGTCGGGATTACTGAACGGATGGTGCAGCGCATCGTGTCCGAATTGGTGGCCGCTGGCTATCTCCAAATCACGAAGGAAGGCCGCTGCAATCGGTACACCGTGAAATCGTCGCTCCGACTTCGGCATCCATTGGAGTCTCATCACACAATTGGCGTACTACTGTCGCTACTAACGACGGAACGCGTGCGAAAAAAATAATGCTCCAGGCGTTGGCATTTTTCTCTGCTGGAACGAGCAAACGATTCTGATGAACGCATGCTTGGCTGACTGGCGGAACGTCATGTCTGCGACATTTGACGACGACGCAAAAATGGACTCACTCGAAAAAGACAGGTTGTCGAGCTAAGAGATCGACGACTCCCCGTGATCATCGCGTCGGGAGGTCGTTCGCAAGCGAAGTGCGTTGGCGATGACAGACACGGAACTGAGACTCATCGCGGCTGCCGCGAACATGGGGCTGAGGCCGATCCCCCACAAGGGATACAGAACGCCCGCGGCTACAGGAATTCCGATCGCGTTGTAGGCAAACGCGAAAAACAGGTTCTGACGGATATTGGCCGAGATCCGGCGACTCAGTCGGATCGCTTTGGAAATCCCTCGTAGATCCGGCTGCACGAGAATCACGCCGGCCGATTGTTTGGCGATATCGGTACCGGTTCCTAGCGAAATCCCAACAGTCGCCGCCGCCAATGCGGGTGCGTCATTGATTCCATCACCGGCCATCGCGACACGATGGCCCTCTTGTTTCGATCGATCGATCATCGCCAGCTTGTCATGCGGCTTTAGTCCGGCGAGGGCGTCCGACGCGGCCATGCCCAGCTCAGTCGCCACTCGCTGTGCGGCCTCAGCATGATCACCCGTTAACATTCGGACACGAATCCCAAGTGCTTTCAAATCTCTCACGCCTTGCCGAGCGGTCTCGCGAATGGCGTCGGAGAAATCAATTTCGCCGATCATGCGTCCATCAACCAACACAACCGCCGATGTCATGGCGGACACTCGCTCACGTCGTGTCGAAAGCCCAGTCTGATCAGCGGTGCCAAACCCAACCGAGACATCATGCCCGTCGACTCGTCCACTGACTCCCGTTCCCGGAACCGAGGCAAAATTTGTGACCGGTTTCAGAGGCAGATTGGCCGCGTGAGCCGCTGCAACCACCGCACGTGCAAGGGGATGTTCGCCAAGCTGTTCTACTGCCGCAGCCGGCATCAAGACGTCGTCCATGGTGAAGCCAGACGCAGGGATCACCGCGGTCACTGTCGGCTGTCCCACGGTCAGGGTTCCGGTCTTATCGACAAACAACGTATCGATGCGACCTAGATCCTCAAGCGACTGTGCATCGCGGAACAGCACACCGTCACGCGCCGCCCGCCCCATGCCAACGGTGATCGCCATCGGTGTGGCCAAGCCCAGCGCACACGGACAGGCAATGATCAACACAGCCACAGCATTGGTCAATGCATGATTCAGTCGCGGAGCCGGTCCTAAGGTCAGCCAGACGACAAACGTAAGAGCGGCCACGACGACGACAGCGGGTGTAAACCAGCTGGCAACTTGATCGGCCAATTGTTGTACGGGCGCCCGGCTGCGCTGGGCTTTTGCGACCAAATCGACGATTTGTGACAACATCGTCGACCGCCCGACCAGTTCGGCCCGCATCAGGAATGAACCGGTTTGGTTCATCGTTCCCCCCACGACCGCATCCCCGGTGTGCTTGGTCACGGGCAGGGGTTCGCCGGTGAGCATCGATTCGTCAACCGTCGTCCACGCCACACGCGGGCTTTGCTCTCCGGCCAACTGTGCGGACGTGTCGATCGCATCGTTTCCCAGGACCTGGCCATCCACCGGTATCCGTTCACCGGGACGGACTCTCAACGTATTTCCTGCTGCGACCATCGATAGCGGAACATCCATTTCGTTGCCGTCCTGAACCAGATGAGCTTCCGGCGGCACAAGTTCCAATAGTTCTCGAATCGCCTGGCTCGTGCGACGGCGCGCGCCGTGCTCCAGAATTTGTCCGAGCAACACCAGCGTGGTAATCACGGCCGCGGATTCGAAGTAGAAGTCGTGTCCGTGCAGGGAACCTGTGAAGAGCATCCCGACGCTGAATCCAGTGGCGGCGCCCACCCCCAGCAGGATCAGCGTGAACATGTTCCAATGACGCGTGAAGAGTGACTTGGCACCGATGACCCAGAATGGCCATCCGCACCAGCCGACGACTGGTATCGCGAGCATGAGTTGCAGATACGCCGACACTGCATGACTGAAAACGCGATTGACGGGCAAACCGATCATCGGTCCCATCGCCAGCACGACCAGCGGCACCGAACAGACAATCGCGACCACAAATCGACGCCACAAATCCCGCAATCCTTCGTCCGAATCGGATTGAACCGCCGAGCTGAGATCAGGTTCAAGCGGCATTCCGCAGATCGGGCAATTTGCCGGATGGTCGCTGAACACATCCGGGCACATCGGACAGAAATAGGTTGTTCCAGGCGGAGGCGGAGAAGCCGAAACAGATGTCGGGGCTAGGAACTTGGTCCGACAATACTCTGAGCAGAAATACCAGAGTTTTCCGTCTTTCTCGCACGAGATCGCTGTTCGCGAGTCGACCGTCATGCCGCAGATCGGATCAATGGCCTGACCTTTGACCGGCTCGTCTTTGAGCACGGTCAAACCCGGCACAGTGAAGACAGGGCGGGGCGGGGCGGGATTGTTCATGCTCGCACGATTATTTCTGCTGGAGTGATCGCCGGCCTATCGGGGTGCCCTATTCTGCACGACACCCACTAGAATTACCGCCGGTGAATAGTACCCAGAAACTAACTGACATGCTGCGGCGACAGCGGAATGATTGACGTGCGAAGATCTTTCAAGAGATCCTCCAAAAACGACAACTAGCCTGCCCGACTCACTGCCAACTGTTCCCACAGTGGTGGCCCCAGAATCAGGAGCCCGATCACCAATGCCGTCAGGCTGAGGATCAGCACGGCTCCGGCCGACACATCTTTGGCGATTTTCGCTTGCTCGTGCCATTCGGGAGAAAGCAGGTCCACGATCGCTTCGACGGTGGTGTTGATCGTTTCGCCCGCCAGGACCGCCCCGATTGTCAGCACCAGAAGACTCAGGTGTAAGAACTCCAGTCCCAGCCAAATCGCCAACCCGATCGTGACGACACCGACCACAATATGGATTTTAGCATTCCGCTGGGTGCGGATCGTGTGGCACAACCCGTTCCACGCATGAATGACACTTTGCCAGAAACTCGGCTGCTTCACAGTAGGTGTTCGTCTTGTTTCGAGTAATACCGAGTCCTTGTTTGTGGTTGTCATTCTCAGTATCAAACGTCTAGTCCGCAAGCGACTTAGGCGATCCGGCAAATCATTTTGACGAACCCCGTCAACGGCCCCTACGAGCGATTCACTGCTCGAACGCCCAGGTTTCGGCTGCCGGAATTCGCGTCCAGTGGCCGAATTCTTTGTCACAGACTACGATGCCCATCGGACAGATTTTCTCTTTTGACACACGAACTTGCCCTGCACAATCACTATGACTCACGATACGCTGAAACAGATTGAACAAAAGGTTTACGCCGGCGAACGAATCACTTTCGACGAGGGTCTGTACCTCGACGAACAAGCGGATCTCCTCACGCTGGGACGGCTGGCGAATCACGTTCGCGAGCGAAAGAACGGCAACTTCGCTTACTACAACACGAACGTTCATCTGAACCCCACCAATGTCTGCGTGTATCGATGTCGATTCTGCGCTTTTCGTGCCGATTTGAAGGCCGAAAAGGCCTATGTCTTCAGCGACGACATGTTGCGAGAACGGGTCCTCGAAGCGCGATCCAATGGGGCGACCGAGATTCATGTCGTCGGCGGCCTGCACCATCAAAAAAAATTTGACTGGTACCTGAACATCGTTCGCGTGCTGCACGAAACCTGCCCGGAAATTCATATCAAGGCCTGGACGGCCGTCGAAATTGGCTGGTTCAGTTTTATTACGAAACAATCGATTGAATGGGTTCTGAAAGAAATGGTCGATGCCGGCTTAGGCAGCATGCCGGGCGGCGGGGCCGAAATCTTCCATCCCGATGTTCGCGATCAGCTGTGCGAACACAAAGCCGACGCGAAAAACTGGATCACGATCCATCGTGCGGCTCATCAACACGGCCTGCGATCCAATGCGACCATGCTTTATGGGCATATTGAACAGGCCCAGCACCGAATTGACCATCTTTGTCAACTACGAGCCCTGCAGGACGAAACCGGGGGATTTCAAACATTTATTCCGCTGGCTTTTCACCCCGAAAACACGGGACTGGACCAGATCGTCAAGCCGACCGGAGCGATGGACCTGCGGATGATCGCCTTGTCGCGAATCATGCTCGACAATTTTGACCACATCAAAGCCTATTGGATCATGCTGGGCGAGCAGATCGCTCAAGTGGCGTTGGGCTTCGGCGCGGATGACATCGACGGAACCGTTGTTCACGAAATTATTTATCACGATGCCGGTGCCAAGACACCTGAAGGACTAAGCGTCGAGCACTTGCATCGTCTGATTCGCGAATCGGGCCGTGAACCGGTTGAACGAGACACGCTCTATCGCCGTGTGATCCGCGATGGAGCCCGTTGGACCGTCGGCGAACCGTTGATGTCCGGATCAACATCGACGAGACACGGTGAATTGCCGAAATCAGTGCCCGTCTGAGGACGAAGGTCGAGGGAAAACCTTCTCCGGCCAGACCTTGAGTAATGGCCAGCGGGCCTCAAACAGTGTTTCTACATCGACGAACTCCCCTTTTCAGAGAATGCCAAATCTGTTAGAGAGTCGATCGTCCGTGCCGAAAACACGATCGGATGGTGTCCAATCTTCGGATTTGGCGCTGTTGTGTCTCGGCGGACCAATGGACCGCGGCGCGGCGGTTTCGAGGAGTGGGGGGCATTGGGGGAAGGGATTTCCCATGTGGAATGGAATCTGGAAGCTCACCGCAATGGTGGGAGTCGTTGGTGTCGGTTTATTTGCGGCTTATCAAGCGCAATTGGGGATGAAGAGTCTCACGGTGGCGATCAAGCCCGGAGATACCCCGTTCGACGAGGCTAGCCCTGAGCAGGCAGCACCTCCTGAAGAAGCAGGGTACGCCAAAGGCACATTGCCTGATGACGAGCCTTCGTTCGCACAGGATCAGAATTCGGAACCAGAACCGCAGGTCTCAAGTTCCTCACGGCGACGCAAGTCGCCATCCGAACCGGACAACGGGTCGTTTGACGAATTGTCGCCGAAGCAATCGATGGCCAAAAAAGGCCGTGCTTCAAACAATACCGATGTCAAAATTCAGGCCGTCAATCGACGCGCCGGTGTCGATTTCCGTAAACTGGATGAACCTGAAGAGACAGCCACCGATGACGCCAATCAGACGACAACTCAACTGATCGAAGACGACGCCGAAGAATCAAAAAGCCGTCGCGAACCGATTCAACAGACGAACGTGTCATCGACGGATGACGCCGCCACAACCAGCGAGACGGAAGCCAATCCGTTTCCTGATGACGTTCAGGTCACTGTTCGCGAAGAAGAATTGTCCACCGACACCGTTGCTCAAGACAAGCCGCCTCAACAATCAGGGAAAGCACAAGTCTCCGCTGATTTTGACTCTGATCCGCCACCAATCGTTTCCAAACGGGCAAAACAAAAGGCCGGTAAAAAGGCCGAAGTGACGGTCGAAGAAGAGTCAAATCCTTTTGGCGACGATCCGCTCACGCCGCCGCCAGCCTCCAAGTCGCTTCCGACCGAAGATGCTCCTGCGGCAATACCATCGAATAAAGCAGATCCATTGACGGAATCTGCCCCCGTTTCGATCCGTGATTCAGTTCCTGCCAAGGTTCCTGAAAGCCTGCCTCAAGATCCCGCTCCAATTGCGACTCAGCCATCACGAACGCGGAACATCGCACCGGCCCAATTGCCCGAAGATTTGAACTCGGACCCACTGGCCGATTCTGCTCCGCGGAAACGTGAACCGTCCACACGCCGGTTGGACTACGACCGCGTCATGCCGGTTGACATGATCGGAGACGGCGTCATCGGCGATGCCTCACAGCGAGGTCTTCAACAACCGCGTCTGACGATTGAAAAGGTCGCGCAGCAGCAAGCAGTCCTCGAACAACCGCTGATTTACACAATCATCGTGAAGAACGCTGGTACGGTCGATGCCCATAATGTGGTGATCGAAGATCGCATTCCCAAAGGCTCCGAACTGGTCGGCACCTCACCCCAAGCCGAACTTTCTGGAAAGCGACTGATCTGGAATCATCTGATCCTGAAGCCGAACGAAGAAAAGAAAATCTCGATCAAGGTCATCCCCAAACAAGAAGGCCCGATCGGCAGTGTGGCTCGCGTTTATTTCGCGACCGAGGTTTCAGCCGAGATTGTCGTGGCGGCTCCGCAGTTGGAATTCACCGTCAAAGCCCCGCAGGAAGTTCGCCTGGGTCAGCGATTTGACATGATTTTCAATTTGAAAAACGTGGGTAAAGTTGATGCCAACAACATCATCGTGCGGGACATTGTACCCGATGAACTGAAAAACGATGCCGGCAGCGACATTGAATGCCCCGTGGGAAAACTGGCTCCGGATGAAGTTCGTGAAATCGTCCTGTCGGTGACTGCGTCAAAAACCGGTAGTGTAATGAATCGAGCGACATTGACGGCTGATAGCGGTGTCAAGAAATCGCTCGACAGTACGATCGACATCGTTGGCGAAGTGCTAGTGCTGACTCGGTCAGGCCAAAACCGGCTGTATGTCGAACGTCCCGTTGTCTTTACCAACAACATCCGCAACGACGGCAATCAGCGAGCGGACAGAGTCAGAATTGCCGAAGTCGTTCCTGCCGGAATGGAGTTCGAGACCGCGTCGGACGGCGGCAAGTACGATCCCAATTTGAGGGCCGTCGTCTGGACGTTGGGGCCGCTCGCACCCGGCAATGACAAATCGGTCACAGTGAAATACGTGCCGAAAGAGACCGGAACTCATGCGGCGAAGATCACGGCCACCGGTGCGGCAGGCAGCACCGCTGCCGTCAACTCGAGTGTCGACGTGGTGGGAAAACCCGAACTGCAGATGGAAACACTGAGTGCCACGGGGGCGGTGACGCTGGGTGAACGGATTACGTCTCGTTTCCAACTGAACAATACCGGAACCGCCGCTGCGATGAATGTCCAGCTGCGAATCCGGCTGCCTCGCGAGCTGCGGTTGATCTCGGTCAAAGGTGCGAAATTCCAGCAGCAGGAAGACGACATCATCTTCGATCCGATTATCGAATTGGCACCGCGGACCAAAGCCGCATACGAATTGGTGCTGGAACCGATTGCCGAAGCGGATGCCCAAATCGCACTCGAGATTTCGGCCGACCATTTGACCAAACCCGGCCGTCGGATCGAGACGATTCAAATCGCTCGCGACGCGTTGAAGTAGTCGATTTCGGAATCAGCGATTTCACCAAAGAATTCCCCGCCCCGGATGCATTCGGCATCCGGGGTATTTTTATGGCGTCACGCACATGAGACAGTGGTACTGGTAGAATAGGTCATGATGAGCAACCTGTTCCACATTCTGCGCCGTCACTTTCCGCCAACGGATCACGTAATGTGGCCAGCCGCATTACGCGAAACCGGTCATCCGATCGGACCGAGATCCCGCCCCGTCGGCATATTACGATCGCTGCGGCACCGTCTCTTTACAAACAACGAACAATCTATCGTCTTCGCGTCGATTGTGGTTCTGTTTTTCTTCTTGGCCTTGGCCGGGTCTGTTGCCCAAGGTGACGAGACATTTTCACGCTACTTCGAACAATTGCGACAGCGTCGGCTGTATTCACTCGCCGAAGCAGACGCATTATCGCGATTAGCAGCTGCTGATTTGCCGCTGGTGACGAAGACCGAAATCTGTCTCGAGCTTTCTCGTACGCTGGCTGAACATGCGGGATTCGTCACGGACGAACAACGCAATGAACTGTGGCAACGAGCCAGAACATGCGTTCAAGAGCTGTTGGAGCAACAGCCGTCGAATCCCAGATCGGTCCTGCTGAACGATCAAATCGCGGTGGTGGCCGTGACGGAAGGTGACTGGTTACGAGGTGAACGCGAAGTTCGCCCCTTCGACGAAGCGTTGCTCAATCAGGCACGTACCGCCTGCACCAACGCGATCGAACAGCTGCAATTGATTGAGAAATCGATCGCGGAATCTTCCCGTGATCCTCAATTGAAACGATCCACCGCAGGAGCCTTATCTGGATTCGAGTGGCGAACGCTGCAGCATCGCTTGCGCTGGCAGCTGGGGTTGTCCTACCGCAATCGTGCCGAACTGGATCCCGTCGGCTCAGCCGGACGGGCGGCGGACCTGACCGATGCCGAGCAATCGGTGCGTCGTTTGGTTGGCGTAGCCGATGAGCCGCTGCAGTCGCGAGTCCGTCTGTTGCTGGTTGTGTGTTCACGACTGAAAGGCGAACGCGAACGAGCGAT
The DNA here is from genome assembly GCA_903871875.1 of uncultured Schlesneria sp. Lineage (GTDB taxonomy): Bacteria > Planctomycetota > Planctomycetia > Planctomycetales > Planctomycetaceae > Schlesneria. Next base: position 31,702 of record CAIQIR010000107.1, read on the forward strand.
GGAGATGATCACGGCGCTGGACAAAAATGAATCGAAAACCGGCGACGCCCTCCAAAATGAGATTACCGCCGAGCGAGTCCAGTTGCTGATCGAATTGAAGCAGCCGACGGAAGCGGCCGAAATCCTCGTCAAAACACGAAGCCAGCAACAGCGGTTGACGGGTGAGTTATGGTTGCTGCAGGTTCGAACTTTGTTGGCGTTTCGCGAGATCTCGCTGGGAAATCAACAAGAGCAGTTGACCGCTCGACTGGCGGATCAAATCATCACGACGATCAGTCGCTGCGAGGAACAGGTCGGAGGTTATTGGAGTCGCCGTTGCCAGCAGTTGTGGGACAATTCGCAGACCGCACAAAAATATGGCGAAGATCTCGACACGTTAATGCAGCAGGCTCGCTCCGACTTTAACGCCGGGCGAATGGAAAACGCATTGGCAAAATATGTCGCGGCGGAAAAATTAGCCTCGGACCGCGGGCAAGCGGAACTGGCCCTGGAATTGGCCTTTACCCGAGCGTCGATTCTGCTGGAACAGCAGCAATTTGACTCGGCAGTCGCCGAGTTCTTCCGCTTGGCAACCGACTATCCGAAACACTCTCGCGCGGCGAAGGCGCATCTGCTGGGAACCTATTGCCTCGGCCGATTGTACGACGAGAAAAAGACGCAATCACGGCGTGAGGCCTATGCAGGGGCACTCGATCAGCACATTCGCACCTATGCGGGCGATGCCACCATCAATGAGGCACGTTTTCTCAAAGCGCAGTTCGAAGAGCAGCGTTTACAGTCCACGTTGGCCCTACCGCTGTATCTGCAAGTCGATCGGGAACATGCTCGAGCACTGGATGCGATGGCGGGGGCGGCTCGCTGCGACGAAACGATCCTGGAACGCATGATCGTACGACACCTTCCGTCCGAAGATTTCCAGCGCGAGGCGATCCATCATTTGTCGGAGTTTCTCTCGACCACAGACGACTCAATCGAAAAGTGGACGACCAAGCACGCCGAGATTGCTCTGCGGCTGGCCTCAATCCTCTTAATGGCCTCGGGCGATTCCAATCGACCAGATGAGACAACTCCCCTGCGGGCGAAGCAAAAAGACAACTCGCCCGATTCCAATGTGCCTGTCCGATACTCGCAAGCGGAAGGATGGATTACGCGCGTTGTTTCGTTCACAGAGCAACCGAATTCCGAAGCAACGACAGCCGAGGTCAAACAACGATTGCGTCAAAAGGCCATCCCTTTGTTGATCATCGCCCTGGCAATCAGCGGGAAATCTGTCGAAGCCGATCGGATGTTGAAATCGTTTTCTGACAAACCTGCGACCGTCGTGGCGACGATTGACCGCCTGACGCAACTGGCTGTCACAACGCCGCGGAATCAACGAATTCGAATCGCCCTCATGCAACTGCGGGCCGCTGAACAAATCGCCTCACAGCGTAGCCAACTCTCTCCTGTGGAATGTGATCAATTGGATCGCAGCCTGGTGCAAGCCTCTCTGGCCGCCAGTCAGTTCCCCAAAGCAGTGGAAGTGGGCCGACAGCTTGCCGAACATGGCGAAAAGAATCTCGATACGCAGCGCAGCCTGGCAAATCTTTTCAGTGATGTGATCGACCGCGACAGCAATCTGCTGGCCAAACAATGTTGGCGACGCGTCGAATCCCAGACAAAAGCCGGATCCGCAGAATGGCTCACAGCGCGAGCAGGAATTCTAGAGAACTGCGTGCGTCTGAAACAATTCGACGAGGGACGCAAGCTGTTGCAAGTGACGAAAGTCCTCTATCCTGATCTCGGCGGTGACTTGCTGACGACAAGGTTTGAAGCGGTCGACAAAGAGCTGCAAACGGGAAAAAACGAGTCGCGTTGAGCATCGAAGACGAACAGCGAAGAGGCGGTTCGAAATCGTCATCAGTTCAAGACTTATTCACGGCTGACAATTTTGGCCATCAGATCGACCGTCCGCCGCGTGGCGCCTTGTTGTGTTGCCACGAAGGCACGGGCGGCGGCGCCCATACGTTGTCGTTCTTCCGGCGAAATGAGTAATTCGCGAACAGCCTCACGAAGCTGATCGGGACCATCGATGACCTTGGCCGCGTGTTGTGACAACAGCGCCTCGGCCACGTCTTTGAAGTTCCATGTATTGGGGCCAAATAGCACCGCCGCACCATAACCGGCCGGTTCAATCATGTTTTGCCCGCCTCGATTTGTCAGGCTTCCTCCGACAAAGGCAATCTCGGCCAGGCCCCAGCAGGCCGCCAATTCGCCCAGCGTATCCAGCAATATCACCGGACACTCGGCCGCCTCATTGGTTGAGGCAGAAACCGATGCAGATGTGGTCGCGATCTGCTCGCTACGACGAAGCAGCGCGCAACCTCGCTGCCGAATCAATGCGGCAACCTCGTCAAAGCGCTCTTTGTGCCGCGGGACCAGCACCAATCGAAGTTGTGGAAATTCCGATCGCAATTTCAGCCAGGCATCGATCGCGTATGATTCTTCAGGATCTTGAGTACTTCCAGCGATAAAGACTTGTTCTGACTCGGTCAGCTTGAACGACGTTCGCAACTCGATGGTCTTCGGATTTTGGCGATTGGATTCGACGCGATCGAATTTGATGTTTCCGGTGACGATCACGCGGTCAGCCGGGGCACCCAATGTTCGCAGCCGATCGGCATAGGTTTCATTTTGAACTGAAAGCACTTCGAAGCATGACAGCAACCGCCGCATCAGTGGCTTCAATCGGCAATAGCCGCGAAAGCTTTTCGCTCCCATCCTTCCGTTGATCAACGCCAACGGAATTCCACGTCGCCGGGCGGTCAGAATGAAATTGGGCCACAGTTCCAGTTCCACCAGACCAACCAAATCCGGACGAATGGCCACGAGCGCTCGGTCGACAGCCCAACTGAAATCCAAGGGAAAGTAAGTGACGGTCTGCCGCGGATACTTCGAGCGAGCGACGTCATAACCGGTATCGGTGGTGACCGTGATCACAATTTCCGCAGCGGGAAATCGCGATTCCGTCTCTTCCACGACTTTCTGCAATTGCAGAACTTCGCCGACACTGACCGCATGGAACCAGATGCAGGGCTTACCGGGTTGTTGTCGAGTCAGTCGACCGGTCAGCTTTTCTCGCCAGCCGTGACGATATTTGCCCTTGGTCAAACGACGATAGGCCACCACCGGCGAGACCGCCGCCAGAATCAACACGTAGATGCCGTTCAATAACCAGCCGAAGACGAAGGGCATCCGATCCCCTTGTTTCTTTCAATTCGCGCCGTGGCATTTTTTGTATTTTTTGCCGCTGCCACACGGACAGGGATCGTTCCGGCCAACTCGATTGCCAAAGTTTCGAATCGGTTCGACTGCAGCGGGCTCGTTCTGAACGGGCCGTTGACCGCCGCCACCTTGAGAATTCAAAGCGGGATGGTCGTCGGGAATGTCGTCATCTGCGGGCGATTCGTGAACCTGTGACGTGATTTGCCAGCGATCGGCGGTCGGTTCGCGGACTTCCACCGCAATGCGGAAAATCGTCCCCGTGACTTGCGAGGCAATTCGATCCCACATCTGTTCGAAAGCTCGCATCCCTTCCCGGCGGTATTCGACCTTGGGATCCTTTTGTGCATATCCCACCAGACCGATTCCGGACTTCAATTGATCCATGAAATACAGATGGTCTTTCCAAGCGGTATCGAGTGTTTCTAGAGAAACACTTCGTTCACCGCCGTGGATTTCATAGCGATATTTCTGCTCGAAGCCGTGACGAACTTCTTGTTCCAGCGTATCACGGTCCGATTCGACCACCTTTGCGGGATCCAGTTCCATCCCATATTCCTGCTTTGCCCACTCGGCCAATTCGCGAGCGGCTGTCGGATTGATGACTCGATCCGCAGCAGGAGGCGCGGCAAGGCCATTCCGTTCGTGGTGAACGCGTGATCGCGGTCCACAGGCCGCCGTCAGGAGTTCTTCCAATCGCTTCGCGGCTTGTTCGCCCCGAGCGAAGTATTGGGCGCTGATCTCCATCAATTGCTGAGCGATATCCGCTTTCGATTTGGATTCGATCTGCTCTAGCGAAAGTCCCGTTCCAAACCGACGGTTGGCCCAATCGACCAGAGCTTCGCGATTATAACGAGCCACGCCGTTATGTTCGGCCATGAAGTGAGACAGACCCACCGACACTGGCAATTCGATCTCTTTGCGATGGTAAAGATCGTCGATTTCCTTTTTGATCAGGACCGTTGAATCTTCCGGCGACAACCCTTCGAACTGTTCCGGCTTCATCGAGATGCCGTACTGCTGTTGCAACCATTCACACAGCGATTGACGACCCCACTTTTCGTCCAGGAACATTTCGACAGGACTGAAATCGAATCGATTGATCGTTTCCAGCGCCCGTTGATAGAGATGTTCGTGGAGCTTACCGGTATCCAGTGATTCCGGATCATTTTCCGTGAGGAAGGCGATTTTCTTCAGTTCACGCTCGTTGGTATTGAGCGCATAGTTGGTGTTCACCCACTTGGACAACGCCTGCCAATTCTGTTCGCGTGCATCCACATCCTGTGGAATACTGTCTTCGATCTGCTCGCGAATGTTCTCGTAGGCTTGGCGATCGGCTCGATCCTTAAGGAACAGCACCAATTGATCGGCCTGCATGTCGCGAACATCACGTGTCTTCAGTTCCAGACCGCATTGTTGTTGCACCCAAGCGACGATGGTTTCCCACCGATAGCTCGACTTCAGGAAATATTCGGTCTTCAGCAGCAGTTGCTTGTCGATCATTTCGAGAATCAACGTGCGACAGTTGGCCCCTTCCAAAATCGACTGACGGTAGGAATAAACTCGCTTTCGCTGTTCATCCATCACTTCGTCGTACTCGAGCAGATGTTTACGCTGTTCGAAGAAGCGTTCTTCGACTTTCTTCTGTGAGCTTTCGATCTGACGCGTGACCAGGGTGCTTTCGATGCGCTCACCCTCTTGCATCCCCAGCCGCGACAGCCAATCCTTGACCCATTCACCACCGAACTTTCGCATCAAATCGTCTTCGAGCGAAATGAAGAAGCGGCTAGAACCGTTGTCTCCTTGACGACCGGCACGGCCACGCAACTGCAGGTCGATACGGCGTGAATCGTGTCGCTCGGTCCCAATGACGTGCAATCCGCCTAGCTCGGCCACCTGGCGACCTTCTTCGGCCATGCCGTCTCGCTGCGCGATCTTCTTGGTGAGCTCTTCCCAGACGGACTTCGGCACGTCCAGACGCGTCGGATAGAGTGGCCGACCGTCTTCATTCTTCATTTGCTTGAGTTCGTCCCAAGCCAGATATTCAGGATTGCCGCCGAGAATGATGTCAGTACCACGACCGGCCATGTTCGTCGCAATCGTCACCGCCTCGCGACGCCCGGCTTGGGCGATTGTTTCCGCCTCGCGTTCAGCGTATTCCGGCTTCGCGTTCAACAGTTTGTGTTTGACGCCATTCTTGATCAGCTTGTGGCTGAGCTTTTCGGAATTCTCGATCGAGACGGTTCCCAGCAAGACCGGTCGTCCGGTTTGATGGACTTCTTTGATCTCTTCGACGACCGCGTCCCATTTTTCGCGTTCGGTGCGATAGACGGCGTCAGGGTAGTTGATGCGTTTGAGCGGACGATTCGTGGGGACCGAGATCACGTCCAGATTGTAAATCTTCACGAATTCGGCCGCTTCGGTCATGGCCGTTCCAGTCATCCCGGACAGTTTATCGTAGAGCTTGAAGAAGTTCTGCAAGGTGATCGTGGCGAGCGTCTGCGTCTCTTCCTTGATCTTCACGCCTTCTTTTGCTTCGACGGCCTGATGTAAACCGTCGCTCCACTGGCGACCTTCCATCATTCGGCCCGTGTGCTCGTCGATAATGATGATCTCGTCGCCGCGAACAATATAGTTCACATCACGTTTGTAGAGATGATGAGCTCGCAAGGCATTGTCGATCAGGTGCGGCCATTCCATATTGCCGGCCGTATAGAAGCTTTCGACGCCGGCCAATTCTTCGGCATGGCGGACACCTGCTTCTGTCAGGTGGCAAGTGTGCTCTTTTTCTTTAACTTCAAAGTGCACATCGCGCTGCAATTGCCGGGCGATCTTTTCGGCCCGGGGGTATTTAGAAACATCGTCGTGCGCGCGGCCCGAAATGATCAGCGGTGTTCTCGCTTCGTCGATCAGGATGTTGTCGATTTCGTCGATGATCGCGTAGGTCAGTTTTCCCTGCACCTGCTCTTGCGCGTACATCTTCATGTTGTCGCGTAAGTAGTCAAAACCGAATTCGTTGTTCGTACCGTAGGTAATGTCACAAGCGTAAGCTGTCTTCCGCTCGTGCGTTTCCATATTCGATTGAATGGCACCAATGGTCAGCCCCAGCCCCATGTGCAGCGGGCCCATCCATTCCATATCGCGCTGGGCGAGGTAATCGTTGACTGTGATCACGTGAACGGCCCCGGCCACTGCATTCAAAAATGCTGGCAAGGACGCCACCAACGTCTTTCCTTCACCGGTGACCATTTCAGCGATCATGCCTTTGTGAAGGATATATCCCCCGACCATCTGCACGTCATAGTGACGCATCTTCAGGTAACGCTTGCTCGATTCGCGAACTGCCGCGAAGGCTTCGGGCAGCAGCATGTCCAACGTTTCACCGTCGGCCAGACGTCGCCGCATCTTGGACGCGGTCTCTCGCAGCTCGCCATCGCTCAGCCGTTCAAATTCAGCTTCCAGTCCGTTGATGCGGTCGAGAAATGAACCGGGAAGAATGATTGAGTTGCCGGATTTGTCCCGCGAAAATCCGATTTGACGTACGCGGCGTTCATTCGACGAACCAAAAATGTTGGTGATAAGTCGCTCGGCCCCCCCCAGCACCACGTTGAATGCATCGCCGACTTTGTCCAGGATTTCCATGATTCATCCGTTAATATAAGCAGCCGAGCATCCCTGACTAAGTTCGTCGCCGATGATGAACCGAGCGTTGCCGGGACCGAACAGGTGGACCCGATCTCAACGACTCGAATTCGACGGTAGTTGACAGAGCGACTCTGCCAGCCTGACAGTGACCATCGGTTTGCGAGCTATGCCAAATGACACGATAAATTGTCGAAACCGTCAGAGCGACACGGTATAGACGACGTAACTTGCTTGAGCCTCGCAGTTTATTTGGATGCCAGAACCCGGTCAATGCCGTCCAACTGCGATAAATCAGGCAAACAAATCAGCAAAGACGCAACCAGTATGCCACAATGGCCTGGATTGCAAGGTTTGCATAGGAAACGAATCGAACCAGAATCGGGGCCAATTCGGCCGCCCTCTTCCATGGAATCATTTCGTGGCCGTCGCGAAAACGGCTTTTGCGATTCAACCCCGTTTTCCGGCCGTTTGCAGAGCCGGGCGAATATCGGCCCATTTGGCAAGTGTCAGACGGCCTTGATTGTCTTCGACGAAAAACACCAGGTCTGTTTCCAAGACCTTTTCGTCGCCATATTTCACTCGGCCCTGCGCTTCGAGCGTGTTCGAAACAGCACGAACATCGCTCGGCATCATCTTGCCGCCCGACGGCGATCCCCACCTGTCGATCGCCAAATCGACTCCTTCGCACAAGTCGCCATCGTCATCGATCATTCCCAAACGGCAACCGCCGCCGCGTACAACGATCAAATCGACACCGCCTCCATCATCGACGACGATTCGAACTCCCGTTACGCCTGTAAAGGGTTCGTCGTCTCCAGAATTCGATGCCTGGGAACCGGAAGCGAATCCTCCCGTGTTGAAGCGGATCACCTCATGGAGCGATCCGGCGCAGGGCCTGTCGCAAGGCGAGGGCCTGCGCCGATTCCTGGAACGAAAGCGTAAGCCCCAATCGTCGGCGGTCGAGCGTAGCGGCCGATATTCAATGGATCAAAATGATCGTGGGGCATTGTTTTTTAGTCGGCTTGGTGTTTTTGATTTTGTGGCTGGGAGCCCCTGAACTGTGGAGAGCTTTGGATCCACCGAACTATGGTCAAACGTAGGCTGAGACCCGGCGGAAAGAAATTGCGATCAAAACTGATAAACTGTGATCACATACAGTTCCATGTGATTCTTGGCCAAAAATTGGCGCGACAAGTTCACTGAAATCGCGTAATTCCGCCAAGAAACCCCGTCCTTTCATCAACGCGAGTGCACAGCAACCGTGACTCCTATGCGCCAGGGGCATCCGCATTTCATTCTACGCCGGCCCGACATTATTTTGGCTATCACGATCCAGCCAAATTGCCCTCGCTTGAATGAAAAATCACGTCATTCACGAGCGTTAATGTCAAAAAGCCGCTTTTCTTGGGGTCGTTGATATTCCCCCGTTTCCCGGCTGGTTTTCCCCGTGGACTGTCGCATCAGATGGTCTGGCGGATAGAATTAGCCGCCCTGTTAACGAACCATTTGATCTGTTTTGATTCGAAGGACTGTTGTTGATGGAATGCACGCTGGCTGCGGACCGCTGGAATGACCTTGCCGCTCGGGTTCTGTCGGGACATGAAATCACCGCCGACGAGGGGCTGCAGATTCTCCAGTCTGACGATGATGAACTGCTGGAATTGCTCGCGGCCACTTATCGCGTACGTCGGCAGCATTTCGGGAAAAAAGTCCATCTTTACTTCCTGAAGAACGCCAAAAGTGGCCTTTGCCCGGAAGATTGCGGTTACTGTTCCCAGTCGATTGTTTCCGAAGCGGAAATCCCTCGATACGCCCTGCTAAATGAAGCAAAGTTGATGGAGGGCGCGGAACGAGCGGTGGCGTCGCAGGCTCGAACCTATTGCATCGTAACTTCGGGTCGGGGCCCCACCAATCGCGAGGTGGAACATATCGCCAATACGGTGACCAAGATCAAAGACAAATATGGATTGCATATTTGCTGTTGCCTGGGCCTGCTTCAACCAGAACAAGCGGAGACACTTAAGGCGGCAGGCGTTGATCGAATTAATCACAACCTGAACACCAGCCGGTCCTTCCACGACTCGATCTGCTCGACACATACTTATGATGACCGATTGAAAACCCTGCAGGCCGTGCGCAACGCCGGAATGGAACTGTGCAGCGGTTTGATCGTGGGGATGGGGGAAACCGACCGCGATTTGGTCGATGTCGCATTCGAACTGCGAACACTTGGAGTTCATTCGACGCCGGTGAATTTTCTGCATTCGATCGATGGTACACCACTCGAACGAAAATGGGATTTGAATCCCCGCTATTGCTTGAAAACCCTGTGTATGTTCCGGCTGGCAAATCCAACAGTCGAACTGCGAGTGTCCGGAGGACGCGAAGTCAATTTACGATCGATGCAAGCGATGAGTCTGTATGCAGCGAATTCGATGTTTGTGAGCGACTATCTCACGACCAAGGGTCAGGCTGCCGAAGATGATTTTAAAATGGTGGAAGATCTGGGTTTTGAAATCGTGATCGGCGATCACGAGGCGTACCAAGCCTGGAAGTCTACGCAGGCGGAAACATCCGTTCAGGCACAGCCGGTGACCTGTCACGGCTAGTGTGGTCGGAACAACTCAGGACTTGCGAAACGGTCGTAGCAGGGTGACACTAGTATCCGCTGTCGGTAGGTCTCACTCTGGTCGATCTTTGCCGCTCAAGAGTTCCCCGTGCGGGGACTCAGGAGATCTCTGTTGAATATCATGAATGTGTTGCGACGCAAGCCAAAACCCAAATGCCCGCTCTACATGACCGAAGAGGAACGTGACGGACTGCGTGCCGCCGGGCGTTTCAACGCGCAGATGATGGATTATGTCCGTCCCTTCGTGAAAGCCGGCGTCACCACGCTGGAACTCGACAAACTCGTGTACGAATACACGATGGACCACGGGCACATTCCCGCATGCCTGGGATACAAATCGTACCCAAACACGATTTGTACCAGCGTAAACGAGGTTGTCTGCCACGGCATTCCCAACAAGATGCCGCTGCGTGACGGTGATATCGTTAATGTCGATCTGACGACGATCGTCGACGGCTGGCACGGAGATTCGTCGGAAACTTTCTGCATTGGCCAGGTGTCCGATGAAGCTAAGAAACTGGTTCAGGCCACGTTTGACTCGCTTTACCTGGGCATTGATGCGATCCAGCCTTTCGGCAAGATCAGCGACATCGGGGCAGCAATCGAACGGTTCGCCCGGAGCCAGGGGCTGTCGGTTGTTCAGGAATATCAAGGACACGGATTAGGCCGCGAATTCCATCAAGAGCCCGGTGTTCCCCATTATGTCCCGAAAACAGGTGGGGCTCAGGTGGTGATCGAACCAGGTATGTGCTTCACCGTTGAACCGATGTTGAACGTAGGCACCTGGAGAACGATGCTTGATACGCGAGACAAATGGACCGTCCGCACGATGGACCTGTCTCTGTCTGCCCAATTCGAACACACCATCCTGGTGACAGAAACGGGTACAGAAATCCTGACGCTGACCAAGAACGGCCCGCAAAAGGGATATCAGTTCTAAATCCCGTAGGACAGAACCCACAGAATCCCGAAAACGACGGCCATAAAACCGATGATCTGGATAAACAACCAGATCGCTCGACGAAGAATGCGATCGGGAAGCTCAAACCGGCTAGCGCTGTACACCAGACTGACCACCATGGCCAACGGTAACAGATACCACGTCAGATTGGTTGTTTGTGCCAGCAATAGAGTTGCAAGAATCATTGCATCAGGTACTTAGACGGAAGTCGCGGGATTATTCACAGGAGGTGACTTGGGCAGCTTGGTCGAGTCTGGGTTCTCTTCCGCATTCGGAACATACCACGATTCGTCTCCGAATCCATAGGCCGGACCTTGAACACAGTCCCAAATCGCCAGGACATTCAATAATCCGGCGATCCAAGTAAAGACGAGGGCAAGTTCATGTAATTTGCCGAGTCGGCCGGTAATTTCTTGAAGCTGTTCCAAATCGGGTGGAACTCCATAACCGTCGATGATCGGCCGTGGAATCGACCCCACGATCATGCGCGATCCGGGCCCAGAATCATCATCTCCGACGACTCCGCACTTCAGACTTCGGCGAAAGCCGGCACCGACCGGCTTGTCCAGATAAAACCCTCCGGCCAGCTTTAACTCGACCGGTTTCCCGTTCAGGGTACCAGTGAAGTTCCCTTTCGTTTCCGTTCCATATTCGCCGGACTCCGGCGTGAAACTCACCGTTCCTTCAAGCTTGTCGCCAGGGGTATCGTTGTCGACGGATGTCAGGCGTCCCGAGAACTGGGCCGTTAATGGCTGATCAAGCTGGCGAACCGTGCGATTGTCTTCTCGCAGCAAGCGTTTTTGCTGCCACAAAGCTGGATAAGCGATTGCCCCGGCGCCTAACTGAGCCGCATAGTGCAGCGTGATCCGTCGCGAAGCCCCTCGTTCAGGAAGGTTGTAAACAACAACACCTTCACCCAACTTCACGCCCCAGACAAACAAACCCAGAATGCCGAAAAAGTAGATTCCGGCTTTAAGAATACGCCCTTGGAACAAGTGTCCCAGACCCGGCACCAGAACCGCCAGGAGCAATGCCACAACGACGCTTCGTTCTTCCCAAGGTTTGCGACGGACGGCCGGAGGAACAGTCGGCATGCGGTGGCTTTCGAGGCAATTCAATATGTAAACCGCGAGACGCGGCCCGAGGCAGACCCCAACCACCAGGTAGGAGCAAATCGATTTCGATTCATCCCGTCCAGTAACCGGTCCGGCATTGTAGCACAGGTTTCGATTCAGAGACTAGGGCAGCACCGAAGCGATTTCGATGCGTCGTTTTCGAGAATATCAGGCAGAAACCCCGCATTCGCAAAGGATTCGGTCTGCTGCCCAAAACGCCAGATCTTTCGAACAACCCGATTCGCGATTTGACCGTTCAGGCATCTCTGCCAGTCCGTTCCATCTCCTCTATTTTGTAGCCGAGTTCTTATACATCAACATTCCCGCCGCTCCAACCGCGGCAGCATTTCCTCCCGATGAACCCTGGGTATCCTGACTGCCTGAAATGTTGAACGTACTCGAATTAAAACCAGAGGTGGTTGAGGGTGTCGTCGAAGTCGGGGGTAGGGTTGATGGAACGCGTCCCGTTTGAGGCTGACTGGGGGGAACACCGGGAGTAAATGATGCCGGAGTCGCCTTCTCGTCTTTGGAGGACCTTTGATCCTTCGCTGGATTGTCGTCTTTTTTGACGTTCGCCAAGGATTCTGGCGAAGGAGGGACAACATTCGGGTCTTCCGGGAACCATTGCGTCACGTTGACGGGGACGCCTGTCGGAGCGGAGTTCGACGGAGAAGTCCTTGATCCGCCGAGCGGCCAGAAGACTCGCTGGCCGGTGAAATCGGATCCGTTGTAGATTGAACCTCGTTGGAAGGGCCCCGTCCCGAAGACCCATGTATCACGAGCGTCTGCTGTAATCGGAGTTGCTCCTGACTGCCACAACGCCTGGCCGGTTACTTGGTTGTAAGCAAACACGGCGATCTTGGCGACGCCCTTTTGATGGGTCTTTTTGGCGAACGGAATTTCGGGAATCACTGACGGAGCCCCCGCCGCCAGGGCTCCGGTTGGTAAACTGGTCTGCGGCACACCGATCAACACATCCTGTCGATTCGTGCCGACCGCTCCCGCCCGGGCTTCGACGACATACGTCGCATCGTCCCGATTGGCCTTCAGAAACACTCCTTCGGCCAGCAATCGCTGGCGGATCGAACTAACGATGTAGCCCTCGTCCGAAACGCCTTTGAGATATTGCGGATCAAAGAAGACGTCTTTGCCTTTTAACGGTTCAAAGTCCATCTCGTTGACGGATCGGTCGATTGCGGCGGACAGCAAAATCTGCTCGGTCCCCGTACGCAACGTGTCGGACATGCGCGTTGTTCCGCAGCCGACCATCAAAGCGACGGCAATCGTGATCAATACCCCCAGCCGAGTTGATGACACGTCTGTACGACGCGCCGTCTTCCAGTGGGAATGCCTGCGATGAAACATCACCATTCGTATTTTGTCTTCACAATTCTGTGGACGGGAGAGCGAGTACTGTAGGTCGCAATTGCCAATCCGCCAAGCGGATTTTGGCTGAAACGAGGCGCCAGAACACCCTACTCACCCCAGACCACCATTTAAGGAGATCCCATTTGGGGAAGTCCGCCAAATTGCCGGACCGCCTCATACACGACGGCGCAGACGGTATTGGCCAGATTGAGACTGCGGACTTCGGGGTGCATGGGAAACTGCAACGTATGGCTGCGGTATTGATCCACGATACTGGCCGGAAGCCCATTCGTTTCACGGCCGAAAAGCAGAATATCTCCGGGAGAAAAGCTCGCACTCCAAACCGTCTGCGCGGCCGGATTTTCGATACACCAGACCGTTCGGCCCGGCAGACGCTGGATCAAGTCGCTCCAGTTCTCGACAACTTCGTAATCCAGGTACGGCCAGTAATCGAGGCCCGCACGACGCAGCTGACTTTCATCAAGGCTGAATCCCAGCGGTCGAATCAACCACAATTTGGCCCCAACCGCCACGCAGGTTCGACCGATATTCCCTGTGTTAGGAGGGATCTCTGGCTGAAACAGCACAATATGCAACAGCGGCTCGCGGGACATCGATGCTCGGCCCTCAGGGCATCATTCCCAACGATCAGGAACTTAATACCGGTAGCTCAACCTTGCGAATTCGCTCGGAATCGGACGTCGAATCCTGATCCTGTCCGGCCCGCCCAGCCGCGGAATCGTCAGGCGGAAGCTTTTCGCGGCCCGCACCAAACAGCGTCAATTGGACGACTCGCGAGAACGCCTTCACCGATCCAAATGTATCGGCGACCGCAGTCGCTTCGTATCCGCAATGTACCATACAGTCGGCGCATTTGGGATTGCCGCTGGCACGTCCGTACTTGGACCAATCCGTCGTATCGAGCAGTTCCTGGAAAGTTTCACAGTAGCCCTCGTTCAGCAGATAGCAGGGACGTTGCCAGCCGAAAAGATTGTAGGCAGGCATGCCCCACGGCGTGCATTCCAGATCCCAATGCCCTTTTAAGAACTCCAGGAACAACGGCGAAAGATTGAATTTCCAATTTCGTTTCGCATTGCCGATGATGCGTTTGAACAAATTCGTGGTTTGATTGCGGTGCAGAAACAGTTCTTGCAGGGGCGCCTTTTCGTATTGATACCCCGGCGAAATCATCATCCCTTCCACACCCAATCCCATCATGCTGTCGAACATTTCTCGCATCGCATCAGGATCGGCATTGTTGTAGACCGTGGTATTCGTCGTAACGCGAAAGCCCTTGGCAACAGCCGCTTTGATCGCACTGACCGCGACGTCATAAACCCCTTCACGACAGACCGCAAAATCATGTTCGGCTTTCGGTCCGTCGATGTGGATCGAAAAGGACAAGTACTTTGACGGCTTGAATTGATCGATGTGCTTTTCCAGCAGAATCGCATTGGTACACAGATAGACGTATTTTTTGCGAGCGACCAAACCGGCGACGATCTCACCAATCTGAGGATGCAATAATGGCTCGCCGCCCGGAATGGACACCATCGGCACTCCGCATTCGTCGACCGCCTTGAAGCATTGTTCCGGTGTCAGATTTCGACGCAAAACGTCCGCTGGGTATTGGATCTTGCCGCAACCCGCACAAGCGAGATTACAGCGAAACAGCGGTTCGAGCATCAAAACCAGTGGATACCGCTTAACGCCACGCAGCCTCTTGCCGATGACATAACTGGCCACTGTCCACATTTGCGAAATGGGCACGCCCATATCAATAACTCCGTGAATCGGTCCTCTTGACCTCAAATAGACATGATCAAGGTTTAGCAGTTTTGCCAGCCCGTGTCAGCAGTGGAAGCCGACGTCGAGTGCCTTTTTCCGTCATCTCAACGGGGCGGTCAGAATTGCCTCGAGTGAGTCGGACGATTCGGATGGGTACGCCGATCGAAAATCGTCGCGATCCAGTTGTCCCACAGGAATCACAACAACCCAACGGCCAGTGACAATCCCGTAATCTGATACTCGTGGTTCCCGCAGCCGGCAATGGATTGTGGGTTAGTGACGTCAAAATTCAACGCGAGCTTGGCTATCATCAACGCGCGAGACACAAAGCTCCATTCAACGCGGGAACAAAATATGATGACACGGATTGCGCGGCCTCAAACGGCTTACAGCCGGCGGTTGTGCTGGATGCTGGCGTGCAGTGCAGCGGTGGCAGGCATGATGACCGTCACTGTATCAGCCGATGAATTCGATCGACCGGCTGGTATGCGAGGTCAAAGCCGATCAATGGTGCTGGCTCGAAACGGAATGGTCGCCACGAGTGACCCGATGGCAGCACAAGCTGGCTTGGATGTCCTGCGTCAGGGAGGCAATGCAATTGACGCCGCGATCGCCGCAAACGCCATACTGGGTGTCGCCGAGCCAATGAACTGTGGCCTGGGAGGTGATCTGTTCGCCATCATCTGGGACGCCAAAACCAAAAAGCTATACGGACTGAACGCTTCCGGACGCAGCCCGCGATCACTGACTCGACAGGTATTCCAAGACAAGCAGCTAAAAGAAATCCCCTCGGAAGGCCCCCTTTCATGGTCAGTGCCCGGCTGTGTCGATGGCTGGTACGAATTGAATACTCGATTTGGAACTCGTCCCTTAGCCGAATTGTTGCAACCAGCCATTGCCGCAGCGGACCAGGGTAGGCCGATCACGGAATTGATCGCGACGGATTGGAGTCGAGCTCAAAAGAAATTGGAAAAATGGGCCGATTCATCTCGGGTCTATTTACCGGGCGGAAAGCCCCCAAAAGCCGGTGAGGTTGTCCATCAGCCGGAACTGGCTGCCAGTTATCGATTGATCGCCACACAAGGGCGTGACGGATTTTATAAGGGCGCAATTGCTGCAGAAATCGATCGTTTCAGTCGAGAAAGCGGAGGCTATCTTACGGCTGCAGACCTGGCCGCTCATACCAGCGAATGGATCACTCCCGTGTCGACCACCTATCACGGCTATTCGGTCTGGGAATTGCCGCCCAACGGGCAGGGGATTGCCGCCTTGCAGATGTTGAATCTGCTGGAACCGTTCGATCTGAAATCATTGGGACAGAAAAGTCCTGAATTCGTTCATCTGGTTGTTGAAGCAAAAAAGCTTGCGTTCGCTGATCGAGCCAAGTTTTATGCCGATCCCGCGTTCGCCAAGCTGCCAACGGCCGAATTGATCTCGAAGGCGTACGCCGATCGTCGTCGGGTGCTCATCAATCGTGATCAGGCCGCGACCAATATCCTCGCGGGGGATCCCAAACTGGAACATGGCGATACGGTCTATCTGACGGTGGTCGATAAAGACCGCAACTGCTGTTCACTAATTCAAAGCGTCTGCAGCAGTTTCGGATCGAAAGTGGTTCCCGGAAAGGTGGGATTCATCATGCAGAATCGAGGCGCTTCGTTCGCTCTGTCAGACGATCATTTCAACCGCCTTGAACCAGGTAAGCGTCCCTTCCATACCATCATTCCCGCCATGGTCACGCAAGATGACAAGCCCTGTTTTTCGTTTGGCGTCATGGAGGGGGATATGCAGGCACAGGGCCACGTTGAAGTGCTGATCAACAAGATTGATTTCGGTATGAACGTTCAAGCCGCAGGAGACACGGCGCGTATCCGTCACGGTGGCAGTCCGTCACCCAGCGGAGGGCTCGGTGCAGCAGACGGTGGAACAGTCTATCTGGAAAGCGGTTTCCCGACCGCCACTCGAGATCGACTGAAAGCACTCGGCCACAATGTCGCGGAAAAGGGCGATGGATTTGGCGGCTACCAGGGCATCTGGATCGACTGGACGAACGGGGTCTTACACGGGGCATCCGATCCGCGGAAGGATGGTGCCGCGGTCGGCTATTGAACGGCTCTGCGATCGCGGTCGACGACCACCGAAGAGATCGACAATGGCTTTCCCACGGTGAATGCCAGTGAGGATCGAACAAAATCTGCTGAGCAGACGACGTTTTTTCGTCATTTCTTGCTTGAGTTGCCGGAATCGTCGAGCGAGAGCTGCCGGATATCCGACTCCAATCGCCCATTTCGAAGCTCACTTAAAAGCTGCTGGCGATTGATTTCCCGGCCAGATGCCATCGACCACGTTCGGATCATGCCGTCACTCGTGCCCGAATACATCCTGTCATCAGTCGAAGAAAACAAAAGGGCGGTCGTCACTGATTCCGAACGAAATTGATAAATGCATTCGGCCGTCAGACCATCAAGAACCTGAATTCCCGCATCAGCACAACTAATCGCCACCCACCGTCCGTCAGAGGAAACCGCGGCACATTGAAACCCACCCCAATCGGACGTTTGAACGTTCCAAACATTCTCACCGGACTGTGTGTCATAGAGCCTGACTGATTGACGACGCACGACGGCCAGCCAGCGACCGTTTTCAGATAGGACAGGTGCTCGCGTTAGCAAATTCGATCCCGCGATCGTCATTTCGAACTGACCTGCCTGGACATCGTAGACAGCGATCTCGCCTAGTTCGGTCGAAACGAACAACCGACGTCCGTTAGCATCTAACGCAATTTTATTGGTAAGTTCGCGAAGCCCAAAGTCGAACGATGCAGGTACATCCTGTGAAAGATCCCAGCAGCGAACCTGAGTCCCGCCAATCACTCGAATGGCGGTCTTCCCGTCGAGCGATAACACGGCCATCAGACTTTGACCGCCAGAGTTCTCTTCCGAAACGATCAATTCATTGTCTCGATAAATCAGCGTCTCGGAATCGTCGTCACACAGTAAATACGTCGAGGAATCCCAACTCACATTCCAATATCGGATCGGTCGGAATTCTTTTGAACAAACGCGACTCGCCTCACCCGTCAGCAAATCCACGGACAGGATCTCCTTGGGACCTCGTTGCAGCCAAAGCTCTTTGCCGGCCGAAGTCAGAGAGAGATTCGAAAGCGATTCAGTCGTGACTGGCCCACAGGCCGACGTTGGCCCTTCCGCCCTCGGATTCAAAATGAACGGAATGACGAAAACCACAGCTCCGCAGACCAGGCCAATTAACAACAATTCCAACAGAGTTGTCGCAGAGACAATTCCCCGCCGACGGCTTGGCACCTCGAGGCCTTTACAGGTCGAAGGCGTTCGACAGAAATGGTTCGACAGGTTTCCGCCAGGATCATTTCCAACCAACCACGCAGAAAATAGGGCTCGGCTGCGCATGTTCACGTGCCTTTATGAGCAGGAAACCAGCTTCGGAATTCAACATCTCCGTCTCGCGGCGCAAGGTATTTTCACGAGCAACCGTGCCCCCAGTGCACTCACACGGAATGTCATTCATCACCCGCAACCGAAATGACGCAATGTCTTTTATAAGACGCATTGACTTTTGTCAATCACCAAATCGGCAGCGGGCGGCATTGTCGAATTTGCTATCGCAACGCCGATGGCGACTCAGATTCCCGAATCGCTGCTGAGATTCCACTTGGCAAACTTTGGAAGCATTTTTGGGCAATAGACCGAACACTTCGTAAAACGAACCTTTAGCCTGTCGACGTGTCCATGCGGCGGCGGTCCGGTTTCATCCCTTTTCTCAGAAAGCTCGCCATGAACGCCGATCAGCAGCGTCGATTGATCGTGGAACAATTCACGAAGCAGGCCGTCGCTTTTTCTCAGCTTCCGAACCACAACAATGAAGAAACGAATCGATTGGTTCTTGAAACGGGCCAGATTGGCCAGGAAGACACTGTCCTGGATGTCGCTTGCGGCCCCGGCCTGATCAGTACGGCCATCGCGAGACACGCTCGACATGTGACGGGGATCGACATTACCCCAGCGATGATCGAAGAGGCGCGGCAGCGGCAGATCTCGCTGGACCTGACAAATATGTCATGGCAGATCGGTGACATCACGCGATTGCCGATGGCCGACGCGCAATTCTCGCGTGTGGTGACTCGCTATTCGTTTCACCATTTTTTGGACCCGCAAAGTGCGCTGCGCGAGATGGCTCGTGTTTGCCAGCCCGGAGGCTGGTGCACGGTCATTGATGTCTTCATGTCCTCGACGGATCAGGCCGAACTTTACAATCAGATGGAGAAACTGCGTGACCCCTCGCACGTGCGAGCTCTACAAATTAACGAGTTTCCTGAGCTATTCCTGAATGCGGGTTTGCTGAACTTTCGCACGGCCTATTACAAGGTCGAAGTCGAATTGGAACAGTTGCTGAAGGCCACGTATACGATTCCGGCCGACGCCGAACGAATCCGGTCGATTTTTGCCGCCGATTTGAAGGTTGACAGAATGGGTGTCGGATCAATGGTCAAAAGCGGACAGATCTTCTTCAGCTTTCCTATCATGGTCTTTGCCGGACAAAAGCCGAATACGGAACGCTGACACTGTCATACCCCGCCGCCGCACCTGAACAGCGGTCGCTCATCGCCGAAGAAGTCCTACGTCGAGGTCGTCAGGCCTTCGTTTAGCCGGGCGAGCACGATGTCAGCCATCAGCGGATGCAGCCCCAAATGGGGACAGAGAATGAACTCGACCAGCGGGAATTCGTTGGCGAGGTCTTGTCGAAACTGCTTCAAATCATTCACCACGTGCACGCCGGCCGAAAGAAAATACGGCAGCATTAATATCCGAGTCGCCCCACGATGAACGCAGGTCCGGCCGCCGTTGACAATGGTGGGCTCGACCAACTCGAGATACGACACCTCAACAATGTCGTATTCGTTTCGTGACAGAATGAATTTCGCCAATTTGACCAGATCGTCATTCGCCTCAGCGCGGCGGCTGCCGTGGGCCATCAACAACACGGCCGTACGTTGCAAATTGTCGTCGGTTCGATCAGGAGCAGGATTGGGTATTGGCATTGGACTACAGATCGATCCCCAACTCTTCAATCTTTCGATAAAGGCTGGAAAGGCCAAGCTTCAAGCGTTTGGCCGCTTCGCGTTTATCGGGGCATTGATCGAGCACACGTAAGATATGCAACCGTTCGTAATGACGCAGAGCCGAACGAAGATCGTCCGTGTCAGGCAAGGGTTGATCAGCGCCGCGTAAATCGGGCGGCAGGTCGGTCGGTCGAACGTGAGTTCCTTCGCACATCATGACCGCTCGTTCGATGGCGTTGTCCAATTGGCGGACGTTGCCTCGCCATTGCGAGGACATCAGCAAACGAATTGTGTCGCTCGACGCCAGCGTCGCTTTGCGTCCCATCGCACGACTGTGTTTACTGATAAAAAACTCGGCCAGCTCCGGAATATCGTCCAAGCGTTCGCGAAGTGGCGGGATGCAGATTTTGACACCATCGAGTCGGTAAAACAGATCTTCCTGAAATCGCCCGGCTGCAATTTCCGTTGACAGATCTTTCGTCGTGGCAGCGATGACTCGCGCCTTAGCCCGATAAGGTTCCGAACCGCCAACAGGAGTCACCTCTTGTTTTTCCACTGCTCGCAATAATTTGGCTTGCGTCGCCAACGGCAATTGAGTGACCTCGTCTAGAAACAGCGTTCCCTGACCGACGAGTCGAAACAAACCGGTTTGATCTCCCGCACTTCCCACGGAACCAAACAGCAGGGCATCGAGTTCGCTTTCAGGTCGTGTCGAACAGTTGGCTACCATGAACCGTTCGTTCTGTTTAGGCCCCCATTGGTGCGCAGTGCGGGCGAACAACTCTTTGCCGGTTCCTGATTCGCCGACCAGGAGCAATGTCGCATTTGTGACGGCTACTTTTCGGATGGCGTCCTGGACCTGCTGAATGGCTTTGCTCGATCCGACGATCTCGTCGCTGTTATCGCGTCGCGACAACTCGCGCCGCAGCGCCTGGTTTTCGAGATAGAGCTCACGGTACTCGAACAGTCGCCGCAACTTGTTGGCCAGGTCATCAAAAATCACAGGCTTGACGAGATAGTCAAAGGCCCCCGATTTGAACGCTTCGACGGCATTATCGACGGTCGCATAGGCCGTGATGATCAACCCCGAAAGACTGGGATTCAATTGCTGTAGACGTCGCAACAGATCCAACCCGTCTCCATCGGGAAGCTGGACGTCGCAGATCGCCACATCAAAATCCTGCTTCTTGGCCTGAAGCATCCCCGTTACGACGGACGACGCCACGCCGACTTCATATCCTTCTTCCGCCAGAAATTCGCGGAGCGAGGTGCGAATAATGTCTTCATCTTCGACGATCAAAATCGAATGGGCGTGTTTTTGCATAGTGAAAGGGATCTGCAAATTATCGAAAACTCAAGGTGACCAGGGAGCTGTTTGCCGTGGAATCATAGTCATACCGGCTCCCTCCGGGCAGTGGACACGTATTATTCATCTCATTGATTAAAATCGTGGATCAGGAATGAGACCTTACCGGAAGATTGAGGGGTTAATCCGATCCGACCAGTACCAGCGGTCTGGAGCGCATCCGATGGCTGATTCTTGTATCTCAACGCACCCACTGATGATTTCTGATCAAAGTTTCCAACTACTCGGCGATTTCGGCAACTCTACTTAATGACGTTGCGTCGAATTATGATATCGTAAACCGGCGATGCGAAGTTCGACAAATGTTTGTCGCGAACACTCGCCAAGAGTGACTTTGACTGCAACAATTCTCGGGTCTTGAGTTCATTACTCGCCGAGGGCGATCGATCATGACGTCCGCAACCAATCCCGGCAACTATGTCGATTTTGACGAGTATGTCGGCCTAAAGCTGGAAAAGACCCGTTCGACGATTCGAACCACGGATCTGCTAACGGCGGCAGCGGGTGTCGCGGCCTTGTTTCTTGGCTATTTGTTGATTTTTGTCGTGCTGGATCAATGGGCGGTCCGCGGCGGATTCGGCGTTTTTTGGCGGTGGATCCTGCTGTCCGGCCTCTTGATTTCCAACATCGCCTGGTTGGTCTGGAAGATGGGCATTCCCGCCTTTCGGACGGTCAATGGTTTATTTGCCGCACAGGAAATTGAGAAAGCCCAGCCTGAATTAAAAAGCAACCTGCTAAATCTGGTTGATTTGAAAGCGGCCGGGCGTCCTGTGAATCCCGTCATCATGAAAGCGTTGGAACGGCAGGCAGCCATACGGCTGCAACAAGTTGATGTCTCGCAAGCCATCGATCACCGTCCGCTGGTTCGAACTGCGTATGTGCTCCTCGCGATCATCGTCGTGTTCTGTTTTTACGCGATGCTGTCGCCCAAAAAGATTTCGAATTCCATTTGGCGAGGCCTGTTACCGGCAGCAGAAGTTCCGCTGGCAACGATCACCGAAATTCTTGACGTGAAACCGGGCGATCTCACCGTGCCCGCACATCAACCCTCCGTAGAAGTGCAAGTTGATCTGGCCGGAGAGATTCCCGCAAAAGTCTTGCTGATCTACTCGACAACCGACGGCCAACGCGACCAAACAATCGAATTACACTCAGAGCAAGAAGGGCAGCCTCGATTTCGAGGGCAATTGATCGGCGAAAGCGGTCAGGGACTGGTCCAGGAACTGACCTACTTCATTCAAGCCGGAGATGCTTCATCGCGGCCATACAAAATCCATGTCGAACAACCACCGTCCGCAGATATTGAAAGCGTTCACATCGAGTTTCCCGGTTATATGAAACTTCCGCCAGTTGAACAGGCCCACAACGGCGCAGTGGACGCCTGGGAAGGAGCCAAGGTTCTGATCAACGCCAAAGCCAATATGCCGATTCGTTCCGCAATGATTCAATTTATGGACGACCCCCAGGTCGGCCCTACAGGCGAAGAAGTGCTGATGTCCGTCACCGGCAGCGGACGTCAGCTGCAAGCGACGTGGACATTGACGTTACGCGCCGATGGAACGTTTCCAAAATACTACCGAATTCATTGTCGGACTGAGGACGGCCGGGTCACTACCGGACATGTGATTAACCCGTTAACAATCAGGCCAGATTTGCCTCCGGAAGTCGTGTTATTACACCCCGATCGCGATATTGACGCGCCAGCTAACGCCACAATCCCCCTGCTGATTCAGACCCGTGATCCCGATTTTGAAATGGGATATGTCTACCTGAATATTGAAAAATCGGGGCAAAAGATCCTCCGTGATCAACTTTCTGAGGGCCGGCAATCAAAGCTAGTACTCAAGCATGAACTCGCGTTAGCAAGACTTAACCCTGCAGTGGGTGACACGATCGAGCTTTGGATCGAGGCTTATGACAACAAGCAGCCGCGTCCGAATTCAAAAAACACTCCGAAAATCAAGATTCGCATTGTGCCACCGGTTTCGCCAAAAGAGGCTGAACAACAGTTAGCCGACCAAAAAGAACGGCGTGATCAAAAAGTCGCCGAAGCCGACCCCGATACGAATTCGGATCAGCCGGATGCCGCTCCGTCAAAAGATGAAGGACCGCAGGATCACGGGAAGCCAAACGACGCTCGCCCCCCAGAACCCAATCCCCCGGAACAGCCACCACAGCAAAACCCCCAAGACAACAAGGCTCAAGAAGGTCAGCAGGGCCAACAGGGGCAGAACAAGCAAGCAGGTTCGGGAAAGAAGAGTCAGAGTGGAGAAGCACAACAGGGAGCGGGCCAGCCCAAGGAGACAAAGGACGGCGGTTCTGGAAAGGCGAAAGAAGACAACGATTCATCGAAGGGACCGTCGAGTCAAAACGGGAAATCCCGTAAGCCTCTGAACAACGACGGTTCGCAGGATGATGAAGTGATTCGTCAGATCAGTGAACGACTGAACAAGGACAAATCATCAAACCCGCAGCAGCCAAACAACCAGTCGCAATCGGATGAGCCGGAAACAAAACCCGCTGCTGATCAGAAAACCGACGGGAAAAAAGCCGAACAGCCATCTTCGGAGGGCGGATCACAAACCGAGAAAGACAAGAACGGCCAGGATCCGAATTCAAAATCGTCGAAGAAATCAGAGAGTAAGGACAAATCAGAAGGACAGGACAGTCATCCGAACGAGTCTGGCGAGAACCGGCCAAAAGATTCACAACGACAAGATGATGCTGGCTCTGAGCCGAATCCGTCGGCCGAAAAGGCCGACAAGCCGAATGACAAGGGGCTAAAGGCAGGCGATTCGAAAACGGAACCCACATCGTCCGAAGACCAGTCGAAAAACGGTTCCCAGGATTCGACCGACTCGAAAGGCGCTGATAAACAGGCCGGAAAACCGGAACAAAAGCCCGAGCCAAACAAGCAGGGCGGTCAGGTCGACAAGTCCAACGATCAGGGCGACAAGTCGGACGCTTCTAAAACAAAGTCGGATCCCAAAGAGGCCCCGCCGAAGAACGCCGCTCAGGAGACGACCCCGCAGGACTTGAGCAAGGAAGAAAAGAGCAACGGGAAAAAAGGGGAGAAGCCGGAAGCAAAATCGGACCAACAAGAACAGAATCAATCGGGGTCAAAATCCGACAGCGAAGACGCAAAAATGCCGGAGACCAACGATGACGAGAAGAATTCAAAGGGGAACAGGGGCTCAAAGTCGAAACCCAACCCTCAAAGTCCGGATGATGCCGCAAAATCCAAGGAGGGTTCCTCGGATCAAGCGTCGCAAGATAAGGGCGTGAAGGAACAAGTTCCCGATTCACCCGATTCAAAAAAGGGGAAACCCGACGGGACAGAGCAGGGAACGGCCAAGCCGGATCGTGATCCTAACTCAAAGCCCACGAAATCCAAGAACGAAAAAGTCAAACGAGACCCGAACGAGAAGCCGGAAACTCGTCCTCAGCAAGATCCGACTGATTCATCGAACGAACAAAACGACGGTGCATCGAAATCACCTTCCGGAAAGAATTCACCGGACGACAGTCAACCGTCCAAGTCGGGTGATAAGTCAGCAAAAACGCCAGGAGAAAAAGCGGACGGTTCGCAGTCTGACCAAAACGAACCCGCGAAAGACAAACCCGAAGGCCAGAAACAGGGATCCGCAGACGACAAGCAGAAACCGGGATCAGAAAAAAGTTCGAACGATCCACAAGGTAGACCGTCCGACATTCAGAAGTCTCAAACGAAAGACGGGAAGCCGAGTACGGACGGACAAAACGAGGACAAAAAGAAGCCGGATTCGGCCAAAGATTCCCAACCTGGCGATCAAGACGAGAAACCCCAGTCTGAAGAGTCGGAGCAGGGGAAAAAATCCGCGGAGCCAAACAAACCTGAGACCACTCCCACCAAAGGTGATCAAGCCGGCGGTGATAAGAATAAACCAGGTAACGACTCCTCTAAAGGAAAGAAATCCGATCAACGCGGAAAGAAGCCAGATTCAGGTAAGTCTGACTCAGGCAAATCCGAGTCGGGTAAATCTGATTCAGGTAAATCCGAAAAGAGCCAATCCGGCCAAGGCGACTCGGACAAGGGTGACGGTAAAGAGGGAAGCCAGGGAGAGGGAAAGAAGCCGGGTGGAAAGTCGTCGAAAACAGGTTCTCAAAATAACCCCGCCGGAACCGGCAGCACGAGTGGTGATAGCGACGGAGAAACTGGCAATTCGGGTGATGCATCAGAGACGCTCAAGGGGGATGATCCAAATCTTGAATATAACCGTCAGGCGACCGAGTTGATTTTGCAGAAGTTGAAAAAGGATCTGGACCGCGGTGACGTCGATCCAGAACTTCTTGAACAACTCGGCTGGACCCAGACTGAAATGAAACAGTTTGCCGATCGGCTTTCTAAATCACTACGCGAATCCAAGCATCCTGAGGACTCGACAGAATCTAAGGCCCGCCAGCAGCAGTTTCAGGAAATGCTGAAGAACCTGGACCTGCAAAGTGCGGGAACTCAACGAGCGGGCGAGAAGGAACCCAAACGGGACCTCAATCAAGTGGAGTCCAAGCGAACGCCGCCCCCACCGGCGTATCGATCAGCCTTCGAAAAATACACGCGCGACCTCAATCGCCAGAAACCGGCTGCAGGCAATAAATCTGCCAAATGAACTGACTTTCGGGTTTTATCACCCTGAATGTCGGATGACGTTTGCCGAAAAACTCGCTGCACTGCGAAAACGTCAAACAAGAGGCCATGGCACCACGTTGGGTTGTCGATTTTGCGATTGATCGCGAAGATCAACATTCGTGCTCCGCCGAGCAAAGAGGAATCTGATCGCGACAATTTCAAGGACAACGAGATGACGGTTCGAATCGCCACAATCGATGATGTTAGAACGGCCGAATCAGTGATTCGACAACATCTCTCGCCAGTTCCATTGATTCGTTCTTATCGGCTGGAACGGGAACTGGGTTTGCCACGCGGTCGGCGTATCTGGCTGAAAGACTATGGCTGGACTCCGGTGGGTTCGTTCAAACTGCTGGGGGCACTCAATTGGATGGCACAAAACCTGGAACGCATCGGTGATCGACCGGTCGTGGCTCAATCGTCTGGAAACTTCGCATCCGCCATTTCCTTCGCCGGAATGGCCTATCAGAAGCGGGTGTTCGTCGTCATGCCCGAGTCAGCCCCGAAAATCAAATTTCAGCTGACGCGAACATTTGGCGCCGAAATCCTGACGTACGATATTTCACGCGATCATGAAACGGGCGATCGCGAACGAATGACCCGCGAATTGACCGAACAACAAGGAGGCATCCAAGCGTCTCCCTATGACGACGTACACGTGATTGCTGGTAACGGTGTCGGAGGTCTCGAGACCGTCGCCGAACTGCGGCGTGAAGGACGCGAAATTTCGCAGTTCTTTTGTGCAGTCAGCGGAGGTGGTCTGATGGCCGGCCAAGCCCTGGCGGTCGCCGACGGATTTCCTCGGGCCAAGATCATCGGAATCGAACCCGAAGGTGCCAATGATTTCTGTCAATCATTAGCGACCGGACAACGAACCCGCCTGGAACGCCCAACCAGTATCTGTGACGGGCTGCTTTCGTATGATGTGGGTGAGCACAACTGGCCCATCTTGAAAAAGCATCTGTCACAAGCCATTTCCATCTCGGACAGCGAGACTCGGCAAGCGATGAAATGGCTTTACGAACAGCACGGATTGCGTACTGAACCTTCGGGAGCCATTGCCACCGCGGCCTTGATGAGTGGCCGGGTTTCCCTGGAGGGAACCGGTGATATCGTCGCTGTGGTGAGCGGTCGCAATGTCGATGAGCCTCGCTTCCAAGAATGGATTTCGCTGGTTTAGCCCTCGAAAACGTTAAGTCAGTGAAAATAGGAAACCCAGAGAAAGTACTGACGAGCTAGCCGGCGAGACCTCCGATTAGGGCATTTCTCCCAAATCCATAAATCTGGAGGTTTGTGCCGATTCTGCGAAAGATTCTGATTACAACGACCGATTCTATCATACGTGCGACGATTCGTTGAGCGGTGTTCCTTCATGGAATCGCCAAATCGAAGAACGCCGTACGGCCGATCGTTTCAGGATGTGTCAGATAAAGCGGTCCGAGTTTTCATCAGACCATGTTCTTCGACACAACGGGAATGGGTAGAAACCCTACGATCGCCTCGTGGGATCATTGTCGTGCAAGGATGTTGTTATGAACGCGAAATCCGGTTGGCACAGATTGCTGGTTGCTGGCTTGCTGATGACAGTGACTTCGACCGGTTGTTTCCAGACAACTATTAGCGGTCAAACGTTGCCATCGGCCTACTACCTTGATGACGATGTGCAGTATTTCCCCAAGGGACCTGAGCAAAAACTGTCCAATCAGATTCGTGCTTTGGAACGCTATAAAGCGCAGCGTCAGGCAGATGCGGAAGGCTTGAATGATAACAGCGGCAATTAATTGCGAACGGCCCTGATCCGGTTCTCAGTCGCAGCGAGGAAAGCCAAAATCCAGATTTAATCCAGACCGCCGAGTCGTTTTAATTCGGCGGTTCTTCAAGAGTAACTCGTACGTCGATGGCCGTCGGGGCCTTCGACGTCGGGGGGGACGAGCCCTTCGCGGCCGGCGTATTCAGGCATGGTTAATCCGCCTTAATACGCTGGCTTGCGGAGGGTTTTTTGTTGCGACAGCACAATCCCTACTCATACCGATCAGGTCGCTACGGTCAGGTGAAAAGTTCCATAATCGGCTTAGTGCCGAAATCGGCCAGAGGAAACGGCCGCCCTGCCGGTCCGGGAAGATGCTCTTCCACATTAAGACCCAGGCTGTGGAAGATCGTGGCCACCACGTCGGGCGGAGTGACAGGTCGTTCCGCCGGATACCCACCCACCGGATCGCTACGCCCAATGACTCGACCACCTTTCACGCCACCGCCCGCAAAATAGACCGTCCAGCATTGAGGCCAGTGATCGCGACCACCCGCGGGATTGACGCGCGGTGTCCTCCCAAATTCTGCGAGATTGCAGACCAGCGTTTTCCCCAGCAGACCTCGCTGCACAAGATCTTCGATCAAGGCGCTATACCCTTGGTCGTACATCGGCGCCACAATATTCTTCATCCCCTCAATGGATGTAAACGGCAACGTCCCATGAATGTCCCAGGTGATTTCATTGAACACCGTCAGGAAGGTATTGATGGTGACAAATCGAACGCCCGCCTCAACCAATCGCCGCGCCAGTAAACAACACTGCCCGAATCGGTTCATTCCATAACGATCACGGACAGACTGGGGCTCTTGTGACAAATCAAACGCCTGTCGTGCCTGTGGACTGGAGATGATTCGAAACGCCGATTGAAAACTACTGTCCAGTAGTTGCGCGTTCTCACTCTTTTCAAAACCCGAAACGGTCTGGTCAACGACATCTCGTAATTTGCGACGACGATCCAGCCGTGCTTCGCCGATCTGTTTGGGAGGCAATAGGTCCGGCACGACAAAATCAGGCTTCGAAGGATCGGCGTTCAAAGTGAACGGGTCGTGTGCCTTGCCAAGAAAACCACCGGCCTGACCATTCGGAAGATTTCCTCCGCCAGACCCCATCAGTTCGGGCAACACCACAAACGGCGGCAGATCTGTCCTACGCCCCAAAAGATAGGCCGTCACACTGCCTACATGCGGCGAGTTGACGCCCCCCGTAAAGAAACGCCCGGTCTGCATCATTTGCCATCCGGCATCATGAACGGCGGGCGCACTGTGGTTGCAGCTTCTCACGAACGAAATATGGTCGGCCAGTGCGGCATGTTTTGGGAAGATCTCACTAATTTGAATTTCGGGAGACTTCGTCGCGATCGCTTGGAACGGCCCCCGAATTTCGCGTGGCGCGTCCGGCTTCGGATCGAATGTGTCGAGTTGGCTGGGAGCCCCCAGATTGAAGATCATGATGCAAGATCGCTCATCAGCCGCTGGCCGATGGGCATCTCCCGACGCCGCCTGCAGGGCGGCGAGATCGGCCATCGAAAGTCCGATTGCCCCTAACGTTCCCGCTTGCAAGAAATCTCGGCGAGAAAAGCCGTCGCACGTATGAGCCGATCCTGGGCCGACAAGGTTCAACATTGGGGAATACTCCTTCACGTGAAAATTCACGAGGAATGGAATGGGCGCCCGTTTCGATATCCCGATCCAAGGGGGGGCCATGACTATATCACGCGAGCCCCCCGGCGCGATCTCTGCCGACCGTGGACGTAAAAAAACCGGCGAAGCACTCGCTTCACCGGTTCGATTGTTTTTTCAATTCGAGCGATCAGATTCCTCAGAGGGAATCGACGTCACGATGGCCATTGACCTGATCATCAACGTGTCCGGCGGTTTCGCACAGTTCTTCGCGAACGATGTTCATATCGCGAGGAGCCTCGATACCAATTCGCACGGTATTGGGACCGATACGAACGATCGTGACCGTCACGTTATCACCAATCAGGATCTTCTCGCCTGGCTTTCGAGAGAGCACCAACATACCGCCACCCCTTTCCTGGTCCTAAAAAATCATCCCTGTTTTTTGCTGAGCGGTCTCAACGTCTCGCCTCCACAACATCTATCCATGCGGCCAT
This sequence comes from uncultured Schlesneria sp., assembly GCA_903871875.1. Classification (GTDB taxonomy): domain Bacteria; phylum Planctomycetota; class Planctomycetia; order Planctomycetales; family Planctomycetaceae; genus Schlesneria. The sequence continues at coordinate 61,525 of CAIQIR010000107.1, forward strand.
TAGCCATCAGTGTCGTCAACTGGAGTACGATGTCATAAGGATAACAGGTGGCCGCCGAGAAAATCTAGTCCAATCCAAGAATTCGAGAGAATCCACAAATCCCGCTCGCCTCGCAAAAACCGACCATAAATCCCGCCAAGCAAGGCACATTCGCCCCAAAAAACCGCAACGCCGGGCAAAAACAAACCCAAGGCACCGCCAAGAGACCCCGCCCACCCCGCAGACCACCTGCCAGCGAGAGCCCGCCACCACAGCCATGCACAATAATCAGGCACAACCACAGTGCCTTCATTCTAAGCAGGCGTTGCACGCTTGCTTTTCGCAAAGTCCAGCCGGATGCTAGCGGCCGTGTTGGGATTAGACGGGTGATTCAATTGGGGGTGGCCGATGGTCAGGATCGGAATCGTCGGAATCGGATTCATGGGGTGGGCGCATTTCTCTGGCGCCACGAAAATCACGGAAGCAGGCCGCATCACCGGTTCCAAGCTGAAGGGCGGAGCTGTCACAACGATCTGCGCTCGTAGCCCGGAAAAGTTGATCGGAGACTGGACCTCTATCCAAGGCAACTTCGGTCCCCGGGGGGCCAAGCTCGACCTGACAAAGATCGTGGCGTTTGACAATTATCACGAGATGTTTGCCTCACCAGACATCGACCTTGTCGATATCTGTCTTCCCAACGATCAGCACGAGCAGGTCGCAATCGCGGCGTTGAACGCCGGAAAACATGTCCTGGTCGAAAAACCGATCGCGCTCGACCCCAAGTCGGCAGATCGCATGGTGGCCGTGGCCCGCAAAACCGGTCGCCAACTGATGGTTGCCCAGGTCCTACCGTTCTTTCCTGAATTCAAGTTCGCCGCCGAGACGATTGCATCTGGAAAATACGGCAAGCTACTCGCCGCCAACTTCCGTCGAGTGATTTCGACACCGAAGTGGTCCAGCGACATGTCCGATTTTCGGAAATTGGGCGGCTGGGGAATCGACTTGCACATTCATGACAACCATTTTATCAGCTTGATCTGTGGCGTGCCGCAGCAAGTCTTTTCGCGCGGGATCCTGCAAGACGGATTGGTGAACCACGTTCACACGCAATATATCTATGATAATCCCGCGTTGGCCATCACTTCAGTCAGCGGCGGAATCGCCGCGGATGGATTGGCCTTTTCCGCCGGATTCGAGATTTATCTGGAACGCGCCACTCTCCTTTACAGTGCTGGCACCTTGCAAGGGCAATGGACTCAAGATCGACCGTTGACACTGGTGACCGGCGGTAAGGCGACTCAACCTAAGCTAAAAGGGGGCACCGAATGGTGTTCGGCGTTTACCTCAGAACTCCAATCGGCGGTCGACGTCGTGAAAACGGGTGAAACCTCAAGGTTACTTTCCGACGAATTGGCTCGAGATGCATTAAAAGTGTGTCATGCCGAAGCGAAAAGCATCGCCACCAACAAACCTGTGAAGATTGGATAAGCAACCGGGTTGATTCCGTAACATACTCGCCAGCCAGATTGAAACATTTGCAAACCGACAGTTCCGTTGTTCGAATGCCGCTTTGATCGACGCTTCAGGATGAGACGCGGAAACGAACGGACCAGCAAAAGCTTCAAAATCTGGCCGCGAGCAGCTCAATTGATCGGATGCCCCTTGATGGTTGAAAACCTTCCCTTCCAATCACTTCACCACGATGGCCTGACCATTGAAGGCTATTCGCGCGCTGCGGTGCAAAGCTATTGGCGGGTTCCCGAATTGAAACTGGGCTTCGACCTGGGCGGTAGTCCGTGGGATTTCATGAGTCTTCCCACGATCTTCATCACTCATGCCCATCTGGATCATATGGCCGCCCTTCCTGTCTACGTGGCACGTCGACGAATGATGAAAATGGCTCCCCCCACCATCTATCTACCAGAGGAAAATGTGGAGTGGGCAGATCGTCTGTTGAAAGTCTGGCAACGCCTGGACCGGGGACGCATGATCTGCAATTTGATCGGGGTCAAACCCGGACAGGAAATCGAACTTTCTCGCGATCATCTGGTGACGGTCTTCGCCACACAACATACGGTTCCGTCTGTTGGTTACCTGGTCTGGCAACGTCGTCGGAAGCTCAAGCTGGAATATCAGTCGTTAAGCGGAAATGAAATCCGCGACCTGCGTAAATCGGGAACGGAAGTGACTCACGAAGTACGAACGCCCCTGGTTTGTTATACGGGGGACACGGCCCCTCCAGGACTCGACAATTATCCGCCCCTGTATGACGCCAAAATCCTGATCACCGAATTGACTTTTTTTCGTCCCGACCATCGCAAAGAAAAAATCTACAAGTTTGGTCACATGCATCTCGACGACATCATCGAGCGGGCTGACAAGTTCCATAACGAGCTGATTATTGCCATGCATTTCAGTACTCGTTATGCCACGAACCAAATCGAACGCGCCGTGATGAAAAAAATTCCCGCCGTACTGAAAGACCGAATTAAGCTGTGGCTGTAAACCGCGGCGGATTCGACCTTGTTTTGACTCGCCTCGTGAGATCGCCATGATGAATTCCATCGATCAATGGATTGGAGAAGCGTTCACACCGGACGACATTTGGCAACACCGCATTACCAAGGTGTTCGCGCGGTGCCAAACTCCGTTTCAAGAATTGTCCATAGTTGACAGCGGTGTCTACGGCCGAGCGCTGGTGCTGGATGGCCGTTGGCAAACCTGTACCGGTGACGAATTCCTCTATCATGAGCCATTGGTCCACACGCCGCTGGCCCTGCACGGATCTGCACGTCGAGTTTTGATTGCTGGCGGTGCGGATGGAGGCGTAGCCCGCGAAGTTTTGAAATGGAATTCGGTCGAGGAAATTCGGTTGGTCGATATCGACGGCGACGCGGTGGACGCCTGTCGCAAGTGGCTTCCCGAGATTCATCAAGGGTCGCTGAATGATCCTCGAGTCCGAGTCCAAATTGGAGATGCATTCGAGATCATTGAGGCCGCGAGAAACTGGGACGTCATCATCGCCGACCTGACCGACCCGATCGAATCCGGTCCCGCATATAAGCTCTTTACCCGCGAGTTTTTTGCCTTTTGTCGTCGGGCGCTGGCACCGCAGGGGCTATTTATCAACCAGGCAGGGTCAATGTCCCCTCCGCTGATCGAACCATTGGCCAGAGTCGCCAAAACGATCGGATCGGTCTTTCGACATGCGGTCGTCACGGTCGCCCATGTCCCGACTTATGGATCACCTTGGGGGCTGGTACTAGCCAGCGATGAACCTCTGAACCTTCGTCCAGAACCCACCCAAATCGATGAGCACCTTAAACGTGCGACCAGCGGGCAATTCAAAATGTTTGACGGACAAACGTTGCTTGGTTTGCTTCAGACACCGAAGCACGTTCGTGACCGAATCGCCGCCGAGACAGTCATTTACACGCTGGACAATCCGCCGCAAATCGCACGCGGATAATGCTTCAGATCAGCAGCTCAGGGATCGCGTTACCGAAAACGTCGGTCAACCTGCGTGCGCGGCCTTCGAAATGAAACGTCAGCTGCTCGTGATCAAATCCCAAAGCGGCCATCATCGTGGCATGAAGATCGTGCACATGAACTTTGCGTTCGACGGCACGAAACCCAAAATCGTCCGTTGCCCCGATCGCTTGTCCGCCTTTAATGCCTCCCCCCGCCAGCCAGACACTGAATCCATAAGGGCTGTGGTCCCGTCCCTTTGAGCCCTGCATGACCGGTGTGCGGCCAAACTCTCCCGCCCAGACAACCAGGGTACTGTCGAGCAATCCCCGCTGCTTCAAATCGGCGAGCAGACCGGCAATCGGTTGATCGATCCGCGAGGCGTTCGTCTGATGGTTTGCCGCACATTCGCCATGTCCGTCCCAATCGTTGTTGAAGAGCTGAATGAAACGGACCCCGCGCTCGACCATTCGGCGAGCCAGCAGGCACATCCGGCCAAACTTGGCTGTCGGCGCGGATTCCGTACCGTACAGTTCCTTGATATGAGCCGGTTCGCGACTGAGATCGATGAGATCTGGAGTCGCCATCTGCATACGGTAGGCAAGTTCATAGTTCGAAAGTTGCGCCGCCAATCGCGAATCGTCGGGCCGGTCTGATTGAAAACGTCCATTCCAATGGGCCAACGCATCTAGCATCTTTCGCTGAGGAGCCGCCCCCCCTGCGGGGATCAAGTTGGAAATCGGCGTTCCTTCGGCTCGTAGTGGGGTGCCCTGATAGATCGCCGGGAGAAAGCCGCTTCCATAACTGACGGCCGGTCCGGCTCGGTATGCTCCGTCGGTCATCACCAAGTAGGCGGGCAGATTCTCCGTAGCACAGCCGAGCCCATAAGTGACCCAGGCACCTGTCGTCGGGTGCCCCAACTGCGTCGATCCGGTGTTTAGCAATCCTAGTGCGGGTCCGTGGATAAAGGATTCATGATGGCACGAGCGCACCACGGCCAAATCGTCGGCCTGCCGAGCCAGGTGCGGGAAAATATCCGCTATTTCCAGCCCTGATTCACCATACTTCTTAAAGGTGAACGGTGAAGCCATCAGCTTCCCGTCGGTCGCCTTCATAAACTGCAGATTCAATCCATCCGCTTTAAAGCTGTCCGGCAATGGTTGCCCGTCGAATCTTGTCAGTTCGGGCTTGGGGTCAAAAGTATCAAGATGGCTGGGGCCACCGGTCATGAACAAAAAGATGACTCGCTGAGCACGACCGACAAAATGAGGACTCTTCGGGGTAAGAGGATTGACGATATCTGCGGCGGGCGCCTCGCGCGACATCAGAAAGCCCAACGTCGAAGCCCCGAAGCCAAATGCCGACTGACGTAAGAAGTCGCGTCGATCAGAAACCGCTGCATGTCGATGACAATGAGTCGTTTCTTGCGATCCGTCAGCAACCTGCCTGACACCGGCGATTCCGGTACTCACTTCGCCACGGGGCCACTTAGTCCACATAGGAGAACTCCTGCAGATTGAAGATCGCGAGGCAAAGCTGCGTGAGCGCTGATGAGGGATTCTCGGGGGCCAACGTGATCAGGAGTTGCATTGCTTCCGCCTTCTCTTCGACACTGGGCAGTCGACCGAGACCGACTCGCCAGAGCTGTTCAACAATCGTCTCGAGACGATTTTCGGCCTGTACCCGAATCGCCTGCGTCAGTGGGGCTCCGCCATGCACGAGGGCTTCGCAATACTGCCATCCCGAGGTAGTCGGATTCGCTTCCAGGGAGAAATCGGTACTCATGTCAGCTGGGCCATTGGGTGAGGCAAAACGGAGTTGCACTCCCACAAAGTCATCCTCCAGAATCTCTAAGCGAAACAGGTCTCCGGGCAGACTTTCGATCCGCAATGCTGATTCCCCGCCGGTTCCCTTGAAGTATTCCATGGGTCTCGATGAGGTACCGGAGGTGTCATCAATTCGCCCCTCCGTTAGCACTGTTTTGTTCTTCCACAATTTCCAAGTCCCAGCACGACCAAGGTGCCGCACATTCCAAAGCCCCCCCTGTATGGTTACTGGACCGATGTTGTTTGCGGGGACTTGCCACACAACGCTGGTGAGCCCGTGAGTCACAACCACTCCCGCCGGAGCGTCAAGTATTTTGCTGAAGGGACCGTTGTCGATTCGCTTGGCCCAACCCGCATGCACGCCGGATTTGTCGCCCGCCCAACCAGACTGTCCGGCACCGAAATCAGGTTCATTCCAAGAAGTTCCGCTTTGTCCCGTCAACCGAGCCACCAATGCTGTCGCCTGGCGGAGGACCGTGGAATTGTTCATCAGCCACAGCGCTTGTGGCGCAACCGAAGTCACCTCGCGCGATGGTGCGCTGACGGAATTCACCGGCAGATCAAAAACGTCGAACATGGGAAACCGAAAGTTGCGACGCTGCAGGATGTACAGCCCGCGTCGTGTGTGTTCGGTCGGATCTGTCGAGACAATCCAATTTCCTGGCGGTCCTTCATCACCGTTAAGTGGAGGCAACACCGGGTGTCCTCCCATTTTCAGATTCAATGTTCCCGCCACGGCATGAATGGCATCCCACAGGGCTTCCGCCTCCAGTCGCCGACGGTTCATCTTCCAGAGCTGATGATTTGAGGGATCGAGTTGGTGATTTCGTTCGTTTTGCCAGCGACTGTCCCGCTGATAAGTCGAAGACAGCATCAGCATGCGATGCATCTGCTTGATGCTCCATCCTTGCCGCACGAACTCGCCCGCAAGCCAGTCCAACAGTTCGGGATGCGATGGCCGCTCACCCATTTGTCCGAAATCATTTAGACTGCCCACAATTCCACGACCAAAATGCCCATTCCAAATTCGGTTAACCATGACACGGGCAGTGAGTGGGTGTGACAGACTGGTCAGCCAAAACGCCAGCGACTTACGGCGGGATGTGGGATCGACCGTTTCGTCCCAGCGGCTGGCTTGCCGTAACGCTTCAGGAAGAGCGGCGCTCACTTGTTCCCTCGGCCGTGACAATTCCCCGCGATTCAGTAAGTGAATTGGTGTCAAAAGCTCGGGGCGCTCGTGGCCCAACACGCTGATTGTCGGAATTTCCATCAGACCGACAAACGGAATTCCGAGTGCCGTTTTTTCCGGTACGGCCAATACACTGGCAGCGAGGCCTTCCAAAAGCTTCTGCCGGTCGGCTTGTTCTGTGGGTGACATTGCTCGACCCGCAACTCGCGCGTCAAATAGTCGGATGGCCCGTCGTGCCTCTTCCACCGCGATGATTCGCGGGTAGTGTTGTTTGAAATCGGCGACGCCCATCGCATCGATGACGGGAAACTCGACTTCCTTACTCTGAGCGAAAATTGCCTGCAGAGCATAGTAATCTCGCTGTGAGATCGGATCGAATTTGTGGTCATGACAACGAGCACAGCCAACCGTGAGCCCCAAAAAGGCCGAACCCGTCGTGTCGACCCAGTCGGCGAGCGTCTCGTATCGGATTTTCTTGCCGTCCATGTTCGATTCATGAACCTGCGGTCCGAACGCATACAGGCCTGTCCCTGTTAACGCTTCCAAATGCCGCAACTTTTCAGGTGAGATCGTATAGTTGCCATTCAACACCAGATCATCTGGCCAAAGTTCGTCGCCAGCGATTTGTTCTTGCACGAAGACGTTGTACGGCTTGTCGTCGTTGAAAGATTTCACGACATAGTCCCGATATCGCCAAGCGTTGCGGTAATAAATATCTGTTTCGAAACCACCGCTGTCGGCATAACGAGCCACGTCCAGCCAGTGACGAGCCCAACGCTCGCCGTACTGTTTGGATTCGAGCAATCGATCGATCAATTTCGACCAGGCGTCGGGTGAATCATCACTGACCAAAGCGTCGACCTGCGTAGGAGTTGGCGGTAACCCGACTAGATCAAAGTAGGCTCGACGAACCAACGTCCTGGCATCCGCGCGGGGTGCCGGTGACAACCCCTTCGCCTCAAGTTGGGCGAGGATAAAAGCATCGACGGGCGAACTCACCCCTTGAACGAGATGAGAGGCCGGTGGCGTGACGGGTTGTACCGTCTGAAACGACCAGAATGTTCGGGGGTCAGCTACTGCGTATTTTGCTGACCTTGCCGGCACGGTACGAGGATCCGACGCACCTGATGCCACCCATTTTTCAAGTACGTCGATATCTTCGTCGCCGAGCTTTCTCTGGGGTGGCATTTGCAAATCGGGATCGGAATAGCGAACCGCGCGAATAACGAGGCTCTTTTCAGAATCACCAGGCACGATCGCCGAACCTCGGTCACCTCCTTTGAGCCAGCCGTCTCGGAAATCGAGTCTCAATCCACCTTCTTGTTTCTCCGGTCCATGACAGGCCTGACAGTGTTCGACCAACAGCGGACGGATCCGCCGTTCGAAATCGTCCGTTGCAGCGCGGTCCGCGGCGATCAGGACCGAGTGGCACATCGCACTGATGACGACCAGCCAGATGGCGACATCATCGAAACGATGGGCGCTCGGAAACATGAAAATGCCTTTATCAACGGCCCATTAATTTCGCCGTCCATGACACAAGAACCAAGCGGGGTCGACACGACCGCCATTTGTCGTCGGGAATACAGGCGGCAGTCAGCAATACGGGCAGTATACCACCAAGTAGTCTTCACTTTTCAACGATGAACATCGGTTTCAATCGCTGCCCCGTTCCACTCGGCAAAAAATTGCGTCAAGAAGGTCTCCATGAAGTGATGACGTTCGACGGCTAGTCTTTGCCCGGCACTTGTCTGCATCCGATCCTTCAGCAGTAGCAGCTTTTCATAGAAGTGATTTACGGTCGAGCCGCTATTGGATTTGTAGGCGGCAAATGATTCATGCCATTCCGGAGGAACGGCATGATCGTAGAGCGGTCGATGCAACGAGCCGCCGAAAGAAAAGGCCCGTGCGATACCGATGGCTCCGATCGCGTCCAGACGATCAGCATCCTGAACACATTTCCCTTCGAGCGTGGACATGTCGGTCGGTACGCCAGCCCCTTTGAAGGAAACCTGCGAAACAATCTCACAAACAGCCTCGAGGGTTACCGTGTCAACCTGCTGTCGTTCGAGCCAGGCACGAGCAGCTAAAGGCCCCGCGCTCTCATCTCCGCCGTGAAATTTCCAGTCGGCGATGTCGTGGAGCAGGGACGCCAATTCAACGATCTGGCTGTCGGCCTGTTCTTCTCGAGCAAACTGTAGAGCATTTCTTCGCACGCGGTCGATGTGAAACCAATCGTGCGCAGAGTCTACAGGCAGGGACCGTCGAACGAACTCGGCTGTCAAAGCAATAAGTTCAGCCGGATCAGGCATGGAATCCTAACGACTATCTAGGAACAATCGCTTAAATTGCTTGTTGACCTGTTTCATGATGGAATCGTTGGTGATCTTCATTTCCACCAGCCACTTCAACGGAAAATCTTCGGGAACCTTCTCTTGAGCGATTTGATGGATATCGTCCCAGATCTTCCAACCCAACATGCATTCTTCGGTGAGTAGTTCTTCGTCCACGAGATTCTTGTATTCGGGACGCTTGAACAACTTGTCGAACGCTTCCATTCCGCTGAAGGCCGATGCACGAGCCTTTTCAAATTCCTGTGCCTTGAACGCCTGCTTCGCCTCAAAGAAGTTTCGATGCGCCTCGGCAGTATCCGGCTCTGCTTCCGCGAAGGCTCTCATACGCCAATACGCGTAGTTCACCATTTTCTGATACTGATCAACGGCCCGACGAACTCGAAGTTCATCATCAGGCGTTTTGGCAATCTGCTTGACGTCATCCTCCGTCATTTCCATACGAATATCTGATTCATCAGGCCCGATAACGGCATGGAAAATTTCCCGGCCATATTTCTCGGTCCAATCCTGACGAGCCAATTCCCAGGCGGCTCGCGTTTCTTCACCAAACCGGCCGTCTTTCTGCAATCCGGCTGCATAGTCAAACTGACAACGGGCCGGCGTTGCCCGGAACAGACTACGATCGAGAATGTGCTGCGGACGTGTCGTCTCGCGTTCACACGATTCCAGAAACCAATCCTTCGCCGCCAGGAAGTTGTCCTTCCCATCGGGATTAATTTCCGGGTCAGGTCCCCCATTGAATGCGGGATCTGGATCACTCAAGAAGTACTTTCGATAGTCAACGGATTCATCCGCATAGCCGATTTTGTGCTGCAAAACTTTGCCCGCACGGTAATACAACTCCGTGGAGCGTTTGTTCCTGGCGACTCCTCGCTTCAGCAGTTTTTCGCCCTGCTTTACCCAGTAATAACGATCAGGAACCGCGTCCCATTCTGCAGACGTATTGTAGGCCAGATTCCAGCCATTGATGTCCCACACCTTTTCGTAGTGAGGTTGCAAACGCACGATCGATTCGGTCGTCGCCTGCATTTCGGCCCAGCGTTTCATATCCTTCTGCTGGTCCATCTCGATCCACAGCAGGTTGACAGCGACACCACGCATCCCCAGCAACACCAGGTTGATCGCTGCCCCCGAGGCATCCACGTCACCCAGGTCACTCTCACCCAAATCGTATTTGGTGCGCAACTGAGACAGCCATCCGCCAGGATTCTTCTTGCCGTCGGCGGGCAGACTCAATTGAATGATCGGAATCAAGAGAACAATGATGCCGATCAAGTACATCAGCTTGCGTTGTTGAGAAGTCAGTTTGTTCATTTGGACTCCAATTCGCGAACACGCAGCGCGAAGTATCCCAGCATTACGCACGGAATAATAAAGGCTGTCGTCACCAGCAAGCTGGGCAGGATGGAAACATTGAACGGAACATCAAATCCATTCGCTACGAACTCAGTCATGTTGAACGACTGCAGACGAGGGATGACCTGTTTGCACAGCCAGAGGAAGCTGGTCAAAATCAAGTCAAATCCCTTGACGACGTAGAAGGCCGGAGTTTCTGGCAGATCCGTCGTCGGATTCATATGCGTCACCAGCCGATAGATCGATTCAAGAACTCCGCCCCCCTTGAAGTCACCGCTCATCAAGGCGTCCATAAACTGGTGCGAGTTCTTACCGGAAAGCACATAGAGGACGAATGTCAGAACAGTGGCAATTGGTCCTTTCACAATTGTGCTGGCCGCGACGCCGATCATCGACACCAACACCACGATCAGACCAATACCGAGGACCGCCTTCCAGTATCCCACCCAGAACGGCCGATTGGGCATGCGGATGAACAGGTCAGGACGCGCCATGCCAATGTACTGCTCACGGTCAATGCAGGCGATTTCGACGTGCAGGAATTTGTTCTTCGTCACCAGATCTTTGATGAGATCGTACTGCACGTCATCAACGGTCAGTTTGCGAGGAATCTTGTCGAGTTTACTGCGGAATTCGTTGACGGGCTGCGGATCCGTCGTGTACGAAACTCCGTTTTCGGGATTGTAAAACTTGATGTCGTAAAACAGTGATCGGGTCATATCGCCTTTGTAACTGCGGAACGCGGAAAACGAGTTTTCCAGCTGTAGATTTCCATCGGCATCCAAAACAGACTCGTCCACGTTACGGAACTGCCAAACCGCACGGGCTTTGGTCGCCCCCTCGATGTAGTTGCGAAATGCCCAGATATCGCCGACGTTGACCCCAGTTCCTTCATCGCCGTCGCGATTGATGAATTTGATTCCACCGTACTGCGGGACACGACAAACCAAGAATTTCTGCGACCGCTCAGGCGTCTGACGCACAATCCAGATGTAACCCACCGTGCCCATCACCAACAGCACGAGCACTCCGATCATTGATACACCAATCATTCGTCCGAGCACGATTTCAATTCGTCGAGCCGGCTTGGTGACGATCGTGTGAATCGATCGCAGTCGAATGTCTTCCGGAATCCCAAAGCAACAGAGAATCAATACGACAGGCAACGTCAACCAGCTGATCGAAGTCAGCACGAAGCTCACGTAAACCTTCACCTGGTCGGGTGTAATCTCTTGCGTATCACCCATGAACCAGCCGGCAAACATGAACATCACGGCGAACACAACGAACACAGCCAGGGCCTTGCGCCGATAGGCCTCCATAAAGGTCAGTCTCGTCAACGCCCAGATTCGCCGCGGCGAGATGCTGAAAACGTCCGAGATCATTCCGCGAATTTCCGCGAAAAACACTCCGACCCCGCTCTTCCCGCGTGTGACCAGCAGATTTGCCAACGAGACGAACAAGACCACAAACATCAATCCACCAGTGGTGAGCACCCAATTGCTCAACGCGTAAAGTGGATAGATCAAATTTTCGTTCGGATCAAAATACATAACGCAGACCGTTGCTCATGGACTATGGAACGGAAAGGCAACAGTGCCACAAAAGAGACCGCTCAGGAGGCCGATTTGCCTTCAATCACAGTTCGATGACCGGGGCGTTCGCGACTTTCCTGGACCGTCTTGAGGAACAGATCTTCAAGGTTCGCCGTAGGATGGTCGATCTTCAGCACGTTCGCCCCATGCTTCTTGAGAACCTCTTGAACGTCTTTGACCGCCGCATCGCTGAGTTTCGAACTGAGGATTTGCGTTTCATCCTGAGCCTTCAGCAGTTCGTCGACGCGTCCCATGACCTTCAATTCACCACCGTAGAGAATGGCGATGCGATCGCAAACGTCCTGCACGTCGGCCAGCAAGTGGCTGCACATCAGCACTGTCTTGCCCTGCTTTTTCAGATCGAGAATCAGATCTTTCATATCGCGATTACCAAGCGGATCCAGTCCGCTGGTGGGCTCGTCCAGCATCACCAGATCGGGATCGTTGATCAACGCCTGCGCCACACCAATTCGGCGGGTCATCCCCTTGGAGTATTCCTTGAGCTGACGACGTCGGGCCTGAGGAGCAAGCTTAACCAAATCCAGCAGCTTCTCAGAACGTTCTTTTCGTTCGGCCGCCGACATGTCGAACAGGCGACCATAGAAATCGAGCGTCTCGTAAGCGTTCAGAAAACGATACAAATAGGACTCTTCAGGCAGATATCCGATTCGCTCATTTTTACTGACGTCGGCCGCCGACTTGCCCAAAATCGTAATTTCCCCCTCGGTCGGGAAAAGCAACCCCAGCAACAGCTTCATCGTCGTGGTTTTGCCGGAACCGTTGGGACCCAGCAACCCGAAAACCTCGCCCTTGCGAATGTCCAGGCTCAGAGCGTTCAACGCCTTGACCTTGGGGCGCCCCCAGAAGTCACGGTAAACCTTGGACAGATTTCGAATTTCAATGACGGCCTCAGACTGGCTCATGCACGCTCCCTGAGTCTCAAGCAAAGTGGTCGAATCTCGACCTGGACAGTTGAACAAACACATCCGACGAAGGCTCGTCGACGTCACGCCACCTTCTCCGCTGCCGTTGTACGCCGAACTCGGCAAGGGCGTTTGCCGGCTCACTCAAAGATTTCGGAATTTGATTTGGTGCGGAGAGACATCATCCTAAGAATGCCCATCGCCGATGACAAGCGGCCGATGAGCAAATACAGACCGTCCAAAATGGCGGAATGACGCAGGAATCTACCTTGATTCGATCAATAATTCCGGCTTTTCCAGCACCAAATAGTGACCGTGGTCTGCCGTGACGATCAGCAGAGATTCGTTCCAGTTACTGTGCTTTTCAACCCAGTCGGTGATGGTCTTAACGGCCAAATCGCCACTGAGAACCGCGCCAATCGAATTATCGATGTTGTTGTCATGATTGGCCCAATCAACATCTCCTGATTCGACCATCAGCCAGAATCCAGCGGGATTTTTCGATAACACGCTGATCGCCGCCGCAGACATTTCGGATAAGGTCGGGTTTTCGACAAGATCAGCCTCGGAATAGACTTCCGCCACGTTTCCGCGACCGACCGTCGGACGATAGTCCCCATCGGCTGTGGCAAAGGGCAAATGCCCGCCCGATTTTCCTTCGCCGTAAAACCCCAGCAACCGATGCCCGGATTCAGCCGCTCGCTGTGCTGCGGACCGTAGCCCCTCGCTCCCCTTAACCCCTTGCGTACGAACGGCCGTCACGTACTTCCCGCCATTCTGGACATCGACGGAATGAAGATCCGCATCCGTCAGGTAGGCGTTGCCAGGCACAAAATTGCTTCCGGCATGGTCATTTTTCGAAGATGATGGTTTTCCATCCAAAAGGCGAATATCACCTGCTCCACCACCGATCACGACATCCAATCCTGGCAGCGGCTTTTCGGGGTGGCTGATCGATTTCAGACCCAGCATATCGCGGGTCAGATCTTGGTAGTCATCCCGGTGAACGTTGTGAGCATAAGCCGCGGCCGGCGTGGCGTGACTGATGGGCACACTCGAAACGGCACCCACAGCATATCCTCGCTGCTGAGCCCAATGAGCGATTGTCATCACGGGCTGTCCAGCGTAATCAACGTTCACCGCATTATTATAGGTCTTGATGCCGGTGGTCATACTGGTCGCGGAACTGGACGAATCCGTGTAGGCATGCACGATCGGCGAACCCTCATTTTTTGAGATGGGGTACAAGGGACTGCTACCGGGCGTCCAGGGATTGGGTCCACCCAATCCGATGTTATAGCCACCGAACATCGTGCCACCGGGATTCAAAACAGTCTGACTGTTGACATCGACATTGGTCCCATTGTTATGGGGACTGGTGCACATGAAACCAAACTGGGTGGTCCCCTTGGCTGTGTAATCCAGAAAATGAAGACCGCTCCCTCGTCCGCCGGAATAGGCCACTTTTTGCGATTTGTAGATCGCCGCGGCACGAGTTGTTTGCCAATCCATGCCGTCGAAAATCACGAGAAACAGATATTTCTTTCCGGCTTTCAAAGCCGCCATCTGAATATCAAACAGATTGGTCTGATCCAGGAATTCGGCGTTGGCATCGAGTGTATAGGAAGGTAGCCGGCCGTAGATGCGACGGAGCTGGGCTTCGCTGCGATATTGACTATTGGCACCTTGGAATGATCCCAAGTCAATCTGATCCCCGGCGTTGAGCGTCCCAAACGCATAGACGGGAATTAGCCGATTCGAATGCGACCCCCACGCCTTGTAGTTGTCGGGATCAGCGCCCCAATGACCGAAAGCGGCCTTTCCATCCTCGATGGCATTGGATTGAAGCTCACGAATATAGTCGGCAGCGTTTGCCGAATTCGCCACAGTCACCACACCCATCACAATCAACGTCAACACACAGACGAATCTCATTCGGCGATCCCCATTCAACCTTCGTTCAACCACCTGCGGCGGTCACTCTCGCCCAAACGATGAACAACTTGTCGCATTCCGTCAATCGACTGCGACCTGCGCTGGCGAAGTTGACCGCATCTTCGATTTATCGTGCATTCGTGGAACATTCGTCAGATTCGCGATAACGGAATCATTCAGAATTCTTGTCACAATCCTTCGCATTGTGACAATCGCTCTAAACACAATAACCGTTGCCACCCCACCCGGCCGGACCTGCCGCCGCCACAAGAATTTTTCGCAAGTCAATGCACACAAACCAATTGCAATCAGGCCACCGGTTGTAACGATGATACCGGATCTGACAATGGCATGACCTGTGCGATCCGTACCAGATATCGTCAATGCAGCGATTATAGCGCAAATACAATCTACGCGACCCGCTGCCTTGACGTCGCTCGTAGCCCAATTGGGCCACGAGACCAACCCTTTGAATGAGCGTTTGTGGCGACCTGAGAGACCGCGACTTGCGCCCGGTTTGAGGGGCATAGCCGGTGTGTGGCACCGGCACACGTTGAATGAATTCGTCAGTCTGAGCTGACGAGGTGGTGCGGCACTCGACACCCGTAGACGGAACGGCCGGTGTGTAGACTGTTCCGCCAACGGGTGAAGCGAGCCGTGCCACCTCGTCAGCCGGACGCGACGACCAAGAACATCAGACTCATGCTGCCAGAGCTCCTGTGTCGTGCCTCAGGACGTTGAATTGGGTGGCTTACTGTTAAGGAAGGGGTATTTTCCCATGATCGCTTTGCTACGTGATTTTTCGCATGATGAAGCGGGTTTAATCCTGTCTGCCGAACTGGTCATCATCCTCACCATCGCCGTAC
Organism: uncultured Schlesneria sp.; assembly: GCA_903871875.1. Lineage (GTDB taxonomy): Bacteria > Planctomycetota > Planctomycetia > Planctomycetales > Planctomycetaceae > Schlesneria. Next base: position 77,016 of record CAIQIR010000107.1, read on the forward strand.
TGGGAATGGTCGTCGGACTGGTCAACATCCAAAGTGCACTCATCGGCGAATTCGCCGATCTCGGCCTGGCATTCCAATCATTGAATCAATCCTATAGCACTCCCTCTTATCGTGGCTGCTGGAAATGGTGGGGTGGCCGCACTTCCTGGGTGGCTGGATCGTATTTCATCGATATTTTCGATGGCTGCGTCGGAACCAACTATGTGGCCAACAATGGTTGCGAGATTACCAGCGGATCCGCCTACTATTTGCCATCCGGATCTGGCCAAGTGATTAATGGCCCGGTCACCGATGCCGTCGTCGTTCCTTCCACGATCGTCCAGCCCACACCTCAGGGAACAACATTGCCCGTTCCCGCGACTGGCACTTGCCCGACCTGCCCTTGAACTGATTGAACACCGTCAGGGGGAGATCGCGCTAACAGGCAACGTCCGATTCTTTGACAGATTCGCTAACAACTCGAAAACCCTTTTAAACATCACAGTCCGCACCACCTGCGAAGCTTCGCCTTACACAATCGTCATAACCGGCATACCCCTGTGCCAGTTATGACGATTTTTCGCATTGATCCTGACGTAGGAGAAATCCGAGCGGCACGGATTGTGCCTGACATGTCAGTCAGGTCCGATCGGTGTGAATTTAACAACTGACTTGATCACAACGGTTATGACCAAACGGGCGGAGACCCAATCTTCCGTTCGGTGCTATTGATCACAAGTCGGCCCGAAGGAGACTGCTCGGTGAAATCAACTGTTTTCGCCGAGCGAGAAATCACTCAAACATCAATTCAGCATCGCAGTGCAGAATCCCGGAACAACACCCAAAGTCCGGTTTTCGGCCGCCATTCTGAGTTCCTTGCGGAGCGGCTGCTCACCACAGCCGCTTCGTTTTTCACTTGCCATTCGATCGGCGTCATGAACCGATCGGTTTACGCCTCAATGCCAGATGAGGTGTCGGATGATTTTGAGCGCGAAAATCATTGGTTCTGGCCACGTCCGCTGCCTTTCGGCCACACCGGGATGCGGGGAAGCGTTTTCCGTGTCGGGCGACAACGTCACTCGACGAACTGGTCTCTCAACCTGCTTTAAAAATGGTCACATACAATGTTTCACAAATTCATGAATGACGAGTCTGGAGTGATTATCTCCGCAGAATTGGTCCTGGTACTGACGATCGGCGTTTTAGCAATGATCGTGGGACTGAGTGAAGTCGCGGTCGCCATCAATACCGAACTGAACGATTGCTCGAATGCCATCGGTGCGTTGAATCAATCATTTGCGTTCACGGGTTTTCGTGGATGCGGTGGTTGGAAACTCAAGAGCTTCGTCACCGGATGCTCCTTCTTCGATTTCCCAGATGATTGCGACTTCAATTCGACATGCGACTTGGTGTGCGGCGCATCATTCAATCAGATCGGTGAAGCTGGTGGATTTGGCGGCGGTATGGGTGGCGGTTTCTAGTCATCAGCACTCAATCCCGAACTGATGAATCGCCGAATAGAATCCGAAATGAAATTCCAGGGCCATTGCCTGCGTCACGCGGTGCAATGGCCCTACGACATTTCAACTATTTTACGGGGAAAACATCCAGTCTTTGTCGCGATAACGGGATCCGGCCATCCGGCCGGCAGCCTCAAGTACCGTAGCTGGACAGTCCGTGGAATCCGTATTCCACGTCGACATGAGACAATGTCGCAGAGCCAGCGATTCCATTGGAAGATTCACGAGAAATTCAACATGGCGACGGGACTGACGGTAAATGGGCTCGCGTGTCGGATGACGTAAACAACGCTCCAATAACACCAGGTTGAAATCGAATAAAATCGTGCCGTGGTGAACAAAGGATTGCCGCAACCAACGCTGGGCATTTCCAGAAAATTTCAATCCGTTCCAGGTGAGATCGCTCGTGCCGCGGACTTGGATACCAGGAACAACGGCTCCCAGTCCAGCTGCGGTTCGCGACATCAACTCTGTCGTCACCGGAGCAACCCCCAACGATCGATGCCCTGCGGTTAGCGGCAGAATTAACGAGTAGCAAAGACAGCCTGGACCGATCAGTACGGTGCCCCCGCCGCTCGCCCGCCGCAGAATCGGAATTCGCTGCGCCACGCAATAGTCAATTTCGACTTCGGTCAGCGGATTATTGGACCGCCCCAAGACAACGCTATATTCGGCCGGCTGCCAAAAGCGAAGGCAACCGCTCGTTGGATTCGCTTCCACCTCGGCCAACAACGCCTCATCGAGCGCGAGATTTTCCGCGGTCGTTGACAAGGTCACATCGTGACAAATCATCGACTTCGGCCATAACGATTCCTGATTGCCCGCTTCGGACATGGCGTTTCACCTCGGCATCCTAACGCCGATGATTACAGATGAATCGTCCGGCCGTCGACGGCGAAGGCCGCCTCTTTGATCGCTTCAGCGAGTGTAGGATGGGCGTGGCTGGTACGTGCGATGTCTTCGCTACTTGCCCCAAACTCGATCGCGGCAGCCGCTTCGGCGATCAAATCACCCGCATGAGCCCCAATGATGTGAACCCCAAGAACGCGATCGGTCTCGGCATGTGCCAGGATCTTGACGCGGCCTTCCGTACGTCCGATCGCTTTGGCCCGACCGTTCGCGATGAACGGAAAAATCCCTTTGCGGTAGGGAATTCCCGAATCCTTCAGCTGCTCCTCGGTTTTCCCGACGCTGGCAATCTCGGGATCCGTGTAGACGACACCGGGTATCGCGTCATAGTTCACGTGACAATATTTTCCGGCCATCCCTTCGGCACAGGCGATCCCCTCTTCTTCCGCCTTATGCGCGAGCATCGCTCCGGGAACGCAGTCGCCAATCGCATAGATACCGGGAATCGAAGTTTCGAAGCTGTGCGGATCGATCGTGATGAACCCACGTTGATTGCGAGCGACATTCAGCTTTTCCAGGCCGATATCATCCGTATTGGGCAATCGGCCGACCGCGAGCAAGACCCGGTCGCATTCGATCGGGGCCTGACCGTCACATTCGACGACGCACTTTCCGTTAACGACCCGAGCTCCTGTCACTCGCATGCCGAGTCGGAATTCCAGCCCCTGCTTCTGAAGAATTTTCTGCGCCTCGGTCGCGATCTCGGTATCCATTCCCGGCAGAATGCGGTCGAGGTATTCGAGGACTGTCACTTTTGAGCCCAGACGAGCCCAGACGCAACCCAGCTCAAGACCAATGACGCCCGCTCCAATCACGACAAGATGTTTTGGCACTTCGGGATACGCGAGGGCTTCCGTACTCGTGCCGATCAGACTTCCGTCGATTTCCACCCCCTTTAAGGGGGCCGAACGACTACCCGTCGCAATTAGGATCTTCTTGGCCGTGAGCTCAATGGGTTGCGTGCCTTCCACGGCGACTTTTCCTGGAGCGACAATCCGTCCACGTCCGAGGTAACGAGTGATTTTATTCTTGCGAAATAGACCTGCAATCCCGTTGGTCAGGCTGGAAACAACACCATCTTTGCGTTTCATCATCGTCGCCAGATCGAGCTTCACCCCCTCGACGCCGACTCCGAATTCCGCCAGATGATGCTGAGCCATCCGATAAAGTTCGCTGGCCTCGAGCAACGCCTTACTGGGAATACAACCAATGCGCAGGCAAGTGCCACCGAGCGCATTTTCGAACTCAACACAAGCCACATTCATTCCCAATTGAGCCGCGCGAATCGCCGCAACGTACCCACCTGGGCCGGCTCCGATGACAACCAAATCATGTTCAGGCATGTTCGCTTCCGAGGATGATTTTCAAAACAGCAGTGGCCAACGATCACACGTCGAGCAGCAGGCGAACCGGATTTTCAATGCAGTCCTTAATTCGCTTCAGGAACGAAACGGCTTCACGACCGTCCACGATCCGGTGATCGTAAGTCAGCGCTAAATACATCATCGGGCGAATGACAACCTGGCCGTCTCGAGCAACCGGGCGGTCCTGAATGGCATGCATTCCCAAGACCCCGCTTTGAGGCGGATTCACAATCGGAGTCGACAATAACGACCCATAGACACCGCCATTGGTAATGGTAAATGTGCCTCCGGACAATTCTTGCGGACTGAGAGTATTATCTTTGACTTTGTTGGCAAACACGCCAATCGCCTGTTCGATTTGAGCAAATCCCATCCGTTCGGCATTCCGCAGAACGGGCACTATCAAGCCCTTACCGCCACCGATGGCGATACCGATATCAAAATAGTTGTGATAGACGATTTCGGTTCCCTGGATCTCGGCGTTGATGGCCGGGAACGTCTGCAAGGCGTCAATTGCGGCCTTCACGAAAAATGACATGAAACCCAGCTTGATTCCATAACGCTGCGTGAACGCATCTTGATGTTGTTTTCGCAGATCCATAATTGCCGTCATGTCGACTTCGTTGAACGTTGTCAGCAAGGCCGCCGTACTTTGAGCTTCGACGAGACGTGCGGCAATTCGCTTTCGAATCGGACTCATCATCTGTCGCTTTTCGGAGCGTTCACCTGACACGATCGTGCGAACAGAATCGACGACTGGCGCTGTCGGAACCGGCTTTGCCACGGTCGTCGGCGCAACGGGCGCGGTTGAAGCAGCAACCTGGCGTTGAACGTCTTCTTTAAGCAATCGACCTCCCGGTCCCGTGGCAGTCACTTGCGAAGACTTCAGCCCGTTTTCAGACAAAGCCGCTGCCGCTGCAGGCATCACGCGTGTCTCAGCAGTCGTAGCGGATTTGGCTGGCGGAGCGGCTGGCGAGGCTGCTGGGGTTTCGACTGTGGCTGTTTCGTCGATCAACGCGATGACAGCGGGTAGTTCGATCGTGTCGCCCGCGTTGAACAGCAGTTTGGTGATCACGCCTCCCTTGGGGGCAGGCCATTTCGTTGTCGCCTTGTCGCTTTCCAGTTCCACAATGTCGGCATCGGCAGCAATCGGCTGACCGACTTGCTTCAACCACTCCACAATCACAACTTCGGAAACGGAGTCGCCAAAATCACCCTTCTTAAGCTGTACTTCGACTGTCATGAGACTTCGTCATCCTTTGCACTTCAAGTGCGGGGGCTGGGGGCTGTTCTATCTTCTGTCTTTATCACATTGATCAACGAATCATTCTCGACCTACGAGAAATCAGCGGCCAAGTTATCAAAACCATCCTGAAATCAACGTCGTCGTCCACTCCCAGAAAGAGTTTCGTTCCACCATCACGACGGTCCAATCAATGATGGGTTGCGGCTTTCGTGGACTTACCGATCACCTTCGTCAGGATTTCGTCTTGTTCCAGATCATGGCTTTTGTGTGAGCCGGTGGCAGGACTTGCAGACGCTGGACGACACTCCACCGAGAGCGGATATCGGTCAAAAATGGCATTACCCCATTGCACGCGAAGGAATCGCCATGCACCCATATTTTCAGGCTCTTCCTGAGCCCAGATTACTGGTGTTCCTTCCGGGTAGGCCGATAGAGCCACTTCCAGCTCTTGTTCAGGAACGGGATAGAGTTGCTCCAATCGCAAAATCGCGACGTCGTTGCGTTGCAATTCTTCTCGACGTTCGGCCAGATCGTAGTAGATCTTGCCGGAACAAATGACAATCTGTCGTACCTGATCGGCTGGTCTGTCCAAGGTGTCCGGTAGAACTCGACGGAACGTTCCCGTCGCCAGATCACTGAAGGAAGAACTCGCTTGACGCAATCGCAACAACTGCTTGGGCGTCATCACCACCAGCGGCTTCCGCCACTTTCGCAGAACCTGGCGGCGAAGAACGTGGAAGATTTGAGCCGGGGTTGTCGGGTATACGACCTGGATATTGTCTTCGGCAGCCAACTGAAGAAATCGTTCCAGACGCGCACTGGAATGCTCAGGCCCCGCTCCCTCGAAACCATGCGGCAGTAACATGACTAGCCCGCTTAACCGGTTCCACTTGTCTTCGGCACTGACGATGAATTGATCGATGATCACCTGGGCAACATTGACAAAGTCGCCGAACTGGGCCTCCCAGCAAATCAAGCCGTCAGGCGTATCAAGGCTGTAGCCATACTCGTATCCGAGCACGCCGGCCTCGCACAGACAACTATTAAAGATCTCAATCGGGGCCTGGCTAGGCGCCAAATGAGCGAGCGGCATGTAAGTTGAGCCGTTTTCAACATCGTGAACGACCGCATGGCGATGACCGAACGTACCACGCTCGGCATCCTGTCCATGCACCCTAACACGATGCCCTTCCAGACTAAGCGTCGCAAATGCCAGTGCTTCACCTGCAGCCCAGTCCAACTGCTGTTTTCCCTGGGCAATTGCCAATCGCTTCTGAAGAATTCCCGTAGATCGTTCGTTAACGATCCCAGTATGCGGATGAAAGTCCGAAGGAAGCTCGGTGAGTTTTTCCAAGATCGAAGCGAGCTTCGCTTCTTCCACACCAGTATCGACATCCGGAATCCCGACCTCGTTGCCGCCCAAGTAACCTCGCCAGATGCCTTGCAGCATGTCCCAGCGATGCTCGTAGTTTGGACCATTGGCCACTTCGAGTTCCGACTCAAGCTGCTGACGATGAGCGAACTGCAGGCGATTTGCCTCCTCTTCGGAGATATCACCCATCTTCAGCAACTGATCGAGGTAGCTTTGTCCCACCTTTTTGCGCGATCGAATTTCGCGGTACATCAGTGGCTGTGTAAATGAAGGATCGTCGTTTTCGTTATGTCCACGCAGGCGGTAGCAATACATGTCGATGACAACGTCACTGTGGAATTGTTGTCGGAAATCCATCGCCAGTCGCACTACTTGAGCCACGGCCTCAGGATCTTCTCCATTCACATGGAAAATCGGAATCTGCAGCATCTTGGCCACATCGGTCGCGTACGGTGTCGAGCGAGCCTGTTGTGGTCCCGTTGTGAAACCGATCTGATTATTCACCACGACATGAATCGTCCCGCCGATGCGCGTCGCATCGAGGTTATTCATGTTCAACGTTTCCTGAATGATCCCCTCGCCGGCGAACGCGGCATCACCATGAATCAACATGCAGACCACTTTTTCGCGGGCTGTGTCACCATGTCGATCCTGCTTCGATCGAACTCGCCCCATAGCGACGGCATTCACGAATTCCAGGTGGCTCGGGTTAAAACACAGCGACAGGTGCATTTTCCGACCGTCGCCAGAGTGCCAGTCGTTGCTATAGCCGAGGTGATATTTGACGTCGCCACGACCGGTATTGAGTTCAGGATCAAGGTCGGCAAACTCGCGGAAAATCGCTCGAGGGGCTTTGCCCATAATGCTGGCCAAAACATTCAAACGACCACGATGGGCCATACCCAACACGATCTCTTCCACCCCCTGATCGGCGGCCTGATAAATCGCCAGTTCCAGCAGTGGAATCAGTGTCTCGGCACCTTCCAGCGAGAAGCTTTTAGCCCCTTTGAATTTATTGAGAATGAACTCTTCGAATACGACCGCGTCGCTCAAGCGTTTGAGGATGCGTTTTTGTTCGTCTCGCGTTAGCTGGATCCGGTTTTCCGTGGCCTCCATTCGTGTCTGCAACCATTCACGCACTGTCAGATCGTCGATATGCATGAACTGCACGCCGATCGAACGACAATAAGTGTTCCGCATCCATTGGTTGATTTCACTGACGCTACGAACGTTCTGTCCGCTGGCGGTCAACGTGGAAACCTGCCGTTGCATGTCGGCTTCGGTTAACCCACAACTGACCGGATCAAGATCGGCTACTTTCTGACGGGGCTGCCCCAGAGGATCGATATCCGCCACGTAGTGACCCATGACTCGATAGTTTCGAATCAATCGCTCAACACGTTCCTGCAAGATCGCGTAATCGAGCTGAATCGGGCTGACAACCCCGGCCCCCACCGAACGAGCCCTGAATAGGCTGGGATCGTGAAGTTCACCGCCAGATTGTTTCTGACTCTCGACAATTTGTCGGAAATAGTCCTGCCATTCGGGTGAGACCGAATCTGGAGAGTTCAGGAAATCCAGGTACAACGATTCAACGTATGTCAGACCTGAATCGTGGTGGCTATCTCCACCATCATATTCCGTGAATGAACGGTCACCATTGCGCGAACCGTTTGAACTGGCCAAATTCTTGTTAGACGAACGAGCCGTAAGCGTATCTGAAGGACTCATCTTGATCGTTTCTGATCCCGAGTCAGGCGACGGGAATGGCATTTGTCGACCGCTACGAGTCGACACCTCCCCATCGCATGAAATTCCAGTCAAAGGAACCCATGAAGCCACAACCAACACGGCGTCACGAATATTGTACGCAGATTGGTGAGGCAACCAAGGTGCGATTTCGGACGTCGTCATGGACTTTAGCAGACCGTATCAGGATTGAGGAGATTAGCAAACAGGAAATCTGCGTCGTTTTCCGAGACTATTTTGGAGACATCTGGTGAAAGCAAAAAAATGCTGGAAGAACCAATGCCGCGAATTCCTGCGAACAGAGGCGCAACCAACTCCGCCCAACAAAAATGACACAACACACAATCACAAAACCACTTGCAACACGCGACAGGCCATCACATAAAGAAATCTAATTTCCCTTGGCGACTGCGAGAGACAACAAAAGCAGCCTCGTTTTACTCTCCATTTCCTGCCATAGCGTCACCCATCCGAATCGCCCCGCAATATTTAGGGAGCCGGTGCCGAGACACTCAGTGTTTCGCGCGGGTAGTAGTGAATTGTCCCGTTCTCTTCGGCGACCAGTAGGTCAACCACGCCGCGACCGAGATCAACTGCGGCGGGCGAACAGCTATGGATCCCCAATCCGATCCGAGTCCCTTTGAACTCGATCAGACGCACATATTCGAAAACCGGCTTTTCATTGCTGCCAACATTCCGCAACAACAATACAGATGCTTTGTGATCCGGATAAAAACTGCTGGGATAATAAGCGGTTTTCGACGCAGGAAACGAAAGCCCCCGCGACGTACCGATCAATAAATCGATCTTGCCGTCGCCGTCCCAATCATGGGCCACCAGCGTCGCTCGGCCGGTTTGACCTGCGGCTTCGTCGATATTGGCGTTAATCGTCGATCCATCCTGCAATCGCAGCAGTTCACCGCGTTCCACATTTTCATTGTCGATCCGCCAGAAACACCTCAGCAGGTTCTGCTCATCAACAGCGATCATGCACAAACGGCAACCAGCCCCCCAATCGGTAATCGCCGGCTGACTGCGCCAGGCCAAGTGCAGCTGCAATGTGTCGCAATACATCAACTTGGGTTCGCTAAAAACAGGCTGGCCATCGGTGGGCAGTTGGAGCAGAACCATGTAGTCCGCCAGGACGCTGTTTAGGATCACGTCCAGCCGGCCATCACCATCCCAGTCGTACAAAGTGGGATTGGTGTAACCCCACATCGCTTCGGCTGGCCCTTGGATCGATCCTCGATAGCCAGCTTTGATATCCAGCGGTCGCCCACCCACCATCACCGCGACGGGATTGTCAAATTCGGGCCGACTGCGTGAACCAATATTCTTCAGAAACAACAACTGTCCGGCGTCGTTTCCCGCAATCAGATCTACCAATCCATCTCGATCGACGTCTCCAGCACTGATGGCCGGCAATTCTCCCAATGACAATGGCAATCCCTCTGCCATGACGGGGCGTGGCATTTTGTAAATCGGCGACCCGTTCGGCGAAAACTTTCCTGTGAAGCGATAGAACCAGATTCGACCAGAGTCACCCACAATCAAATCGGACAACCCAGTTTTGGAGTCGGGGATGGCCTTGACACTGGCATTGATGGCCAGATGCCGCAATCCGACGTGATCTTCATTGTTCACAAAGAGATTTGGCGCAAGTTTTCCCGTCGATGGATCGATGGTAAAATAGCGCATCATGCCGAGATGCTCGCTGCTGACCAGCGCGAGCGAATGCGCCTTATCCAAATTGACGACAGTCAGCCCCCAAGCGTCAAACAGGAAGTCTCCAGGCCCTTCAGAAACTCGTGCAGCCAATTCCGTTTTTCGCATCTTCAGCGAGTCGAAACTGGCGTGGTACAACATCCTTCGATGAATGTTGCCGCGCCAAAAACCGGCTCCGTCAAATGGCATATAGGAAGCATCGTGGTGAGGCGGAAAAGGCGGCTTAGGCTGATAATCGGGCGGCGGAGCAGGGCGATAGGGCAGTCCATCTGACACACTGAAATACACATGAAGTTTACCTGACTTTTCCAGATAACTCGCAATCCCGATGCCAATATCGCCCGGCAGATCGATTTCATTCGACACCGCGTGTGACTCAAACGTCAGTGCCTTTCGATCAAACCGGCAGACATTGACCTTTTTCCCGGCGGCAAATACTCCGAATATCGCTCCGCCAGGCCCCGAAATGATTCCCCCATTCATCGGTTGACCTTTTGTCGTGAGCGGCTCGCCGTACGAGGGAACTCCGTCATCATCGAGGCCACGAAAAGGAAACAGCCGATCAGGAAAAAGGAACAGGTCATACGGCCCCTTCCCAAAGACATCGGCCGTCCCCATCACAATTGGACGATGAGAAAGATTGTCGGTGGCCCGACCAATTTGCGTCAGACGCCGAGATCGGGCGACCGGAATCGACTGCCCCGCCGGAAAGAGCTCGTCTTCAACACGGGCCACGGAAACGTTCCGGGCATTTGATTGATCCGCCTCCGCTTCGAATCCATTGATTGAATAGAAAACCAGCACGCACAAGATCACAACGGAAGCAGATCGGCACATGATTTCGAAACTCGAGCTTGAAGAAGTTGTGGTCACGATTGGTGTAAACTCCCGGAATGAACTCACTGCGAGTGATTGCCACAATCTTTGACTAAAGCCAGTCAAGCGGAACGATCGAGAAGGAGACCATTTCAAGGCTGTGAGAACAAAGGCGCCTTATACAAGAAGCGAAGCATTGGGATGCCAGACACGAGACAAATCAGCGGCGAACTGCGTTTCGCCCTCAAGTTCCAATCCTGAAACTGCGATCAAAAATCGCAGCAACCTTTCCACGGACCAACGACATTTTCAGTCTTTGGTTAATTCAAAATTGATCGTATTTTTGCCAGCTTTGACCTCTGCGGTCAGAGTGGTTTCGCTGTTATATTTCTTGGGAATTTTGTCGACAGCAGACAATGCTTCTGGGCTGGTCTCATCAGGCCAGTACGTTTTAATGACAACCTTATGCTTGCCCAGTCGAGCCCCCAAAACCTTGGGCAAATACCCCATCACATAGACACCATTCTTGTCCGTATTTCCCACCGAACTACGGCCCTCTGGGGGAATGAAGTAAACAATACCATCAGTCAATGGCTCACCGTCCAAAGTGATCTTGCCTGTCACTTGACCCACTTCTGGCTGGCCGGCAGGCCGCCTCTGACATCCGGTAGCCAACAATAGCACGATAATAAACAACGATGCTCCGCTTCGTCGCGTAGTCATAGAGATATCCAAATCGAAAGATTTTTCCAAAAAAGCAGTCCGCCATTTGATTCACAATCTGTGTGATCAGCATTGCGACGACGCCATGCAATACAGATGGCGACAGGAACAAAACATTTACACTCGCACGAACCGCACGCGGGCGCAAAATTTCTGCGTTCTCGAGCTGATGAAAACGGAAATCCCAGCAGATTTTCCAAGCCCAGATCCTGACTTGCCAGCCCCAATCAAGCGTCAACGATCAGGGCGAGACTTCAAAGCCCCAAAATACTGAAGATCATAGACACGCCCAGAAATGAGGAAAGCCGACAATTTGCATTAACTAGGACAGTCGCCCTGAGACGAGCGAGCACCTGCCATGGTTCCCAGCCATAGGCGACTAGAGAGCCAACAGCCCCGGACCTCTGGAACAGAAATCCGGGGCTGCGGCAAAACGCAAAAAATGTTAAGCAAACAACCGAGCGGCAAAAAGAACGCCCGTTGTGTTTTCAGTTTGAGGGAATCTGCGCTACGACACCGTCGTTAATTGTCCCAAGACTGGTCAGCGTGTTCTCATCCATATTCTGACTGATAAAGACAACGCTTCCGTCGGCCACAAGGAACTGAACCCCTCCACCTGCATGCTGACTGGCCCAGGCGTTGTAGGATGTTGAGTTAATCTGGAAGGATGATGGAGCCGGAGGAAGCAACCCAACAGCAGCCGTTTGGCGCTCATCGGGAGCAATCCCGAACCAATTAGCTCCGGCGTAATCAAGAACTCCAACATTGGCGTTGCCGCTCACATAATTGCAGGCGCACCCATTCGGATTCGTCGTGGCGTTGTAAGTATGCTTGTTGTAGGTCTCGCCAATGGCCAGCGTATTGGACGACCCATCCACGATATCCTGGATCCGAGTCATATACTGGGTACCGTCACCAAACATCCCCTTCAAGCCCGTGTGTTGCACAGCCGGAAAGGCGTAGCTGGTACCGTTGCCGCTGTTATCGCCGCCCAGACCATCATTAGTGGTATTCGGCGTCGATATGTCCAAACCGTAATAGTTGATACCGGCGACTGCTCGATAGTTGGACTTTGCATGGAGTGTCCCAACCATGTCTCCAGGAGTACATGTACTGGAATTCGCAGAAAGCCGGGTGGTAATCAGATCTGGATCAGTCGCACTGGGACACGTATAGGCCCTGACAACCGTTCTCTGCAGTGCTGGACTACCAACGGTCGGACTATTCGCGGCCCCCGAAGGCGTATCGCAGACCGTCTGCAGCACCCCCGGTTGAATCTGATTGTACAGGTTGCCCTGATCAATGTAGGGCAGCAAATAGGTTCCCCAACCCCAACCTTGTGCTCGTTGCGTCTTGTTATTGATTGTGCTGCAAGTTCCGAGGTTCGTCGCCGGAAAGCCTAGGTATCCGGGCGGAAAGCATTGGTTCACATCGAGATAGTTATGCATTGCCAAGCCGATCTGCTTCAGATTGTTCTTGCATTGCGTCCGGCGGGCCGCTTCGCGAGCCTGCTGAACGGCAGGTAACAGCAATGCGATCAACACCGCAATGACGGTAATCACGACAAGCAGCTCGATCAACGTGAATCCGCGTTGACGCGACCTGTATCGCAGTGGCTGAATTGAGAGCCGAGACATAGCAGTACTCCGGGGAAAAGGGGGAAACAGAAACGAAACCGCGCCAAAGAAACGGAGCGACATTCCTCGGACGACAAATTGATAAAAAACAAATTTTGTAAACGCGCGAACTGCGCAACGACATGCACTTCGTCACCCGAAAGCCAAAGCACTTTCAGCGTGAGGACAATGATGTGAAATCTCTGTGATTTATTTAATGTGTAGGATTCTACCACTCACCGATGAGGTGTCAACGAAAGAGATCGCCAAATACCGTTCTATGCAGGTGAAATACCTATTTCTCGATATCGGAACGATCAACAATCGGCTCAAAAACAAGTGCAATTTTGAACACCATTCTTGGAACTTTGGATACGGTCGGTGGATGAGAAAAGAGCTGAGGATCGCCCGTCAATCGAGAGGAGTACATCCCATCGAGATCGCAACACTCCTGACTCACAGAAAAAAACGATTCGATGCCTTTTTTTGCTTGGCAACAATCGAGTTCCCCGGCCGGAACCAAAATCTACGTCCCCAAGATTTCGATTGTGGATGCTCCAACGAAACCCTCATCAGATCAACTTCGCCATTGCAACGATCGCTTGGAAGTGCGGCGACACGCTGACCAAACGACCCAGCACGGAGATCGGTTACCAATTCGATCTGAATTGTCGAGAAGGTTCCTTAAATGAGATTGCGCCGACGCAATTGCCCGACACTTCGAGCAAGCACCTAACCAATTCCCGTGGAAAAAAGGGCTGATGAAGTTGCGGCACGATCGCAAATGAGGACAGCTCGCTGGAGTTGCTGGAATGGCCCGCCAATCTGGGTAGGATAGATCTCCGTTACTTGAATCCCTCCGTCTTGATGTTGCTCGCGTGATTTGGGAAGGCCGCTGAACGATGCCTGTCAAGGTAAAGTGCACCAGTTGCGAGAAAGTTCTTTCCGTACCGGATGCCGCTCGAGGTAAAGCGATTAAATGTCCTGCCTGCCAGACACGGATCGCCGTACCCGCCGAGGGAGCCAGTCCCAAACCGCCCGCGGCGAAACCGAAGCCGAAAAAGCCCGCAAAGCCGGCTGACAGTGAGTACGCCCTGGTCACGCTGGATATGCGCAAGGCCGAGGATGACAACGCTCGCATTTGCCCCAAATGCGGCTACGACATGAAGTATCAAGACGAAGAAGATAACGAATGCCCCCAATGTGGATACGACTCACAGGCAGGCGGCCTGGGAGCCAGGGCTCTCAAAAAATCGCTTAAAGGCCCCGACCCGGCTGACTTCTATCCCGGACTGTTCAAGGATGGATGGAGGTTTGTCGGTCGGAATATTAGCCTGGCAGGGCGAACGATCGGCTACACACTCGCTTGTTTGACGATTTCGCTGTGCTGCGCGTTTCTCTATCTCTGGATTTCGATGTGGCCACCCCGAGCGTTTCTGGCCCTTTGTTTCACGATCAGTATTCTGGTCATTCCCGGCTGGATGTGGGTTCTCGATGTCGAAATCATCAAGCTGACCCTCGAAGGAAAAGACAAATTCAAGAAGCTTAACTTCGACTTCTTTCTCGCCAGTGCCATGGGATTAGGATTTGCATGCTGGTGTGTAGCCGTCATGGGGCCGTTAATTGGTTTCCCCGCCGCCTTGGGCTATTTGATCGTGAATTACTCTGGCGGCAGTCCCGCAATTGTCTTTCCGATTTGTATCGCGATCGGATTGATCCCTTCGATTTGGATGCTGCCGGTGGCCATGTCGCATATGGCCATGCCCGTACCCTACAAAGGTTGGATGGTGTGGAAACTGGTTCCAATGTGGGCCAGAACAATCAAGCCGCTGTCAGTTTGGCTGTTGCTTTTCCTGGCGACGAATATTCCCGCCATTGCTGGAATCACGACCATTGCACTGGTTTACGGACAGGATCTCGTCGTCATCAGCAAGACCATGGAAAAGAACGCGGAGATTTCCCGGGCATTCTTCGATGCTCAGGAAAATCCGAACGCCAAGAGAAAATCGAAAGGTCCGCCTCAACCAGTTCGTGAACCAGTTAAGCTCGAAGATAAAAAGGAAGTGGATTTCACCCCCTTGATCGTTCCTACAGTGATTCTGGTCGTGATGTGTATCTTCAATGGATTCACCTGCATGTTCAACATGCGAACCAATGGGCGATTCACGTACTACAATCGCGGCTCACTCGACATGGTCGACAAGCGAAAAGAGTACAAGTACATCGCGAAAAAGCGGGTGGACGAAGATGAGGACGAGGCACCGAAAACACTTGCGAAAATGCTCACGGAGGCGGTCGCATTTTTCTTGGTATTTGATCTGTTCGGCCTGGTCGGCGGAATGCTGTACGGGTCTTTCACCGAGGCCGGCGCAATGACCGGGATCTTCTATGGAGTTTATATTGCCCAATCCATCGCCGCATTCGTGAATTTCATTATCTGCGTTAAGCTCGCGTTTCAGAACAGCCTCAAATGGGGAGCGATCAGCTTATTCGGCCTTTTCCCCATCGGCTTTATCGTGTTCGTGTTTCAGAACTTCGAAGAGCGCAAGGAGGCGTTTATCCAACTTGTCGTAGGAATGGTGATCAGCTTGACCGTCGTAATCGTCGGTTTAGTGTCGGGATTGTTGTTCTTGTTTGGAGATGCTGGACCAGAGAATCAAATCGCTCCTCCTGCGGTTGAAGTTCCGGCCAAACCTGAAACTCCTGCAACTGCCAACGGGACACCGGCACCGACAGCTGAACCTGCCAAACCGTGATGATCAATGGGTGAGAAATCCCACGGACGGGACCAATCAACCGCAGCTTTCGCCAGCAGACGATCGCCTCTCGGAATCCCCAAACTGCGAGGAATTGGCGATCTCGAAAGACGGCGGCGACTGAAATCGTCTTGACCGGTTTTTGAGAATCAAGGACAAGTCAGTTCGAATAAACAGTAGGCTCTGCGATCGCAAGGAGGCGTTCGTCGTGCGTGAGTCAGTTTCTTTTCCGTATGCTGTCAGCTTAAGGCGATTGCTGCCTCAAGCCAGTTTCGTTGGTTGCACGAATCTGTGTGTGACCGATGCGGTGGAAAGTAGCGGTGACGTGCGAACGGGTTCGCTGTTCGCCGTAATTTGCGGATCGAGGGTCAACGGAGGCCAATTCATTCACGAGGCCGTTGCTCGTGGAGCCTGCGGTCTGCTCGTGGACGCGGCGATACCCAGTTCGCCGATCGCTCAATGTGTTGTTAAAGACGTCCGATCCGCATATTCACGTATTTGCGAGTCCCTTTGCGGCCATCCCTCACGGCGACTGAAGATCACGGGTGTGACCGGAACGAATGGCAAGACAACCACAGCCTGGTTGGTCAGAAGCCTTTTGGAAAAGTCGGGGAATCGCTGTGGGTTGTTGGGCACGGTGGAATACTGCGATGGCTTACGAACCGGCCCGCCAACCCTGACGACGCCAGATTCCCGATCACTCGCGCAGTGGCTAGGCCGCATGGTGGACGCGGGCTCCAAATATGCCGCAATCGAATTGTCGAGCCATGCCTTGCATCAAGGCCGGTCAGCAGGAATCGAGCTCGATGCGGCCCTGGTCACCAACGTGACTCAGGACCATTTTGACTATCACCGAACCTATGAGTCCTATTTGAAAGCCAAAGCGAAAATCGTGGAATTGGTACGGCCTGGTGGATTGGTCGCCTTAAATAGCGACGACAGTGGAGCATGGTCGCTACGTGATGGTATTGGCGAGTCACTGGCCTGCGTCTCATTCGGGTTGAATCCATCCGCAGACATTACGGCTCAGATCCGAGATGAATCCTTGTCGGGAACGCGATTTCGGCTGGGAATACATGGCAAAACAATCAATTGTGCCACACGCCTGATTGGACGTCACAATATTTCCAACATCCTTGCCGCCACGGCCGCGGCGTCGCACCTCGGATTGGCGTCTGACGAGATTGTGGAAGGTATCGAAGGCTTTTATTCGGTACCCGGTCGATTGGAACGCGTCGATTGCGGCCAACCGTTTGAAGTGTTCGTCGACTACGCTCACACCGACGATGCATTGCGGCGATGCCTGTCTGGCCTGCGAGGCCTGACTCCCGGTCGACTAATTTGCGTATTTGGAGCTGGCGGAGATCGCGATCGGACGAAGCGACCGAAACTTGGCCTGGCGGCGATGTTGGCAGATCGTGCGATCGTCACCAGCGACAATCCCCGCAGCGAGAATCCCTCTGCAATTATTGAGGAAATCCTGGCGGGAATGCCTGATGCAACGACCATCGCCACGTTCGAGGTCGATCGGCAGCAAGCAATACGCCAAGCCTTAACCATGGCGAGAGCCGGTGACTGCGTGCTTATTGCCGGAAAGGGTCACGAAACCGAACAGGTTATCGGCAGCCAACGACTTCCGTTTGACGATCGTCAAGTCGCCCGCGAAATTCTGCGGGAAAGATGGCAGTCATTGTCCCAACCTCCCACCCGAGTGAGTGCCTGACATGGAACGGCTCACTCTGCGAGATCTCATGTTGGCCACCGACGGTCGACTGCGCAATGTCGACGCTGCCGACGCCATCTTCGATCGCATCAGCATTGACTCACGAGACATTCATCGGGGAGATATCTTTTGGGCGTTGAAGGGCGAAAATCACGACGGCCATGACTTTATTGAGGAAGCGATTGAGCAGCAGGCCCGTTTGTGCGTCGTTTCCGCTCGACAGGCACACGCCCTGTCAGGTCCGTTGTTGATCGTCGAGGAACCGCTCACCGCACTTGGGCATTTTGCGAATTGGTATCGCGGCCAAATTGATACGCTCGTCATTGGCGTGACAGGAAGCGTCGGCAAGACAACAACCCGCGAGTTGATCTATTCCGCGCTGAGCAGTCAGTTCCAGGGGATTCGCAGCCGGTCGAACTTCAATAACCTGATCGGCCTGCCACTCAGTCTGCTCGGCCTGGAATCCCATCACGAATTCGCCGTGATCGAGATGGGGGCGTCGGAAATTGGTGACATTCGCGCGCTTTGCGAGCTGGCCCAGCCAGAGGTTGGGGTGATCACCGCGATCGGTCCCGCGCATCTGCGAACATTTGGCGGAATCGACGCTGTCATTCAGACCAAAGGTGAACTTCTCGAACAGCTTCCTTCGACCGGTTTCGCAATTCTTCCCGGCGACGATATGGTCTTGCGGCAGATGGCTGATCGTGCCCCCTGTCCGGTGATTTTCGTGGGTGAAGGGGACGACAATCAAATTCGAGCCAGCCGGGTGGAGGTTCATGCCAAAAGCCTGCGTTTCCGGTGTGAGGGAGAAAACTTCACGATCCCCGTGACCGGTCGGCATTGCCTTTCCAACGCGCTGTGCGCAATTGCCATCGGCTTAGAGATTGGCGTTCAACCCCATCTGCTTGCAGCCGGACTAGCCAACTTTACGCCAGTTCCCGGTCGGTGCGGAGTATTGCAGATAGGGTCATGGACCGTCATCGATGACACCTACAACGCAAGCCCCTTGGCCGTTGCGGCCGCCTGCCGATTGCTCAAGGAGTTCGTCGTTCCTCGCATTGGCCAACGTCTGCTGATTCTCGGTGACATGCGGGAACTGGGTGCAACGGCAGTCCTCGAGCATGAACAAATCGGTCACCTCGCAGCCCAACTGAGACTGGATCGCCTGCTTGTTTGTGGCGTGCATGCAAACGATGTCGCTCGGGGCGCGGAACAGTCGGGAATGAAACCGCATCAGATTGTGGCGGCGACCGATGCCGAAACGTTGATCGCCATTCTCGATTGTTGGTTGCAACCCGACGACGTCCTGCTGGTGAAGGGGTCGCGAATGACACGGATGGAACGAGTCATCGATTGGCTGAAAGACCGCGCGTTACGAGAAACAGAACAGCATCGATTTTGTGCTTAGAAAAAGTCCTGCTGATGGTCGTTTTAAGAAATTGTTCGAGAAATCAGAAAAGAAAGGTTCCGTCACGTGCGAACGGTTTGCGGGAATCGTTTGCCAGTCCGGGTCGCGCCGGACAATCACGTCTACGGTGGCGAAGCTGTCTCTGGGTCGATGGCTTTGTCGTCACGTCGTGACGGGACCAATTACCCGGGCGTTGGGACTGTCCTCCCGGCGCCCGGGACATATTTGTTAGGTTCGTGGTGGTTTGTTGCAAGGGATTGTTGATGAAGCGTTCTTCTTTACTATTCGCGTCGGCATTATTGGCATTGGCAGCTCTCTTAGCTCGGCAATCAACTCGCGCCAATGATGGTGTTCCATTTGATTCGACGAGTGCAGATTCTGGGATTTCCACGGTAGTGAAACTGATCGATCGTATCGAAGCCCTCGAAAAACGGATTGCAGCACTCGAACACAACGGACCGCTCGTTCGACAAGCCGACAGCCGGGAAATGCCCGAGCCCGGTCAGCTTGATGTCATTGCTCCCGAGAAAGAAACCTCGATCAAGGAAGACATCGGCAATACCGAAAGTCATGTGGCTGAAGAAAATCCAGCTCGAAGCGTGAAAACCATCCCACTTCCAAATCATCTGGAACAGGACGACAATTCCCAGAACACCAACGGACAGCGCTGGCAGGTTCGCCTGCTCGGACACCGCAAAACATCGCCCTCAGCGGTCCGCTAAGTGGAAGATTCCGTGGGAACACTGGAAGAATCCGGGTACTCCCGCAATCATTTCACTTTTGGACCGCGTCGATGTCGCGGTGAGTTCCTCTCGAAGTCTGGCGGCAACGTGGCGTTTCCTGGTTACGATTTTACTTCGCACTTCGCCGAAATTGACGGCCTGCGGTTGCACTATCTCGATGAAGGACATGGCGACTGCGTCGTCATGTTGCATGGCAACCCGAATTGGTCGTTCTATTATCGAAATCTGGTCCACGCACTGCGCGATCGATATCGCTGTCTGGTGCCTGATCACATCGGCTGCGGTTTGTCGGACAAACCGGCGGACGACCGCTATGAATATTCGTTGGCACGTCGAGTTGCGGATTTGGAAACGTGGTTGGAGCAATGCCGCGCCACAAGCAACTTGACACTGGTCGTGCACGACTGGGGCGGAATGATTGGGATGGCCTATGCCACCAAGTACCCGGAACGTATTCGACGTCTCGTGATTCTCAATACGGGCGCATTTCATCTCCCTAAGACGAAACCGGTGCCATGGCAGCTTAAACTGGCCCGTAGCCCGCTCGGCGCTTTGCTGGTCCGTGGATTCAATGCGTTCAGTCGAGGCGCCGTTCGATCATGTGTTACCAGACACCCGATGCCGACGGACGTCGCCAACGCTTATTGTGCCCCCTATGACTCTTGGGCACATCGAATTGCAGTCCATCGCTTCGTGCAGGACATTCCACTGAAATCAGGCGACCGCGGATTCGATTTGATTTCGGAAGTGGGCAATCGATTGCGGCTCTTAGCGCAAGTTCCGATGTTCATCGGTTGGGGCGAACGGGACTTCGTATTTGACGAGCACTTCCTAAAAGAATGGCTTGCTCGATTTCCGAAAGCCGAATTGCACCGTTATCCCGATTGCGGTCATTACATTCTGGAGGACGCCCAGGAAGAGTTGGTGCCATTGATCGGCCGTTTTCTGGATTCGCATCCCCTGTGAACCTCCATCGTGTGGCGGAAGACCGCAATTCGACGGAAGATCAATTTGCACAGGGAGATCCTGCGATGCGACTTCTCAGAATTGTTCTCGTTTTAGTCAATTCCAGCGGCGGTAACCCTTGCAATCTGGAGCTGGCAACACGATACTTTCCGCCCCGTCTCAGCCATGTGGGCTGATGGGTCGAGATGATCGACTGCTGGGCGAATGCCTTGCGACGGTAGACGAATTCCTCCCGCGTTTCCTGGTGAAACGGGTTCCGGTTTGTCCCGGAATCGCCAACCTGAGGTGCATTGACGATGAACGCCTATACTAAGACCGAAATCAAGAAGCTTCGCAAGAAGCGTCAACGTCTGAAGAAGAAGCTGCGCTGCCGATTCTGTCCACATGGCTGTGACAAGTCGCCACGTCCAATTTTCGTTGATTACAAAGATCTCAAGACTTTGCGAACGATGATCGATCGCGAAGGAAACATGCTAGCTCGCCGCAAGACGGGCAATTGTGCCAAGTTCCAACGAGCAGTCCGTGAGGCGATTCTTCGCGCTCGATATGTCGGCCTGCTACCCTATGTCGCCGAAGAATGAAACGCCCCCTAGGTTTCCTCTTTCCACGAACAGAGCCCGGCAATTCAGTTGCCGGGCTTTTTTGTTGATGTAACATGCTGGAAAAGGCTTTGTTTCGGGATCCGCTTTGATATCGTCTGTGCTGATTTTGCTTCCGTCCCTGCTCGTTCGAGGAGTACCGTGATGCCAAGAACCGTTCTCTGCCTGCTGTTCGTTTTGACTGCCTCCGGTTGCATGCGAAGCCTCGAGGACCAAACCAAAAAATCAGAGAACTCGATTATTGGCAAGAAAACCCAGGATATTGGTAAATTCGACCCGAACGCCGATAACAAAGTCAGCGATTCCAAAGTACGGATCACCGACCCCGTTTTGGGTGGCCTGCAAGCTTACGGTCCGATGCTTGAGCAGATTTCGAAGACCCAGATCAAGCAAGCCGTCGACCTCTTTCAAGCGTCAAATGATCGATTTCCCAAGGACTACGACGAGTTCATGGAGCAAATCATCAAAGCAAACCAAATCAAACTGCCCGTCCTTCCCGGGAAAAAGAAATACCAGTACGACGAGGTCAACCACACTCTGGTCGTCGTCGAGGCTCAAGTCGATGCTCCATCTGAGAAGGACTAATTGGACACTTCACTTGGCATTTTCTGGACTGAAAACTGCTGGTGACGCAAAAATGGGCATCATTTAGAATTACGCGGTTAAATGGATTTTGTCGTCGGCCCTGTGCCGGTGATCTCAAGGATGCGACTCGTTTCAATGGAGTGGCGCCAATGGCTGCGCAACAACTGTGGTTTCTTAGTCTACTGGCGGCAGGTTCGATGATCGCGACGGCAATGGGTGCGGACGAAGCGCCGACCGTCGCCAAAACGATGACGGTCACTCCCACCCAGAAAGACGTCGAATACGAAACGCCCAAACCCGCCGAGTTTGCCAAGTGCAAACTGGAAGTGGAACGGAAGGGAAAACTCAACGGCTGGGTCGTCGTCGGTCCCGCCGGACAAATCCTGAGAAAGTTTCTCGATACTGACGGAGACAACAAACTCGATCAATTTCGTTTCTACAATCACGGGATTGAGGTCTATCGCGACATTGATTCGAACCATAACGGCAAGGTGGATCAATATCGCTGGCTGAACCGAGGTGGATCACGTTGGGGTATCGACCAGAACGAAGATGGTCGCATCGATCAATGGAAAGTCCTTTCGGCAGCAGAAGCGTCGAAAGAAGCGATTCGCGCAATGATCGTCGGCGACGCGTCCGCTTTGATGACCGTCATGATCACAGCGGACGATCTGAAGTCGCTGGGAATCAACCCCCAGTTGGGAAGTCGACTACTGGAATCGGCTAGCGATCCCGGCAAGAAGGCCAAGGCCGTGATGGAAAAATCAAAGGTGATGACGTCGCAATCTCGGTGGTCACGGTTCGACGCTCAAATGCCGAGCACGATTCCTGTCGAAGACGAAAAAGCGAATGCCGATTTGCAAATTTATGAAAGCGCGAACGCGATCATCGAAACGCCTCGGAAAGATCCGTCTCCGCGATTTGATGCAGTCCAGATCGGCGAAATGATCCGCGTCGGCGAAGTCTGGAAGCTGACACAGGTTCCCGTACCGATCGAAGGCGAAGGGTTGACAAGCAGCCCCATTCTGATGGAACCGCTGATGACCTCGCCCGGTGGTTCGCAAAATGCCCCAGGGCCGTCTCCCAAAGTCGCGCAAATCCTGAAAGATTTGCAGGATGTCGAACAACGACTGCTGCAACCCAAACAGACAGCCGCCCAAGTGAAGACGCTGATGAGTCGACGGGCGGTCCTGTTGAAAGAAGCGATCGAGCTGGCCGAAACCGATGAAGAACGTGTGTTTTTGACGAAGCAAACCGTCGACGGCTATGCTCTGGCCGCCCAAATGGGAACCTATCCCGAAGGGGTGAAAGAACTGAGAGCAATCGAAGCCGACATTGCTAAGAAGATGCCCACCTCGTCATTGTTACCCTACACGACCTATCGCCTGATGCAGGCCGAATACGCCGTGAATTCACAGGAAGCTGACGAGAAAGACGAGAAGAAAGAAAAGAAGGAAAATCAGGACGACAAAAAAGAAAAGCTGGCGGAAATTCAAAAGACGTGGCTGAAGTCACTCGAAGAGTTCGTGACGACATATCCCAGTTCTGACGATGCAGACGACGCTATGTTCGTGCTGGGAAACCACGAAGAATTTCAAGGTCGCACCAAAGAAGCGATCGTCTGGTATCAGCGGCTGGTTGCCGAAAAGCCCAAGTCCGAAGTGGCGATCCGGGCTCAAGGTGCGTTAAGGCGTCTTGAACTTAATGGACAGGTCATCTCCCTCGAAGGCCCGTTGCTTTCCGGCGGCAATTTCGACATCCGAAAACTGAAGGAACGCGTGGTCCTCGTTGTCTTCTGGAATGGAAATTACGAACTGTGCGTGGAAGACGTCCCTCAATTGAGAGCCCTCTATGAATTGCACAAAAGCAAGGGATTCGAAATCGTGGGGGTGGCTCTGGAGTCGGACAAAGCGGCCGCTCAATCGTTTGTCGACAAGCACAAGATCACTTGGCCACAAATCTTTCAGCCGAGCGGTCCCAACCAAGCCGGTGGCCTGAACAGCCCAATTGCGACTTCCTTCGGAATTATTTCATTCCCAACGATGTTCCTCGTCAACAAAGAGGGCAAAGTTGTCAGTCGTAACGCCACGATCACCGACGTCAAAGCCGACCTACCAGATTTGCTGAAGGCGTCGAATGTTGTCCAAAGCTCACAGAATAAAAACAACGCACAAAGCAAGAAATAGTCTCGAAAGTTTTTGGGAGGAATGCGAACGAGGTGGGTTCCAAGTCGCTG
Source organism: uncultured Schlesneria sp. (assembly GCA_903871875.1). Classification (GTDB taxonomy): domain Bacteria; phylum Planctomycetota; class Planctomycetia; order Planctomycetales; family Planctomycetaceae; genus Schlesneria. The sequence continues at coordinate 101,051 of CAIQIR010000107.1, forward strand.
CTGTAGATGTTCCAATCGTCAATGTGATGGAAATTGAATAGAGACAGTGGAACCTGATTCCTCGACAAGGCCTACTACCGTGCTCGACCGCATCAAGTCATGGTTCGGGTTTGGATCGCTGAGCGACGAGCAATTCGAACGACAGCGGAATGAATTGCTGAAGAAGATTCCGGTACCGGTGTTCTGGTTGTTCGGAAAAACGGGTAGCGGCAAGTCTTCGATTATTCGTTATCTGACGGGATCAACTCAGGCCGAGATTGGTAACGGCTTTCAACCGCAGACTCAAACATCATTCCAATACGACTTTCCTTCGGCAGCGGAGCCACTGGTTCGATTTCTCGACACACGTGGCTTGGGCGAAGTTGGCTACGATCCCCGCGAAGATTTGAAATCGTTTGACGACGCGACCCATGTGGTCATCGTCGTCGCCCGTGTGATGGATCATGCGTTAGCGGATATCATCACGCCTTTGCGAACGATCCGCGCCGCGCGACCGTCGAGGCCGATAGTGCTAGCGTTGACCAGCCTGCACGAAGCTTACCCTTTCGAGCAACACCCGGTACCGGATCCGTTTGACCGCGAACAACACGTGATAGCGAGCAATCAGACAGACCATCTGACAGCGCCGGCGGAAGGTTCGGCAGCAGCAGAACGAGCGAACCGCCCCTCGTTATTGACGAGTCATCCCGAGCTGCAGCGTAGCATGAGGGAACACGAAGAGCGTTTTGCCGGACTGGTTGATCGAATCGTCCCGATCGATCTGACACGCCCGGAAGAAGGGTTCGAACAGCCAAACGTCGGTGGAAAACGTTTGGAAGAAACACTGATTGAATTACTTCCCGCAGCCTGTCGCCAAGCGTTGCTTCACCTCGATGACCTTCGGGTCTCGCTGCGCGATTTGACGGCTCGTCAGGCCATGCCCACGATCTTGACTTACAGCAGTCTTGCCGCCGCGGCTGCCGCGACACCTCTGCCTTGGGTGGACATCCCCGTGGTGATGACGCTGCAATCACGGCTGGTGTATTTGCTGGCCGAGCTTTACGACCAGAAAATGAATTCCCAGATGTTGATCAAAATGGCGGGAGCAGTTGGAACACGTCTGGCCGTGAGATTCGCGGTCAAAGCTCCACTCAAATTTATCCCGGTGCTGGGACAAACGGCCAATGCAGCAATGGCATTTGCTTATACCTATTCACTGGGAAAAGCATGCTGCTGGTATTTTGGTGAAATGAAGCACGGGCATATTCCGTCCTCAGAGGAACTCGACAAAGTTTGGGCCGACCAGCTTCAACAGGCAGTCGCTATCTGGCGCACTCGACCGACGAAACCGCCCACTTCTTGACTTGATGACAGAATCGGTCATCGGATATCGCGTTGAGTCGTCGCCAAAACCAAACGAAAGTCATCGTACCACGACATCAATGGACATCGGCTTCCGCAGCTTTGTCTGACGAGTCGTGCTTTTCGGGAAATGCAAACGAAGCAACCACGCCTCCGACCAGCGTCAGCGCAATCACGGCAAACGAGGCCAGATTCACAATGCTTTTGACATCGGCATCGTGAGAAACCAGCAGCTTTTCCAAAAGCATTTTGACCCCCACGAAAGCCAAAATGATCACGAGGGAATATTTCAAAAGATGGAACCGGCCCAGTAGATCGGCCAAGGCAAAATAAAGACTTCGCAACCCCAAAATCGCGAACACATTGGACGTAAAGACCAGGAATGGATCATGGGTAATGGCGATCACAGCCGGAATCGAATCAACCGCAAAGACCAAGTCCGTCGTCTCCACAACGACCAAGGCCAGCAGCAGCGGCGTCATCGCCAACTTTGAGTCAATTCGGGTGAAAAAACGATCCTCAACAAACTCGGGATGCATGCGGAATAACCGCCGAACCATTCGCACCAATAGGTTTTTGTCGAAATCGACTTCCTCATCTTCTCCGGTGAATAACATCTTCATTGCCGTGAAGATCAGGAATGCCCCAAAAACGTATGTCATGAACTCAAAGTATTTGATCAGGGCCACGCCTGCAGCAATCATGACTCCTCGCATAACCACGGCACCCAAAATGCCCCACAACAACACTCGATGCTGATAAGCAGAGGGAACTTTGAAATAGCTGAGGATCAATGCGATGACGAAGATGTTGTCCACACTTAATGATTGTTCCAGCAGGTAGCCGCCGAAGAATTGGACCGCAGCTTCCCATCCTGTGTCGGGCAAGCTCGTGTCATTGGGATCGCCGCCAACGCCCAAATCGAACCAATGATATTGGTAGGCGAAATACACAAACCCAGTAAAAAAAATGGCCAGGACGAAGTAGACGCCGGTACGGAATAGAGCCGCTTTTGCTGTCAGCGTTTTGGATTGACGTGAGAAAAAGCCGAGATCGAACGCCAGGATCAACAAAACCAGTACCAAGAATCCCAGCCAAACAATCCAACTCACGCGAATGCTCCTTCGTCCAATATCCATTTGCCGAGCGGCGATCGTCAAATCGACGCTGGATTTTTCCAAATTGACTGCCAGATCACCAATCATCCTTGAATGTCAGGAACAAAACAGCCCGACCGCCAGTTGCGACCGGGCTATTCAGGTCCGGGGAGAGTATAGCGATCAAGCCCTCGGTTGAGTAACCCACGCGATCAAAACGAACTCGCTTGAGCCTTGGATCATGACTTTTGCGGAAGCGGGTTGCGAATTATCGGAATGGGCGGGTGGAAACCCACCGATTGTGAGGAACCCGATACTGCGGAATGAATCAAATTTGACGAGGATCGCCCACCAATGGGACCACCGGTCGAGCTTTGCTGACGAGCCCATCATTCATCGATGAATTTGACATCACTATTGCTGGCATCCATCGGGTCTGGGGGATAAGACGAGAATTGCTCGTTCAAATCAACCGGTTCCACGACAATTACTTCGGTGTGGGCATTTTGAGCTTCGTGATCTGGTTCCGGATCTGGCTCTCCGGGTCCCATTTCGACACGAAACTTCTCTCCTGCGAACGCTAATTCATCACCTGGCAGCAACGCACCACGAATCACGCGTTGACCGTTGACCTTTGTTCCGTTGGTACTGCCCAAATCACGGATGAATAGCAATCCATCCGTCCGCACGATCAGACAGTGCATTTTAGAAATGCTGCTTTTCCGGAGGCAGATATCACACAGGCTATCCTGTCGTCCGACGAGCGTGACGTCCCGAGTGATCTGGATGGGACGCCCGCCACCCTTAATCGGAATCAGATGTGCACGCATGATTGACTGCTCTCTTTGTGGTTCGACTCACAGAGGATTGTTCAATATCGAACTTGTCCGTCGGCAATGTTCCGGGAGAATTCGGCCATCATCCTATTCCAAAGCCTCGGAGAAACCACCTTTTTCGGTGCCCAAGCAATGAAATTCGAAGAACATGACCTGAAGTTCTTTCTCAGTAAGTCATTCTCCGGAAAGGGGAAGGGGAGTCAAGCGTCTTCTCAACCGCGGAAATCGTCCGGAAAATTACCCCGATCCATGTCCGGCCAAGAATCGACGCGCCTTCCGCGACTCGCATTGCCTCGAACCGGCAGTCACAAGTATAAGACGCGTCGTGGCTTGGCTTGATTCTTATCCCCGAACGATTGCGCGCTCCACATGGACGTTCTGCCGCGCATTTTCCGGCAATTGACCGAACTGTTTCGCGCGATGTCACCCCGACAACGAGTGGCTTCGACCGCGATATCGTTCGTTGTCCTGCTGGGATTCGGTTGGTTGGTCATTCAAAATCGCGGTTCCAGTTTTCAAGCCGTCTCGTTTGGAAAAGTGTTTGCGGCCGACGAGTTAGCCTCTGCAGAACAGGCATTGATCACCGCAGGATTGACGGGATTCCGGCGTGATGGTCAACGCTTGCTCGCTCCTCAGCAGGATCTTGATCGGTACAACGCCGCGCTACTTGAGTTTGATGCGTTGCCAGCAGATCTCGGTTCGCAAATGCTCAAACAGTACGAGACATTGGGCCCATTCAGCACGGATCGACAGCGACTGCAAATGAAAGAGGCGCTGCTGCTGCAAGAGCTCAGACGAATGATCAAAGCGGTTCCTGACATTGACGATGCGCGGGTGGCGATCGCGACATCGGAACGGCGAATCGGTTGGAACCAGAAACCACGGGCGACTGCCAATGTCACATTGAAACCACGTGCCGGTCGAGAAATATCGACAACGCTGGTCAATTCGCTCAGACATGTCGTTGCGAACATGGTCCCCGATCTGAAACCGGCCGACGTTACCATTTTTGACGTCACCAAAGGCCAGGCGTATATCGGCGAAACGGTGGACGAGCCCGACGATGGCCACTCGCTTCAACGCAGTCGAGAATTTACCCGACAGTATGAACAACAAATCCAAAAGGCGCTCTCGCACATCCCCAATGTGACGGTCACAGTTCACGTCGACTTCGACGCCCTCAAATCGAGCACGATACGTAGCGAGGTTGTCCGCTCGCGGAACGAATCGGCACCGGTCGCCAATCGGCCAGGCACCGTCGAAGCCTCGGACCCGCATCAAACTGGATTTCGAGGATGGAACGACGCTCCAACCGAAACGACGCGCGAAGTGACGGAAAAGCAACTGATCGCCGCCACTCCCAAATCGGTCCAAGTCAGCGTTTCGATCCCGCGAGATTACTTGCGTGAAGTCATCACTCGTCGCGTTGCCAAGGGAGAAAAAGCCTCTGAACGACTGGATGTCAACTTCGTTGAAGAAGAGGTGATCACGAAAGTGGAGCGAATTGTCGGCCGTCTGATTCCCGCAAATTCGTCGGCAGACGCGATCTCCGTGACTTGTGTGGATCGACTTGTCAGCGAATTGCCCGAAACGGCTGGCCTTTCCGCGAATGAACAACTTGCGATTTTTGTTCATCAATGGGGGAATGCGATCGCCGTCGGCGGAATCGTCTTCCTGGCGCTGATGGCACTCGGAATGATGCGTCGAGCCACTCCGCCCCCCACTCCCGTTCAAGTAGTGGCGGAAGTCATCCAGCCCTATGAAATTCCATCCCCCCAGGAAGAAGCTCCGATTCCCGCGGTTCAAACACCGCTACCACCACCGGATCGCATTGCAGTCCTTCGTGACGAAATTCGCACGATGGTCGCGAGCGATCCCGCGGCCTCGGCCTTCCTTTCAGGCCAATGGGCGACAGATCAACCGGAGATCGTCCGCAAGGCCGCGATCTTGCTGTTAAGCCTGGACCAGGGACTCGCGGCGGACGTCTTGGGGAAACTACCCCGAGAGCAGGTAGAACGTATTACGCTTGCCATCGCCAACGCCGAAAATGTGACCCGCGAAGAGCAGGAATCGATTCTCGACGAGTTCAAAGCGGCATTTTCCTCACGTCCACTGATGCAGCCAGCCGGTCCCGAGGCGGCCCGTGATTTGCTCGAACGCTCGCTCGATCTGAATGAATTTGAGCCGATCCAAAGGCGAATCGAAGAACAAGTGGACGCCGGACCGTTTGCGTTTCTTCATCATCGACATGCCGACGACGTGCGCCGACTGATTCAGGACGAGCATCCCCAAACAATCGCCGTCATTGCCACCCAACTTCCGTCACGGCTGGCAGCCCAGGTGCTGGAAAGCTTTCCAGCCGAAATGCAAGCAGACATCCTGGGTCGACTGGCACGGATCGGCCCCGCCGATTCGGACGTCCTGGCCGAGATTGCATCGCTCTTACAGGATCGGATCGGCAAGATTCCGACTCGCCCTGGAGGCCTCTCGCGCGCCGCCGGAGTGCTACGGGAAAGTGAACGGACGACTTCGCGATCCGTATTGAAATCACTTAATCACAAAGATTCACGGTTGGCCAGTTCGCTTCGAGACTCGCTGTTTTCGTTCCAGGACATGCTGTCGCTGGATGACACGACCTTACGCAGCATGCTTCAAGAGACAGATCACTGTCAGTGGGCGGTGGCTCTGAAAGGAAGTTCGGATCTCTTGCGTGAACGAATTCTCTCGATGCTATCAGCTCCAATGGCGACTGCGTTGAAAGCCGAAATTGCCTCGATTGGTCCGCTTCGATTGAGCGAAATCACTTCCGCACAGCAACAGATCGCGGAAGTGATTTTGATGATCGATTCCGACAGCACATTCGAATTGCCCAGGAAAGAAGCGCATTCGCGCGAGAGTCAGCAATCTTTCCGGTCCACCGGAAACGCGTCGAAGACAACAGAGTCCCAAGTGCGAAATGCCTAACATCATTTTAAAGACACAACAATCTGCCCAATGACAGTGTGAACAACCGCGAACTGACAACGTTCGATTGAATCGATATTCCTTTTTCCATCGTGCCAATATGACTGTTCGCATCATCAAAGCTCATTCCACACGCGACACCGGCCCCGGTGAATCGTTCAACTTCGTCGATTTGCAGCGACAAGGAAACGACCTACTTGCCTCGGCCAAACGCGACGCCGACGACATTCTGGCGAACGCTCATCGCGACGCCGCCCAAGTTCGGGAACGAACTCTCGTCGACGCTCAGAATGCCGGACGTGACGAGGGCTTACGCGACGCGACCGCAGAAATCCTGCGAAAAGCCCAGGAAATTGCCGAACAACAAATGACAACTCAATTGGCAACGGCGCTTCCGGCGTTGCGTGCCGCCGCCGCTTCCTTGCAAGCCGAACGCGATCGGTGGCTTGTCCGTTGGGAACATACCGCGGTTCGACTGGGCGTGGCGATCGCCGAGAAGCTGATTCAACGTCAATTGGCCACGCGTCCCGAATTCGCGACGGAAATGATACACGATGCGCTGCGATTGGCCGCAGGACAACCGCAATTGACGGTATACCTGCATCCCGATGATCTTGCCGCGTGGGGCGACCGAGCCCACCAGATCGTTCAGTCGTTGACGGCCTGCGCCGATACGACGCTGGTCCCTGATTGCCAGACGCTGCGGGGTGGATGTCGCATCGAGACACGTCACGGGGAGATCGACGCCCGAGTCGAAACGATGTTGCGTCGGATGGCCGAGGAATTGGTCGACGGATGAGAGACCTCGCAAATCCGTCTTGAGGAAAGCGTATGCTCGATCTGGAAGAACATGTCCGTCGAATCCAACCTGTCGGCCTGACAGGACGGGTGACCAAGATCGCAGGACTAACCGTTTCGGTCGCTGGATTTCCCGCGTCACTGGGAGCAATTGCACGACTCGAAGCGGAACAAGGTGTCACACTGGAAGCGGAAGTCGTCGGATTTTCCGGCGAGGAAACGTTGCTATTACCGTACGGTGAACTGAATGGAGTACGACGTGGTACTCGCGTTGTTCTTGTCCGTTCCGTTCAAGGTGCACGAGTGGGCGAGGCTCTTCTGGGACGAATTATTAATGGGCGAGGTCAATTCATCGATGGCCTTCCTCCCGCGATTCTGCCCAATCATGTTAGCTTGCAAAGTACGCCTCTCTCACCGATGAGTCGGCCGCGGATCGATCAACCGCTTTCCACCGGCGTGCGTGCCATTGATGGCCTGCTGACGAGTGGCAAAGGACAGAGACTGGGGATTTTTGCCGGCAGCGGTGTCGGAAAAAGCACGCTTCTAGGCCAGATCGCCCGATCATCAGACGCGGCGGTCAACGTCGTGGTGCTGATCGGAGAACGAGGTCGCGAAGTTCGTGAGTTCATTGAACGGGATTTGGGCCCAGACGGGCTAGCTCGAAGCGTCGTCGTTGTCGCCACGAGCGACGATCCGGCCGTTCTTCGATTGCGAGCGGCCTATCTCGGCACATCGATCGCCGAATTCTTCCGCGAAATTGGCCGCGACGTCACATTGATGATGGACAGCGTGACCCGATTTGCCTTAGCGCAGCGCGAGATTGGCCTGGCCGCTGGCGAACCCCCCGCGACGCGAGGATACCCACCCAGTGTCTTCTCACTACTACCGAAGTTGCTCGAACGTAGTGGCCGAACGAATCGAGGTAGTATTACAGGTTTCTATACGGTGTTGGTTGAAGGAGACGACGCCCACGAACCGATTTCGGATACCGTTCGCGGTATCCTCGACGGACACATTGTGCTTTCGCGAAAACTGGCGCACCAAGGGCAATATCCGGCGATCGATATCCTGGCCAGCATTTCCCGCTTGATGCCCGATGTCACAAGCAACGAACATCGCCAGGCGTCAACTTCCTTACGTCAATTGCTTGCTGCGTATCAACAAGCCGAAGACCTGATCTCGATTGGCGCCTACCAGTCTGGATCAAACCCAGCTGTCGATGCGGCACTGCGACTTCAAGAGGCGATTCAGATGTTCGTTCGACAACCTGCCAATGAACACAGTACGTTAGCCGAAGCGATCAACGGCCTCATTCGCCTTCAAAGCCTGCGGAATTCTGGACGGCCGCTCGATTCACACGTCGCTTAGCTGACGTGCCGGCGCCCTTCGATGGCCGCCTGGAATCGACCAGTCATGGGTTCGACTTCTTACCGATTCGGTAAAGATGTGATTGGCTGCGTAACAGCAACGAATCATCGAGCACGGCGGGCGAGGCCATCAATTGACCGTCGAGAGAATTGACAGCGACTTCGTCATACTCACGGCCCGGCTTGATCACTGTCGTATTTCCCTCACGACTCGAGAAGTACAGCCTTCCATCCGCAAACAAGGGCGAGGCAGAAAAATTGCCCGCGATTCTCTTCGTCCAAATCGCTTCGCCAGTCAGTGCGTTAACGCTTGTCGCCACCCCCTGATCCGAAATGAAGTAGAGCTGATCATCGACCAGGATCGGCGAAGGCATGGTGGGAACCTGTTTGGGCACCTTGAACTTCACATGCGTCTGTGTGACGTCGCCACGCCCACTGAGATCGATCGCCCAAATTTGTGGAGCCATGTAACCGGTACAGATGTAGGTCATTCCATGGCCGGCCACGGGCCGCGGTACGTTTGAAAAACCTGTACCATGCCGAACTCGCCAGATCTCATAGCCGTCCCGCGGATCGTAGGCCACCACCCATTGAGCGCCGGGGATAATAATCTGATCGCGACCATCGACGTTGACCCACAATGGGGTGCTGAAGGCTTTGTGTAAATCGCCGTTGTCCCCCTCAAAAGGCGGACGCGCCGACTTCCAGACTTGCTCACCCGTCAATTTGTCCAGCGCGATAACGTATTGCTGTTCGGTCCCATCGCAGGGCACGATGAACAAATCCCCGTGAATGATGGGGGAACTGCCGGGACCGACCGAATGCTTGGAAGGCAACTGTTTCTTCCAGACCACTTCATTGGATTCGGTGTTGATGCAAGCGGTCCCCAACTCTCCAAAATGGCAATAAAGCATCTTCCCATCAAGGACCGGCGATGGCGAGGCGAAACTGTTAAGTGAATGAATCGGCTCAAGATCGGTGACCTTGAACAGTTCGATGTTCCGTTCCACCTGACCGGTCTCGGGATTCAGACCGAGGGCGTGCAGATAGACGGAATCAAGGACACTCATCTGACCGGCAAGCGGATTCTTTTCGAGTTTCTTGGCCCGCGCTTTCTCAAGTTCTTCACCTTTCAATTCACGCTCAATGGCCGTCGTTAGCCAGATCGTCGAGCCTGCAAACACGGGCGATGACCAGCCCCGTCCCGGTATCTCTGATTTCCACAGGACGTTCTCCGTTTCACTCCAGGTCGAGGGAAGATTCTTGGCATCAGCGGCAAGACCCTGTCCGGTGGGGCCGCGAAACTGTCGCCATTCGTTCGCACTCAACGAAACACATGAGAGGAGGCTCATCGTGAAAACCAGAAATCTCATCGGTAACCTTTTGACCTGGGAAGACGCGGAACTCCAAACGATGGGCGTCGCGAGCGCCCGTATCAGCATACGTTATGCGAGGAAGAGCTAAAAGCAAGCCGGACCTGTCGCCTGCAATCCTCTGATGACAAAACGATCGCCAAAGAATGAACGATGGGAATCGAGTTGCCCCGATTCCCATCGCCATCTTGCTGCCAGTGAGAAATCAAATGAAGTCGAAATTTCGTTCGCTCAAATGACGATCAGTGAGTTGGAGCTTGCATGACGAAGCCCGGATAAGCTTCGTTGCCATGTTCGCCAAGATCGAGACCTTCCATTTCTTCTTCCTTTGTGACTCGCAGCCCAAGAGTTGCCTTGAGAATCAACCACGTCACGAGCGCGACGGGAAACACATACAAGCAGGTTGCGACCACCCCCGTGGCCTGTACCATCAATTGATCCATTCCGCCTCCGGTGAAGAGACCCGCCTTCAACGATGTTCCGGCAGGAATCAACGAGGTCTCGGTGAACAATCCGATGCACAAGGTCCCAAAGACCCCGTTCACAAGGTGGACCGAGGTCGCGCCCACAGGATCGTCAATTCCAGCCCGGTCGAAGGACATCACGGCAACGACCACGACGACGCCGGCGATGCATCCGATAATGACCGAGCTCCAAATTGAGACGTACGCACAGGGAGCCGTGATGGCCACCAGTCCGGCCAGACAGCCATTCAACGTCATTCCCAAATCGGGCTTACCCAACAGCAGCCAAGCCGTCACCGTTGCGGTGATGGTGGCAAACGCCGCAGCGGTATTGGTCGTCACGGCCACGTGAGAAATCAAACCAGGATCGACGGCCATTGTGCTGCCTGGATTGAAACCGAACCAGCCGAACCACAAGACAAAACAGCCGATCGTGGCCAGCGACATATTATGCCCCGGAATCGCGTTGACCTTCCCTTCCGGCGTGTATTTTCCAATTCGAGGTCCCAGCACAAGAATCCCGGCCAAGGCGGCCCAACCACCAATTGAATGGACCTGTGTCGAGCCCGCGAAGTCGAAGAAGCCTTTAGCTGCCAACCAGCCGCCGCCCCACACCCAGTGGCCGACGACCGGATAGATCAGCGTGCCCATGATAAAGCTGAAGACGATGAACGTGTGGTACTTGATCCGTTCCGCAACCGCCCCCGAGACGATTGTCGCGGCCGTTCCGGTGAAAACCAATTGGAAGAAGAACTTGGCCGACAGCGGTACACCTGTCCAACTGATTGCACCGTAGTCGCCTTTGTAAGCGTCGCCAGTCGCGGGACTATTGTCTGTTCCGCTCACGAACCAGAGTCCGGTTTTTCCGATCAACCCGCCATCACTCTTCCCATCCGCATCATTGCCGAACATCAAACCCCAGCCCACGACCCAGAAGGCGATCGAAGACACGGCAAACACGATGAAGTTTTTGGACAAGATATTGACGCAGTTCTTTGCCCGGCACATGCCAGATTCAACCGCCGCAAATCCAAGATTCATAAAGAAGACGAGAAAGGCTGTACTGAGAACCCAGAGCGTGTCCAACATCACTTTAAGTTCTGCATTCGATGGCGGGCCTGGAGGTGCCACCACGACGGGTGCGTCGCCAGCGGAAGGTGTTTCTGTTGCCGTCGCCACTGCCGGTGCGTCCGTCGTCGCAGCGGTCGCTCCATCCTGAGCCCAGACCGGGCCTGACGAGGTCATCGTGAACACTAATAACATTGTGGCGAGACTGGCATGGACGTAATGCCAACCACTTCGAACTACCAACATCTTCATCGTGCGCTTCCTCATAGAATGCTCCAACTGATTCCGTCGAGAAACCTATTCTCGCTTTACCCGGGTTGTGCCAAGGAGAACGCAATGCCCTCGCGTCCCCGTGGCGCGATTTCGTCCAACCGCAACCGGCGTGCCTGAAAAAACGCGTATAAAGCACGACTTTGAAGCATCTTATGAAAACAGCCCTGATTTCTAACATTCCTGACGCGGGAATTTCCTGACAGGGATTTCCGATTTTTCGTTTTCCGAAACGGCAATGTCGGCACAAAAAACAAACACAACAGATCATCATTTAATCGTTTATTAACATTTGTCGTTTTTAGTCGGTTTTTATTTTATTAACGATTGCCACAACTATAAAAACACGAAAACTGACTACATTTTAAGCACATCGCCATGACAGAGGAAGAATTGCCTCAAAGTGAAGGCAGGGAAAACATACGAGAAACGCCTAAAACACTGTGATTTATAGTCGTTACGACCATCTTGACCCCAAAGCAAGAGAGCAGCGGAGCGACGCAAAAGAAAAGTGCCGGGCAGCATGTCCTACGCCGCCCGGCACCAGAAAATCCTTGCCAATCCTTGGCCTCGCCTGCAGGCCATTAAAGCCAGCTGATCGACATCATCACAATTGCTTACCCGAAGTGACCTACGGAAGACGCCCTAAGTCGGCATCTAATCAACCTCGATCGGTGGTGAATTCGGGATAGCCGAGAACACCCATTTCTGGTCCGTCCAGCCCAACCACTTCGTCAGCCTCACTGACACGTAGCGGGAAGATCAAGTTGCTTAACTTAAACCAAACCATCGCCATGACAAACCCGAAGACCAGCACGACGCCTGCGCTCAGGAGTTGGGCCCACAACTGCGACGCGTCGCCGTATAACAAGCCACGGACTCCGTCATTCACCAGCTCAGGTGTTCCACCCCACTCCTTCCGGTTAACACCGTTCCAACCCAGACCATACTTGCCGTTAGCGAACAGGCCGACCGAAATCACACCCCAAGTTCCGTTGACTCCGTGAACGGAGATGGCACCGACAGGATCATCAATCCCCATCTTTTCCCAGAAGAACACACTCAACACGACCAGGATGCCCGCCACCGCTCCGATGAGTGCCGCAAACTTGCTGTCCACGAAAGCGCAAGGTGCGGTGATTGCAACCAGACCAGCCAACATGCCGTTACATAGCATTGTCGTATCAGGCTTGAGGCCCTTGGCCCACAAGGTGAACATCGAGAATATACTGGCGACAACACCGGCCAGCATCGTGTTAACCACGACCGCGCTGATCCGCAAATCGGTTCCAGAAAGAGTTGATCCCGGATTAAATCCGAACCAGCCGAAAGCCAGAATGAATGTTCCGGCCACCACCATCGGCACATGGTGCGCCGGCATCGGATGAGGCTTGCCGTTCACAAACTTTCCTTTGCGTGGGCCAATGCAGATCGCCCCGGCCAAGGCAATAATGCCCCCCATGGCGTGCACCACCCCCGACCCCGCGAAGTCGACAGCACCGTGACCAAGTCCCCAGTTCAAGCCCGACTGAGCCAGCCAGCCGCCACCCCAAACCCAGTTTGCATACAAGCAATAGGGCAACGCGACCCAGAATCCATACAAACAAAAGTTCTTCCAGCCCCAGCGTTCGGCCATCGATCCAGTGGGAATCGTGGCTGTCGTATCCATAAACACCATCATGAAGAAGAACAAAGCCAGCACGCTGACATCGTCAACGCCTTCGAGAAAGAAACCCTTAGTCCCCATCAGACCGTACTTGAAAATCCCTGGCGTGGCAGCATCGCCGCCGATTCCAATCCCTTCATTCAGCAAGGACAATCCAGGTCCAAGTGACGCGTACCAACCGGGTGGAACCGGTCCGTTAAACCAGTTTCCCCAACCAATGGCAAAGCCATACACCCAGAACGCAACGCAACCCAAAGGGTAAATCATGAGATTCATGGCAGCGGTGTGCGAGGCGTTCTTGGCCCGACACAGTCCCACTTCCACGAGCATGAAACCCGTCTGCATGAACATGACGAGGAAGCCCGTAACCAACACCCACACCATGTTGATGGAAAACATATTGTGAGCAATTCGATCGTACAGACCTGCTGGCGTCTGGGCAGCGGGATCACCATCACCCACCGGCCCCGCAGAGGGGGTAATCCAATAGCCCGCTTTTCCGCCCGTCGGATCCGGCCAAGAAGGAGCCGCGGGATCGGTATTCGTACCCGTGAAGTAGGGAGGCAGCACTGGTGCCGCGGCCGGGGCGGCAGCCGCTGGGTCTGCCGGAGCAGCTGCCGCTGCGTCCTCCTTCGGAGCCTGGTCTTGCGCAGGCAATGACGCGTAGTGCCCGGAGATAGCTCCCACCAACAGAACTGTTGCGAAGCTGGCGAAAACAAATCGCCAACCTCCTCGACCAGTCAACATTTTCATTGTGCGCTTCCTCAAAGAATGCCCCAACCGATTCCATCGAGAAACATATTCTCGTTCCACCTTTTTTGAGCCATTTGGAATTGAACGAATGCCGAGACCTCATGGCTGTGGTTTCGTGCAAACGCAAGCGGCGTGCCCGAAAAATGAGTTGGCAGATTGAAATACTGGCAACTTGGTTGAAGTGCCGCTATTTCGAAGTTCCAAACGAAAGTGGGATCCGTTGAGGCTGCCCCTTGAATGAGCTGCCAGGATTTTGGGTAGATGCCCGACTGACATGCACATCTGCTAACGAACTGCGCCAATTTTTAGCGTCGCCTGAACGAAATGTGGCTTTCCGAAGAATTGGCGTGATACTGTCAGAAGGAGCATTACTTCGGGAATCACGGCCCTTTTATTAGGCCGTTGTCGCGCTCAATTTGCTCTTCCAAGCGCTTAACTTGGGCGTCCCGCTGCGTCTCGGCTCCCGATGCCCGGTATTCTGTCTTACGCCCCGTCAGCCGTTCTACCCAATAATCCGCCAGTTCGCGGATCTCGAGACGCGTGCTTCGCATCCAGTTCGTCAACATCAGTGGAGTAATCTTGGCGCCTTTGACATCGTCGCGTGAAAACCCCCAAAGCATCCGGAAAACCGCATCCGCATCCGCCGGTGGATAATGCGTCTCCAATTCCGCTTTAAGTAACGTCCCGTAACTGGCGTTCATCGGTAACGACTGTCGAATTCCGTCGCGCGCGGCAAATCGAGCCTCCTCGTGAGGACACTCAGCCAATGTCTCCACCAGTGCGGCACAATTGTCAGTCGCAGAAAGACAGCGCGCAGCAAGCTCGGCAATCTTGGGGTTTTTGGAGTTTTTCACGAGCGTCAGCATTGTCTGTTCAACCGGTTGATCGACGGCGAACGATTTCTCAAAAATCGATTGATATCGCCTTAAGGGTTGCATTCGACGTTTCCCGGCCTCACACCAATCGGGAACGGAAGGAAACACCATCGGCACGGAACGGACGGTGGCCGCAGCTCGTTCAGGGATGATATTCAGCGCCGAGAATTGGCCAATCTCCTGAACAATTCCTGCCCGGTTCGTCCACCTCGCGTCACCGGAAGTCACGTACAGCGTTGCCACGTACCATTGGTAATCGTTCAGTTTCTGAAATTGGGAAGGCTCTCGGACGGTCACTTCCAAACCACAGACGGTGTCCCCCGATAGCAGATCCAGCTTCCACAGATCCTCGCCAATCGCGATGCCGATCGTCCCATGACCATTCTCCTCTTGTCGACTTGTCTGAAGAATCATTCTTCCGCGTACGACGTTAATTCCCTGCAGGGCCGCTTCGCTCGGCAACAGAAGCTGACCAACCGTCTCACCGACCATGGTCACTCGAACTCCCGCTTTGTCGAGTTCCAGCACCCCATCAAACGGTTCGAGATTGGCGATGATCTCACCCGGCTTGAGTTCGGATCGATGTGGAACCATAAACCAATGGCGCCGGTCGTCGTCCAATTTAATGACGACTCCCTCGTTGGAGGTGTAGGCGACCTGCAAATCGGACAAGACTTCTTGAGGAAGCGTCGCCGACTTGGCCGCCGGAGCGGTTTCGACGGCTGCAACGTCTTTGGCCGGCAAAGCCGGAATCGGAACTTTGTTGTTGGAATCCGCCGCGACTTTGTCCAACCCCGGTTTGGGCATCGGCAGATCGGAATCATCCTTAGGAGGGGCCGGATCCAAACCGTCAGGCAGTTTCGATCCATCAGAGTGGGGCGCCGCCGGTTCTGGCAGAATCACGCTCTCGCGCTCCACGACTGCGACTTCAGGTGTCGCCTGCATTGGTTCAGACAGAACGACATCTTGGTCCGCGGTGTCGGTCGTCTCGTTCTTTTCGCGAACGACCTTCCGTTGCATCTCGATATTGGCCTGCTGGAACCCGGTCCACAGCCCCGGTGTCAAAATCACCGCGCAGACGACCACGAGCAGGACCACGATCATCGAGGGAAAAAGTCGCTTGGGCCATGGTGCCGGCTTCAAATAGTCCGGCACGGCCGTGATCCGCTCATCTTCAAAACGGCTCGATTTCCCCGCCTCTCCCGGATTCGCTGCCGGAACATTTCGTGTGGAAATCGATTCGGGAGTATGCGACTTGATCGTTAGCGAGGTGTCATTCGGAACCGCCAACTGCGACGACACCTCAACCGGGCCGAGCGCGTACAAGCGCTCACGACTGCCATCCGACACCTCCGTTGTCTCTCCGAGAATCAGCGTCAAAACCTGATGACAAGCTGCCGTTTCAGCCAGCATTTCGTCCGAGGCGAGCAGCACTCTCTCCACGTCCGCATACTGGTCGGCTGGCAACGCATTGTCCAGATATTGTGCGACGATGTTTGGATCAATTCCCATCTCCGGGCCAAAAACCTCCGGAGCCTTCAACCGTCGACGTCGCATGACTTCACGGATGCGGCTAACCAAAAGTTGAGCCATCGGACTCTCTTGAATTTTCTGTCCGATGTTCTGCGTATCCGCAGGTGAAAGCACATCGTCCAGGTACGCCAGCAACGTTCTCAAAGTCAGTCGCATCATGTTCGAGCCCTCTGAACCCGGATCGACAATTGATCCTGATTCACGTTCCGTGTTGGTATACGATCACCCCGATTCGGGGTAACGTGACGGTCCATCAAGCATTTGCCGTCACACCTAAATAGTGTGCGTCGCAAGTTTGACTCCGTACAAGTTTCTTTGATTTCTTGGTCAGTTTTTGGGATCGTGTCATTGGGGTACCGGCCGTTCATCTAGACTGTACCTGCTGAGGAAGGCCGGCTCTAAAGTGCAATTCACACACGATGACAACAGGGCCGAGCCCCTCGCATTTGTCCGCGCACGCGAAAGGCGATTCATGTCCGCTCAGCGATTGGCCACGGCTCTTGTGGGCGCAGTCCTTTTCGCCCTGCCTTGCTCGATACCAGTCGGTGCTCAAGACAGACCAACAACTGCGTCCCGCCCCAAACGACTTCTTCTGCTCGCCCAAAGCCCAGATTCACACCCCAAGACAACTCATGAATACCTGGAGGGTAATCGAGTCATCGCCCGGTTGCTGCAGGGGCATCAATCGATCCAAACCATCGTCGTCCTCGCCGACAGTCCGTGGCCAGATGGCCCTGAGCTTCTGGAGAACGCCGATGGCGTCTTACTCTTTCTGACTGAGGGTGCCAAATGGATCAGCGCGGACGACAAACGTTTGGCAGCGTTTCAACGTCTGGCTCAACGGGGTGGCGGGTTGACATGCTTGCACTGGGGAATGGGAACTCGCGACACAGTTCCGGTCACCAATTTCGTGTCATTGTTTGGTGGCTGTCACGGGGGGCCGGACCGAAAATACAAAGTTACCGATTTTCAAGTCTCCGTCTCTTCTTCCTCGCATCCGACGACGTCGGGGATTCTGCCGTTCGAAATCCACGACGAGTTCTACTACGACTTAAAGTGGCCCGCTTCTCGCGTCGGCCTCACACCGCTGCTTCACGTGCGACTCGACGATGTCGACTTTCCCGTAGCATGGGCATGGGAGCGTCCCGACACGGGTCGCTCGTTCGGCTTCACGGGGCTTCACTTTCACGAAAATTGGAGGCGGCTGGAATATCGACGCCTGGTGGCCCAAGGAATTCTATGGACCTTGCACGAGCCAATTCCTGCAGCCGGACTGACGCTCGACGTTTCTGATGCGGAACTCACTCTCCCAGCGACATGTCCAGGTAAGTGATTCCGTTCCACGTGGAACGTTGGAACAAATGCGCACAGTTGGAGACATGCAACAGAGGGACAGTATAGATAAGATGTTTCACGTGGAACGGAGCAATTGACGCCGGTGACATCTCATTTCGACGCCATCATCATCGGGCAAGGCTTGGCGGGCACAGCCCTCGCCTGGACGTGGAAGTGGTCGGGCGCCCGAGTTCTGGTGCTCGATCGCGAAACAACCGTGACTGCGTCAAAGATCGCGGCCGGCCTAATCACTCCTATTACGGGTCAAAAGCTGGTGACGACTTGGCGTCACATGGAACTCTGGCCCGCCGCGGTGGCATTCTATCGCCGATTTGAAGCCGAAACGGGAACCTCGGTTTTCCGGCAGCCTTCCATGGTCCGGCTGTTTGCCGACGAAGGCGAAGTTGCGATTTTTGAACGCCGCCGTGCGGCGGGAGCATTTGACGGGTTAATCAACCAACCGGTGCCACTTGTGGACAACGAATGGTTCTTTGCCGAACGAGGTGGGTGTGAAATGTGTCCCGGCGGGCAACTCGACATCCCTGCCTACTTGAAGACGTCGCGAGCTCACTTTGCCCGTGAGGGAGGCTATCTCCCCACAGATGTGGATGTGTCACGTGAAATCGAGTTCACCGCCGCCGGAGTACGACTCCAAGGTCTCGGTGTGAGCGCAAACGCGATCTTCTTTTGCCAGGGATTCGATACCAGAGATAACCCCTGGTTTCGAGACGTCCAATTCAAACCGGCCAAAGGCGAAATTTTGACGCTGCGAATCCCCGGCCTTGCAGAACACCGGGTGATCCATCGCGGCATCTGGCTGGCCCCTGTGGGCAGTGAACTATTCCGGGCGGGCTCGACTTACAATTGGAACTGTCTCGACATTCAACCGACGTCTGCCGCTCGCGACGAAATCGCTGGGCAGCTTCGCGAGTTTTTACGGCTGCCCATTGAGGTCGTTTCGCACCAAGCCGCAGTCAGGCCAATTCATCGAAACCAGTATCCAGTCATTGGACGTCACCCGCTGCAGTCCCGGTTAGGTTACTTCAATGGACTGGGATCGAAGGGATCGTTACATGCTCCTTTTTTTGCGAGGCAACTCGTCTCGTACTGGAACGGTGAAACGAGCATCGATCCCGATGTTGATCTGAATCGCAAAACGAAGTGGCATGGAAATCTCCATACCAGGCCCCTTCCAGACGATCCACGAGCGACTCCGCCAATCCACGTGGAACGCCCCCGGAAACGGTCACTGACAGACCAAGCTCAGGACGCGGTTCGCGAGGTTCTGCAGACCGGGGACACTGCCATTGATGCAACCACCGGTAACGGACACGACACTCAGTTTCTCGCCGAGCGAGTGGGCACCCAGGGGTTGGTCTTCGGGTTTGATATCCAGTCGGCTGCCCTTGAAAAGACCAAGTTGCGACTGGCGGACGCGAAATTGCCAAACGTGGTCCTGATCAACCAGAACCACAATCAACTGAAGACACTGATTCCACCAGGGCTACGAGGTGGAATCGCAGCAGTCATGTTCAACCTGGGATATCTTCCAGGCGGCGACAGATCCATCGTCACCCACCCGGAATCGACCCGTACCGCCATCACCGCTGCCACGGAAATATTAAGGCCGGGGGGGCTGGTGACAATCCTCGCCTATACCGGACACGGCGGTGGTGCGAATGAGGCCGAAGTTGTGGAATCGGTGCTCAAATCGCTTTCGACCACCGAATTCGAAGTCACCCAGATCGAGAGCCAACCCGGCCGCACACCGGGACCACGATTGTTTCTTGTGAAACGGCGGCAATAGAAAAACACCGCGTTCTGCTAAACCAGTTGAAACGAAACGAACCCTTCGACGTTTCCGTCGAAGGGTTCGTTTCGTTAGCAGTCGGGATGACAGGATTTGAACCTGCGACTTCCTGGTCCCAAACCAGGCGCTCTAGCCAAGCTGAGCTACATCCCGCACGAGTGGCACAGTCTAGGCGCGATTGATTCGGCCGTCAATGAGGTCGGTTCCACGTGAAACCGCCCATCTTTCCGATCTCACGCCGCTCGTTGCAATTTTCCGACGATCCGCTCGAAATCATCGTTCGATGCAAAGTCGATGACAATTTTACCTTTGTCCTTCGCCTTGCCCGACAATTTGATTTCGACGTTGGTACCCAGCCAGTCACGCAACTGATTTTGCAGCCCGGTGACATGCGACGTGTGATTCGCAACAACGGCAGGTTGATTCTCGCCAGGACCGGGAAACGGAACAACATCAGCGTCTTTCGCGACCAGCAATTCGCGAACGGCTTCTTCCGTCTTGCGGACGGACAGATTCTCTTTCTGAATACGCTGCGATAGATTGACCTGGGCTTCCTCGTTCTTAATCGCCAGGATGGCCCGGGCATGCCCCGCGCTAATCTTATCCGAGCGAAGATCGCTCTTCACGGTTTCGGGCAGCTCAAGGAGTCGCAGCATATTGCTGACGGTCGAACGTTCGAATGACAATCGACGAGCCAAGTCTTCGATCGTGCAACCGAATCGCTTCAGATAGTCCTGAAAGGCGATTGCCTTTTCGAGCACGTTCAGATCTTGGCGCTTCAGATTCTCTTCGAGCGCGACTTCACTGACCTGTTGATCGGTCAGGTTCAGAACACGACAGGGGACTTGACGAAGCCCCGCCTTCTTGGCGGAAATCAATCGTCGCTCTCCGGCGATCAGCTGATATCCGTCACCAGCCGGGCGAACCAATAGCGGCTGCAAAACGCCGTGCTGACGGATACTGTCAACCAGTTCATTGAGGGCCGTCTGGTCAAAATCCTGGCGAGGTTGGAATGGGTTCCGATCAATCAGTTCCACGGAAATTTCCGTTTGATCGCCAGCTGTCAGTTCATCGGTTCCCCCCATGGGAGCCGTGCCGAGCAGTGCATTCAAACCGCGTCCGAGCCGCCGTCGGGATGGTTCCTGGAGGCCGTGTTCTTGACCAAGCTGCTCGTCCATGATTCGTTCCTTGGCAAAAAGCATAATCGCCGCACAATCTTTGGCGGCGAGATTTAACAGACAAAGGTGAGACGCTGGATGGGACCGCGATTCTAATCGCGACCGCAAAAAAGGGACAAGAGGAAATTACTAAGTCGTGCGGCACAATTTGGGGCCGCTGCCAAAATGCGTTCCCAACCAACGTTCTCAAGCCGCTTCAAACGATTTCCTCCGGACCAATCCTATTTCTTTTCGCCATACAGCCAGACTTTGGGCTCGACATCAGGGAGGCCTTTAGGAATATGGCCGTAGAAATCCTCCGTCTTTTGCGAGTCCAACTCAACAAGATGACTCGCGCCGGCCTGCAACGTTTGGCAGAGTTTTCTCAGGCTCAACATTCGATTTGTTGCCACGAACTGCGGGCTGCTGCGCGATTGCTCACCGAACACCGCGAAGGTCGGCAAGGGCGAATGTTGACCGAGGGCATCCAGATTCTGAACGGGACTGACATTCTTTTGACCGTTTGCATTTAAGCCGAAGACCATCGCAGGCTCTCCCCACACCAGCACAATCGCATCACGGGAAGGGCCGCGACGAGAGAGTTCTTCGTTAATTGTTTTTGAAAACCGCTGTGCCACATCTGCCAGATGCGATCGATCACTCAGTGCATGTGAAGTCCCTTGAACAGACCTCATCAGACAATTGACGACGACCCAGACGACAATCACCCATTCGATTCGATGGGGAGACCAGTGGGCGGGAGCTTGACCGGCGGACGAAGCGAGATCCGGCCGATTGCGGTTTCGCCAAAACTGAACGGCCAACCCCACCCCGAGCCAGATCGCGAACAACCAGGGAAGAACCAGTCGGGGATAGGGGTAGTAAAATGGCGTCGCGATTGTCATTCCTGCCAACCAGACTGCCAACAAACAAGCAGCAATTCGAGGTGGTGCCGGGCTGTCAAAACGCAGCTTCAATCTCAAGGCAACAGCAGACGCGATCAATAGTGTTAACGGATGCATGAACACGGCACAGCGATTGAAAAGATTCCCGACTTCCATCGCAAATGCACTTAGCAGACGAAAGTCGAATCCGGCGGAGACGGCCTGTTGCCCAATGGAGGCGAGTGCGCCAATGATTTCAGAGAAATTCCGGTCTTGATAGCCGTTCCGATGAGCATTGTTTCGAGCCATCCAGACGGCGGCCTCCGTGAACATGCCGATCCCGTTCTCGTACATTCCGACATGCTCAAGCTGCTTCAAAGCCGAATCCCGCCAGCCCTTCAGACCGACGACGTATTGCCGATGGTTCGCCGCAACGGCCGCATAGCCTGATTGTTTTTGAAGACTCCAGAGCACCGGCGACCAGACGAACCCTGCGGTCGCGGCAACCAAAATCCAGATGATGCCTGTCCGCCAAATCTGACGATCGCAGCGAGGTGTCAACAGCTGCCAGAAGGCGCCCCCGGCCAAGCCAATCGCGAGCGGCAGCCAACCGTTGTATTTGGTCCACCAGGCCAGACCTGCGAAGCCTCCCGCGAGAAGAATTTCGCGCCACGGAACTGGTCCAACCGAGAGCGATTTGACCTTCCCTCGTTCTCCGAATGGAGCACAGGATGGTGCCGCTTTCACCAGCGCCTGCCAGACAAAATAAACAGACCACAAGACGAATAAACAAACAGGCACGTCGGTCAACGCGGCGCGACTGTAGCAGGCGTGAAAATCACTTGTTGCGACCAGCCAGGCCGAAACCAAGCCCGCACTCGGACCGAACCACCGGCGGCCAACCCACCAGATCGAGGGAATGGTGGCGATCCCGGCGATCAGGCAGGGGATCATCGGGACAAAGCCAGTCGGCGTGAAACCACAGAGAGAAGCGATGATCATCGACCACTCAATCATGGCCGGCAGCAGCGGCGGTGCATAAAGATGTTGAGCCGGATAGGGGTAGCCGCCAAACCAGAAATTCGAGGCGTAAACCCCTTCGTCAAAGTGTTCGACCGCTATTCGACCCGGAAAACTCAAGCGCAGTCCGGCCCCCACGACAACGGCTGCCGTGAGCCACAACAGTTCGTTCCGGGAGATACTTGGCGGCGACGCGGACGGGCGAGAGTGATTCATGCAATAAAGATATCGCGCCGACGGTTGGATCGTCTCCCCCAAGCGTCTATGATTTCATGGCAGAATGATTTGGTATCACTTTCCAGGAATAATGTCAGATGTCGAATCCCGACCAAATGTACGACGAAGCGATTGCATTGAAAGACAAAGGAAACTTGCCGGCCGCAGTGGAAAAGCTGCATGAGATCGAAGCCTTAGCTCCGACTCATACCCTGACGCAATCGGCATTGGCAATTATGCTGCAGAAATTGGGACGATTCGATGAGGCGATTGCACATGCGAAGAAGGTCGTCGAACTCAATCCCAACGATCCGTTTTCGGTATCGCAATTGTCCGTGATCTACCAGCGCTGCGGACGAATTCCCGAAGCGGAAGATGCACTCGCGAAAAGCCGCGTGATGAATTCCGGCGGTGGTGGTTGCGGAAGCGGTGGCTGCGGTCACCATTGATTCACGGACGGTGAGGATCCTCGCAACGGAATTGTCGTTGCCCTCGTGTTAAGGCTTGCAGATAGCTCGGGCACGAATTAGCCAATCGCGGCTTGGCAGTTCGGCACCGGTGCGACCTCTGTAAGCCGTCTTAACGACCGTGCACCGTTGCGATTGTTCGATAGGAGGTTTGGGGCGACATGCCCGCCACCTCTCGTGAAACGGCGACCAACGGTCGAGCTTCCGCGCCCCTGCAATCTTTCTGTCAACACTCCTCCGGCGAGCCCCGAACGCTTACGTCGTTTTCCGAAGAAGCCAAAAACCGCTCCTCGAATGGTCTCGCAATCTTTCCCCTATTTACCCTACGTTCTTGGACCTCAACGCTTGGAGAAGTTTCAATACAGGTTATCCGCGAAAATGACGATTCTGCGGATTAGAACGCCTCACGTCGATCCTTTACCCGGTGTCGACGCAACACGGAGGAGGCGTTTGAGACCTGAAATCCGGCGAGTATGATCATGGTCAAAAGAAATTGACCAGACGCCAAATCGCGGATATCACGCGGCACTGATCAGGATAGGTGTAAAGAATGAGTGGCCAAGTGCGATTGATTTTGACGCTGCATAACCATCAGCCCGTGGGCAATTTCGATGGCGTGTTTGAAGCGGCGTTCCAAGACAGCTATATGCCATTTTTGGATGTCCTCCAAGACTTTCCTGAATTGCCAGTCGTTTTGCACGTGTCCGGAAGTTTGCTGGATTGGCTGGCCCAGAACCATCCTGAATACATCACGCGAGTACGCGAGTTCGTTCGACGAGGCCAGATCGAACTGCTGGGCGGTCCCTACTACGAGCCAATTCTCGCCGCCATTCCTCGCCGGGATCGCATCGGCCAGATTCAACTCTATAAGCGGCATCTCGAAAGCCTGTTTGAGACAACTGTCCGCGGCATGTGGGTGCCCGAACGTGTCTGGGAACAGTCGTTTGCCGGCGACATTGTCGAGGCCGGTATCGAATATACTCTGCTCGATGATTCCCATTTTCGAAATGCGGGATTGAACGAGGACGAACTTCACGGCTACTACCTGACGGAAGAAAGCGGTCGGCTGCTGAAAGTCTTTGCAGGCGGCGAGCGCCTGCGTTATTTGATTCCCTACGCGGATCCCGCCGAGCTGATCAATCACTGCCGAGGAATTGCCGACCGTTTCCCGAATGCGGTTTTGATTTTTGGCGATGACGGAGAAAAATTTGGCGTCTGGCCTGGCTCGAAAGACCATGTCTATCGTGACGGTTGGCTACGACGATTTTTTACCGCACTACGCGAAAACCAGAGTTGGCTGCACGTGACAACAATGTCCGAAACCGTTGATTATGTGTCACCCGTCGGCCGAGTTTATCTTCCGGATGCCAGCTATCGCGAAATGACCGAATGGGCTTTGCCGACGGAAAAACAAACTCACTATCGCAATCTGATCGCAGTGAATGAGCAGCGACACGATTGGCACTCGATGCGACAGTTCGTTCGCGCCGGCTTCTGGCGGAACTTCCTGGTCAAATACCCGGAAGCGAATGAGATGTATGCGAGAATGATTCAGGTCAGCCGCCGACTGGACGAAGTCTCGGCAACGGTGGCTCCGGGACCGGCGACACAGCTGGTGGCCGAAGCACGGCGCGAGCTGTATCGGGGTCAGTGCAATTGCCCGTACTGGCACGGAGCATTCGGCGGACTGTATCTGCCCCATCTTCGCAATGCGATCTACGGAAGTCTGATTGCCGCCGATTCGCTACTGGAACGGGCGTCCGGTCGACGTGGACGTTGGGTCGAGATCTGTGCCGACGATTTCAATCTCGATGCGCGCAAGGAGATTCGGCTGAGTAGCGACCGCCTGGTCGCGTTCCTGGTCCCGGGTCGCGGTGGCCATCTTTACGAACTGGATGTTCGACAAATCCAGACCAATCTATTGGCAACTCTCAACCGTCGAGCCGAACCGTATCATGATCGAATTCGCGCCCATGCGGGCCAGGCCGCCAGCGACGTCGGAGGGGGTGTCGATCCAAACGGCGGTGTTCGATTCAAACAGCCAGACCTCGATCAAAAACTCCAATATGATGCTTGGCCTCGAAAGAGCCTGGTCGACCATTTCCTGCAACCGGGGTTGGAACACCAGACTTTTCTCGAAGGACACGGAGAAATTGGTGATTTCGTCGAAGGCGTGTATCTGTCAAAAATCCGCCGATCCGACGACCGCGTCGAAGCGACGTTGTGGCGAGACGGTCGACTGGGACCGTTTGACGTGAAGGTTTCGAAGACCATTTCGATCACCTCACACCAAGGAAGTACAATCGAGGTGGTTTATACTCTGGAGAATCTTCCAGCCGGATTGCCAATCCATTTTGCGGTCGAGTTCAACTTTGCCGCGATGGCCGCTGGGGCATCGGATCGGTACTACTACGGCGAAGATGGACGAAGTCTAGGAACTCTCGAGACCGCGAGTGCAACTTCACCGGCCACCCGCCTTGGCCTTGTTGACGAATGGCTCGGATTGGATGTCTCGCTCGATATTTCTCGGCCGGCCAGCTTCTGGACACGCCCGATTCAAACCGTCAGCCAATCGGAAAGCGGATTTGAGTTGGTCCACCAAAGTTGTTCGGTGCTTCCCCACTGGGAATTTCTCGCGCCTGCGGACGGCCGATGGTCGGTCACGATTGGACTTTCCGTCGACACATCCGCAGCCCAGGCTCGCGAGCTATCTGAACGATCGAGCGCGAGACTGGTCTATTCCGAATAACGTCCGTGGAATCGCCTGGCCAAAACAAATCCCTTGCGATGACACGAACCGGCCATCCCTCAAAATCGCTACAGGTTCACCGTGAATCTGCAAAACCTGTGTGTGGATTTTTCGAAGCGCTGCGTGCCAATCGTCATCATGAGATACGTTGTCAATTGACAGCATGGGTGAAAGTCCTCCTCCTCGATTAGAGGACCGAGGCACTCCGCAGCGTTTGTGAAGGGTGATATTTTGTCTTCTGGTCGCTCGAACGATTCGCGATCCGGTCGCGATCGTTCCCATAAATCGATCACGAGCTTTAAGCCATCCGGGGCAGTGGACACAACGGCAGTTGTGACTCCGCTGCGCTATCGCGAACCATTGCCATTGGTCGACGAACCGACGACTCCCGAACCGGCCGATCAGCTAAGCTCATCACATATTGAGATACAAAGCCCGCCACCGTTGACGGACTCATCTGCGGAATATCAGCTCAACCTTAAGCAAAAGGACGAACTGATCGCCGCCCTGATCCACGAGTTGGAAAAGGCCGTTGAGCAATTGGATCGCTTTCAGCGGTCGGGCGCTGATCGTTCGCACAGCGGCAATTCTGCGGCATCTGGCAGCCCACTCAGCGAATTGGCCGAATCGCGATCGCCCTTCATGGACGACTTGCGACACATGGTCGAGGATTGGGAACAGAATCAGCCCGCGTCGCTACTGGTGCGCATGGAATCGCAATTGGCGGCGATGCATGACATGTTGCTCAATTTGCAACGTGACGACCGACCGCGTGCTGAATTGGGTTCACCCGAAGACCGAATCCGTCAACTCTATCGCGCAGCTGAACCTGAATCAGACGCCGACGAAGTCAACATGACGTTGGAAGAGTCTTCCCCGAGTTGGGACGCGATCAAGAATCAGATTTTTGCCGCCGAGCCAACTTCTCCCGTAGCCCACAATACTGCGGAAGATTCCGAAATCCTGAAGTTGATGGCCGAAACGCCTACTCCGCGCGACGTCAGCTTCAGCGAAGCCGACATCGACGAGCTGAAAAAGGCCGTCGTCGAACGCGATTCGTACATCATTCAGCTCAATCGACTCTTCCGCACCCGAAACACGTTGTCATTGCCGGATGATTGGGCCGCATTGGCGAACGTTCCCGCCGAGATGCAGATTCGTATCGAGTCATTGATCGAACATCTGGACGTCCAGGTGCGACTAGGTGAAGTCGAAATGTCACTCGAGCGAGCCCGATTGGCCCGCGAACGCTCGTTCATACAATCCGAGCGCGAGATGATCGAAAAACATATGAAGCGACTGGGGCTGACGTCGCTTTCAGAACTCGACAACATCAGTGCGGCAACGGGAAATGCCAGCGATCGACGCTGGATGCGATTCCTCGGTCCAAACACGAAGTAGCGGTTTTGATCTGAAATCAGTTCGGCCGCGAACCAGTTGCCTGCTGAACGTGACGGTGATTTTCCGATCCCGCGGCGTTGCGAAAACTCGTCTGTTGGACTCGAGAGTCGCCCGGATCCGATTGGCTGAGGAACGATTTGATCGTGCTGACAGTGACTTTGTTCTGACGCACAGTCTGTCCATCAGGCAATTCCATCGCCAATTCGAGTTCTCGATGCAATTGGGATTGTGTGGGCAACCCCGTCTTTCGATCGACACGACATGTGCCCGTGCAATATCCGCCTCTCACGAGAACCTTCATGTTTCCGCCAGCACCGCGCATCAGAACCGGCTCCGGTGGACCGTTGATCCGGCCGGTTAACAGAATTTCAGCGGAACTCGCAGTCAACTCCTTCAACATGCATTCCGTGGTGACGAGCATCGGAATGGGAGCCTCGGTTCGTCGCGGTTCCAATTCCCATCGAGTGCCTTCTTTAACGGCCACGCCTGGATGTTCGGGATCATTGCTGTACGGAAGCAGACCAATGCTGTCATCAATAAAGTTGGCGATGCCGTCTTCGCCTTTCGTCGCTTCCAATTGCTGTTGGACTGCGGCGACATGATGTGATGGAACACTACGCAGGCAACGTCGTAAGAAGTCATTGAATCCAACCACTTCCATGACTTTGTTGTTAGGCCCTACCCAAAACGAGAACCCATTGTTGGCCAATCCGGCATAAAGCAGGGCTTCTGGGGGAATCGGTTCGCCAGGTCGGTCCGAGGAATAACTCACCTTTCTTCCGCGAATGTCCTGCATGTAATTAACGCGATGGTAGTGGACAGTCATTCGCTTACGGCCGTCCGGCAATACCTCGTCAACGACCAGCGATAACATCATCTCCGTCTGCGACGTGCTGACATTGATGCCATTGCTGTCGGTCTGCGTCAGTCGTTGCTCAACGGTTTTTGACAATGGAAAGCGATCGTCGACTTTCAACTTCAACTCGAGGACGCCCTCTTGCGGAACTAGTTCTTGAACTGCAGCAGCGGTGGTCTCGCGATCCAACGGCTGGGCTTTTTCGATATCGTCCAGATCGGTCAAATCTGAGTCTTCGTCGCTGGCCGCACCTCGGAAATAGCCGCAACCGGAGAGACTCATGAACAGGATCGTGAAAAGGGTCGTCCATCGCAGGGCCGCCAATGACATCGCATTGCCTTCCGTGGTAAAGCAACTGCCTGCGACGATCAGTTATGATCTGGCGCAGACGAAATGACGCAGCATTCCACTGCGCGCCGGGAAGATAACAACCGATCTGTTTCGCGCGAAGACGGACTTTGCCTTCGCCCATTTGGCTGGCACTGAGGTAAATTACAGGGAGAGCTTCCCTGCTATTCCCCGTCCTGCGAACGTTGGAGTAGAATTCATTCCCGGCGGTGAACGCCGTGCGCCGTTTACCCTCATTATCCGACAAGACGTTTCGTCGTGACGAATGGGTGTGGGGGGAAATTATTTTCGTGTCCACGGTTGCTATCGATGAATGCACTGTCTCCGCCGCCGCCGCAGATCAAATCGTTCGGTCCGACCGATTCCGACGTCGATACGGATGAACGCGGCACGATTCGGGCATTGGCCGAAGCGTTCGTTTCCTTGTTCGTTGCGGTGCTCTTGTTCCGAACATTCGCTGCCGAAGGCTATATGATCTCGACGGGATCCATGGCTCCGTGCCTTTTAGGATTTCATAAACGCGTTGTCTGTCCGACGTGCCATATCACATTTCCATTTGGCACCGCCTATGACACCGACGAGGATCCCGATTCCGAAACCATGGCCGCCAGTCGATCTCGAGCCGTTTGTCCCAATTGCGGACAAACGGGAATCGACATTTCCGACGTTCCCCGTAACCACGGCGATCAACTACTCGTCAACAAACAAGCGTTTCTCTATGCTTCGCCGAAACGCTGGGATGTCGTCGTCTTTCGTAACCCTGCCCATCCCACGGAAGCTTACGTGAAACGCGCCGTGGGACTGCCGGGCGAACGGATCCAAATCGCGGGTGGTGATATTGTCGTAGACGGGCAGATCGTTCGAAAGACCTACCGACAGCAGGTTGCGACCCGGATTCTGGTCCACGACCACGCATTTCGCCCCGCAAAAGACGATGGATTTGAGCCGCATTGGCAGGCTGTCGATGCACCGAACGATGGTATCGAGCGAGCCAAGCCACTGTCATGGTCAACGACTAATAAGTCATTTGTCTTTCGCGGCGGTGAGGTCCGGCGTCCCGAGAAGGATCCATTGGCTTGGGTGGAATACCACCACTGGATCCGTTCTGGCGGGCAACAGGACACTTCAGTACCACTCGCCCATTGGCCGGAGGACGTGGATGTCGCTTCCGTACCTGCGGCGGGATTGCGGTATGATCCAAAGCGAAGTGAATTCAGCGTCACTGGTGCGCTGCCAAAAGAGATCGCGCGACAGCTTTTGGAAATGAGCAGCGACGAAGCTTTTCGTAGCGCAGTTCGTGAGCTGTATGCGGAATCGCATATCGTGGCCGTGACCGATGAATACGGTTACAACCCCGCAGACGAAGCGGGAACACCCAATCCCGTCCGAGATCTCATGATTTCAGCGCGAATCGCCATCCAAGGAGGTTCAGGTGAATTTGTGATCGAACTCACCAATGGAGCCACCGTCTTTTCCGTTGTCTTCGACGTGATCCGTCGAGAAGTCCGTTTATTCACCGATCCGCTGCTCGAAGGAATGGCGCTGAATTCTCCGTCTTCAGGACTAGGACCAAAGTCTGATCCCGTAGCGTCAGCTTCCTGGCCCAATTCACTCGGCAATGACGGCGGCACCATCGAGGTGTCTTTGTTTGACAAACAACTTCTGATCGCGATTGATGGCAAGCCGCTAATGGATCCATGGCCTTTCGAATTGCCGGCAGACGTGCAGCCACCACGTATCCCAATTCGATTCGGTGCGCGAGGTGTGGATATCAAAGTCAGTCAGCTCAAACTTTATCGCGATATCTATTACACAGATTCTCGCAGTCGGCATGCCGTCAATCGCCCCTACGAACTGCATGATGACGAGTTTTTCGTGCTCGGCGACAATAGTCCTGTTTCTCATGACAGCCGGCGTTGGGACAAACCTTGCGTCAATCGTTCGCATTTGATCGGCAAGCCTTTTCTCGTTCATTTGCCATCAAAACCAGCGAACCTTCACATCGGCAATCAAGAGATTCACCTGCGAATGCCCGACTGGGAACGAATTCGCTTCCTGAGATAACGCGATTACGCACGTTGGCTGGTTCTCTTTTTGTCGGGGATGTCCTACGATTCGTTATTCCCCAAGACGAAGAAGGACAAAGTCGGCATGTGGCTTGCGCGATTGGATCTGTTGGCCTTCGGACGATTTACCGATGTCCGGCTGACACTGGGCCCCGGTTTTCATCTGATCTATGGCCCCAATGAAGCGGGCAAAAGTACGACGCTGCGTGCGATTCGACAGCTTTTGTTCGGTTTCGATGAACGAACCACCGACAACTTCGTCCATCAAAACGCCAATCTTCGCATTGGTGGGATTGTCTGCGACCAGTCCGGAATTGAGCAGGAAGTGATTCGCCGCAAGACCCGTAAAGATTCTCTGCTTACACCGGGCGAAACGTCTGTCATCGATGACGATCTCTGGCGAACACTCTTGTGCGGTGTTGACGAAGACACGTTTTCACGACGATACGGTATTGACTATGAGCAACTGGTCGAGGGTGGCCGTGAAATCGCCACCGGCACTGGCGATCTCGGTGAGATCCTATTTGCCACCGGTTCAGGCGTGATGGACCTGACCGCCGTGCAGAAGCGACTGACCGAGGAAGCCGGCGAATTGTTTCGGCCTCAAGGCAAGAAACAACGATTGAATCTGGCGATTGTCGAATGGCAGCGGCTACGAGATCTGGTCAATGAAAAACTCTTGCCCGCCGCCGATTGGGAGAAGGTCGACCGACAGCGTCACGAGACACTCGCCCGCCTCGACGAAATCTCCAAGCAATTGACCCAGCAAACCAGCCAGGCCGATTTGCATCGACGCTGGCAGAAAGCCTGGCCCTTGATTCAAGAAGGCGACGCTCTCGAACAACAACTGCGTCCGCTGGAGTCCGTTCGACGATTGCCCACCAGCTTCGGCCCCCAGCGACAGGAAGCCCAGCTTCTTCTGTCTCACGCCAATACGCAAGAACAAGCGGCTCAAGCCACGCTGACGTCGATCGAGCAGCACATTCAACGGCTCGCGATTTCCGACGAAATGCTGGCGGAAGCCGATGAATTGACCAGACTATTGACCGAATGGGGATCCTATTCCAAAGCCCAACTCGACCGCCCGAACCTCGTCGAACAGCACGCTCAACTCCTCAAGAGAATCGCGGATTTGCTGCAAGGTCTTGGCCGCCCACCGGACGAATCAGACGTCTACGAGATCGTCGTCGATCGCGTACAGCGCACGCGAATCGGACAACTTGGTCGCCAGCAAGCCAGCCTCGACCAAGCATTGCAGCAGACAAAATCGCGAAGTCAGCGCATCGGCAAACAGATTGAAGAGCTTCACAATCAACTGTCCGCGATACCAGCGATTCGACCGTTGGATGAGTTGCGACGCGTGGTCAAACTGACCCGAGCTGACGGCCAATTGGAATCACAACTCGCGAAGATCCGCGATGAAATGACCGCGTTACACCACGAAAGAACCCTGCAATTCGAACGACTCGGAATTTGGTCTGGATCGCTCGCCGATCTTCGAAAGATGCAGATCCCCTCTTTCGATGTCGTTAAGCACCGGGAAGCCGAGTTCGAGGCCCATCAGACAGAGCAAAAGGTTCTGCAATCACGCCTGAAGGAATTGATCGCCGAACATCAAGCACTTAGCCTGCAGATCGAAGTGTTTCGCCGTGAATTCTTGGTCCCGACGGAAATTGAATTGGAACTCGCTCGAACGGATCGCGATCAGATCTGGAGCAGAATTCGCGAAGCCATTTCCTCGAATGTCTTTCCCGTCGATTCCTTAATCGCGGCGTATGAACAAAGCTTGAAGCAAACCGACCAATTGGCTGATCGCCTGCGCCGCGAAGCAGATCGGGTGGCTCAGCTGTCGGAACAATCAGCAGAACTAACCGCCAACGAAGCGCGACAACAGGAAGTGAACGTGCGGCTCGCCGAGTTGGAGACGAATCGAGTTGCCCTGGAAGAGCGTTGGCAAGCCGACTGGCAAGACTTGGGTTC
The DNA here is from genome assembly GCA_903871875.1 of uncultured Schlesneria sp. Lineage (GTDB taxonomy): Bacteria > Planctomycetota > Planctomycetia > Planctomycetales > Planctomycetaceae > Schlesneria. Next base: position 133,745 of record CAIQIR010000107.1, read on the forward strand.
GTCCCCGCTGCCGCCGCGAGAAATGCAGACATGGCTGTCGCGACGCGACTTATTGCTTCAGAACGACGTTCAATTGGAACGTCGATCCGCCGAGGCAAATGAACTCGCGATACAGATTGACCTGCGTTTTGCGACGCTTTCGTCGCTCATGTTTAGTCCTCCAACCGACCCAAAGACTGCCAACGTCGATCGAAGTTCGAAACGAACGAAAGTCAAAGCCGACACCGCTCGATCCGATCAAGAAGTGCAACAACAGCTCTCATTCGGGTGGGGGCAAGAGGCCGAACCGCTCACTCCATCAAAGCAGGAAACCGAGCCTGCAGCACCGTCAGAAGTTGTCCCCACGCTGGGCGAGCTACTACAGCGAGCAGACGATCAACTGGAACATGATGAAGCCATTCAACGCGGACGCGTCGACTGCGAAGAAGCCATCGCCCGGCTGACCGTCGAAAGGTGTGAAGCGGAACAGGAGGCCAAACGGATCGCGGGAGAACTCGAGCAGTGGACGACCGAGTGGCGAGCCAGGATGGCCGAATTGAAGCTGCCACCAGATTCGTCTCCCGATACGGTCGCCAGCTTTGTGGAAACGTTAAGCGAACTGAAGGAATACCAGCGGCAAGCCGCACAGTTGCAAGAACGCATTCGCGGCATCGACGGCGATGCCGAAGCGTTCAGAGCCAATGTCAAAACACTTTGCCACAAAATTGCTCCTGATCTCATCGAGCTTCCGATTGGTGATGCAGTCAAATCGCTGCGAGCACGTCTGTCAGCCACTCAGAAAGATCAAGTGGTCTTGAATGAATTGACCGCTCGCCAACGTCACTGTGAAGAACAACGCACGCTCGCGATTGAATCACGGGTCCGCGGAGAAGGTCTGATCAACCAGCTTTGTCAATTCGCCAATGTCAGCGGCAAAAAGAAAGACTCCCAGGAAATCTCGTCGGTCAATGAGTTCAACACGATCCTGGAACAGCTCGCCAGTATCGAAGAACAATCACAGCGTCGAAGTGTGATTGAAGAAAAGATCGCTCGAATACGAGAGCGATTAATTGAACTCGCCAAGGAGATCGCACTCGACGAATTCCTCGATCAAGTGAAAACGTTATCGCCGGAATCAATCGCCGCTCGCTTGCTCGAATTCGACCACAAGTGTCGTCAACTCACGGCGGATCGGGATCAATTGAATCGTCAGCTCGGTGGATTCGACGAGTTGCTGCAGCAAATGGACGGTAGTGCTGAGGCTGCCGAAGCGGAAGAAAAGCAACGACAATGCCTGGCCCAGATCCGCTCGGACGCAGAGCAATACATCCGGATGAAACTGGCTGGTTCCGTGCTGCATTCCGCTGTCGAACGATATCGCGAAAAGATTCGTGGCCCGGTCTTGGCGATCGCTAGTCAAATCTTTCAAGAACTGACATTGGAGTCATTTGTCGGGCTGCGAGTCGACGAAGACGAAAAAGGCAATCCGATCCTGGTCGGAATACGGACGGGCGGGCGTGAGATCGTCAAGGTCGATGGGATGAGCGAAGGAACCTGCGACCAGCTTTATCTCGCACTCCGGTTGGCCAGCCTGCAATTGGAATCAGCACCTCAAAGCCATCTTCCCTTCATTGTCGATGACATCCTGATCCAATTTGACGATGCTCGATCTGCCGCAGCATTGAAAGTGTTGTCAAAACTCGGAACACAGCGGCAAGTGATTTTCTTTACGCATCACGAACATTTGCTCGACGTGGCACAAAGACACCTGCCCGGAGGCTTTACCACACATCGTTTGGCAGTCGACACACCCGCCACCAGCAATGCTTGATCGACGTTCGGTGACACGGGGCGCGGAACGTCAGGTCGATCGCTTGATCGTTCAGGCCGATGGTCGCGATGAACGTAAAAACACTCAATTGAAAAAAAGCCCCGGTCACTGAAGTGCGAACGAGGCTCGATCGGGATGCGTGAAAACCGAAGATCAGATCTTGGCTTACGGCAAAATGATCGTTCTCAGATCCACAATGGCCGGCGTCAACCCGGACGACAGGCGTCCCAAAGTGGAACGGTCTTCCGTCTGGCATTTGATCAGATAACCATAAACATGGCGCCACCGCTCGTAGATATCTGTCATTCCGTCCTTCAAATCCGAGGGACGTTTGCCCTCCAGGATATCATCGTGCAGGCGTGCGGCCGTGTCCGCCAGGTCGGTCATTTCTTGCAGGCATTCGTTCGCAAACGGCTGATTGTCTTGCTCCAGCCAGCGTCTCGCAGTGGCTCCGATCTGCTCGCTGAAGTTCTGAATAGTGGCCGCTAAATCCGCGGCGGCCTGGGCGTCGAAATCATCGCGTTGAATCTGTAACGAGGAACGAAGCGAGCCCATCGTCTGATCGATTCGAGTCAACACGGCCACGGCGCGATCGCTATCGACATCACGGAAGACGTCGATGAACGCGCGTTCTGCCTGCTCGATCTTGCGAAACGAATCCAAGATCTCGGCTTGATCCTGGCTGTGATTGACGACTTCGACGAACCGTGCGCAGGATGCATAAAATTGATCTGCGACCGGTAGCGCCTGTTTGGCATTGGGCAGATGCATCACCAAAACCAACGGGGTCCGCTCGAAGAATTCATCGATATTCTTCTTGAGCGCCTTCGCGAGATAGATGTATTGCGATTGGTCCATCTTCTGGGGCAAGAGCAGCAATTGATGGATTTCGCCGGCCGACACAGCGACACGACGCAGCCCTCTTTCAATGTATCGATCATCTTCCACTCGCAACTTGGCCACCAACGGTGCCCACATCGCTTCAAACTGCTTGTATTCATCCACGATCACTTGGGTATCGGAACGATCGTCTCGCAAAACGGCAACCAGATTCAGTACGACCTGACGTACTCGGCTGATCGACCGACGATAGAGCTGCGAGTCCTGGCTGTTACCCAATTCCGCTGCGATGTCCTCTTGCAGGTTTTCAAGATCCGCAACGAGTCCGGCCACTTTGAGATTCAGCTGGCGTCGATCGAGCTGTGGTTGAATTCCAATCGCTTGACGAATTCGCAGGTCTGCATCGTTGAGATCTGCGACCAGACTACGTGAATCCCCCGACAGCCCTCGAAGATTTTCCATCCGATACGCCAACTCGCGCCAATCGGCATCAAGCTGTTGAAGGTCATCGAGCATCTCTGCGTCGACAGCATATTTTTCGGTTCGTTTGTTGATGGCGACGGCCCGACCGCTCAATCGCAGTGCTTCGGTATAAATCTGACGCGTCCCTGGGAGCTGACTGACCTGATCATTCAGGGCATAAGTCAACTGCGTCATGCTATCGGAAAATCCATGAATCAAGGGGCGAATCGCCTTCGAGTCGATCTGCCCCGCGCCAGAGGGATTCCGGCCATCGGACTGTCTGGGCCGATCAAAATCGCCATCGACTCCGACCGAATTGGTGTAATCATCAATCAATTCGCGGGTGCGTTCACGTGTATGAGCGGTACGAATCACGTGTGTTCCCTGCCCAAAGACAGACGAACCATCAATGATGGACCATCCAAGCAGAACCGAAGCGACGATCGTCAGACGCTGGGTCACACGATCCGTTCGCCGAAGAGAATCCCCCTGAGTGTTCACGTTTAGAACTCCTTTTCTGGGACGAGCACAATCCAAGTGCGTTTGATTGAAAGACGCCGATCAGAGCGCGGAGACTAGCCGAAATTGCCGATTGCTCCAAGACGAGCTTGCATGCAATCCGCTCCGTGTACCTCAGCGAATACGGTCTCGTGAAGACGACGCCAAATCATTACTTACCAACGGCTAACGCTGTTTTCATTCCAAGCAGAAAGGGAGCAGACAACGACGGTCTGAAGCGACGATCAGATCCTGGTTCCCGCTCCGAAAAATCTCCCGTGACTCCAAAGGACAATTTAGAACCGGGACGTCTCATCCGCGGCGCTTTTCCGAAGTGCGGATTCGATCCGTAAACGTTGACTGATGTCCGCCTCCTCGCTTCCATCTGCTGAGCGTCCCGCGACAATGCTCCGCGACAATCCTGGCTGGGATGGTTGCGTGAGATGCCGTCGTCGGATCCCGAGAATTGTGCCCCGCCGTCCCATGGGACCCCATGAGTCGGCCGTTTCGATTGCAAATTGCTTGGCCAAGTTGGCCAAGTTGGCAAACATCCCTGTTTTGTAGCGTTTGGACCTGTTTTGGGTTTGGCCAAGTTGGCCAAGTTCCCTGTTTCGTAGGGTTTGCCGATTTGCCGTCGCGATCGGTCCTTCGGCTTCCGCCAGATCGGCCGCATCCACTGCGCCGACAAAGAATGCTTTGCCGGCAAGACCTCTGCTTGGGCGACCAAGCGGCGGAGCTCCCAGCAGCCTGGCCCAAGCCCATCCGCCGTTGCCGTTGGTCACAACGCGGGGCTGTCTGGAGTCGTGGACGATGCCCGACCGCCAGGCGCCAACTCCAGTCGGCACCCCCATTGCGACACACATCCACTGCACGATCCGCAGGCAGACCACGGTCGGCACGGCAACCAATCCCGCGATCTTGATCCCCGTCGCCAGGTCGATTCGTCGTGACGGTTGTCCAACAACCCGACTGAACCCCATCTCGACATCGACCAGCAAAGAATTATCCAACATCGCGGACTCCGTTCTTGAACCCTGCGCAACCAGATACACGGCTGGTCACGAGAGAAACTCTGTTTGTGACACGGACGCCCCATTTCGTCACGATCACCCGTGGCGACTGAATGGCGACGTGTTGTCAGTAGCTAAGATACAGAAAAAGAGATGCGCACCAAGACCAAAACGTGCCTTGTTTCCAAACGTTTGGAAGACTGGTCACGAATCGGACTTTTCTCGGCGGTGCCACCGCATGGACGGTTCGCCGAACCCCGCCTTAGTCAGGGGCGCACCTCCACATCGCGTTGCAACAGGACTGAAATGCCACGAATTGCGGCCCGCGGGACGTCGCAACGATCGTGGAAGCGTTCCAGTCGTCCGGTCGCCATAGCCGAGTCATCCGCCTGCACTGAGTGTGAGCAACGAAAAAAAGCCGTCATTGCGAGTGAACGCAATGACGGCTTTTCGTATGAACAGGCTGGAGAGGCGAGAATCAGGGATGCCAATTGATGCGGACTGTTTGTTATTGATTTGAGTCACAGGATTGATGACTGATCGGCC
>CAIQIR010000108.1 GCA_903871875.1 uncultured Schlesneria sp.
AGCGTCGAACCCCCTGGGTATTTGCAGCGGCATGATCCAAAGCTTTACGAACAGGAATGCCGCCGGGTGTCGTCCCGGTTCGACGAAGCGGTCCAGTTGGCCGAAGAAGCCTTTATTGGCGAACTCAACCGGTTGGTGAGCCACTTGTCCGAACGACTTTCCGGTCAGGAGGACGGCAAGCCAAAGGTATTTCGCGATACCGCAGTCGAGAACCTCCGCGAGTTTTTCGCTCGGTTTCAGCAACTGAATGTCCGCTCGAATCAGGATCTCGACGGGCTAGTCGAACAGGCTCAACGGATCCTGCGGGGTGTCGAGCCGCAACAACTGCGAGACAACTCAACCCATCGTCAGCAGGTGGCTTCTCAGTTGGCAGGAGTGCAGGCCACGCTCGATGGATTGATGGTCGATCGGCCCCGGCGTTCCATCATCAGGCCGAACCAGCGGGAGCAAGCATGATGGATTTGATTGTTGCACCCAGCGGTGTCGTTACGGCGATCTATGCCGAAGACATCGACCTCAGATCACTTGGCACACCCACGATCACACGGGCCAGCCACGTCGAGCCTGATGAATCAGGCCAGTGGTTCGCCGAGATGATTGATGGACCCACGTTGGGCCTTCGGTTCCGTAGAACAAGGCGCAATTTCGCCGAAAAACTCTCGAAGTCTTGAAATATCAAACTGTTACTGCGATTTCTCCCGCGCGCAAACGCGCGCACTTGTGAGCAAATGTAGGCGGTATTAGGCGGTATTGGGCACTGTTTTCGGTAGTCGGACGGTAGTAAACGGGACTGTTAAAACATAGCCGGCAACAGCCAACAGGACCGTCTGCGAAGCCTGTAACGGCACCCAAAAAAGGGTTCCGGAATCGTCGAACAAACGTCGCCAGCGAGCGTGTTTTTGGTGCCTATAAGCGCGGTACAACGAATGTGAAATCCCTTTGATTATCACATATTCCGAGAATACCACGATGGCCAAAATTTTCCATCCACTCCTGGCCCTGATCGCATCAGGAACTGATCGCGAGTTGGCCAAGTATGTTGAGTTCCTGAAAGAAGAGAACAAGATTCTGCGTGCTCGGATCCCCGGACAGGTCCACACGAAGCCTGACGAACGACGCAGGCTGGTTCAACTCGGCAAAGCACTCGGGCAGGCCGTGGGTGAATTGCTGACTATCGTGTCGTTGTCAACGTTTTATCGCTGGTGCCGCGACGAGAAGTCGGGCAAGAAGAAAAAGAATCCCAAGGGTGGTCCGCGGAAGCCGCGCGAGATCCGCGAGCTCGTGTTAGAAATCGCCAAACTCACGGGCTTCGGGTACACCCGAATAATCGGCGAGATGCGCAAACTTGGGATCAAAGGCATCAGTCGCCAGACGGTACGGAACATCCTCAAGGAAGAAGGGATCGTGCCGGCGCCCGACCGGACGTCGGACAAATGGGAAAACTTCCTGGAACGCCACCAGAACACCCTGTGGGCTGTGGATTTCTTCTCCGTGAAGTCGGTGACCATGCGTGAGCACCACAGTACTGACAGGTGAACCGGTCGCGCTTGTAGATGTTCCGGCGACTGAATGTGACCGCGTTCGTGGGAACGCAAGGTGGCCACGCACCACAACACGAGTTCGACGGCTAACTGATGTTTTGTGCGGAACGTCCAGCCGTATTTCGCGTCCAATGCGGGAGTATCTACCTCCCGGACATACAACAGTGAACGCAGTGGAAGCGCGATCACACCCCCGATCGGATGCGTCGCCAAATAGGCCAGCGAGACCCAGTTGTGACCGTACAGGAACTCGCCGTCGGCAGGTCCGGCAGTGGGATTATGATGCACACCCGCCCCTTCGACCTGCTTTCCATATCGCGGCGTCGGTGTGTCATCAACGCCCAGCACGATGCGACCATTTGGACCAGGATCGATCTGCTGAACGATCCGCTTGAGGACCGCCTCGGTCAGCGGTTCCGATCGGCGGCCAATGCTGATCAGGCAATCGTAAAATCGATCCCAGTCGTCCGTGACTCCACCGGCGGCAAACCACGCTGAAGCGGTACGGCGATCATCCGCCAGCAACATTCCTGAAACGATGATCGCCAGGCGAAACGCGATCCGACGATCCATCACCGACTGAAGTGTTCCGACCAGCGCACCCAGTGCTCCTATCAACGGCACGATCGCTCGCAACGTGATTCGACGCAACGGATTCTGAATCTCCAAACGCCGCCGTTTGTCATGACGAGAACCTTGATGATTCTTCTTCTGCTTCCGTTGCGGACGCCTTGACGACTTCTTACGCTTGGCCATCCTTGGCTCCTGCGGTGTGGTGTTGTTAGCACTCACAGCATCGCAGAGAGCCAGGGTTCTCTAAAAGAGCATTTCACTCCCACACTTTCTCCTAAAGTGCAGCTTCCAAATGACGCCGTTGAAAATATTTGTTCCAGAGAATGCGTATCACCACGTGTTCGAACCTCTACCTGGAGGGGTCAAGCTTATTACTGCCGCGGAACCGGATGTGGAACTCGCTGTCTTGGGAATGCATCACGCACCCAGTCTGCGGTCTTTTATCGACTCTCTGCCGCGACTGCGAGCCGTCCAGTCGCTCAATGCAGGAGTGGATTGGTTGCTACCAAAATTGCCGGAGAGTGTGGCAGTTTACAACTCGAGCGGAGTGCACGATGCCGCCGTTTCAGAGTGGGTGGTTGCGGTGTTGCTGGCAATGCGCCGGCGTCTGCCGGATATGTTGGAACTCCAGCGGCGTGGTGAGTGGGACGTGAACTTGAATGATGTCACGGCCACGGGCCCATCGTCCGTCGAGCCCATCGACACCTTCGAGGGGGGCACCGTGCTGATTCTTGGATATGGTTCGATTGGGCGGGCAGTCGCTACTCGGCTTGCTCCTTTCGGCATTCGCGTCGTAGGAATTGCCCGTCACCAGCGGCCGGACGCCGAGACGATGGAAGCCCTCCCCAAACACTTGCCCGAAGCAGATGCCGTTGTCCTACTGCTTCCGCTTAATTCGGCGACTGAGCATACCGTCGATGCCGATTTTCTCGCGAGAATGAAACCTGGTTCGATCCTGGTGAATGCGTCGCGCGGCGGGTTGGTTGATACCGCGGCACTGCTGGCGGCCCTCCATCAGCGACGAATCCGGGCGGCTCTGGACGTGACCGACCCCGAACCGCTTCCATTCGGTCATCCTCTTTGGCAGGCCCCCAATCTTTTGATCACACCCCACGTGGCTGGCGCGGTAATGAGTTGGCGGCTGCGCGCTTATCGTTTTGCTAGCGAGCAGTTGCGCTGTTATGCCGCGGGCACGCCGCTGCGTAACTTGGTTTCGAGATAGACAAACAATTCATTACACGGGAGCGACATCGAATGAGTCCTCACGAACAAACCTTTGCTAAACATCCACTGGCGGCTTTCTCTGACGCGCTGTATGCGGGCAGCATACGTATCGTTGACCTCACACACACCCTATCGGCCGGTTTTCCAACCTTGGTATTGCCTCCTCAGTTTGGCCAGGTCTGGCCGTTCAAGCTGGAGACCATTTCCAAATATGACCAAGCTGGACCGGGTTGGTATTGGAATAACTTTTCGTGCGGCGAGCACACAGGCACCCACTTCGACGCGCCTGCTCACTGGATCACAGGCAAGGACCACCCCAGCAACACCGTTGACACAATCGCGTGCAAGAACTTTGTTGCCCCGGCGGCCGTGGTGGATGCCAGTGGCGAGGTGGCATCCGATCCGGATTGGCTACTGACCGTCGAATTCCTCGAAGAATGGGAAGCCAGTAATGGGCGAATTCAAGCCGGAGCATGGCTTGTATTCCGTACCGACTGGTCCAAACGCATCAGCGACCCTCTTTCCTTCCTCAACTTCCAGGAAGATGGAGCCCATACTCCGGGGCCGACGCAGGCTGCAGTAGAATGGCTGATCCACAATCGCAACATTCATGGCTTTGCAGTTGAGACGATCAATACTGACGCGGGGCAGTCTTATAAGTGGCCGGTTCCATACCCCTGTCATACCCTGATGCATGGTGCCAACCGGTATGGTCTACAATGCCTGAGAAATCTTGACCAATTGCCCCCGACTGGCACCCTGATTTTTTCGGCACCTCTGAAGATCGAGGGTGGCTCAGGAAGTCCTCTGCGCGTCCTCGCTCTTGTGCCGAACTGAGCAGCATGATTCACATAGCCTCGCCCTAGAGTCTGAAGTCCACAACACGGGCGATCAGCTGGACGCCACACTTCGGCCCGATTCTGGCAACTCGGTCGCTTGTTCATTGTTTTTAAGTCGTGTTAGAACCTATGCTACGCAGCCTGGCTCAAGGAGAATCGCAGCAATGTCAGAAGAAAGCAATGATATTTCCCGTCGTTCCGCACTTAAGCGTGCCGCGGTCGGCGGTGTCGGACTGGTCGCTGGAGGATCATTTCTCGTGGGTAGTGGAAGTGAGAAGGCAATCGGTGCAGTTGAGCTAGTCGAAGCGAGGGATGAATGGTTGTCGCAGCGCGCTTTTTGCCTCAGCGGCAACAAGGTGCTGAAGACGAGTAAGGGCAGTTCTCTCTTCACATCAACCTACGCTCGCCAGATTTATCGTCCTCGATCGGCCCAAGAGATTGCCGACCTGATCGAATCATCATCAGCGATAAATCCCATTGCCTGCGTCTGTGGTGGTCACGAATCTTCGAACGCGGCGATGTTTGCCAGCAGCGAAGCCATCGTTTTGGATTTGGTGCATCTGAAATCGATCGAGTTTCATCGAGACAACGAAAGCGAGCTGGTCACGGTGGGTGCTGGTGTCGTCTTTCGTGAACTCGTGGAAGCTGTCAAGGCCCGTCAAGGCGCCTTGCCGGTGGGGACGGGGCCGGGCGTCGGCGTGGTTGGCTACATCGTCAACGGGGGATTGAGTGGTTACTTTTCGCGACGGCTGGGATTGTTAGGACAGCGAGTGGTCAAGTTGACGATGGTATCCGCATCGGGCGAGATCCGCGAACTCACTCCAGAAGATGAGCTTTTCACCGCCATGTTGGGAGCCGGCAGTGCGTTGGGCATTGTTGTTGATGTGACGATTCGTATGGAACATGAGAGCATCCTCCAGAGCGCAGAACAAAGAGTTATCACTTTCGAAACACGAGAACAGGCGGTGGAGTTTTCAAGAGGTGCGCTCCGTATTCAGAGAGATCACGTACTTACAAACGAATCCGTCTCGATGGAGTTGGTGGTGACGGGAACGAAAGCTCTGGTGGCGACGGTTATCTTTTACGATTCCTTTCGGGGAAGCACCGCGGAGTTCGTCAAGCCTCTGGAGAATCTCGCGGCTAACTTAAAACTTCCGATCGTCATGAAATCTCACTGGACTTCCTGGTACGACGTGGCGGCTGCCTTGTGGCCTGTCATCGCCGGAATGAAGGGCAATCCACTTGCCATGCTTCAACACTGCATCGGAACTAAAGGGATGCCGGATGACAGAATAATTGACTTTGTCTGCGACACGGTGGTTGCCCAAGCTCCGCTGGACGAGGCTGAGTTTTCGATCGTGGAAATTCGGACGCTGGGAGGCGCTGCTATGTCGAAGGCCAAGATTCCCAGTGGCAATTGTCATCACCACTTCTTTGTCGATCTCATCACCCTATACGACGCCCAGCTCAAGACCGTCGACGAGCGACAGGTCATTGTCGACCTCACCAAGCGCCTCGTTGACAAGGCACGAGACGTAGACGGCCTGTCAGTCGACTTTAGCGGGACACATTCGCAGCCCGACGATGTGGGCTCTTCTGCCTCATTGTCCGTGATCTTTGGGACGGAGGCCATGGCGGAAGCCGTCAAGGCACTTAAGAAGAAGGTGGATCCAAACAATCGCTTCAGATTCCACCCGTTCGCGAAACTCCTCTGATGTTCTAAATGCCGTACACCGCGAGCAGCCGGCACGGGATTAAGCGTACCCAGAATTGTTATAGGCACGAAAAACACGCTCGCTGACGACGTTGTTTTGACGATTCCGAAACTGGTTTTCTGATGCCCGCAAAGTCTTCGTAAACGGTCTTGATGAAGAGTGTCGCGGGGCAAAATCAGCGCCCCTGGCTTGAAGCTCAAAGGGCTAAAAAGCCATTACGGAAATTACGGAGAATCATCAGCCCGTACGGAGCCAATATAGTGCGATTTGGTGCGGTTTGGTGCAGTCATGATTTTTGCCCGTTTTGCCCTAAACTTCTGCCTGTTCACACCTTGAGCCCGTGACTCTACTCGAAGGTAACCTGCCTACGGAACCGAAGGGGCGGTGCCAATTTCGGAATCCGTTAAACGGAATGAATGCGGTCTCCAGAGGGAACACATGGCAAAGTTGTTCTTGCTGGATACTTAACTCGCAGCCGACCTTAATGGTGCCGTGTTTCCCGTCTCAGTCTGTGGTGGATTCGACCAAGGCATTGACCATCGTTGTTCAGTACGATCCGTAAAATCAACTCCCCTGAAATGTACCGTTACACTTCAGGGGAGCACCTCGACACGAACCAAACTATCGTGGCACGTAATCTGGGAATGTGCCATCAGATCTCATGGTCGCGTGGACGACGATAAACCGTTGAAGGTCTGTTGGCCTCCCTGCTTCATTCCACTCTCGCAAGACCCTTTTGTACTCCATTCCTCCGGGACTGTCACATCGACCTTCGTTCGAAAGTCGCTCGTAGGAATCGAAAGGATCGCTCCTAAAATAGGCAGCTTCCTACGGAATTCTCAACGACTCTTTACCATGATCGGTATTGTGAATTAGGCGATTGCCGTGGCATTAATCCCACCCGGTAAGTCCGTGATGCACGTCACGACTCAATGGCTGATTTTTTGGCGATACTACAATCGTCAAATTCGACAAAGTCAACCGATTCATGAGGCCGCTCAAGCTCCCCGTCTTAATACTTGATGAAAGCAACCTGCTATTGCGATTAGACTAGATTCAGTTTTGATTCCCGATTCACCGCGCGCGTTCGGCCTGAGTCGCCAGAGCTAATCCCCGAAAGGATGAAGAAGCAAGTTGTTCGACCTTCGCTCGTTGTTTCGCCGCGACAAATCACTGCAGCGGTCGTATCACCCGCAGGTGACTTGGGCTGCAAAGTCGCTCAACACAGCAGCTTCGCGGACTGGGGTATTTCTGAAGAAACAAATCTGGATCTGGCCGGTAGTCGCTGCCGTGCTTTTGGCCACCCTCGGCGCCCTGGTGAGCCGAGCGGTCGAAACCACCATGAAGGACAGTTTGCAATCTCAACTGCAGTCGCTGCTGTCGGTCGAAACAGCAATGCTGGAAAACTGGGCGAACACTCACTCGACGAATGCGGCATCGATTGCGAATAGCCAATCAATCCGCGAAAGCATCTACGAATTGCTCGAGGCTCTGGCGCCCGCTGAAACAGATACACAGGCCACGAATCCTGAAGCAACTAGACGGCGGCTGAATAAGCAACTCGGACCAATGCTCGCCTCACACAATTACGTTGGCTACTTCCTGACCGATAAATCCAGGCGGATCGTAGCTTCGACGAACGAGGATCTGATCGGGCGCCAAGGAATCCCCGAATACGAAGCCGCACTGGCCCGTGCACTCAACGGAGAAACGACGATTTCCCCGCCTTTTGCCAGCGTTGTCATGCTGAATGATGAGACCGGTCGAATGCGAACAGGAGTTCCGGTCATGCTAGTCGTCGCGCCGGTGCGTAATGCGAGTTTCGAGATCGTCGCGGTGCTGGCACTCCGCATACGTCCGGAACTGGAGTTCACGCGAATTATGCAATTGGGCCGATTCGGAAAAACAGGCGAGACTTATGCTTTCGACAAGTCGGGACTCATGGTTTCGAACAGTCGATTTGACGAAGACATCATTCTGGGGGGGATTCTTCCAGACCGTGAAGGGGCACGGTCGATTCTGAATGTGTTGTTACGAGACCCGGGTGGGAACACACTTGCAGGTTTCCGGCCGAAGGTTCGTCGCTCAGAGCAGCCCCTCACGAAAGGGATTGGCGCCGGGATTACGGGCAGTTCCGGGGTCGATATTGAAGGTTATCGGGACTATCGAGGGATCGCTGTGCTTGGCGCCTGGAAATGGCTGCCAGCATATCAGCTTGGTGTCATGGTGGAAATTGATCGAGATGAAGCCTACCAGCCGCTCGCGATCCTGGAATGGACCTTTCGTGGCCTGCTGGGATTGTTAGCGATTAGCTCTCTTGCCATCTTCCTCTTCACGATTCGCGTGGCGAAGCTACAGCGTGAGGCACAGAAGGCAGTTATTGAGCTGAAACAGCTGGGGCAATACACAATCGAAGAAAAAATTGGGGCTGGTGGGATGGGGGTCGTTTACAAAGGACACCACGCCATGTTACGCCGTCCCACCGCCGTCAAGATGCTGGACGTTGACAAAGTCAACGATGGTTCGATCCAGCGGTTCGAACGCGAAGTACAGATTACTTGCCAACTTAATCACCCTAACACCATCGCAATCTATGACTACGGCCGAACTCCCGAGGGGGTGTTCTATTACGCTATGGAGTATCTGGACGGGATCGATTTGCAGACTTTGGTTGAGAAATATGGGCCGCAGCCCGAAGCACGTGTAGTGGATATTCTTTTGCAGGTGTGCGGTTCTCTCTACGAGGCACATTCCTTAGGGCTAGTCCATCGCGATATCAAGCCAGCGAATATCATGCTGAACCGTCGCGGTGCCGAGACAGACGTGGTCAAGGTGCTCGATTTTGGCCTCGTCAAAGCCGTCGACGATGCCAAGCAGGTCGGGCTTACAGCTGCCGGCTCGCTGACTGGTACACCGCTCTACATGGCCCCCGAAGCAATCCAGTCACCCAATTCGGTTGACGCTCGTAGCGACCTATATGCGGTTGGAGCGGTGGGTTACTTCCTCTTGACTGGACATCCGGTGTTTGAGGCAGAAACTCTATTAAAACTTTGCCAGATGCACATTGACGCTTCCCCCGTACCACCCTCAAAACGCCTGGGTCGAACGATCTCAGCCCAGCTCGAAAAAACAATACTTTCCTTACTGGAAAAAATGCGGACACACCGACCACAGAGCGCCCGGGAACTAGCACTCCATTTGCAACAGGCTGCGACAACGGGGGAGTGGACTATCGAGGCCGCTGATTCCTGGTGGGACTGCCATCAACGTGGCCTGCCTCCCGCTTCATCGGCGGCTCTCTCCCCCCCGATTGCGACCCAATCCAGCTACAGTCATACGATCGTAACGCATCCCGAAGGCTGACTTGCACCCTTCGGTTCCGTAGGCCGAACCCAACCTTTTTGCAATCCTCGTAAAAACAAACGTTTTTCGTTGCAAACCGCCTTTATGCAGGCATTTGCGGACGGCTTTAGTTGCCGACGTTTACGCCTGCAGATCGCGACGCAGTTCCGTGAGCTTCTCGTTTTACTTTCACGATGTGAAACCGATCAAAGACTTGTTTCGCCCGGGGAAGGTTTTTCATCAGCGCCGCGTAGTAGGCACTCGACATGTCGGTGGCTACGGCCTGGATCTTGGCGCGCAAACCGCGAAGCCGTCTCCAAAAGAGTTTCAGGGCCTTTTCGCCTTTCTCTTCACCAACAAAACGATGGCGCCGGTCTCCCAGTTGATCACGATGGTGAGAAACTTCTGCTTGCGCCCCACGTAGGTTTAATCAAGGCAATCACCTCCAAATCCCGCAACCGTGGCGCGCCAAAGTTCTTTTGAAGGCACTTCTTGTCGATGCCGCGAATCATCGTTTCGCTCACGCCCAGATACCACGTGTCGTTTGCCGAACGGACAGGTTGATCCCCTGTCTGAATGCCAAAGTTCTCGCGTCCACGACCTCGTCGAGCGGCGTGTTATCGATTCCGATGCCTCTCAAACCGGCCTCGACGTGAACGAAAAAACTCGAAGAATCACTAAACTCACGTTCATTTGCGTGACGCGGCACTGTGCAGATCTTTACTTATGCGACCCATAAATGCCGCAGCCAAAGATGTAATCTCCACTCCGGACAAACCAGCTGAATTTTTGTTCAACTTTGCCAGTGGCGGGGTTCAGCCACTGATAGTCAATCCAGGATCCGTTTTCAGAGGCCTGTTCCTGAACCAGTTTGCCGATAGGCTTCCCAGCAAATCCGACGATTTCCTTCGCGGAGCGTCCGATGGGGTTAACTTCCAGAGCCGGGCCACCATAGGCGACAACTTGTGGTTTTTCATCGGCGCTATGGGCCCACACATACAGATCGCGATCACGCAAGCCGTTCTCGCCAGCGGTGATTTTTGGGAAGGCGGCTTTGCCTTCCTTTTTGAAAAGCGCGATGGCCTTTTCGACGAGCGCCTTCGCTTCTTCTGCGCCGCCCCGCTCGGCCACGCCCTTGACGGTTTCCTGATAGAAAATCTCGAGCCACTTTCCGCCACGACGAACATACAGGGAAGACGACTCGACCTCTGCGAAGCTTTCCTGCTTGCCTCCATGTATTCCCTCATAATTGATGGGATACATAATCATTACGGAATCGTCTGTGGCCTTTAGGATCGAGACCTTGCCCATGCGGTAAGATTTAAGATGAAAGTCGTCGAGGTTGAGCAGCACTTGATCGCGGCCGATCACAGAACCATCAGCAAGAAACCACTTCGATTCTGGAGCGAGATAAGTACGAAAGAATTCCTTGTCGTTTTTTAGGGCCGCTTCCCAGCTTGCCTTCTCGAGATTGGTAAGCTCCTTAAGAAGTTTTGCATCAGCCTCCGTATTCTGTGCCTGCGCAGAGAAAGGAACGGAGCACACAAACAGCAGAGTCAACAAGGACGAGCGTAAACGCATGTGGTACCTCAGAGTGGACGGTGTGTAAGTTTAAAAAGTTGAAAGTTTGCCTTTAGATTGGACTGTTTCATAAAAAATTGCAACATACAGAAGGCCTGAATAACAAATCGCTTGGCGACCAGCTTTGTGGAAAATCACTGACGCCTGCCGTCAATCAGGCTTCTTCCCCCACACCTGAAAAATCCTCGGCAAGCTCAAAATCGTTTGTGGGTCATCTGCAAAGGAGTTGATCTCGGCAACGACACCACTGATTTCTTCATCGGATGCCAGACCCGCTCCGACGACGGCTTCTCGAATGTGTTCCATTGTCACCGAGGCGATCCGTTTTCCCGGACCTTCCCGATACGACGGTTGAATCACTTCCAACTCAACGTCCGCCAAGCCTGCATCAAGAAACATGCCAAGCAAGCGAGGACCGATGTTTGTATCGCACTACGTCTTGATACAGCGTCACATAGCGATGGCAGACGGGGTAGGAAAAGTGGCCGGTGAACTGGATGTCC
>CAIQIR010000109.1 GCA_903871875.1 uncultured Schlesneria sp.
GGCTCTGCGACGACGCAACAGCCGCCCGGTCCCACGGCCCCCAGGCAACGGGTGCGCCATTTGTGTCCGAGTTGTCGGCATCACGCGATGATCAGATCGGTCGGCCTTGCACGTCGCGCGGAAGCTTATCGGCAGTTGCCGGCGGCTGCGCAGAATGCCGATGACGGATGATGTCATGGGACACTGGAGTTAGCGAGGCGGCGCTGATCGAGACTTCAACTCGCCAACCCGAACGTTCCCCACCGTGCCACGTTCTCTGAACGTACCTCATCGTACCACTTCTCTGAATGTGCCACTGCTTCTCGAAGCAGTGCTCTGCCATTCGCTGCGAAGACTCCGCTGCAGTGCCACAGCCCCCAAGATCGTCGTGAAAAGCAGGACGCTCTGTCGTGAGTCAAACACCGGATCAGGCCGCTTGGGGCTTCAAGCACCGTTGACATCAGGTTGGCGATCACGACTCGCACAAACGACAGAGACGACATTCTCGCTGTTTTCACTCCAGGGCCTTCAGCCAATACTTTTTCCGTGCTCGCGGAGGAACCGCTCAATGGACGCGCACTGATCGATCCATGCTAAAATCAGCAAACCCATATACCACCTTTGAGTTCTGATCCAATGAGCCATTGCAAACTGCCTTCGTTTGAAGAGGCAACTGACAATCTTCGCAGCTTCCTCGCCAATCAAGGCTTTCAAACGGATCTCGTTTGGATTTGTCGGGAAGCCGTTTTTATTCGATGGTCGAAGCTGTACATCAAAGTCCCTCTGCAAAATGAATCCTTGTTAGCCGAACGCATGTACAACGAAGGAATAAGGCGAGGTCTTGGAGTCGAATTAAAGGTCTTCTGCTTTGTCGCTGGATCTCCGTGCTGTTACGTGTGGATTCCAGAAGACAGCACCGCTGCAGAATATCGAATGCTCAGCGGCTTGAAGCTGTGTATTGTCGAACAAAATCGGCAAGTGATTGTGCCAATCAGGAATCGCATCCAATGGACGTGGCTCAATTGGTTCGGCTTTGACGGTCTGCGGCGTTCTTGGACCGATGACATCCCTCGGCGAAATACCGCATTTAACAATCAGGTCAAATCGCCTGCCGGGCAATTGAAAAGGGGACAGGTCCAATAATGAAAGGTCTGCCATAACTGGACCAGTCCCCTTATTGTTTTCCCCAACTGCATCCGTGCCAAGCCCTCGGAAATCCGTTGTCGCTGATGAGGAGAAGACCCTCCTCCCCAGCCGCCACAGGAAACCACTACGCAGTAATTCTTCGCGGTCGATGGAGCGTTCGCACGTCGACCCATTGCATGCCGGCCCGACGAGCGGCTTCGATCCCGAGATCTGAATCTTCGTAGACGCGGCAGTGGGCTGGCGTCGCGCCAAGCCGACGGGCCGCTTCCAGGAAGACGTCTGGTTCCGGTTTGTGCCGGGTGGTGTCCTCGGCAGTGACGATCGTATCGAACCAACCCTCCAGGCCGATGTGCGCAACCTGTTTCACGACGATATCGCGGAAGCCGCCGCTGGCCACCGCCATCGGGAGCTTCCCCCTATTTTCCCGGACGATGGAGGTGATGGCCTCGATTTCGACGAGCAAATGCATGCTGTCGAGGAACGCTTGTTCCTTTTCTTGAGCGATGGCGATGGCGTCGAGCGACAGATTCATCTCGTCTGCCAGCATTTGGATGATCTTGTCACTCGGGATGCCTCCCAGCGCATAGAAGCGGTCTTCTGTGAACTCGATCCCAAACCGCCGCATGGTTTGGTTCCACGCGACGAAATGAAGAGGCATCGAGTCGGTCAGCGTGCCGTCGCAATCGAATATGAGGGCTTGAATCATCGGGCGAGCCAGGGGGTTGGGCGTGGTGAACGTCGGCAAGCCGCGACGATGCGGCGTGCCAAGAACTCATGGATCTCATGATCTTCGATATTGAATTCCGGAAATAGGGCAAATGCTCCGACATCCGGCCAACAATCGCAAAGAAACAACACTGAGGACCGCTGCTCTGGAGGTAACAGAGAATGAGGAGCAGACCAAGCATGAGCAAGAGCCCACGGGGGCAGGGCTCCGGGCTCTTGCCAGCATGGACGTTGCGGGACGGCCATTCACAGCACTGAGTTTTCCCAGAAATCAAGTCGGGGCGACCGGACGCCAATTGAACCTTTTGGCCGAGGCGTGGCATCCTGGCCGGGCGAGACCGTCCAACGAGTCACTGCAATATCGGAATTGGAGACTTGTTTTAACGATGTTAAAAATGGGGCGATCGAGCGGATGCCGTTGACCAGCAAAACCGGCCTCGTAACAATGTTGTGCCTGTCAGTAGACCGCATTCACGAGCGGAAAGTCGTTGAGTTTGATTCTTTTGGGTCAGGCGACGCGGACATGCTTCTCTCTATTTCAATTGCTGTCATGGCGCTCGTTGGCGTCACTTTACTCTGGGGACTCGTGCGTTTACGTAAAGGCAACGCGCAAGCATCCGCCGCAATTCGCAAGGTGCAACTTGAAGACCTGCCTGCGCTTGTCGACGAGGGCAGAAAAGGGCTTGCAAGAGCGTATGGTATCACGATTGACTTCGCGGATCGCGAAGCCGCCGCCTGGATTTTGGATCGATTGTTTGCTGATCAACTCAAGCTCAAGGACACCTTCGCGAAAGAGGGGTTCTATTGGCGATTCGTGCTTCCCGTCGGCGCACTTGTCGGTGAGTTCATTTGCGTTCATGCTCACGGCGTCTGGAAACAAGGTCCGGACGGCGTATTTATGGATATCCCCCTCAAGAATGGTGTTGCGACATGCAATCCATTCGACAAAACACTGAAGCTGGTCAATGGTTACTGCGCGAAAGGCGATTTGTATGCCTTTCTTCAGCTCTGTTCCTCGCCACTTTCATCTCTCGATGGCGCGATCTAACACTCCGCTTGAGCCGATGTGCTTTTCACGTCGCGTGAATAGCGGCTGATTTGCCGGGGCGACTGGACACCAATTGAATTTTTTGGGTGGGTCGTGGAAGCGTGGGAAGATCAACTTCACGCCTTCTTGGCGGCGGCAACCGCAGCGTGATCAACCCCCAAGTCGTTGTCGAAGGATTTTCTTGGAAGGTCGACTAGGAAAACGCCGATAACATGTCTGACATAGCGGACTTGCCACATGCCCTGATGATCGACCAAATCACTCAGATGTCGCTTCCTGAAGCTGAATCTCGGCGTCGATGAGAAAGTACTTTGCCACATCGTCGCGGCCTTGGCCGGATTCCGCGATCGTCGTCGCAATTCTTGCCACTTCTCTCTGACGCTCCACATGCGCCTTGAGCGCCGCTATTCGGTCCGCAGGATTGTCGATCATCGCCAATTCGGCAGCGAGCAAGCGTTCAGACCACATTGAAAGACTTTCATCGAGAAGTGCTTCCCCGGCTTTGCATCTCTCAAGATTCAAACGAAAGATCTTTCGTGCCGCTTCCCGTCGCCTTTCCAGAACTTCCCTGGAGATCTTCGATGCGGCTTTCTCTCTGGCTTCCGATCCAGAATCTGTCACAGCGAAAATCGAGGCACCAACGATGATCAGAACGAGAGGAAGACTGATTGATCGCATCATCACATGACCTCCATTGGGATAGTTGCACGGACCCCGAACAAGTTTATCTGCGAGTGTCCGTATTCCGCGAACGTGCAGACGCGGTAACAAGATTCACGAATGCAACGCCTTGTTCAGCTTGACGTTGTTTCAGAATACACAACCCCTCGCCGGTTTGGTCTAATTCCCAAGACCTTTTGGAAATCCCCGTGAAACATCTCGAATTGTTTGTCGGAAAGATTCAGGCTTTTCGCATCTACCAGTGTGGCGACGCAGAAAGTACGAACCGAATTTGCCCAACTCGACATCATCTCTGCACCTTCGGGCGGAGAGACCTCGTGAAAGAACTCGTTGTAAAACCGACTTGATATTCCCATCAGGCCTTTGCTGGAACTGCGGTAATTGAAACATGGCCAAGTCGCCCAAACATTCGTCCAAGAACTCCCCGGTCGATGCCGCTCAAGCCGCCCAACCAGATCGTTCCGCAGGCTCCCCGCTCCCTGAAACCGCCCGTGCGGCGGATTCCGTGCCTCTCCCCGGCGGGCCGTTCCCAGTCTTACCGATGCTGTTCGGACGTTATCAGGTGAAGAAGGAACTCGGTCGCGGACAGATGGGGGCCGTTTATCTGGCGCGGGATACGGAACTGGATCGGCCTGTAGCCTTAAAGGTGGCGCGGGTTTCCGCGTCTGGCTCGGCCACATTGCTCAAGCGGATGGAGGTTGAAGCCAAGGCCGCGGCGAAGGTTGATCATCCACTGATCTGTAAGGTCTACGACGCAGGCGAGATTGACGGCATCCGGTTCATCGCGCTGCAATATATCGAAGGCGAAGACCTGAAGAAGCTCATGAAGCGAACGGGACGGCGGCGGGACTCGGATGAGGCCGTCCGCCTCATCCAGCAGATTCTTCGCGCGCTCGAGGCCGCTCACGAGAAGGGGATCATCCATCGGGATCTGAAGCCCGAAAACGTGATGCTGAACAAAAAGAACGAGCCGGTCATCATGGACTTCGGTTTGGCTCGGAAGACACTTGCTTCTTCGAACGCAGGACTGACGCAGGGAATGATCGTCGGCACGGCGGCGTACATGTCCCCTGAACAGGCCACAGGTAGAGCCGAGGACATCGATCACCGTAGCGATCTGTATGCGGTGGGAGTGATGTTGTTTGAGATGCTGACCGGCGAATGGCCGTTCACGGGCGGTGCCATCGAGGTGATGGGCAAGAAGTGTGTTCAAGAACCACCATCGCCGCTAAGTCTTAACCAACATCTGCATCCGCAATTGGCGGCCGTCTGTCACAAGATGATCGCCAAGCGGAAGGACGATCGTTATTCCACGTGTGCCGAGGTGATCGAGGAGTTGGATTCCATCGATCTGAAAGCCCCCGCAGATTTGGCGATTCCCATCGAAACGGTTGATCCCAATGCGGTATCCGACGCTTCGAGCATACAAAATACAGTGCCGACAACCAGCAAATTGATGAATGCCGTTCCGAAAAAGCAACGCCCACGGCAGAAACCATCGACCGGCCTTTTGACGTTGCTCAGGAATTGGTGGAACTCACAACCACCTCTTCGCCGCTGGACGGTCCTCGGCGGTGCGGGAGCGGGCCTGATTGTCCTGATGGCGATCATTCTATTTCCCACGCCCTATGGCATCGTTCAGATTGAGATCGATGACCCGACATTGAAAGTCCAATTCGATGGGACGACCATCACGTTTGGAAATGACAACCGCCCGATTCGCGTCAGCCCAACAGCCAGTCACACGCTGAAAGTCCTTCACGACGATGTCGCCATCGAATCGGCCACGCAAGAGATCACTCTCAAGTCCGGTGAAAAGCGGATCGTCAAGGTGACACTGCTGGATGGCAGCGTGACCATCGACGGTACCACGGTCGCCACGATTGGTGTTCAACCAATTGCCCCGAAGCCGACTCCTGTCGTCGCGCCTCCCGTAGCCAACAGTAAGAACGCCGGCACCGAATCGAATGACACGCGTCATATCTGGAAGGGGCAGCCGCGATACTTTGAGAAGGTTGGTTCGAAAAAATGGCGTGAAAGTAATAATCATGACGCCAGAATTGCCTTTTTCTACGATGAGATCGCACGAACAAAAGAGTACGTGGATCTGCTCGACATCACACGTGCGACCGGTGTCCGCATTCGCCTTCGTGACGACGTAGTGCAGATTATTTGGCCAGGAAGAGACAAAGACTGGCGGCAATTGCAATCAGGGCGTTGGGAGACGAATGTACCGCCGATTGCGTTGATTCCGTTCGACGCTGAGGTGGCAGAGAGTCATCAGAAAGCTTGGGCAGCCCATCTCGGCGTGACCGTGGAAGATACGAACGGCATTGGAATGAAGTTTGTCCTGATCCCGCCGGGGAAATTCACGATGGGAAGCCCGTGGAACGAGAAGGGCCGAGAAGATCAGGATAAAAACGAAGACCAGGCGGAGGTGGTACTAACTTCACCGTTCTGGATGGGAAAGACTGAGGTAACTCAAGAGCAATGGCAAACGATCATGGGAACGACACCGTGGAAGACAAAAGAGTTCAGCAAAGACGGCCCGAACTATCCCGCGACGTATGTCAGTTGGAACGACGCGCAGGAGTTTGTCAAGAAGCTTAGTCAGCGAGAGGGGATTACATATCGGCTGTCGACGGAAGCAGAATGGGAATGGAGTTGCCGTGCGGGAACACCGACCCCATGGAGTTTCGGTGACAACGTCACGGATTTATGGAAATATGCGTGGTATGGTGGCATTTACGGTAAAGGCAATGCGCAGTATGAGCAGTACGCGCACGAGGTGGGACAGTTGCATGCGAATCCGTTTGGCTTATACGACATGCATGGGAACGTTTGGGAATGGTGTGAAGATGTGATGATCGACAAGTTACCGGGGGGAACCAATCCGAAGGTGACAAACGGCTCAGAGTATCGTGTCGAGCGTAGCGGCTGTTGGTCCCTAAGTGCCGAATCCACGCGGTCTGCCAATCGCCGCGGGCGAACCGCTGGTTACCGTTACTATCTCAATGGTTTTCGGGTTGCCCGGTAGCACTTGGTTTGCTGAACAGGAAAATCACCGAGAGCAGAGTGATGAAGAGCCAATAGGAGATTGTCGAAATTGTCCATTTGAATGGCTCCCAACGAACCCTCTTGCTGATACTCACCTATTGCAAAGCCGAAAAGCTGATATTTCGAATTCCAAGGTCTAAAAAATCGGGATAGGGGTCCGCCTTGCGGCGGAACCCCTCCC
>CAIQIR010000110.1 GCA_903871875.1 uncultured Schlesneria sp.
CAATCAGGGCGCACTAAATCACGAAGAACTTCGAATGGCGGTTCGTAGGCCTTTTCGCCCCCTTCACGCGACGTGAAGAAGTTAAACAAATAAATGCCGTCGGTTCCCTCTTTGATGAGGTGAATTGCCGCCTGTCGATATTCGTCGGCGGTGAGATTCTTCTGGCCGCCCCCTTTCGTACATTCAATGCCGCCGTAGACCGGAACGGTCGTGATCGCCTGCTTCCACAAACCAATCGGCAGATCGCCGCGCTCGAGAAGGAATTCAGAGACCGCGACGTAATCGACCCAGCCGCGCTTGACCCAATCTGACACGTCGCAACCGAGCCCGCGCGCTGTCTCTGGTGTCGGAGGCGTGCGCCCATAGTTCGACGGAATCCGCACGCCGACTATCAATCGGTTGCCGCGCATTTTTCCGAGTTCATCCAGCAGCTGGCGAATCCGTTCCACAAGTGCGTTCATTTTCGCCACCCGTTCCTCCGTTGAGCCGTCTTTGAAGAACGTCGGAAAGCGATTGAAATCGAGTTCGATACCGTCGCATTCGTAGCGTCGGACCGCTTCTTCGATCAGCCTGAATGTGTAGTCGCGCACTTCCTCTCGCCCGAAGTCCATTGCTCCCAGGCCGCGATATTGTTGGGTTCCCAACCGCCATTCGGGATGGTCCATAAGGAACTGAGTGCGGAGAAAGTCGTTGCCGTGATCATCGTTCATGCGAAACGTGAGCAAAGCCTCGCGGCCACGCCGCTTCGTTTCCGCCAGCATGATCGCATAGGGATCCGTTCCGTTCTCGAAGAGCGATTGAAGATTCTGGAATCGCTGCTTCTCCGACGCCGGCCATTTCTCGCGTTCCTCAGGGGTCGACTGTGTGCCGCGCATCGTGCCCACTTTCGTCGGATAGTACATCACCTGCGCGTTGATGCAGACCAGCACTGTGTCGACCAGACTCCCCTCGTATGCGACCTCGGCGATCAAATGCTTCACGTCGTCGGCATTCACCGGCACTGGCCCTTTGCCGCCGGCCTTCGTCGTCAGGCACGAATCGCCATCGAAGTTGTAGAGCACGCGCCGGGTACGTTGCGGCACCTTCTTTTCTGTGAGTGACTGCGACTGATCAGCACCTCGACCAGCGGTTGTCAACGACATCAACAGAATCGCCGCGATCGCGATTCGGAACGAATCGCTCTTTAAGTCGTTCAAGTGAATCATGCTGTGAATTTCCCGATTCAATAGTGGAGTGTCGTCTTCACAAACTCAACCGACGGCGCTTCAGCACCGTTGCTGCAAACAAGTGACCGGCCTTCATCAAGTCCGCTCTACTTTTCCCCTCGTCCAATGGTCATCACCAACGCCTGAAACGATTCTCGCGGTTTGGCATATTTGTCCTTTGGATTCACGGCAATTCCCGAAAGAAGCAGATCGTTAAGATGAATTCCGACTTGATGAGGCGGCAGACCATCTTCAATCAACGCCCGTTTCGCCAACTCGACAATTTCATTGATCGAGCCCGTGATCGAACGATTCAACGACTTGGCGAAATGAACCGTTCCGGTTGAAGGAGCGATGAATCGTTCGTAGATCGACAAATACCCGTCTCGTTCCAGGAACTCTCGAATGCTACTCAAGGCTTGTTGAATGATCTGATTGTCGTTCGTGATTCCTTTGCCATCAATCACCGTCGAGTAGAGCGATTTCGTATTGCTCACCAGGATGTACTGCGTTCGATCTGACACGAACAGATTTGCAGACCAATCGGCAAATGGGTTCTCGTCCAAAGGCAGCGTTTGCAATGCTCCAATTTTGATCTTGGAATTCAGTTTTTGGGAGACCCGAAGAATCATTTGGGATCGTCTCTCATTGTCTGGCATCTCGGATCAACTGATCTTTTTCCTGCCGCGACAGGCCCTTGATCGCCAACTCCCTTTTCAGGGCAAGACTGCGGCTGGTTTGGATTTCCTGATAAACCAGTTCAGCGGGCAAGCGGCTACGCGTGTAACGTGAGGCTGTTCCGGCATTGTGCTGATCGCATCGACGGGGCAAATCATTCGTGATCCCAGTGTAGAGCGTGCCGTCCTCGCAACGCAGGATATAGACGAACCAGGTCTCGCCGGTCTTCTTTTCATTTTTCACGTCGGTTGGCAACTTTTCCACTGCCACGTCCTTCCCCTTCGTTTCGTCTTCGATCGTGATCTTCTTCCGCCGCCCGCATTTCGGAAATTCGTTCACGTCGATGAAATCGTGCTGGTATTCTGGTTTTGGGCCGTCCTCGCTTTCAATCGGGCTGGACATATGAAACTCGGTCCCCAGTCCCAGATTACAAAGCCTTCGTCGTGGCTTGTTCGATGGTCAGAACTTGGGGGCAGCGGTGATGTGATGCACGTGAAAGACCCGCGGGATGCCGCTAATTGATCGGAGAGAATAAAAAGCAAAACCCACTGACAAAAGTCAGTGGGTTTTTTGATTCCCGTTTACACAGTCGATTTTACGCAAGGTTTTTCGCTGTAACTTGTTTCTCTGAGAGGGTTTAGCTCTGTGTAAAATTGCCCCCACTAGGGCTCGAACCTAGAACCTAATGATTAAGAGTCATTTGCTCTACCAATTGAGCTATAGGGGCTGGGGGCGGGATTCTACTGCCGACGGGAACGCCAATCAAGCGACGTGGCGACACACATTCGTCCTGGCACGCGTACAGACGCTTGGTTCTCTCGTTTGTCGAACAAAATCACCGTTGGTCGGAATCACAACCGCTTTTCCGGCCGTTCATCCTTCATCCGTCTCGCGGCATGCTTTATCCTTGGCCGTATGTCGCTCATCGAAATTTCCTCGTCGCCCGTGACGTTACGATTGAATCGGGATCTGGTTCGGACGATCAAGCGGGGACACCCGTGGGTCTATGCCGATGCGTTGCGCGATCTGCCTTCCGCGCCGGCCGGTTCCCCCGCTGTGCTGCTCGATAACCGCAAGGGGCAGCCGGTGGCACGCGGGTTTTACGACCCCGATTGTCCTTTGGCACTACGAATTTGCGAGACCGATCCTGAGGTCAAACTGGACGATCGCTGGGCCGAACGTCGACTGCGAGCGGCATTGGCGCTGCGTAGTTCATTTTCGGCGACCGGGCCGACGACCGGTTTTCGGGCTATCAATGGCGAAGGTGATGGACTGCCCGGTCTGGTGGCGGATCTGTACGGCGATACCGGCGTGATCAAACTGGATGGTGAAGGACCGATCGGATTCTGGAATGTCGCCGAAATCGGGGCCTGGCTGGCAAAAGAACGAGCGTTGGTTCGCGTCTTTGAACGGCAGAAGGAACGGGGAGCTGCGGGACGTGCCATCGTCGGTGATGAACCGGATCGACCGGTTTCGTTTTTGGAGCACGGTTTGTCGTTCACGGCGGATGTTGTTCGTGGACAGAAGACCGGTTTTTTTCTGGATCAGCGCGAGAATCGACAATTGATCCGTGCCTGGTCGGCGGACGCGCGAGTGCTCAATATCTTCTCGTACACCGGTGGCTTTTCGCTTGCGGCCGGGGCGGGGAAAGCCGCCGAGGTCACGTCCGTTGATATTGCTCCTGCGGCGATTGCGACGGCGCAGGAGCATTGGCGATTGAATGGATTCCCCGAGTCGCAACATACGGGAATTGTCGGTGACGCTTTCGATTTTCTCGCCGATGCGACTCGCCAGCGACAGCGCTGGAATGTGGTGATTCTCGATCCGCCGTCGTTTGCTCCGAATCGCGAATCGGTGCCGCAGGCAATGTCGGCCTATCAGAAGGTGATCGAGGCGGGGGCGCGCGTCGTCGCTTCGCAAGGACTGCTAGCGGTTGCTTCCTGTTCCAGTCATATCGATCTGACGATGTTTCTCGAATGTTGTGAGGAAGGAATCTCGCAGGCGCGTCGTCGTGGAACGGTGCTCACGATTACGGGGCAGCCGGCCGATCATCCCAGCCCGCTGGCGCTGCCGGAGTTTCGGTACCTGAAGTTCGTCCTGTTGCGGCTGGACTGATTCGGCAGTGGACAACCGCTTTCGCAGGCCGGACTGCGTGTCTAAGACGTCGAATTGTCTTGGCCAAAGTAACCGTCTCTCTCCGCCGAGACGATAGCCAAATTGCTAAACGGCATTGTTTGGATTCGATCCCCTCGTCACACGCCATGTCTCTGCTGCCGCTTTTCTAAGGCGGAGCGAGACGGCAATTTTCGAGGTAGCGACTTTGCAGGCCCGCTCCGCCAGTGATGGACAAATGTTGCGTGGATGATTATGAAGAAGGATCGCATCAACGGATTTTCACTGATCGCCTATTCAAGGCTGCGAGGTGAAGCATGATCATTCCGTACAGCACCGACGCCCCGATCTATTATTTTCCCTGGATGACGATCGCTTTGATCGTCGTGAATACGCTCACGTTCATGCTGACGGGGATGGGGGCGCACAATCACGGTTGGATCCTGACTTTTGGGCGGGGCCTGCACCCGTTGGAGTGGGTGGCTTACAACTTTTTGCACTTTGGTCCGGGGCACCTGATCGGAAACATGTTTTTCCTGTGGGCGTTCGGCATTGTGGTGGAAGGGAAGCTGGGCTGGTTGAAATTCCTGGGTGTCTATCTTGGCATCGGGATCTTTGGCGGGTTCGTCATTCAGGCGGCCATGCTGGGGTACATCCCCGATGACGCGTTGGTACAGCACGAATCCAATCCCCCCGCTGCCTGGCTGTGGCACGACAATTCTCTGTTGGCTCAAGATGCGCCTGGCGGCAAAGAGCCAGAAATTCCGGACATGGGCGATGATGGTCTGGTTCTTCCTAAGTTAGATCCGAATGCCGCGGATCCGGCGATTGCCGTGGGCAAAGACGATCCGGCGATCGAAGCCGACCATGTGGGAGCGGGCGGCGCATCGCTGATCATTTACGGCCTGATGGCGATCGTGTTGGTCTGGGCGCCGCGGAATGAGATTCATTGTCTTTGGCTCGGCTTTCGATCAGGGGTGTTCGAGTTTGAATATCTCTATTTTTGCGGTTTCTATATCGTGACCGAGATCCTGTGCGCGGTCTTTAGTTCGCGGGGATTCGTGGCGTCCAGTGAAGTCGGTCATGCCGTCGGCGCGATCAGCGGATTCGCGTTGGGTGTCCTGTTCGTCAAACAGCACTGGGTCGATTGTGAGAATTGGGATTTGTTCTCGGTGCTCAGCGGACGTCATCTCGAAGCGCAAGAAGTGGCCGGCTGGCACAACTACTATTCGGTCAGTGGCCCCGAAAATCCGGGTTCGATCAATGAACTGAATCAAAACAATCCTGACTCGGATGCTGAGGTCAAAAAGAAAAAGAAGAAAGCCAAGCCCAAGTTAGTGGAACTCGATTCGATCGACGACCCGTTTGAGATCCCGGACGAGGCCTCTGACGAAATCGAACCCCCGCGCCGGCAGCCGGAGGCGAAAACGCTGGGGAAATCGTCGGTCGAGGTGGCGTTTCCGGCGCCGATGCCGGCACCGCCTCCCATTCCGTCTCGACGGCCAGCGGCACAGCCAGGTTTTGCGACCGCTTGCGTTCGTCAGTCGCTGTTCGAAGGAGATTTCCGCGGGGCACTGGCCGAATTCCAGCAATACCGCGCGATCGATGCCCATTACCGGCTGCCGCAAGAAGAGCTGCGGATGCTGGCCAATGGATTGTTCAAAGCTCGTGCGGTTAGCGAATCGGCGGCCCTTTTGGACGAATATATTCGCCGATTTGACGCCGACGCCGACCGGCAGCGGGTCAAATTGGCGGTGCTCTATGTCAAATATCTGAAGCGACCGACGGCCGCTCTCAGGCAATTGGCACGCGTCAATTCGGGATCGCTGCCGCAGGATTATCGCGGGATTTATCAAACAGCCGCTCGTGAAGCCCAGCGGATGATCGCCGACGGCGTGACGGACCATTCCTGAGAAGATGGGCTGTTTTCTGCGGTGTTCTGGGGACCACAGAACCAGTCCGTGCGGCAGGTGCCCTCTTCACTTCGATGGCGTCGAACTTCACGAAATCCGCTCGTTGCAGGCGGAAAATGAACGGAAATGTGCTGTCCCCTAGCCCAATCCGCAGCTCCTCTGCTAGAATTCGCGACTTCGATTTCGTAAGCAGACGCGGAAGTTCCGTGTCGGCGGGATCGATGTTTGCTTCTTGGATCGGTGCAGCGCCCCGTCGCCGCCCCTGAATCCACGGTGCTGAGTCGAGGCGTCCTCGGCCATCGCCGCAACAGTACATCGGAATTAGCATGGTTGATCGGAATCTACTGCGTGAATTTGATATCAGCGACGAAGAGCTGGAAATGGCGGCCGACATTTCGCTCGCCGAAGCGGAACACCTTGAGGAAGGAAGCCTCGACCACCTCTACAACCGTCGCGATGAAGGATATGACGTCAACGCGGTTCTCGAAGGAACGGTTGTTCGCGTCGAAGGCGAAGAGGTTCTGATCGACATTGGATATAAGAGCGAAGGGATTGTTCCGATCGACGAATGGGAAATTCCTCCCGTCGCCGGTGACAAGGTCTCGGTTCTGCTCGAAGAAATTGAAGACGAATTCGGTTTGATTCTGCTTTCCAAGAAGAAGGCCGACCGAATTCGCGAGTGGGAAAAGGTCATCAGCACCCACAAAGAAGGCGATATTGTCGCCGGCAAGGTGCTGCGGAAGATCAAGGGCGGACTGCTGGTCGACATCGGCGTCAACGTCTTCCTGCCCGCCAGTCAGGTCGACATTCGCCGTCCGCAGGATATCGAATTCTATCGCGATAAGACGATCGAGTGCTTGATTCTGAAGATCGACGAATCCCGTCGTAACATCGTGGTCTCGCGTCGCCGATTGATCGAACTGCAACGCGAAAAGATGAAGAAGGACTTGCTGTCCGAAATCACCGAAGGCCAACTGCGCAAGGGCACGGTCAAGAACATCGCCGACTTCGGTGCGTTCGTGGACCTGGGTGGTATCGACGGTTTGTTGCACATCACCGACATGAGCTGGGGCCGTATTGGCCATCCGTCGGAAATGGTGAAGATCGATCAAGAAGTCGAAGTCATCATTCTGCATGTTGATCGCGACAAGGAAAAAATCGCGCTGGGTCTCAAGCAGAAGGAAAAGAGCCCCTGGGACAACGTCGAAGGCAAATACCCCGTCGGCACGAAGATTCGTGGCGAAGTGGTCAACGTCATGTCCTACGGTGCGTTCGTCAAGCTGGAAGACGGGATCGAAGGCCTGGTGCACATCAGCGAAATGTCCTGGACCAAGCGCGTCAATCATCCGACCGAACTCGTCAATCCTGGCGACGAAGTCGATGTGGTCGTGCTCGGCATCAACAAGGACAAGCAAGAGATTTCGCTGGGCATGAAGCAAGCCCAACCGAATCCCTGGGACGAAGTCGCTGCCAAGTATCCACCCGGCGCCAGCGTCAGCGGCACGGTTCGCAACCTCACCAATTACGGTGCGTTCATCGAATTGGAAGAGGGTGTGGATGGATTGCTGCACGTCAGCGATATGTCCTGGACCCGCAAGATCTCTCATGCCAACGAAATGCTGAAGAAGGGCGACCCGATCACCTGCCAGGTGATTTCGGTCGACCAAGAGCGAAAGCGAATCGCTTTGGGGCTGAAGCAATTGGCCGGCGATCCATGGGAAACGACGATTCCCGAAAAGTACCAACCCGGTGCACAGGTCATCGGCAAGGTCACCAAGATCACCAATTTTGGTGTCTTCGTGGAATTGGAGCCTGAACTCGAAGGTCTGCTGCACGTTTCGGAACTGTCCGACCAGAAGGTCGAAAACCCCGAAACATTCGTCAAAGTCGGACAAGAGCTGGATGTGCGGATTCTGCGGATTGATTCCACCGATCGCAAAATCGGACTCAGCCGTAAATCCAATCTGGATCTCAGTGGCACGGACGAATCGAAGGCCGGCGATGCGTCAGCGGCTCCGAAGCCCAAGGCTGAGCTCAAGGGTGGAATGGAAGGCGGATCAGGGGGGCCATTGTTCTCGCTGAGCGCGACACCTGAAAAAGAGTAGTTCTGACCGACTTCGGCGAAAGTCAAGAAGTCCGATCAGAATTTGATCGAAAAAGTACACGGCCCTGCGGCATCTTCCGCAGGGCCGTTTTTTTGCGCCTCTTACCAGGATTCTCTGACCGAAACTAACGTTCAGAGTGTCTCCCTTTGAAATTTCGTCCGGGTCGAACCGATAAAGAGAGAAGACTGATCATTCAGTCCCTTTGTTGTGGCCACAGGAGGTGGCGCCTCTTACCTCTAAATACTCCTGATTGGCAGACCCCTGAGATGGCCAAAACAACCCGGCTCCGCGAGTCTCTGTCCTCGGTGCAAACTCCACTGGAGACATACCTTCGTGAAATCAACGAAACGGCTTTGTTGACGGCCGATGAAGAGAAGGAGCTTTCCCGTCGGATCACCAACGGCGAAAGTTCGGCTCGCGATCGGATGGTTCGCGCCAATCTGCGATTGGTTGTGAACATCGCCCGGGCTTACACCAACAAGGGGCTTCCCCTGCAGGATCTGATTGAAGAAGGCAATCTGGGGCTGTTGCGAGCGGTCGAGGGCTTCGACCCCGACATGAATACGCGATTCAGCACGTATGCCAGTTACTGGATCAAGCAGTCGATCAAGCGCTCCCTGATCAATTCGGCGAAGACCATTCGTATTCCTGCCTACATGGTCGAATTGCTGACCAAATGGCGACGCGCGACGGCCAAGCTGGACGACGAACTCGGTCGTCCCCCGACGCAAGACGAAGTTGCAAAAGAGCTTGGGTTGCCCAAGAAAAAGCTCAGCATTGTGAAAACGGCGATTCAGCTCTATACGCAAACGCCCCAAACGGATGACGAAGAGGGCGGATGGTTGATGAGTGACATGGTCGCCGATCAGAAGGCCAAGGGGCCCGAAGACGAGCTGCTCGATACCGACAATCTGAAACATGTGTTTCGGATGCTCGATACGATGGATCCCCGTGAAGCCACCATTCTTCGCATGCGATTCGGTCTCGACGACGCGGAGCCACGAACACTCAAGGAAATTGGCGAATCGCTCGGCCTGACCCGTGAACGCGTTCGTCAGATCGAAAGTGAAGCCTTGAAGCGGATCGCCAAAGAAATCCTGGGCGATTGAACCGCTCGGTCGACCGCAGGGTCGAACACCGGATGCGGTGACGAGAATTCCAATGAAGGGGGCTTCCGACCAAGCGGAAGCCCCTTTCGTCTTTCTGGCGGCATGTTCTCCGCAGCGGCAATTTATCCGTTGCTGAGGATGATCGTTCCAGCATTTCTCCCCGGTTCCGAGCTTCATTTGCTTGAGTCGTTTTTTGGCTGTCCTGGGTGGTTGATTTCCACGTCAGGATTTCGTTTTTGGTCTATCCGGACGAAACCCTGTGAGGGATTTCGGCGGGTGCGGATGGACTCCCAAGGCCGTTTCCTTCGGTTTTTATTCGCTGCAAACAGTTGTTTATCAATGCATTATGAAAATTCTGGTGACGCGTTGAATTCGTCGGCGGGACGATGATCGCGGTCTATTTAGAGAGGATCCGTCTGATTTGAAAAAACCGCACTGTTGACAGATCTCAGGAAAAACCTGATGCGACATCGGAAGTAGCCTGATGAGCTCAAGTGAACATCGTCGAAAAAAGGTACTATGCGATCAATCATGATCTTCACTCGAGCTACCGATGCACGGCAAGCAAGTCGCTCAAGCGATGAGGGAGTTCATCATCGGGGACGGATGAGATGGAAAAATCCCACGATACGGCCGAGATGACGCTTGGTGGTTCGCCCCCGCCGGCGACTCCATCGTTGGCGAAAGCCCTTGCGCTGCCCCTGCTGGCCGAAACCGAATCTGTTCAGCCGCCCGACGAATTTGTCAGTGACTTAAACGCTGTGCAGTTCATGTTGCCTTCGGATTTGGTTCAGAGTCTACGAAGAAACAATTTCCGCCGCTCCGCGTCCGAATTGACTTCGCCGCCAACCTCGCCCGAGCTCAGCATCGCGTCGACCTAGGAATCGCATCGTGGGAATGCCATTTACACCCGAAGAACACGAGTTGTTTTTGCCGCCTCCCGCACTCGTCGCCCGATTAAAAGCCCGAGCATCCGAACTGCAGATGTTGCCTGCGGCGGCGATCGAGGCGATGCGGGTTGCGAAGAAGCCCGAATGCTCGATTTCCGAATACTCGGCCGTTGTCGAACGCGACGTCAAATTGACCTCCGACATGCTGAAGCTCGCGAATAGCGCGCTCTATTGTCCCACGAGCCCGATCATCAGCTTGCATCAGGCGGTCCTTCGCCTGGGATTGGTGCAATGTCAGAACTTGATTCTGACGGCCAGTGTCACCAGCCTGATGAAACGGATCTCGCTCAGTCAGCAAGAGATCCGACGCGTTTTGTCGCTGCATGGATTTACGACGGCTCTGTTGGCCATGCACATGAATCAGGCGTTTTGCCTGGGCTTTCTGGGTGAAGAATTCACCGCCGGCCTGATCCATGATTTTGGACGCACGTTGCTGGCGATTACCAACCCCGATGAATTCTTCCAATTTGATCCGCTCGACTTCGAAGATTCGATGGAACAATTGAACCGTGAACGCCGCGTTGTCGGGACGGACCATACACGGCTGGGGGCCTATTATGCCATCAATCAACAATTGCCCGAACCGTTGCAGGAAGTGATTTTGTGGCATCATCAGCCAGAGATGGCCACCTTGTGTCAGAAGTTAACGGCATTGATTGCAGTGTCGGATCACATGGCCAATCATCTGCAACGTCACAACACGCGGTTGGGCTATGACGTTTCCAGTAATCCGTTTCTGCCATTTCTGTGTACGTTTGCTGACGACAAATTCCAGCGGCAATTTGCCGAAATGCATTCGACAATCATGGATAAAGCCCAGCACGACGCCGAGGCGATGGCACCGTCCTAGCCTGGGATTTACCACGAGGCTGGTCAAAGCCGCCCGATCGCAGCCAGGTGTGTCGCAGTTTCGCCGCGCCCTCTCGTCAAAATCAGCCTCCCGGTCGACGGTCCTCGGGGCGTGGCATTCTTCCAAGCCCAAGGGGCATTTGTCCTCTTGGCGGACCCCGCTTTGCGCGCATCTCTCCGCGCGTAACGTCCATCCTGGCACTCACTTCTTGAGAAAATCGGGTTTGGCGGGCCGAATTCTACGCGGGACCGCCTTAGATCGGGCCAAGATCGGCAGAACTCGCCGGAACCCAAATTGACCGCTTTTTTAAGGCGGCATATACTCCCGGCCCTTTCGAGGTCGGGGCAATCGCTCCGTAGATCGCTCGAGTTTGTTCTCAAGATTCCATTCTGACCTGTTAATACCTTCATTTTGGGAGTGCCCGTGACGGGCAAGAACCACCAGTTCACGACCGGTTGGTTGCTGATGGCGTCGGCTGTGATTTTCACGGTCGTCGTAATGCTGTCGCGCGCTCCCATGCGCGGTTCGTCAGACGAAGCATTAGTGGGACGCGGCGTTTCGCCGATTCAGATTTCGGCCGAATGGAGCCAGGAATGGCACGATGATCAGGGGACCATCGCCATCTTCCGCGGCCAGTGCCAAATCGCGCAGGGTGATGCGACTTATCGTGCCGAAAGCATGGTGATCTGGGCGCACGATTCGGAAGAAACGCCAGGAACGGTCGAACGCATGACGGTCTATCTCGAAGGAGATGTCCGCATTGAAGAGGGGACCAGTTCGCGGACGGATCAGTCGCATTGGCTGGAACTCGACGCGGCTCGTGGGATCACATTGGACGTGCGTGGCCGCGCGACCGACCGATTGGGTGTCGACGATCCGCTCTACAAGCGGGCCATTCAACGCAAAGCCGGGCCGGCACGGACCAAGCTGCAGCAAACGCAAATGACGGTTGCTGCAGCCGCGGCCCAGGATCCGACGTGGCAAACCGTCACGATGCAGAACCCCGGGGCCATGCGGCGAATCCGGGTCTCGCCGCGAAGCTTTATGAGTCCCTATCGGATTTACAGCCAGCTTTCGAACGACACAACTCCGCCCGAACAGGTGACGTTGATTACCGAAGGGGTCAATATTCTGGTCGAGGGCATCGCGCTCGAGGGCGGCATCGATTTCGGTGTCATCGATATGATGGCCGATCGTGTCGTGATCTGGACAGACGACTTCAGCGAAAACCAGCAACAGACTGCCGATCAGAAATACCAGGTCTATCTCGAAGGCAACATTGTTATTCGCCAACGCGACAACATGCGGCAGTTGAGTAACACGATTCATGCCAGTCGCGCCTTCTACGATGCTCGCGATCACCGCGCACTGATCCTCGACGCCGAACTCGATACGTTTATCCCGCAGCTCAACAGCAGCATCCGCTTGCGAGCCGATCGGATTCGACAGAATTCGGACAAGAACTTTCACGCACAGAACGCCTGGATCACCACCAGTCAGTACGGTGTTCCCGGCTACCGCGTTCAAGCTTCGGACATCTTCCTCGAGAATCGTCCGACCGGTCTGTTCGGGAACACCTCGGCGCCGCGAGTCGATCCCAAGACGGGGGAATTGGTTCCCGAAGATCATTACTGGGTCACGGCGCTCAACACGCAATTCCTGGTCGATCAATTCCCCGTCTTCAACGCGCCGCGGGTTAGCTTCCCCGCAGACGACACTGGGGCCAACACACCGCTGCAAGGTGCGGTCGTGGCGCAAGACCGGATTTTCGGTACGCAGATCAAGACGACGTGGGATGCGTTCTCGTTGTTCGGTTTGAAGCGACCCGACAACCCGAATGTGAAGTTGGGGTTGGAAGCCGATTATCTCAGTCTTCGCGGTCCGGCGGCCGGAGTTAAAGGGAACTACACCGGCACCGACGAGAGCGGTAACTCGTACCTGGGTTCGTTGCTGGGATACTACGTCAACGACGGTGGCAACGATAACCTGGGCTTTGATCGCCGCAGCCTGAATCCTCCCACCCACAATCGCGGCTACTTTCAATGGGAAAACCGCTACAACCTCAATGACTACAATGCCGGACTGTTCAGCGAGTTCAGCGACGTAAGCGATCGAAACTTCCTGGAATCATTCCGCGAACGACAGTTTGATACCGGCAAAGATCTCGAAACGAAGGCCCAGTTCAATCAAAAGCTAAGCGACACCGCGGCGTACACGATCCTGGGTCGAACCCAGCTGAACAATTTTGAAAACAACACCCAGTGGTTGCCGCGAGGCGATCTATATTTCCTGGGCGAACCCATTCTCGACAATCTGGCCAACTACAGTAGCCATTCTTCGATTGGCTACGGAGTGATGAATTCGGCCGCTGCGCCGACCGATCCCACTGAAGTCTTTACGCCACTGCCCTACATGACGAACGGCAGCGGGCTGGTCACGCAAACCCGGCATCAGGTCGAGGCGCCCTTCAATCTGGGGCCGCTGAAAATCGCTCCGTTTGCATTGGGTGAAGCGGCGTATTGGGGCGACAGCTTGACCGGTGGACCGCTGGGCCGTCTGTATGGACGCGCCGGTTTTCGCGGCAGCGTCGCGTTTCAGCGGATCTTTCCGCTGGTTCACAGCGACATCTTCAACCTGAACGGTTTGGCTCACAAATCCCAATTCGATTTTGAATACGGGCTTTCCGGTTCGAACCAGAATCTGAGCAACATCGCCCAGTGGAACGAAATCGACGACAACGCTCAGGAACGTTTCCGCATGCGATTCGTGCAAGACACCTTCGGAGGTGTGCTGCCGGTTCAATTTGATCCGCGGTTTTACGCCGTCCGATCGGGAGCAGGCGCTTCGGTCACCGCCCCGTATGGCGAAATGGTGGCCAATCAACAGGTGATTCGCGTCAACTGGCATCAGCGGTTGCAGACGAAAGTCGGACCGCCTGAATTGCAGCGAGTGAAGGACTGGATGACCCTGGATTTGGGCGCGTCGATTTTCCCTGACGCCAATCGAGATGATTTTGGCCAGACATTTGGATTGGTCAATTCTCGCTACGCCTGGAACGTTGGCGACCGGACTTCGATTCTCGCCAGCAGCATGTATGACTTCTTCTCTGAAGGGCAGCAGTTGTGGAGCGTGGGCGTACTCAGTCAGCGCAGCCTGCGAGGCAGCGTGTATGTCGGCCTGCGTCAGGTTAAGGGCGGAACGCTCGACAGCCAGATTGCCACGACGACCTTCAGCTATGTGCTGAGCCCCAAATGGGTCACGTCGGCCACGACGGGATATGACATTGCTCAAAGTCGCAGTGCGGGCCAGGGATTTACGATCACCCGTGTCGGTGAATGGCTGCTGGTCCATCTGGGCGGCAATATCGACGTCAGCAAGAACAACGTCGGCCTGGGCATCTCGGTCGAACCACGTCTGGGGCGTTCGATGATGTCTTCGACGCAACTCGGCTCACTGCTGAGTGTGGCTCAGCCGCAATACTGATGAGTGTGGCCCCGATGAGTGTGTCCTAGCCCGCATTTCTCACTGGGTATAAGCAAACACGGGTGCCTCGTCGTGCGTAAACCCTTCGCCAAAAGGAGATCGACGGACGAACGGAGGCAAACCCGTGAAAACAGAGTGTCGGGAAGATTCGTATGGATTTCAAGGG
>CAIQIR010000111.1 GCA_903871875.1 uncultured Schlesneria sp.
CACGTTGTTCGTGCACCTGTCGGCTGGGGTGTTTGTGTTCGTCGCGTTGATCGTCATCGTGGCGATCCGCACGGGAACCGTCAGAACCGACTTTCATGATCCGCAGTCGATGCTGATCGTGACGGCGGGTGAAATGGCGTTTTTCGTGCTGGCGGCGATGCTGGCTGTTTCCGTGCGGTACTGGGGCCGGACATTTCAGGAATTGAATTTCGCTCGCCCCGACCTAAAACATTTAGCGATCGTGATCGGCGGAACTCTGCCGCTGAGCTTTTGCGTGTCGGCGTGCAGTCTGCCCTTCCATCTGGGCTGGCAGGCGATCACGGAACAATTTCCGGAGCTCAAGTTTTTCGACTCGATGAATGCGATGGAGATGGTCAAAGAGATGTCCGAGACGACACCGCTGCTGCTGATGATTGTCATCGTCGCGGCCCTGCCGGCGATCGGGGAAGAGCTGATCTTCCGCGGTGCGATCGGCCGTGTCTTGATCGCCAACCTGGGTGTCTGGGGTGGGGTCATCCTGACGTCGGTGCTGTTCGGTGGGGTCCATCTTCATCCCGTGCATGCCCTGTCGGTCATCCCCCTGGGTGTCGCGATGCACGTGATTTATTTATGGACTCGCAGCTTCTGGATGCCGATGCTGCTGCACTTTCTGAATAACTCGTGGGCCGCGGTGACGGTGCGAATCGAGGCCGGTGATCCTTTTGGAGAAGGGATGCATCCGACCTCGCTCGAATGGCTTGAGATCGCCACCGCGGCCGTCGCCGTCGTGGCGCTGACGATCGGGCTGTGGCAGTCGCGAGTGCGATACATTCAAGAGGATGGTCATGAATGGAAGTCGGCGCGATTTCCGATTCGTGTGCCTCCACGAGACACGATTCATCGCCAGTCGGCCCCGATCAATTCGACCTGCTGGTATGTGGCCGTCGCCAGCGTCGTCGTCTGCCATTCGATCGTGGCGATTGATTTGGTCGGTAGCATGCTGGCGGCGAATTGAGGATGGCGATGAGCAACAGAACGAGGCCGATTACGGACGAATGATGACGACCAAGTTGCCTCACGGCTGAACGAGAACACAGATCACTTCCCCAACCGAATGAACTGAAGAGCACGAAATCGATGGACCCTCACGACGAACTGTATGCATTGACCAAACGCTTTCCCGAGTCCGAGGCACTCTTCCAGCGGGCGGTTCATATTCCTTCGGCGTCGACACCCGAGCCGTATAAGACGATGCTTGCCCACGATCATCATATGACGGTCGAGATGGAGAAGTATCACGGCTGTTCGGTCGACGTGCGGGTGCTCGACAGCAAGTTGAACGGGGATGAGTATGCTCGAAAGATCCTGCTGCTCAAGCAGGGAACCGATTCGGTCGTGCAGTTTGGGATTGTTCGGTTCCATCTGAACTACGTGACCGATGCCGTGCGTCGCGAGATCATTGCGGGGCAGATTCCGCTGGGCCGCATCCTGATCAACCACAACGTGCTGAGGCAGATTGATCTGGGAGCCATTCTGGAAATCACCGCCGGCCCGGCTTTGGCCACTCATCTGCAGATGCCCGTGGGAGGCGTGACCTACGGGCGGCTGGCGACGATTTTCTGCAATCGTCAACCGGCCGTGGATCTCTTGGAGATCTCGGCCCCGCTGGTCTGACGCGAGACTGGTGTGACATGCGACTGACGTCGCGACTCGGCAGGTGGTCGTGGGGACGACGTGGGCGATGTGCAGGCCACTGGCCGTGCCTGCGGCTGTCGTCGAGTCGTTGGGTCGGGCCAAGCCGTACGCGGAGGGGCGGCTTAACTGGCGACTCGCATTTCGACTTCGACGGCACTCACGGCGACGACGGCGATGCCGAGTTTATCGGCGAGTTCGATCACTTCCTCTTCGTCGAGGATGATCGTCTTGCCGCTTTCGATGGCCAGGACTCGTCCGCCCGATTCGTGCATCGTGCGAATCGTTTGAGCGCCGATCGTCGGCACGTCGAACCGCATGTCCTGTTCGGGCTTGGCCACCTTGACGACGGTGAAACCGCCCCGGCGACAAAGCTCGGCCGACCGACGAATGGCTCGATCGGTGCCTTCAATCGCCTCGACGGCGATGACGGCCAGATCGTTGACGATCACCGACTGACCGATGTCCAGTCGTCCCATTTCCTTGGCCAGTTCCCAACCGAAGCGGATATCTCGCCACTGAGACTCCGTCGGTTTGCGTTTCGTGAGAAATCCGTGATTCACGAGCAACTCCGGACAATAATCGAGGGCGGAATCGAAATAAATGTGATCGCGTTCAAACTCACGAATGACCGCGAGCAACAGGGTGTCGTCCTTGCGATCGCGACGGGCATAGCACAACCACATGTGAATGGTGCGCCAGTCGGGTAACAATCGCAGCATGCGAAAAGGCTGAAACAGAACCGTCTTTTCAATTTTGCCCGCCATGACCACGCGATCAATGCGAGCCTTCTTGAACAGGCTGATGGCTCGGCCGATCCGGGCGAGCGGGGCTTCGACATACGAATGGCAAATCGAGCGAAGTTCGGGCGGGGCCATTCCCATGACGCCCACTCCGTACACATGATGTCCTTGCTTGCGTGCCGCCAATGCAAACGAAATGGGAAATCGACCGGCGCCGGCCAACAGGCCTACGCGGCGTCCCGTCGTCTTCGTCGAGTTCTTTTCGGCTCCGTCCATGGAGTCGTTACCTTTTAACACAGAAACGTGAGTGGAAGTCTCGTCCTTAAGATTCCACGAACCGACGCGTGGGCGTGCGGTTGTTTCCGTTGCTTTGATGGGAATTTCGGTTTGCACGAACACCCTACCCTGCCGCTCGGCGAGGATTTGGGTTTTCGATTTTCGACGGGGTTCCTTTGAGTTGTTCCAATTCGGCGGACAGCGAGGCGATTTGTTTCTCCAGAGTTCGTACGGCGTCCCGCATATCGGGAATGCGCTTCATCGAGATCAGTAGTCGTTTTTGTTCGGATTCATGCGTGGCCGGAATTCCCAACCAGGTCTCACCGGCGGGGATGTCTTTGTGGACACCGGCCTTGGCTCCAACGGAGCAGCCGGAATCGAGATGCACGTGATCGCGGATCCCGACTTGGCCGCCCAGACGGACATAGTCGCCCGTGGTGCTAGAACCCGCGACGCCAACTTGCGACGCGAACACGTTGTGACGTCCGATTTCGCAGTTATGGGCGACCATGACCAGGTTGTCGAGCTTTGTGCCCTGGCCGATGACGGTCGGTCCAATGGCCCCTCGATCGACGGTCGTGCAGGCTCCGATTTCCACGTCGTCGTGAATGTGAACCGTGCCCAGCTGAGGAATCTTCTCGAATTTTCCGGCAGTGAAGCGGTATCCAAAACCATCCGCCCCGATCACCGCGCCGCTGTGGATGATGACGTTGTTACCGATGACGACATCGTGGTAGACGACGGAATTCGCATGCAGGATGGTGTTCTCGCCCACCTGACATCCGTCGCCAATTACAACCCCGGGATACAGATCACAGTTGGCTCCGATGACCGCATCGTCACCAACGCAAACACCCGGCGCGACATAGCAGTTCGGACCCAGTTGTGCGGTGGAGCTGATGTGAGCATGAGGCGAGACGCCACGTGCCGGGCGACCTCGTACCTTGCGGAATAGCGGCAGGATTTTTTGAAAGGCCTGCTGAGTGTCGGCAACGACGATTAACGAACAGTGCACCGATTCGCTGATCAATTTGGCGATCTTCGCATCGACCACCACCGCACCCGCGCGGCAGTCTTTCAATCGGCTGACATGATTTTCGTCGAGGACAAACGTGACGGCTGACGGACTGGCTGTTTCGATGGCCGCGGCATCATCGATGATGCGCAGTTGATCGCCACGGACGGTTCCATCCACTAACGCCGCCAATGTTTCCACCGTTTGACTCACGCGACAATCCTTTCCGCGTATTCCGATAATTGACACCGTGTTTTATGACTCTGATGTGTGCTGGTTCTGACTGATTTGCGTTGTTTGCTCGTTGTGGACAACCCCGAATCGCGTCTGCCGATTCACTTCGCAAATCGGTAACCGACCAAACGGAAAATCACTAACGACAACGCCGCCATTCAAAACCGGGGCGTGGTATAGCTCAATTTCGGCGAATTGGGCAAGAGGGATCGTCGACTGGCGAACCATTCTGAAATTCGGTATTTCTACTGGTCCAACAGCCAATCGGAAAAAAGCATCGAAACCAGATCAACACTTGTTCTGGATCGCAGTCGTCAAGCCGCCGTTTGGACGCATTGGGGGTGGCGGCCTTTTGCTGGTTTATTTTCCCAAGTCGGCTTGGGGACGGGATCGAGGAAGGAGACAGCAGCATGGCTGTGCGGGGCATTCGGGGAGCGACAAGTGTCGTCAATGACAATTCCGAGGAGATTCTGTCGGCCACTCGCGAACTGTTGCATGAATTGCTTAAGTCGAATGAAATTAGCGAGTTCGACGAAATCGTTTCCGCCATTTTCACGACCTCGCCAGACCTGGTCTCGACGTTTCCCGCCGAAGCGGCTCGAGCGATCGGGATGAAGCAGGTGCCGCTGTTGTGCGCTTCGGAAATCGCAGTCCCGAAAAGTTTGCCCCACTGCATCCGGGTGCTGCTGCACATCAATACCGAAAAGAAGCAGTCGGAGATTACTCACGTCTATCTGCGTGAGGCGACGCGGCTTCGGCCCGATATGGCGAGTGCCCAGTAGGTTGTGGCGGACGTTGTTCAGAGGTCGAGCAACGATTTTGTGGCGAGCAGTTCTCGCGTGAATCCGTCGACAATATTGGGGCTGCCTCCACCAGGAAGGACTTCCCAAGTGTAGGTCTCGACCTCCAGATGCGGTGCGTAATCCAGTTCTGGAATGACCGCCAGAGCTCGTTTTAATTCGCCTCGGGTCGTGCCGAGTGGGCCGAGTTGTTCGGCATCGACGGGAACGTGAAAGTGCACTCGCCACATGCTGGCATCGCGAAATTCGGGTGCAGGATTCGTGGCCAGCGGCAGGTCCAGATCGACATATCTGATAACCGATCCCGTTGCCGTCCGCGCGAACGTCTGGTGCAGATAACGCGGCTCGACATAGCGAGACAACGCGGCCAGGGCTTCGGGATGCTGGCCCGGTACGGGAATCTCGATCGCACAGGTGATATGCACTTTGTTGATGCGGATATCGGCGGCGACCAGCGATCG
This sequence comes from uncultured Schlesneria sp., assembly GCA_903871875.1. Lineage (GTDB taxonomy): Bacteria > Planctomycetota > Planctomycetia > Planctomycetales > Planctomycetaceae > Schlesneria. The sequence goes on from CAIQIR010000111.1 coordinate 5,201, forward strand.
AATCGACGCCGCCACGTCCTCAAATTCGACGGCCTGATGACAGACGTCATAACAGACGCCCAGATGTGTCTTCACAACATCCAGAGCCCCGGCATCCGCGGCGTGTTGCCGTAATTGTTCGAAAAACTGGATCGTTTCGGCTGTCGTTTCGATCACGCAAAACGGTTCGGGTTCGATGGCCAGCCGGATCAGGCGACCCGTTTCCTCGTGCAAGCGGCTCAGTTGTCGCGCCAATCCGACAAGCTGGTCCGCACAGTGCTGGGCAAAGTCTGCGGGATGTTCGAACGGTTTGAATCCCAGGGGAACGGTTGAAATGCTGCCGTCCGTTCCTTCCAGTAGAAAGGCGGCCAGACACCGCGCACAGGCCAGGGTGTAGTCGAGTCTTTCTGGCTTCGTCCAATCGGGTAGATAGACATTTTCCTTGACCCGAGCCGAATGAAAATCGCCATAGGGGAAGGCGTTTAACGTGTAGCAACGCAGCCCGCGTTGTTGTAATCCGCCGGCAAAACGCGGAAGAGCGTCGGGGGATTGTTCGAGTTCTCGAATGACAGGAGCGGCCAGCCACAGACCGGCCGCTAGTTCGGAACCGTAGTTCTGCTTGATCGGCAGCGTGAACCGATCGAGCCCCTCTTCGACTTCGGCCACCGTTCGGCCGGGATGAACATTGGTGCAATAGCTGAGAGGCAGCGAGCTGATGGTCATGGCGGGTTGCTTCAACAGGGAGGGCGGACCAGCGGGGTTTCGGACATTTGAGGATCCGAATGTTCCGCTGCAATCGGACCCAAGTCAAATGGCTTGTGTCGTCGATTGTTATATCACGCCCGATGCTTCGCAACCCGGGGAAAAACCAGATTCTTAGTGAGCATCCACAGTCGGAACGGATGCGGTCATTTCCGTTGTTGACTCGGAGGAATGGGCCGGGTCTGCCTGAGGCAGCAGCGTGGGACCATTTCTGTTCGAGACATACGGCGAGGCAATGCTCTCTGACAATTGCGGAGGGGCCAGTTGCGTCATCATTGTCGGATCGGGTTGATACGACATGGTCGGTTGTCCGGTCACTGTCCCGGCGGGAACCCAAGCGGTTGCCGGGCTGCCGTAGGTGGGCAGCGGATAGGCGGAGAGGACGGGATTGTTGTCCCGGTCTTTACCGTGTTTACGGTGCTGCCGACGAGGTTCGGGATTGGCTCGGACGTCTTCCAGCAGGACGGTTTGCGGGTCGCTGCCGAACGGAGCGGCAGCGGCAATTTCCGGTGAGGGGGTCATCATCGGTGCGGTGGCCATCATTGGATCCCCGACCATCATCTGGTTGCTGGCCATCATCGGATCGGCCGTCACCATGGGGGCACTGACCATCATCGGACCGCCGTTCATCATCATGGGTCCACCCGCCATCATCTGGCCGCCATTGGAATTCTGCATCAGGGCCGAACGAGTAGCCGGGCCGTTGTCGAGTAGTGTGGCCAAGCGCGATTGAACTTCCGGCTGATCCCAATTCGATGCCAGCGATCGTTGATAGTAGGCGACTGCTTGATCAGGACGACCCGAGGTCTGATAGAGCTGTCCCAGATGTGCGAGTGCCACCGGGTGACTTGGGTCGGCTCGCAGTGCATTTTGCAGCGATTGTTCGGCTCCGGGGACATCGCCTTGTTCTCGTTGCAACCAGGCCATTTCCACGTTGGATTCGGGAACATAAGGTTGAGTGGCGACCCAGCCCGCGAGCAGGTCCTGGGCTTCAGGAGCACGTCCTTGCGAGATCATCAACTGAGCCAACGAATGGTAGGTCGGTTGATGCATCGCGCTGACGCTCAGGTTGTGACGCAAGATTCGTTCACAGCCGCCAGCATCACCCTGCTTCTGAATGGCCATCGCCAGATTATGTCGATAGTCGGGATTGCAGGGATCGTGGGCCACGGCCCGGGCAAATCGATTGCGGGCTTGAGCATAGTGTCCACGACAGTATTGCCGCATGCCAGATTTGTTGGCGACCCAGGCACTTGTGCCACAGCAACCGACAGTGGTGAAGAGCAGGCCGAGAAGGAGGATTCGACACAAACCGATCGGCGATGCAAAGCCGTTGATGCGCATAATTCCGCAGCTCCAGATTTTCGGGAGACGATTTCGACGCGTTCGGAATTGGCAAATACCAACCCTGGACGCGGCTGTGAGAAGCAAGATGTGTTTTGTGGGAGAGGATGGGCGAGAACATAATTCAGTCCCTGAAGTCGGACAAGGCGACTTTGGTCGAACTGCCGTTTCCCGCCGAGAAAATTGAAAAACGCGGCCGAACTTCGCGAAGTCTGGTCAAATCTGCCGGTCAGACCCCCTGCTCTCACCACAAGAACCTGCGATCCCCTCGTTCGGACCGGCATTGTTCGCGAGGGAACAAGCGCAGGACGGCTCAAAAGCCCTGCTGACAATCCATAACTTCGCTCGGTAACTCGTGTCTTCATCTATTGTTAAGTTTGCAATGGCGTCCCAACCTGAATTCTTGCGTCCTTGTCATTGGATGACTGGCCAGATTGGCGAGCCGTGGTTATTGAGGTATTCTGACTGACGAGTTGTCAGTGATTGTGAGATCTGAAGTCGACGAGCCAGGATTGCTCGCGCTTTGATCATTGCCACGCAATTGCCTTCCCATGACATCTTGAACACAACTCCTTGTTCTTTCCGGAGATCATCATGAATCAGTGCCCCGATTGTTCGAACGGTATGGACTCACGGGTTTCGCGGCGTGGATTTGTTCAGACTGTTGGAGCCGTTGCCGCTGCTTCCTCGATCATTCCACGAATTGGTCTGGGGGAGGACGCGGTCAAACCCGCTCCGGAAACCCTGGTTAAAAAACTTTACGATTCGCTCACGCCGATGCAGAAAGAAGAAGTCTGCTTCGCCTGGGATCACGCGGATGACCGCGGCTTGCTGCGGATGCATGTATCGAATAACTGGCAGATCAATGGCGATCACAAGATCGCGTCCAATTTTTTTACGGCCGATCAGAAAGACATGATCGAGGCGATTTTCTGGGGGCTGTATGCACCCGATTGGCACGATCGGATCAAGAAGCAACTGAAAGACGATGCCGACGGTTATGGCAAAGAGCAATCGATCGCGATTTTCGGTCAGCCGGGAACCAATCAATTTGAATTTGTCATGACCGGACGTCATCTGACGATTCGCTGCGATGGCGATAGCGTCGACCACGTCGCGTTCGGCGGACCGATCTTTTACGGCCATGCCGCTTCGAGCTTTAACGAAGAAGTCGGGCATCCCGGCAATGTCTTCTGGTACCAAGCTCAGAAGGCTAATGCACTTTATAAGATGCTCGACGGCAAGCAGCGGGCTCAGGCACTGGTCGAGCAGGCGCCGCATGAAAGCAAAGTGCATTTCGGAGGTCCGGACGGTCGACCTCAGGGAATCATCATCAGCGAACTCTCTTCTGATCAGAAGGAGTATGCTCAGAAAGTTCTCGACGCCCTGGTTGAGCCTTATCGAAAGGCGGATCAGGCCGACGTTCGCAAGTGCTTGAATACGGCGGGAGGCCTCGATCTATGCCGGCTGGCATTCTACAAGTCGGGCGACCTCGGTAACGATGGCGAATGGGACAACTGGCGGCTGGAAGGCCCTTCGTTCGTGTGGCATTATCGCGGAACGCCGCATGTTCACGTCTGGGTCAACATCGCCGATGATCCCAATGTTAAGATCAGCGCCAAGGGTTAGATTGCGGCGGAAATCGGTTGGAAATGACGCGTCACTGATGCCTCGCTCCGTTTCACGGGGCGAGGATTTTTTCTGTGCGCATCACATGCCCGACCTCAAACAAGACTGTGCCGTGTTCACTTCAGTGATCGTGATTCGATGACGATCGTGTCTGCAACCAGATCACCCAGGCGTTGCCGGCAGCCGGTGCAGGCGATGCTCACGATGCCCGGCGTCCAACACAAAAAATGACCGCAATCGACGAAGAACATGATCTCGCGAGCGAAACTGCGAGCGAAGCCGATTGGCCTGAGACTGGTTCGGACGGTCCTCAGTCGACAGAGCCATTTACCGGGTGTAATGCCCCAGGCCGCTTGAGCGAACAGTCCTGCGGAAACGACCGCCACGAGCCAAATCGCCAGGACGCAGGTGACTTTCAGGGCGAAACGGACGGTCGGGTGATCGACATGCAGATTGAGCGACTCGGCCAGGGTGAGCCAGTCAAGACCCTGTGTCATCAGCCAGCCAAGGCCGACAGTTGTGACGCCAATCAGGCCGAGATCGATCAGGCGTGCAATGCCGCGCCATCCCACGGAGGCGAGTTTGACCGTGTGAGTTCCAAACTCATAGTCGGGCTTCGTGTACCAGCGCATCAAGATCCAGATCCCTGCGCTGAGAACGATTCCCAGCACCAGCGTGATTAGCGGAAAGGTGCCATTGAAGGCGAGATCCATCAACACCAGATTCTGCCAGCGATCGAGCCCTTTAATTTTCCGGATTCCGGTCAGTTCCAGAGCAAATGCATGCACCATCTGGGTTGTCGTCGTGACAACCGCATACGAGCGTTGTCCATCGCGCGAGGTCAACGTGCGGAAAAAATAGGAGCCAAACGGAAATCGCTGTGAAGCAGATTCGCTCCACGTCGTTCCGTCAAACTGATAAATGTGCCCGACCGCATTGCCAGACGCCACATCATCGACGATCAACGCGGCAGGCTGTCCATCGATCACCAAACCATACGCAAATGATCCCATCTTATTTTCTGGGGCAGGCAACTCACGTACGAGCGACCATCCCGTCAGGTCTTCGTCATTGTTTTCTTCCCGTATCGAGTTGGTTTCGTCGGTGGCGCCGACCGGTTGGACAGTCCCCTCTTCGCGAGTATTGCTGATAACGGTTGGAATGGGAGTCGCACTTTGTTCGATGTCGAGTTCCAGCCCCTTGTGATACAGCAGGCGTCCGTCGTTCTGCAGAAAGACATGCAGATCGTCGCCGGAATTATAGACTTCAATTGACGATTTCGGACTGAACAACGGCGCCAATGTCACTGGGACGGAACTTCCCGCAAAGGATCGTTCCCGGCCAAAATCAGGAAACACGACGTTGCCGACCAGTTTCCAGGCGTCGTTCTGGGCGATCGAAACGGCGAAGCCGGTCGGAGTTTGCTCGACGATCGCCGGATCGCCATTCCACAAGAAACGTTGATGTTCTCGTACGCGCCGAACGGGGATGACGGTCGGGGATTCTTTTAACGCACCGTCAACGACTTCGTATGTTTCACCGGTCCTGGTCAGCCACAGACGGTCGCCAAACATCAAATTTTGAAAATGGGAGCCGTCCGGCAGAGTCAGTTCAATTTTACTGGTTTCGCCGGTTTCAGGATCCTTCATCGAAATGACACAATCGAATGTTCCGTCGGCCGCTTTTGTGTCGTTGATCAGAGTCAGTTTGTCCTGCCAGAGAGAGGCACTCGAAAACATGTTGTGGACTCCCCGGCCAATTCCCATTCCCGGTGGTGTCGGAAACGGCCAGCTGCGCGTCATATAGACGACGTATCCAGCAGCCGCCCCCGCGAGAATCTGCGGAGCGGTCATGACGACGGCCAAGAGCAGGATGCCAACAACGTAACCCGGTTTCCGACTCGACATCACTGACTCCCTGTGAAAAAGTCGTCCGGCAAGGCTCACCACTGCGTTAGCCGTTTGGCGAACAGATCGAGTCGAGAACATAAGTCACTACGTCTATCTGGTCAATTGGAGACGATCGCCTGTGAACGCCGCCGTGCTTCGTTAAGAGCGGGCAGGCCGGTTCAGCTCGCTTGCGCCAGCGCTATCGATTCCGTCGGGAGTGACCGAGAGTCAATGACGATCGTGTCGGCGACCAGATCACCTAATCGTTGGCGTTGGTCGGTGAAGGCGATGCTCACGATCCCCGGTGTCCAGCAGTGGAAATTGCCGCAGTCGACGAAGAACACAATTTCACGCGCGAGACTTCGGGCGAAGCCGCACGGTTTCAGACTGGTTCGTACAGTTCGCAAGCGACAGAGCCATTTGCCCGGCGTCAGACCCCAAACGGCTTGAACGATTAACAACGCGAAGGCGAACACGATCAGCCACACAGCCATGGCGGCGACAGCGCACAGTGCGACAGGAATTGCCGGATGGTCCACATGTAGATTGAGAGCCTCGCCGAAGGATTGCCAGTCGATGCCAATTGTCATCAGCCAGCCTAACCCCACCGTGGTCACCCCGATCAGGCCCAGATCGAAGAGGCGTGCGCAGCCCCGCCGTCCAAGTGAAGCGAGTCGAACCGTTTGCAAGCCGAATTCATAGGCGGGGTTCGTGTACCACCACATGAGCAGCCACGTTCCTGCCCCGAAAATCAGGCCGATGAACAACAGGATCAACGGCATGATCACGATTTCCCGAAGAGTAGCGCGTATTCCAAATAAGGACTCTTGGCTCGCATTCGTTTTGCGAATGCTGGTGGCTTCGACGGCATAGACATTCGCTGCCCCGATCGAAGTCGAGGCGCCCAGATACGATCGTTGACCATCTGTCGTGGTGAAGACTCGAAAGTCATGTGATCCCAACGGGAACTGCTGGGACGCGAGTTCGGTCCAGTTCTGTCCATCGAAGCGATAGATGTGACCGATCGGTTCGTTCGATTTGAGGTCATCGAAGAACAGGACGGCGGGTTGTCCTTCCACGAGCATCCCCCAGAAGGTTTTTTTGCTCGAAACACCTGTCTGCGGCACCACCGGCTTGGTCGGTTTCACGAAACGCCGACAAATTAATGACCAACCGGCAGCAGGCGAGTCAGCAAGGGATTCGATCACTGTCGGGGCTGGCTGTTCGGCAGCAGCGACCGATTCACTTGGCAGCGGTGCGAGTTCAAGTCCATTGCGGTAATAGAGACAATCATCCCGTTCCAAAAAGAGATCGATGCGATCGGCCCGATTGTGGCACTCGATTCCAACGACGTCCGTATCGGCGCTCTCAACTCCATCTCGTTGATCATTGCGAGGCAGGACGACGAGTCCGATCTCCTGCCACAGTCCCTGTTGAAATGTCGACACCGTCCATTTCTTGAAGGTTCTCGAGAAATCAACGACCGCCGGTTCTCCTTTCCACAAAAACCTGTTTCCATCACGGTGAACGGTGGTCGGCCACACAAAGTCAGACGGTTGTGCGGCACCATCAACAACTTCGAACACGGTGGATCCTTTCCACCAAAGGCGATCACCGAAAACAATTGGCTGAGAGTATTGTCGTTTCGCGAGCTTGAGCTCGATCCTGGTCGTCTGGCCGGTTTCGGGATTGACGGAGATAATTTGCGGCTGTCCATCGCCAAAAACCCAGAACGTTCCGTTGCAGTAAATCAGTTCATCGCGCCAGAAAACACTGCCGCTCACCATCATGTTCGGGTAAGTTTTGGTCATTCCCAAACCAGGAGTCAGCGGGAGTAGTTGCATCAACCCTCCACCGACGGTCAACGCACGTGCAAATCGAATCGAGATCAACACCATTGGCAGCGAAAAGAAAATCGCCATCAAAACAACGCCGGTGATGTAACCCGACTTCCGACTCGACATTAATGACTCCTACTCCCGATGCGTCGTTGATGTACATCCCGCATTCGAGCCAAACGAGAACGCCGTCAAAAGTCAGTCATTGTGTCTGATTAGGTGTCGGCGGGCAACGCGGTCGCTGGATTTCTCCCGAGCAATCGCGAAGAGCCAGGCTGTCATTTGGTCTGTTGGCCTTCATCGTGGGCGATCTGAATCGCCAAGACGTTGGAAGTCGTGAAGGTCTTGCCACAGAACTGAAATAAGTATTCGCCCGCCTTATCAGAAGGAATTTGCTTTGTGCTTACTTCGACGTCGAAGACGAGCAGGTCATAAGGCCCACGCGGATCAGGCAGAGACTTGTTGGCAAAACGCAGGTTCAGTTCGGTGATTTCTTTTGACGCCGGCCCGATGATTTTCATTTTCCCTGTGATAAATTCGGGTAATTCGCCAATCGCCAACGTTTGCTTGTCAGACTTCCTGACTTCCAGTTGCAGCGAAAATGGTTGGGTTAGCATCGGGTTTGGAGCGGCGATATTCAAACTGCATTGAAGTCCATCATGAATTGGTCCCCATGTCACATTCAGATTCTTGTAGGGTGCTTTGGTGTTTTGCATGGCCGCAAGCGCCCTCATGGCAGCCATGCGAGTTTCGTTCTGTTCCGTCGTCGCTATCTCGTTGAGTTGTTCAATCATTGCTAACAAAAAGGCGCTTGACGGAGAGTACGACAGCGTCTTGAACTGATTGATGGCTTCTGTTCCAGCCCATGGGTCACCTTCGGCAATGGGTTGCAACAAAATCTCTAGAGCAGTTCTCGCATCCGCGGTGATGTGTAGAAACACCTTTGCGACTTGCAGCCGCTCGCCGATGTCCATGCTCTTTAAAAATGGGCGGAGCGCAGTCACGAGTTCGTCTGAGATTGCGTCTGGTCGGAACAGGACTTGTGTGGCATTACCAAGACTGGTTCTGCGTATTTGCTCATCCGTGTCAGCCAAGCCGCGTAGAACTAATTCCTCGTATGGTTTCGATGGAAGGCGGAGGCTGGAAATCATCGCCATCCGCAATTCGGGCGTTGCAGTGTGGAATTGCTTCGCCAATTCCACGTAAACTCGTTCATCGAATTCCCGGATGAGAAAGGGCATTTCGCGACGAACGACTTCGTCGTTGGACCACGCTTCCATCAGAAATGGTATTGTCGTTAGATCATCTCGTCCGATGGCGGCCAATGCGCGATAGACAGCGCGCCGCAGTCCCAGGTCATCCGAATTCAGCGCCTTCTTCAAATGAGGTACGGCCGACGTCGCGGATCCGGCGACCTGGTACAGCGCGTTGGCGGCCTGACGCTGTATGACAGGGTCTGCGTCGGAGAGCGCCGCCTCGATATTCGAGATGGTTTCAGCATCGGCACTATCGAATTCGCCCTTCAGGATTGGCGACCACTGTACCACGGGATAGGCCGAAAGCTTGTCCAGAATGGCCCCGAAGTCAAACGGAAGTTCTTCACCCCGACGTTGAGCTTCCGCGGTCGTCGTGACGACCAGTTTGCCGTTATCCACCAGATAGCTCAGATCCAATGGATGGAGCAGCAACATCAGAGTTTCAGCCAGGCTTTGGCCTTTGATTCGAAGCGTTGTCACCGGTGTGGAACCGGGGTCTCCGAGCTCTGACATCTCTTCGAGTGCCACTGGGTCGAGCTCAATTCGGATGTTGTGGGTACTTGCCAGATAATCCAGACCGTCGCGGAGTGGGATATCCACGAAAGCGACCTCGGTCGGCGAGTTCAATTCGGCGCGAAGTCGGGCGTTTGCCGGGTTGAAATTTTCCCGATGTTGTGCTTTGGTCGGCGAAGGAACATCGTCCTCGGCCGCGATCAGTTGCGATGGGGCGGTGATGAGCGGCGCCTGGGAATCCATCGTCATCGCCATCAGCACCAGGAGAACTCCCATGGCCATCACGAGCACCATGCCCGAGAGCCATCCGCGCGAGGCTCTCTCCGCCGGATCAGGGCTGGGTATCAAGCGACGAATGCGCTGAACCAAATTACCTCCGGTGGCCGCGATCACGACGGCCGTCGGCAGGCCTGCTTGACGAAGCTCTTCCACTGCCAGCAGCATCCGTCCGTAGGTGACCCGATCACCGATCACGGTGATGGCCAGGTCGTCGCAGCAGAGTTCTCGTTCGTGCCGAATCTGATTCGAAAGCCACCAGGCGGCCGGGTGATAGAAGAGAACGGTCTCGACAAGAACTTGGATCGCATTCACCAGCCAGTCGTGGCGACGGACATGAGCCAGTTCGTGGGCCAGCAGCGACTCCAGCTGGTTGGGCGTGAGCCCCGTCAGCACGCTGGCCGGAAGCAGGATGACAGGTCGCAGATACCCGACAACCATTGGAATCCGGACCGCAGCCGACTCGGCAACTCGGACAACATTCGCCAGACCCATGTGCCGTGCGAGTTCGAGTAACCGCGCCTGCACGAATTCCGGGGCTGGCGAGAGACCCACTTGATGCAGTCGCCATTGAACCCACAGTCCCCAGATCGGCCTCAACGAACAGATCGCGACGCCCACGAGCCACATCGAAACAATCGACGTTATCCACGGATCGATCGCCGCACGAAAGTTCTCGACGAACCGTGGTTGGCCGCTCGTGAGACCCTCACTCGCCACACCGTTGGCAGACGCGTCAAGGCTCTCATTTTGTTTCGATCGTAGGTCGCCTGCACGATCGACGATCGATTGGTCGTGCTGCTTGCCCGTTGTGGTGTGATTTCGCGATTCCCGATCCATTGCGATCGCATCGGATACCAGTAGGGCAGATGCGTGCGGCGCGATCACAAGTGTTGTCCAGGTGATGCAGGGCAGCGCGAGCATTGTCATCATGGCCGTGACGGCCACGAGATATCGCAGCGTTGCAGGACGATGACGCAGAGTTATTTGCAGGAACGCCGCCAGGCTGGCGATGACTGCCAATTGCCAGACGGAATGGATCAATGTCCAACCGAGTCGTTCGATCCATCGAGCGTGCCAGCCGTTCGTTTGAGCGATAGTCGATGTGGGCGCGAGTGCCAGTGAGAAACCGACCGTCGTCAAGAGAAATGATTTCATGGTGCCTTACCCTCCAATTCATCCAGGATCCGTCTGACTTCCGCCAAGTCTTCTTGAGATGCTGTTTGAGAGGTCAGTGCCTGTAGCACCAGGCTCAGTGCTGACCCATCGTAGACCTTGTTGATCAGGTCGCCGAGCATCTTTCGCTGAGTCACTTTCTGACTGGTCGCGGCGCGATAAATTTGAGGGCTGGCGGATTCGTCACGTTTGACGAGGCCTTTTTCGAGCATGACGGACAGCATCTTGACCGTTGTCGAATACGTCGTGACTTTCGATTCGACGTCGGCTAGCCCGTTATGAACCTCGCGCGCGGTCGAGCCACCACTGGACCAGAGAATGCGGAGAATCTGCAACTCGACTTCGGTCGGTTGCGTTGAGACCTGCCTCGCCACGATGTGTCCCCGAAGAAGTGTTGTCGCGGTCTGTCGTTCTGTAAAAGTGGCGAAAGAATTCGTCACACCGCGAGTGTAGCGAATTCTTTCGCCACGTCAACGAGAAAGTTTGAGCGGCCTTTGGACTCGTGCGATCAGGGGACATTACTTCACATCAGGCATGAGAGAAATTCGAACGACTCGCGCATGACTTCGGGGGCCATGTGACTGTGGCGGCTGAGTTCGACGTTGATGCTACCGGTGTAATCGAGCGTTTTCAGTGTGTTAATCACTGGCGGGAAGTCGATCGTTCCTTCGCCGAATCGCAGATGGTCGTGGATGCCTTTGTGCATGTCTTCGATGTGGATGTTGAACAGGCGGTCCCGCCATTCGGTCAGGCCCTGAGAAATGGAAATGGTCTCCACGCAGTGTACATGGCCGATATCGATGGTCAGGCCGAATCCGGGGCCGTCGACCAGTGACAACAAATGTCGATAGTCGTCAAATGTCTGCACCAGCATGCCCGGTTCGGGTTCAAAAGCGAGTGGAACGCCGAGCGGTACGGCGGCATCGAGAACCTCTTGGCATCCGTCGGCTAATCGTTCGTAGCATTCCGAAGCGGGGGCATCGTCGCGAACCGTACCGCTCCAGAAGGAAACCGCGTCGGAGTTCAATTCTTTCGCGATCATGACGCAGTGTTTGAGAAAGTCGATCCGAACGGCACGTGCTTCGGGTGAAGCACTGACCAGGGTCGGCTCGTGCTTCTGGCGAGGATCGAGCAGAAAGCGAGCGCCTGTTTCGATTACGGAGGTCATCCCCAGGCGATCCAATAGGCGCTGCATTCGCTTGAGTTCTCCGGGCAGCGTATCGGAGAAAGGATCCAGGCAGTTGTGATCGACGGTGATCGCGACTGAGCGGTATCCGATTTCCGCCATCAGTTCGATCGCTTGATCCCAGCGATGACCGGTTGTTCCATTTGTGTTGTAGCCCAATCGCATGTCGGATCCTGGTTCTGATTGAGTCCTGGAAAGTCATCGCAGGGCCGTTTGCCGGACCGCGAAACGTTATTTGACCTCAGGATTAAGGCCAGTTGTCCGAAAATTCCGCAGAGGTGCCCGGGGACTTCCCGGTTCAGGCGTTCAGAGACGTGCGGAAATCAGGACAAAACATCCCACTCATCTTACTCGGATTTGGTGCAGATCGCAGGAAAATGGCCGAGGAAAACGACGAAACGACCCCCTAACTGGCGAGGTGTTTTGCCCGCGGCCCAGCCGAAATCGGGATCTGAGGGGGCGTTTTTCGGGTGGTAAAAGCCCTCGGTTTTCGGTTCGTACCGCAGGGTGACAATTGAACAAAGACCTGACCGAGGATTGACCACAGTCCTGGCGCGTCTTACTCTATTGGACCTAAAGTGAATTCATCTGATGGGAAATTGTGTTCCGACCTTGGTTGAAAATGGTACCCGACATGGGGTGAATGTCGGGGCCCTCCGCTCGCGGTTCTCGATGACGAGTATCGATTGCAGCCGAGTTCGCATGCCGGGGCGGGTTGGTTTGGGAAAGGACTTGATCGGTTGATCTCAGTTATGGAGCAGGCTCCCTCCCGCTTTGAAGACTTGGGGCTTAGTCAGGATTCGTTGTTCTCGATCAAGAGAGCCGGATTCACTGAACCGAGTCCCATTCAGTCCGCTTTTATTCCGGTTGCACTGACCGGCCGCGACTGCATCGGCCAAGCTCGGACCGGCACCGGTAAAACGGCGGCGTTCGTCCTGCCTATTCTGGACCTGATCGATCTGGAAGATCCGCGGACCCAGGCGCTGGTGCTGACCCCGACGCGCGAACTTAGCCAGCAGGTCGCCAACGAGGCCGAACGGCTGGCGTTCAAAAGCAAAGTCACCACGGCCTGTTGCGTGGGTGGACGGCCGATCCGACAGCAGATTCGTCAATTGGAAGAAGGCGCTCAGATTGTTATCGGCACACCGGGTCGAGTGATCGACTTGATGGGCCGCCAACTGCTGAAACTACCCGATTTGAAACTGGTTGTACTGGACGAAGCCGATCGGATGCTGGATATCGGTTTCCGTCCTGACATCGAAAAAATCCTGCGACAATGTCCTGAAAGTCGTCAAACACTGCTGCTATCGGCGACGTTGCCTCTGCCCGTTGAACGTCTGGCGCGGCGATATATGCGCGATCCCGAACGGATTGATGTGTCGGTGGCCAGTGTCGCCCACGAAACGATCGATCAGTACTACATCACGGTCGACCACAACCGAAAATTTGGGACATTGGTCCGATTGCTGGTGCAGGAACGGCCGCAGCAAGCGATCGTGTTCACCCGGACGAAACGCGGCGCTGAAGAAGTTCACCGCCGATTTGCCGGTCGCCTGACAAAGATGGCGTTCATTCACGGCGATTTGGCGCAAAGTGCCCGCGACCGCGTGATGCAGCAATTCCGCAATGGCGAAATCCGACTGTTGATCGCGACCGATGTCATGGGTCGAGGCATCGACGTCAGCGGAATTTCGCACATTATCAACTACGATATTCCTGAAGACTGCGATGATTACGTCCATCGCGTCGGACGCACGGGGCGATTGTCTTCGACAGAAGGCCACGGAGCGGCGATTACGTTTGTGGCTCCGGACGAAGGTTCGCAATTGACCAACGTGGAAATCCGGATCAATCAGATGCTGAACGCGTACCCGCTGACCGGTATCGATCCGGTCGAAAAGAAGCGGAAGGTCAAGCATGTCGACGACATGCCGCCTCCCATCTCGCGGACGCATGCGGTCGATGACGACGACTTCTGGTCGGTCGCCTGATTTCAGCGTCGGGCGATTGGGCTCGATGGTGACGCTCATTGACATGGGCTTCCGTTCGAAAAGTCGGTCGTCCGTTCACCTGCCCTTCGGTCAACGGTGCCGGCAACGAGTCTTGGGGTACGCGTCGGTTTCTCATGCGGCAGCGACCAGCGTCCGTTTGCAAGTCTTCTTCGGCAGAAATTGCCGATGTCGTGGAACGACCGATTCTTGATTCGTGTTTGTGTCAACCGAAAAGTCAGCGCAGTCGATACAGATGATGCAGGGTTATTGATCCTACATCACGGGACGAATTGCGTTGTCTCGCCAAACGAACGTCTTTTTGGCTCGATTTCGACCTCATTGCCGCACGGTGATGAGGCTGGGACTTTCGTTTGTCCTGCTGATGGAACTCGGCTGCGCAGCGACGCGACCATCGATTCGATCGATCTGGCAGCAAGTGCCGTCTGTCCGCTGGACGAATAAGAGTACCGACGCCAATGAAGTGACGGTCCAGAAAGAGCCCGCTTCCGAACCGGCCGTGGCGGCGAATGTGGCGATCAAGCCCGATCCCGTCAGCGAATCAATTTCCTCGAATGATTGGTCCAAAGAGAAGAAGCGGAAGTTGTCATTCGTGAGGCCTGAGGAGCGGGCTGCCCATGCGGAAGCATTGCCGCAAGAAGAGGGATCGATCGCCGGTGGGAACGATGCCGATAAATCGAATTCGGAAACGTTCGCCGAACCGCCGCGGGCCGATTCATCGATGGAACGACTTGCTGCGGCATTAACGGACGATGGTCCGCAATCTTCGGCATTGCCCCAGCGTAGTCTGACCGATTTGGATGACCGAATTCGCGTCGACTCGTTGTTGTCACGCGCCAAGCAGCTATTCGAAATCGGGCAACTTGATCAGGCCCATCAGGTGGCCCAGTCGGCGCAAGAACTCGGTGAGACGACTCAAATGGATTACTCGCCGGACGAAGAACGCCCCATCGATCTTGTCCGTCGGATTGAAGGCCAATTGGAGGCCACTCGTGCCGGCGATGAACCGAATCCGGCGGGTGAGCTGACAGAATCTCCGGCGGTGCCGGCGGAGTCCGAGGCGATCAACGCTGATGCCAACTTGGTCATGAAGGCTGATCAACCATCGCCGGCTGCGGGAAAAGAGGCTGCGGGAGCGGCTCGAAGACGCCGTGATTGGTCAAACCTCTTTCGTCGCGAGAAGAAGCCCACAGGATCCGAATCCGACGTGGCCACTCTCAATCGCAAAACGCTGAAACCCATTTCCACGAGTGGAACACGCCAACGGGAGGAACCAGTGACTCGACCGGCCGAGTCGAGCGAGCGAGACGCGATCGTCACGGCCAATCGCAGTGTTTCTTTGGGAACACCCGAATCCATGACGACGTCGCCGACCTCTTTCGAATCCGATCTGGCCGAGGACGTGTCGCTGAATCGGGGGGGGGCCAGTTCCGATCTGCAAGAAGTATCCGAGGTGGAAAATCAGGTTCCACGCGATCGCCGGGGAACCTCGGCAACGATGATCGCGGATTCGCCCAGGCAAGTTGTCGATACAGACGAAGGAATCATCGTCCCGCCCGATTTCGAAGTGATCGAGTCGACGGCTCCCGCTCGTCATGTGAATTCTGTCACGAACGATCGGTCGCGCGCGGAGCTGACCGATCCAGATGACGTGCCGCCAACCGACTGGACTTATTACTACCTGGCCTTTGCCATGTGCAGCTTACTCGCCGTCGGTTGTTATCGACGCCGGGCGACCTGATCGACGCATTTGGAATCAATCATTGTCCGATTGAGGTCGCATGAGGTTGATTCCAGGGATCATCGTCGATGATTTGACGCGACCGCCGAACGTCATGGCCAGCGTGGCGGGACCTTCACTTTGTTGACGACTGGCGAGAATCCGCCGTTCGAGTGATGTTCGCAGTGTCCCATCCCGATGCAAGTTCGTGGCCGGAATATTGGACAGAATGGACTGCATCAGGCACATGATTTCCGGCTCGTTGACAGGTTCGTCCGGCAGTTGCTGGATAAAAGTCATTCGTAACCCTGCCGAGACGAGATGGTCCGCGACATTGGGTCCAGTGGCCGGGGACGCGGTCAAGCTTTCCTCGCCGAAATCACGGGCTCGCGTGTGATCAAAGGCGAATTCGAAACAGTCATTTTCGATGGCGGCGGAACTCAGCAAGACGTCGGTCCAGCGATCGCAACGACGACGCAATCGATCGAGATTCAGCACGCGATTTGATTCGGATTCAGGGATCGTCAGCAGTCGTGAAAGGATACCATTGCGGATACGCAGCAAGCCGCTGACCGCATTTCGTGCCAGACGCGTCAGGTCGTCACCGCCGCGTCGCCGGTCCAGATTGGCGATGATCGTACCCCAGGTGCGGGCCACCATCTCGCACAGAAAGACGCGCGGGGCCAGTTGTTCCAGCGGTTCGATGGCCAATGTTCCGGCAGCGGTCCAGTCGTCCAGTTCGGTCATCCAGTGTCGTTCGAGCGAGCGGCTGCTTTGCCAGAACAATTTTAACGAGGCTGTTGAAGGGACTGCGGATTCGTCGAGTTTGTCAGGTGTCACTCGGGAAATGAGCAGCGCCAATTCGGCGAGTGATCTGATCGAAAGACCGCAATTCTGGGATAGCATATTGACCTCGTGAGTTCGGACGAATCGTTGTGATGAAGTCTTGGCAAACGGAGTGCCAGGACGATTTTCTTCGCCGAGGTTGCGACTAATCGTTACGACCGGACTTTGTCGCCGGCAGAGTGTTCAGGACCCCGAACAGATGACGTTGCTGGGAAACCACATGCGTCGCGGTTGCACCACGGCAGTTGATGCCATCAACGGGTTCAAGGGACGCGAGGAGGACGTTTTTCGTTCCGCGAGTTCTTCACCGCAAAGGCGGTCAGATCCTGGGCCTGTTGCTTGGCATATTCCAGCCATTTTTTGGCCCAGAGAAACTCCGTCGCCAGAATGGCCAATCCCAGCGGAATGACCACCACCGCCGGTCCCGGCAGGACGATCATGGCGATGCCGATCAAAAGGACGGTTAGCCCGACGACGAAGACGACGACACGCCGCGCGTGTCCGTACAGCCAACGGAGTGTTGAGTTCGGTGTCGAACCAATCGAATCGGCTTGCGAAGGCTGCGGTTCGCCGACCATGCTCACTCACCCGTCCAGGTGGGAGGTCTTTTTTTCAGGAATGCCGAAATCCCTTCCTGGGCATCGTGTTTGATGGCGTTGTCGGTCATGACGAGGGTGGCGCGATCGTAGGCCGTTGATTCATCAAGACTCAGTTGATCGTAAAAGGCCCGTTTGCCGAGGCGGAGCGTGAGCGGGCTGCTAGCGACGATCGCGTCGGTGAATTCCTGAATCGCCGCATCCAACTGATCGGACGGCACGACTCGATTGATCAGGCCCACGGACAAAGCTCGCTCGGCCGTGATCGGGGTTCCGGTCAGCAGCATTTCCATGGCGACTTTGGACGAGACGGCCCGGACGAGTGGGACCATGGGCGTCGAACAGAACAGGCCAATCTTCACGCCGGGGGTAGCGAAGAGCGCTTCGGTCGCGGCCACTGCCAGATCACAGGCCGCCACCAGCTGACAACCGGCGGCGGTGGCCAGACCCTGCACCCGTGCGATGACGGGTTGTGGCAGTTGTCTCAATTGCTGCATGACACTTGAGCAGCGGGCGAACAAGGTTTGATAGTCGGCTTCCGACCGACCGACCATCTCGCCCAGGTCGTGGCCCGAACAGAACAC
>CAIQIR010000112.1 GCA_903871875.1 uncultured Schlesneria sp.
GTGGCTCACCCAGTTTGCGAATTTCATCGGCCACAACCCGCGTCGCGTCGTTCAAAGCGATCTGTCGATAAACGCGATCACCGCGGATGGGAACCAGCGGAATCGGCCAGATCAAATGTACGGTGACCGCCAGCACAGCCAACACCGGTGGCAGGAAGGCCGCGACGGTCGACCAGCGCCACGCCTTCGAACCGCGGACCGACTGATACCATTCACTGGCCACCGGCCAGAACGAAATAAAGCAGATCAACGCCCAGTTCCCTTGCAGGCGAGACTGGGTCGACTTGTAGAGAAAGAAGGCCAACGGCAAGGCATACAAACAGGCACACACTCGCAGGCGAGGATTCCGACTTAACGCAGGAAAGTGATAAAACACCCAGGGCAGCAGGAAGAACGGCATCGTGCCGAACAGCAGCATCTGCACGCCGACGAAATCACCCAACGACAACAATGCCGAGGACGGTTTCTCGGCCACATGCTGCCACTGATACAGCAGCGGCTCAAAGTGCTGACCGATATTGTAAATTAGAATCGGCGAAGCCACGACGAACGCCACCACGCCATGAAATACGTACCCCGGCAGCCATTCCTTCCACGGCCGACGAGCCAGTAGCAGACTGATGAACGCCGTGGGCACCGCCAGCCCCATCGTATATTTGCTCAGCACGCCGCAGCCGAGAATCACGCCGCCAATCAACCAGTTTCCCCACGAGGGCCCGTGACGAGCCGGTGATCCGTTCGTCGCAATCGGCTCTTGCGTCGCCGCTGTTACGGGGGACACATTGTCCGCCCCAGCCTCGTTGGCCGTCGCGAGCGGGGCGGACTTCAATGTTCCGGCATCCGGCTCTGGCGTCAGCCGTTGGTGCAGGTCCACCAGCCACCACAGATAGGCGGCCCAGAACATCACCAGCGGCGAATCCGGCGTGATCAGCACCGCACCAATGGTAAACAGCGGACTGAAAACCACGGCCCAGACGAACGGTTTGAACGGGGTCAATCGGCTGATGACATAGACGACAAACGCCGAGCCAATACAGGCGGGGATGCGAAAGCCCAATACCGAATCACCGAACAGTGATGTCGACAACCAGATCAAGACGGCCGTCATCGGCGGATGATCGTAGTAGCTCCACTGCAGCTCTTTCGCCCAGCACCAGTAGTAAACCTCATCGTCGACGGCGGGCAGAATTGCCGCCAGCACGAGATAGACCACGAACAAGATTGCGATACGAAAGAGTCGGATTCGCTCGTCCATGAGATCCCTGTCTGCCCCGCGGTCCATGAGGTTGGATTTATGTCTTCGGTCGCTCGAACACGACGATATGTTGTCGCGGCAACGACCTGATCGTTTCTTTCCACTTCAGTCCGAATTCGGGCTGGCCGATTTCTTTTTTGATCTGGACTTCCGACATCTTGTGGACCAGTTTGATCGGCACTTCGGGATCTTCGCGGCGATACTCCACGAACGCGACTCGTCCTCCGGGCTTGAGCGCCTTCGACAGTGCGAGCATTGTCTCGAACGGATAGGCGAATTCGTGATAGACGTCGACCATCAGCGCCAGGTCGATACTGTCCGGTTCCAGCATCGGCGATTTCTCGTTGGAGAGCACTAACTCGATGTTCGTGATCCCGCGATTTTTGATTTTGTCACCCAGCAGATCCAGCATCTGCCGCTGAATGTCGACGGCGAACACTTTGCCCGATTCGCCGACTTCCTCGGCCATCATCATCGTGATCACGCCCGATCCCGCGCCGATGTCCGCAACCACCTGTCCGGGCTGCAGCTTCAATTCGCGAACGAGCAGCGTCAGCCGTTCTTCCTCTTCGCGTTCAGGACGCTCGAGCCAGACCGCGGCGGGAAATCCCATCACCAGCGCGATCTCACGTCCCTGATAGAACTTTCCCAGCCCGTCGGGATTATGATTCTTCTTCAACTCGTAGCGTTTGGCATGCGGATCGGCTTCGGGCGCCGATTTTTCCGCGACTGCCGTCTCTTGGGCGGAGGCCACTGAGAAGAAGCCGCCCCGCGCCAGCAACATCCACAGAATCCCGCTCAACAGCGCACAGAAAAAACAGCAAAGCCGAACAGAGCGACGTCGGGGTTTCATTCTGGACTCCTTTGCGAGTTTCCTGCTCTGGCCTGCTGCCACTGGGATGCCATTTCCTTCACTCGACTCGTCTCCGCCGGATCAAACGAGACACTCCCACGAGTTGTCCGATCGACCAACGAATCCAGCCGTTCAGAATCCTCGCGCCGCACGCAGATCGTCGAAGTCGCGAAGATGATAACCGATTTGCACATAGTCCAGCAGACGGCACAAGGCGCGAACGGCGACGCCCATGCCATCCGGACCGCTGAATCCACCGAACTGACCGCCCCCTTTCAGGTGCGGTTCGAGTTCCAGAAATACGCCAGGTGCCCCCAATGCCTTCATCCGCTCGTTCATATGCGGCAGGTGCTTCCGCAGGTCACGCAGGATCAGTTCATGCGCCGAATCACCCACATCGCACGGGACGAAGTTTTTTAATCGTTCTTCGTCGACGACGCCCGTCCATTTCAAATTCGGATCAACACGATAGTCCTTGATATGGATCCAACCGAGGTGATCTCGCATCGCGCGGTACTCGGCCAGGCAATCGAGCGGCGACAGGTTCTGCGACGAGATATTGCCGCCATCGAAAATACAGACCAGATTCGAGCGTCCGACGGCTTTGGCCAGTGCAGCCAACATGCGTCCATTCTGTCCGACCAGATTGGCTTCCACTTCCAGACCAAAGACCAGTCCCGCCGCCGCGCAGGCTTCGACGATCGGCCCCAACCGGTCAGCTGCCTGCTGCACATAACTGGCGGGGTCGTGTCCCTTGGGATGATAGAACGAAAAGCCACGAATCAATTTCGCGCCCAGCGCCTGTGCGGCGCGAATCGTCATCGCAACATCCGTTTCGGCGTATTTCTGGTCGGTGACAAACTTATTATGACTGCCGTCGTCGACATCCAACAGCTTAATCTTCCCTAGTCGCGAACCGATGCTGGCCACGCGAACTCCGTACTGATCATGCAGCGACTTCAGCTTGGCCAATTCGTCGGCATCGAGTTCGGTGACATGCTTCACCTGGCCCGTGCCGGCGACATCGACAAACCGCGGGCTGTAGTACTGCAGACCTAAAGCGGCCATCACAGACAATTGCTCGACGGCCGTTTTGGTATTTGCCGCTTCGTCGGCAAAAGCACTTAATACGATTGTGGGCCGATTCGTCATACAGGCTTCCTCAAAATCGCGGAACAGGCAAGAGCGGACGTTGTTCGCCTCGCCGGAATTCGTGTCAAGCGGCCCTGGCAGGGCGATTGGCCACTTAGTATCGGTTGGCTTTGTCAGAGATATCCTTGCGGCACCAGGCTCCGTCCCAGCGGATACATTTCACCGCCTGGTAGGCTCGCAGTTTCGCGTCGGAAATCGTTTCACCAATCGCGGTGACGCCCAGTACCCGGCCGCCGTCGTTGACAATTTGATCACCGCTACGACGCGTTCCCGCATGAAAGACTTTCGTTTCCGGCACGAGCGCCGCTTCCTCCAGCCCGCGAATTGGCATCCCTTTTTCATATTCGCCCGGATAACCGCCCGAGGCCATTACCACGCACAACGACGGCCGTGGATCCCATTCCAGCGGTTCGATCTGGTCCAGCTTTCCATCGGCGGCCGCATACAGGATCTGGGCCAAGTCCGACTTCAACCGCATCAGCACCGCCTGCGTTTCGGGATCTCCCAGACGCACGTTGAATTCCAGTACTTTCGGCCCCTGGTTGGTCAGCATCAAGCCGGCATACAGACAACCGCGAAACGGCCGTCCCTCTTTATTCATCTCATGGACAACCGGGACCAGGATCTTTTCGACGACATTGTCGATGATGTCCGACGTGATGATGGGAGTCGGACTGTAGGCCCCCATGCCGCCGGTATTGGGACCGGTATCACCGTCGAAGGCCGCCTTGTGATCTTGAGCCGCTTCCAGGGGGACAATCGTGTTGCCGTCGACGAATGCCAACAGACTGGCTTCTTCGCCTTCCAACCGATCTTCGACAACGATCCGCAGTCCCGCGTCGCCGAATTCGCGTTGCAGCAGCATCCGCTTGATGGCGTCGCGAGCGTCGTCATTGTTCGAACAGACCACGACCCCTTTACCCGCCGCCAATCCGTCGGCCTTGATCACGAAGCGGTCGCCCGGTTCGCGTTCTTCGATGTAGCTCATCGCCTCGGCGGCATTGGTGAAAACGCGGAAATCGGCGGTCGGAACGTTCGCCTTCCGCATCGT
Source organism: uncultured Schlesneria sp. (assembly GCA_903871875.1). GTDB lineage: Bacteria > Planctomycetota > Planctomycetia > Planctomycetales > Planctomycetaceae > Schlesneria. The sequence continues at coordinate 4,312 of CAIQIR010000112.1, forward strand.
CTCTTTGGCGAATTTTTTCGAACCCTCCAGCTCCGCCGCTTTCTTGGATGGGCCAAAGATACGCAGTCCGGCTTTTTGAAAATCGTCGACGATCCCCATGACTAGCGGACCTTCCGGGCCGACAACGGTCAGGTCAATCTGCTCTTTCGTGGCGAACTTGATCAGCCGAGGAATGTCCGTGGCGGGAATATCGACGTTGATGCAATCCAGACCGATGCCCGCATTTCCGGGCGCACAATACAGGTGTGTCACCAGGGGGGACTGTTTTAACTTCCAGACGAGTGCATGTTCGCGCCCGCCGCTACCAATCACGAGAATTTTCATATCGCCGCGACATCCTGAGAGAGTCGATCACCAATTGATTCCGGCTGACACCGATCCACGTCCATTCGTGTCTCGTTGTCGGCCCCAAAAAGCCGCCGCCACGAGGGATTTCCGGCGAACAAAGCAGTCCGCCAGCGATCCTCGAAAAATGCGTCCAACACAGAGATTAACAGGCCGGCCCCTATTTTCAACACGCGACCGCCGACAGGGGGTGTCAGTAGATTGTCGGAACCGTGTGTTGGCGGCCATTCTCACTTGCGGCGGGCTCGCATTTTGGCTCCGACTCGCTGCAAAACCGAGTTGGCTCGGCTTTCCGCATCACGGCCGGCTTTGGCCAGACTGGCTTGAGCCGACGCCACCACGCTTTGCAAAATTTTTCGATATGTTTCGATCTCGTTCACGGCTTGCTGCAAGCCGGGGAAGGGAATCCGTGGAACCACGTGGTCACGGTACATCTCTTCAAACCGGTGCCGCCGGCCCGCTCCACTGGTCGTGCCCACATCGATTTCCTTCACCGATCGCGACATGACTGAGATTGAATCGCGCAGCCAGCGACGAGCGTCCGCCCATTCCTGCAAATCTTTGCTGTCGCAGGTTCGGCGTTCATCGGACGAGAGATCGCGGTTTAGCGAATTCAGCCGCGAGATCGCCGTACCCAGATCTTTTCGCAGCGTCGCCACTCGGACTTCGATCTGCAGGACGCTGTTCCAGCAAGACTCGATCGCGCCCAGCAACTGGGCGTCCTCGGCCGATCCTCCGCTGGGTGCATACGCCATTTGTCCCATTGCGGCGGGATATGCCGCTCCGACCGGAGGCGGGGCCGGCCATCCGGGTTGAGGAACAGGAACCATCCACACCGAAAGATCCAGGTTCGCGTCAGCCGGCGGCGGTGGCAACAGTTGATCCAGCAAGGGCGACGTGCCACCCACCGCGTCGAAATTCAAACGACCGACGGTCCAGCCAAGGATCTGACTGGGATCCAGCCCCGTGGCGGCCACCAGTTGTCGCACAGAGAGTCGCGCCGCCAGATTGGCATCGGCAAACAGCGTCGGCGGCAAGACGAACATCATCCCCGTGGGAACCGCAGCCGGTCGGAACCAGACCCAGGCCACCAACTGACCCGAGGCATCGAAAGGGATCGGCTCCCAATTGACCGAAGGATTTCTCTGCACCAGCAGCATATTTGACACGGCCGAAAAAGGGGGTTCGGAACAGGGAGGGGGACGCGGCGATGTCTGTTGAGCTGCGATCGAACGAAAGAACAATGTACCGCAGCCCATTTCAAACTCAGTCGAGCGATTCTAATCAAATAATTGACCATTGAACAAAGCGTCATCGACGAAAGCGGGGAAACAACGCAAGTGGTGGCCTCGCCGACGACGGCCTCGTAGCACATAATTGCTTGCGAACGTTTGATGGACGCCCCGCAGTCGGTTGCGATACGGCGGGACCTGTCGGTAAAAGCCAGCCAACAAGCTGCATGACTCGGGCCGGTCGCAACGGAGCGCACGATGACGATTCTCTATACCGACGATCACTTTCTCGATCACCAGACGGGCACGCATCGCGAGCGTCCCGAACGGCTGATCGCGATCAAAGCAGAACTCGCACGCACGGGTCTCGCGGCGAAATGCCTGGCTGCCGAAACAAGAATCGCGTCCGTCGACGAACTGGCTCAAATTCATGACCGAGCCCACATCGCACGAGTCGCCCAGTTCGCAAAAGACGGGGGCGGCTGGATCGAGGCGGATACCTTTCTATCACCGCAGTCCTACGACGTGGCCTGTCGAGCCGCCGGCACGGCACTGGCCGCCGTTGATGCGGTGATGAAAGGCCCGGAACAGAACGCCCTGTGCCTGATCCGCCCGCCAGGCCACCATGCTCTAGTACACGATGCCATGGGATTTTGCCTGTTCAACAATATCGCTCTGGCCGCCGATCACGCCATCAAACAACATCATCTCGAACGAGTGCTGGTCGTCGATTTCGACGTCCATCACGGCAACGGAACTCAGGACATTTTCTATGATCGGGATGACGTCTGGTTCTTTTCGGTGCATCGGTCTCCCTTTTACCCCGGCACGGGAAAGAAGGACGAAACCGGAACAGGCAAGGGCGTCGGCACCAAATTCAACTTGCCTCTGGCCTTCGGCACATCTCGCCGAGACTATCGGGCTCGGTTCGAATCGATGCTGTCTGACGCGGCGGCCAAATGTCGGCCACAACTGATTTTGATCAGCGCCGGCTTCGACGCTCACGCCCAGGATCCGATCGGTTCACTGGGCTTGGAAACCGAAGATTTCGAAGATCTGACAAAACTGGTCATCCAAGCGGCCAAGACTTATTGCCAGGGCCGAATCGTCAGTTGCCTGGAAGGCGGTTACCACGTCGATCGACTCGCCGAATCAGTCGCATGTCACCTGAAGACCCTATTGGGGCCTTAGAGTCCTGGCCATTGCCGGCCAGCAGCGATGGGAATCTCGCCGAGTGCCGAGCGGTCTCGATCAAGGGGTCTCGACGTCGGGGGATTGGGCTCGGACCGTGGCTATTTCCGCACTATTGGCGGACATCGTCGCGTCCTTCGGCGTGGTATCCTGATTCGCCAGACGCGTTTGTTCTTTCCGCTTCCACAGCGTGAATTCGGGATCGAGCGACGGAGCGGGTCCACGGTTCATGCGTTGAATTCGGTGAGGTTGCAATTCGTGCCAAATGTTGGCGCAACCCATCACAAAACTGAGTGACCCCAGAATGACAAACAACAGGACTGTTCGAGACGAAACCATCGCCCGGAACCTCCACCATAAAAGGCTACTATTGATATTGTCGAGGGAGAGAGCGGGAACTTAGTCGAAACGGACTTTCTTGCCAAGACGAGCTTCTCTGGACGTCACTTTCCCCCGGAAATATGGCTTTTTTGGCGATGAACAACTCGCCTGGTTGATCGAAACGTTAAGAACTGACAAACTAGGCGCAGGCGGGTGAAAATCACCTCGCACAAACGGGCGCGTCGCTTGCGGTGGCAATCGATCGAGGCCGGGAATCGTCTCCGCAGCCGTGCGAGACGGTTTCCATTTTTGGCACCACTACGGTCAGAGAAAGCGACACGATGTATAGCGAAAAGTATCTCCAGACACTCTCCTCTGTTTTGACGCAGACTGAAGTGTCCCTGGGGACGGAAAAGTCAGACCTGCAAGCGGGGCTGGTTCGTTCCGTCGAGATTTTAAAGAAGGTGCAAGCCACCGGCGGGACACAGTTCTTTCTGGGCAACGGTGCCAGTGCCGCGTTTGCCGAACATATGGCACTCGATTGGACCAAGAATGGCGGCGTGCGATCGCAGTGCCCGTCCAGCTGGGTCTTGTTGACGGCCCTCGCGAATGACATCTCGTTCCAAGATTCGTACGCCACGTATCTCGACCGGTATGCCAAAGCCGGCGATGTGATTGTGACCATCAGCAGCTCGGGCAATTCCGAGAACGTGATTCGCGGCATCACGGCGGCTCGCAAGATGGGCTGTCAGATCATCACTTTGTCCGGGCTGAAACCCGACAATTCCAGCCGCAAGCTCGGTGATGTGAATTTCTACGTTCCTGCCCGCACTTATGGAATCGTCGAGTGTGCTCATCAGGTCCTGCTGCACATGCTGATCGACGCCTTTATGGGCATCGAAGAATGGGCTCGAGACGGATATCAGAACATGAACGTCGCGCAATTCCAGCTGTAGTTCCGGCCACGGCGAACGGTCACGGACGGGGATTTCCGTCCGCGACCGTTGTCGAAATAGAATGAGGGAGAGGGCGCTGCTCATGCACAAACCTTCTGGCACACCGCCGCAGTCTTCGCCGGCTTCGCCCGGGGCGAGATTTCGCGCGGCCGTTCAAGCGGAACGGCCGCTGCAAGTCGTGGGAGCCATCAACGCCTATGTCGCTCGCATGGCCGAAGCCAGCGGCTTCAAAGCGTTGTACCTGTCGGGCGGCGGTGTGGCGGCCAATTCGCTGGGCATGCCCGATCTGGGCATCAGCACCATGGAAGATGTGCTGATTGATATCCGGCGGATCACCGACGTCACCACCTTGCCGCTCTTGGTCGACATCGATACCGGTTGGGGCAGCGCGTTCAACATCGCTCGCACGATTCGCTCGATGATCAAAGCGGGCGTGGCCGCGGTCCATATCGAAGATCAAGTCGGCGCGAAGCGCTGCGGCCATCGTCCCGGCAAGGAACTGGTGAGCCGCGACGAAATGGTCGACCGCGTCAAAGCGGCCGTGGATGCTCGTCATGACAGCAGCTTCGTCATCATGGCGCGGACGGATGCGATTGCCGTCGAGGGAGTGGATGCGGCGATCGAACGAGCGGTCGCCTATGTCGCTGCCGGTGCCGATATGATCTTTCCTGAAGCGATCACCGACCTGCCAACGTACAAGAAATTCAAGGCGGCGGTACAGGTTCCGATCCTGGCGAACATTACCGAATTTGGGCAAACGCCGCTGTTCACGACTCAGGAACTGGCCAGTGCCGACGTCGATCTGGTGCTGTACTGCTGCGCGGCGTACCGCGCAATGAATGCCGCGGCACTCAAGGTCTATCAGACGATTCGCGCCGAAGGTACCCAGAAGAACCTGGTGCCGCTGATGCAGTCCCGCGCCGATCTGTACAAGTATCTCGACTATCATGCTTACGAGCAAAAACTCGACACCCTGTTCTCCCAACAAAAAGCCGCTGAAACACCATGACCGAACCTACCGCCGTTCCCTTTAAGCCCAAGAAATCCGTGGCCCTGTCCGGAGTCGTCGCGGGCAACACTGCGCTCTGTTCGGTCGGTCGCAGTGGCAATGATTTGCATTACCGGGGCTACGATATTCTCGACCTCGCCGCGAACTGCGAATTCGAAGAGGTCGCCTATCTGCTGGTTCACGGCAAGTTGCCCAACCGGCAGGAGCTGGCCGCTTACAAGAACAAGCTGCAATCCTTGCGAGGCTTGCCAGTCGCAGTCCGCACGGTACTGGAAGCGTTGCCCGCTGCATCGCACCCGATGGACGTGATGCGAACCGGCGTCTCTGCCCTGGGCTGTGCGTTGCCCGAACACGACAACCACTCCGTCGCCGGTGCCCGCGACATCGCCGATCGGTTGCTCGCGTCGCTCAATTCGATGCTGCTGTATTGGTATCACTATTCCCACAACGGCCGACGCATCGAGGTGGAGACGGACGACGATTCGATCGGCGGACATTTCCTGCATCTCTTGCACGGAACCTCGCCGAAAGACTCCTGGGTCAAGGCGATGCACACGTCGCTGATCCTGTACGCGGAACATGAATTCAATGCCTCGACCTTTGCCACGCGAGTCGTCGCGGGAACGGGGTCAGACATTTTCTCGGCTATTACGGCCGGCATCGGAGCCCTGCGCGGACCAAAGCATGGCGGGGCAAATGAGTTCGCCTTTGAAATTCAAAATCGTTACGAGACCCCGGACGAAGCGGAAGCCGATATCGTTCAGCGGGTCGCCAACAAAGAAGTCATCATCGGATTCGGCCACCCCGTGTATACCATCGCCGATCCCCGCAATCAGTTGATCAAAGCCGTCGCGCAGCGTCTGGCGCAGAAGACGGGCAACGGAAAAATGTTCGCGATCGCCGAGCGGATCGAATCGGTGATGGCTCGCGAAAAGAAAATGTTTCCTAACCTCGATTGGTTCAGCGCGGTGGCTTACTACTTGATGGGCGTGCCCACGTCGATGTTCACGCCCCTGTTCGTGATTGCCCGCACCTCTGGCTGGAGTGCCCATATCATCGAACAACGCCTCGACAACAAAATTATCCGACCGAGCGCGAACTATACCGGACCAGAAGACCAGGAGTTTGTTTCCATTGAACAGCGATGACCTCACGTCGGCCAAACGGCCCGAGCCCGACCAACTGCTTCAACAGATCGCCGACTACACCCTGGCGACCGATCGCATCACCAGTCAAGAGGCCCTGGAAACGGCGCGTCTGTGTCTGGTCGATACGCTGGGCTGCGGCCTGTTGGCTCTGAACTATCCCGCTTGCGTCAAACTGCTCGGACCGATCGTCCCTGGGGCAACGATGCCCGGTCGCGGTGCGCGAGTGCCCGGCACCGGACACGAACTCGATCCCGTTCAGGCCGCATTCAATATCGGAGCCATGATTCGGTGGCTCGATTTCAACGACACCTGGCTTGCCGCGGAATGGGGCCATCCGTCCGACAACCTGGGCGGCATTCTGGCCGTGGGCGACTATTTGTCGCGCGGCGGCAGCAAGCTGACCATGCGTGACGTGCTGGTGGCGATGATTCAAGCTCACGAAATCCAGGGCGTGCTGGCACTCGAAAACAGCTTCAATCGAGTGGGCCTGGACCATGTGCTGCTGGTCCGCATCGCCTCGACGGCCGTGGTGACGCGGCTGTTGGGCGGCTCGCGCGAACAGATCATCAACGCTCTTTCCAACGCCTTCATCGACGGCGGCGCGCTGCGAACCTACCGTCACGCGCCGAATACGGGCTCACGAAAAAGCTGGGCGGCCGGCGATGCCACCAGTCGCGCGGTCCGGCAGGCGTACTTCGCGCTGAAGGGTGAAATGGGATACCCCAGTGCCCTGACGGCGAAAGGCTGGGGCTTCCAGGACGTCTTGTTTAAAGGCAAGCCAGTGGTCGTGCCTGCGCAAGGCTTTGGCAGTTATGTCATGGAACAGATTCTGTTCAAGATCTCGTTCCCGGCCGAATTCCATGCCCAGACGGCCGTCGAAGCGGCGATCGCCTTGCATCACCAGGCCACCAATCGACTCGATCAGATCGACCGGATCGTGATCGAAACGCAAGAGAGCGGCAAACGAATCATCGACAAGACAGGCCCCTTGAATAACCCGGCCGACCGCGACCATTGCATTCAATACATGGTCGCCGTGCCACTACTGAAGGGCTCGCTAACAGCCGAGGACTATGAAGATTCGGTGGCGGCGGATTCGCGGATTGACTCGCTGCGAGCCAAGATGGAAGTGGTCGAGAACCCCGCCTTTACACGAGACTATCTCGACCCGGCCAAGCGTTCGATCGGCAATTCGGTCCAGATCTTTTTCCGCGACGGCACGTCCACCGAACGGGTCGCGGTGGAATATCCGATCGGCCATCGCCGCCGTCGAGCGGAAGGGATCCCGGTGCTGCTCGAGAAGTTCGAGAAGAACCTGCGCGGACGAATACCTGCTGCTCAAGCGGATCGTATCTTGACGCTGTGTGCCGACCGGGCTGCTCTGGAGACAACTCCGGTCAGCGGCTTCATGGATCTGTTCGTCGTCTAAGCCGATGGCGGCAGGAGTCGGACTTCACCCACCCCCTGATCAGGTGGCCAAAGCCGGCCGTGATCGCTGGCAGCGATCACGGCCTGGACTATTCTCTCAGACGTGCAGTTCGTCCGCGTCCCGGCCGAGATCCGTTGGATAGCGGCGGCGGATCGGTTCGATCACGTCTTGGATAAACCGATCGACTTGTTCAGGAGCCCGGCCGACGAATCGGATCGGATCGAGTGCCCCCGTCAGATCGACCTTCGCAAAGCCCGGCTCGGACTTCAGCCGTTCGATCAGATCGTTCGGCTGGCCTTGTTCTTTCACCTGCCGACCGGCTTCATTGCTGTGAATCCGGATCAGCTCGTGCAGTTCCTGACGATCGCCGCCCGCACGCACACCAGCCATCAGAATCTCTTCGGTCGCCATGAAGGGCAACTCTTCGTCCAGATGTTTGGCGATTACCTTGGGGTACACGACCAAGCCATCGACGACGTTGCGATACAGAATCAAAATCGCGTCCATCGCCAGAAACGCCTGAGGAATCGTCAGCCGCCGATTCGCACTGTCGTCCAGCGTGCGTTCCATCCACTGGGTCGCCGTGGTTTGCGCGGCGGACGACGTCAGACTCATCACGAACCGGGCCAGACCACACATGCGTTCGGACCGCATGGGGTTTCGTTTGTAGGCCATGGCCGATGAACCGATCTGATGCTTTTCGAACGGCTCTTCCAGTTCCTTGCGGCTTTGCAGCAGTCGCAGATCGCTGCCGGCCTTGTGAGCCGACTGGGCCAATCCGCCCAGTGTATCGATGACCTGGGCATCGACCTTGCGGGAATAGGTCTGGCCGGTCACGGCATAAGCAGCCTCAAAACCGAGCTGACTGCAGACGCGACGATCGAGTTCTTCGACCTTCGCGTGATTGCCATCGAACAGCGTGAGGAACGTCGCCTGAGTGCCCGTGGTCCCTTTGACGCCTCGCAATTTGAGGCTCGCGATCCGATGCTCAAGCTCTTCCAGATCCAGTACCAGATCATAGCACCACAGGGTGGCTCGCTTGCCGACGGTGACAGGCTGAGCCGGTTGCAGGTGCGTGAAGCCCAGGCAGGGCAGGGCGCGGTATTCGGCGGCAAACTGGGCCAGGCGATCGATCGTGGCGACCAGCCGCGACCGCAGCAGTTCCAGGCCACGACGCATCAGAATCAAATCGGTGTTGTCGGTCACATAGCAGCTGGTGGCGCCCAGATGGATAATTGGTCTGGCCGTGGGGCAGATGTCTCCATACGCGTGCACGTGAGCCATCACGTCGTGCCGCAAACGGTTCTCGTGCTTGGCGACGGCATGAAAGTCGATGTCATCGACATGAGCCCGCAGTTCCTCGACCTGCGCCGCGGAGATATCGAGCCCCAATTCTCGCTCCGATTCCGCCAGCGCCACCCACAACCGGCGCCACGTGGAATGTTTTGTCTGTGGGGACCACAGCTGGCTCATCTCCACCGAAGCATACCGGGCAATCAGCGGGTTGTCGTACACATCGTGATTCAAAACTCGTTACCTTTTTCATCATGTGATCGGTTGCATCCGATCGGGTCGCAAAACCGAAATCAGGCCGGATCACAAACCGGACTCTCCGAAGAGCTCCCGGCGATTCCGCAGGATCATTCAGGACCAATTTCGTCAGTCGAAACAGCGAAGGGCATATCCTAACCGGACTGGTCCCACCTGACCAACGGACGGCCCCACGAGAATCAGAACGTCACAAAATACCGGACAATTCGGTCGGGGAAGTGCGCGATCAGGCATCCCCGCAGATCACCGGCTCGACGAGCCTCCCGTCGCCACCGGGATCGAACGGCCGGGCGACGGTGTGGACTTCTTCATCGTTACGGTCAGCAGACCATCCCGCGTTTCGGCACGAATGGTGTCGTCATTGACGGAGGCGGGCAGGGGAATGGATCGCTGATATCGGCCGATGAAGCGTTCTCGCAGATGAACCCGGGCCTCGCCGGGAAATTCCTGGCGGACACGATTCACCGACAGCGTCAGCATATTTCCCACGAGACTCAGTTCGACTGCCTCGGCCGCGACGCCCGGCAGATCAATCTGAACGACGACCTCTTCCGGCAGTTCGATGACATCCACGGGCGGAGTATTTGGTCGATTGTTGGGCGTCAGGCCCAGCGTTTCCATCGCTCGTTCGCCAGTGGACCGCACGACTTCCAGCCAACGATCGACTTCCTGTCGCACTCGGTCGACGGGAGGAACACTGCCATATTCGGGAGGGGTCTCGGCCATGATCGATTCTCGATTTCGTGGGATTCAGCGTTGGTAAATCGGCAGGTAACCATTGTCGAGCAAAAGGATCGTGGTGTTGATCGCCGTGACATAGACGGGACCGACATGTCCTTCCTTCCACGATCCGTTGGCGGACTGCTGGACGACAATCTGCTTACCGATGTTATTGAAATACTTGGTCCATTTTTCTTCGCCCAGCCGGTACTGCACCTGCGAATAATAGTAATGGGTGTAGTGCCAGTGCCCGCCCATTTGCGACTGACTCGCATTGCCTTCGATGTTGCGTTCGCAGTATTTCAGCAGCCGCTTGGCCGTGTCGTTCTCGTATTCCCCCGAATTGAATAGACACGCCACCGCCGCCGCCGTGATGGGCGGCCGCGAACCGCTGGCGTTTCTCAAACTGTACTGCACGCCGCCATCCGTCGACATGCATTTGCGAATGTAGTCGATCGCTTTGTCGATGACTTCTTTGGGAACAGGAATCCCCGCATTGCGGCAGGCGCGTAAGCCTTGTACCTGGGTCACGCAGGTCGAACCTTCGTCGAAATTATTGCCGTCCTTCGCCGAAACATAGCCCCAGCCTCCGTCGGGTGTCTGGGCTTCGCCGCAGAACTGGACGGCCTTCACGAGTACCTCTTTCAGTTTCTCGCGGCGTTGGGAGTTTTCTTCTTCACCCAGAACCTGAGACAGAAACAGCATCGAAAAGCCATGGCCGTACGTGTAGTGGAAGTCGGATTTGAAGCCGATCAAACCGTTCGGCTGAGACTGATCAATCAGATAGTCCACCGCCGCGGAAATCGGTTTGGAATACCGCCCACGAGTGGCCGTTGACCCCTCGCACAGCATGGCGTTGCCCACCAGTGCCGTCATCGCCACGCGATATTGGCTTTGGTTGGCCTCCCAATACCCGCTGCGGTGCTGTTCACTGACCAGCCAGTCGAGCCCTTTTCGGGCGGCCATTTTCAGCTTCGGATCCCGCTTGTCGGCTCGAACGGATTCGACTCCGCCCAATAGCGACCCTACGGCAATCATCACAATCAACAGACGTCGCATGCCGAATTCTCCATCACGACAACGCGATTCCCTTCCGCACGGTCCCACCAGCAAGTGAAACCTGTTCAACGAAGCCATCCACCTCACACCCTTGACCACGCCCCTTCGCCGTGACACGCGCTGCCGCTGTCACATTTTCCAAGCGACAACACGAGCCCAATTCAGGCGTCTCAAGACACTCTACGCGAGCGGCCAGGGAAAGGGAAGAACTTCATCCGCCCCCGCCCGGGTCACCGCCATTTTTGCCATCAACCGAATCCGATCCGACTGATCCGTCGCCGCACCTGCCCCTCCACCAAATAAACGCCCCGCCCACCGCCGCCCGATCTTCGACCGACGGTGGCTGGACATTCTGCTGATTCCCGCCAGTGGCGGGAAAAGGGTGCTCAGTGTTTGTGACCACCTTTTCCCGCTGCGGGTTTGAATGCCGCATGATTCTTGTTGCCTCGAGCATTCACATAGGCCACCAGGTCAAGAATCTCGTCCCGCGTCAGCTTATCCAGCAAGCCCTTCGGCATGATCGACACCTTCGACTTCGTCCGTTCGACGACGTCGCCACGTTTGATGATCATCGGTTCGGCCTTCACCAGAGGGTTCTCGACCAGCTTGATCACTTCGGGTGTCTCTTCCACCACCAGACCGGTCACGGTTTTCCCGTTACCCAATTCGATCACATTGGTCTGGTACTTTTCATTGATCTTGGCCGAGGGATCGAGAATCTCTTTCAGGATGTCGACGCTGGTCCATTTCGGTTCCAGCTTCGTCAGATCCGGGCCAAACTCACGACCGGTTCCATCCAGCTTGTGACAGCCGACACAGTTCGCAACGGTAAACAATTGCTTGCCGTTACCGTAACTGGGAGCGGCATGATGATGATCGCCAGAGCCGTGATCGCCACCCGACAGCATCGAGACAACGTCCGCCAGATCTTCCACTTTCCATTCGGTCCGCGGACGACGATCTTTCAGGAACGCGTCTTTCGCTTCGATCTTGTTCGCGACCAGGTAGGCATCGGGATTGGCGAGATACTCGTCGAGATCAGCCACGACATACAGCGCGCCATACATCCGTCGCCAGTGGCCGGGGTACGTACAGACAAACGGATACACGCCCGGTTCCTTCGGCGCCAGGAAGCTCACCTTTTGCGTTTCGCGTGGCTGCATCAGCGAGCTCTTCGCCAGCACCTTGTCCGACTGAGGCACGTATTGCTTTTCGGCGAAACCCGGTTGCTGAGCGTTCGCTTCCGACAGCATGCCGATTTCCTCGAGAGCCCCCGGCTTGGTGATCACGAAGTTGTGCGGCATGAGGTCGCTATTATCGAGCAGGAACTCGATCGGCTTGCCTGCCGCGGCGACCACCAGGTCCTTGTCAAACGCCATCTTCTCGAAGATCGTGCCAATCTTGATGACCCGCACACCCAGTTCACTGAGCGTGAACCGCATCTTCTTTGCCTCGTCGATCGGCAACAGGGTCGACAGAGCATCTGCGAATTCCAGCGTGTCGAGCGATGCAGGCGACGTTCGTTCCGCCACCGGAGTGTTCTGCACTGCAGCGACCAGCACCTTGAGCAGCGGCGCGGCGTCCTCTTTCGGCCATGACGTTCGAGGCAATCGCTGCATTGCCCGGATGGCGGTCGCTCGATCGACATCGTCTTTCACGAACTTACTGAGCGCCGTGAAGGTCTTGGCTTCCTGACCACGCACGTAGGTCAGCGCCAGCATCGCGGCGCGTCGCACCAGCGAACCCGAACCCCCGCCTTCCAGTTGGAACGAGACACTGGTCTTGGGAGCCGGGTTCTTTTCCTGCTTGAACACTTCACCACGCTTGTCGTCCAGCACCGTCAGCGTGAAGTTTTTCAAACGATCGGGAATCTCGGTCCGGTTGAAGATATTGATTTGATCGATCGGATAGGCTTCACCCAGGTCGACTTCCCACCAGGGATCAGCGGTCTCTTCTTCGGTGTGGGTTTGACCGCCATCGCCATAGGCGCCCGATTTATTGCCGTCGATTCCACGCGACGCGTCGCCGCCCGAGGCGGTGTTCTTCTGGGTCGCCCGACCGCGACGAGCCACGTTCGTCCCGCCACTGATGACTTCCACTTCGGCGAGCGTCAGCGTGCCCTTACGTGGCAGATCAATCCGCACATAGCGGCCCACGGTGCCCTTCGCTGCGGCCCCCTGAATCGTCGAAGGCAAACCGGTCAGCAATGGTTCCACTTTGTCGTACAAGCTGGCGCGGACCGAAGCGTCGCTGATCAACGGCATCGCATTCACAAAGTCCAGCAATCGCTGCACGTCGGTTGTCGCCAGTGCCCAGGCCTTGTCGACCCCGCCATCGACATTGATCAGCGAGACAAAACCAATTTGCCGGAAGACGGGCTGCTTGGCCGAAGTCGCCAACTTTTCCAATTCCGCCCGTGCGGAAGTCAATTCCGCGGCGTTGCGACCCGTCAGTTGACGAACCAGATCAAAAATCAGCGTGACATCGGCACTGGTCTGCTTGGCGTCCAGTGCGTTGATCGCTTCGATAATCACACCCAGCTCGGGCTTGTTTTCCAATCGAGCCAGACCCGTGATCGCTTCGCGGCGGTCCGCATCGCTGAGGCCCGGTCGGTTCAACATTTCCGCATAGACCAGCCGGTCCTTCTTCTGGGCCAGCAACTGGTCATTGGTCATATTTCGCAGATAAAAACGTGCCCCTGCTTCCGAAGTAAACGCCACTCGCCGATTTTCCTTTGTCGCCTGATCCATGTACGGCTGCAGCGTGCGCATCACTTCCTTCGCCAGGTATTCGGTGACGCTGTCGACCGGCTTCTCGCGAGCGATCAGCACAACTTCGACCGCTTCCGCCTGTGGCACAAAACTGGAGGCCCAGATCGCCTGCACACGCACGCGTGGCGCCTCGTCATTGGCCGCCTGCTTCAACAGGTCCAGCGTATTGCTCAGACGATCTCGCCAGGCTTGCAGTACGCGAATGGCTGAAGCCCGCACGCGATGATCCCTGGCTCGCAGACACTGCTCCAGCAGCGTGCTGTTCACGACGTTGTGGTGCTGATGAATCCACAGGGCTTCCAGTGATTCTTGATCGTAATTGGCCCCATTCTTTTCGAGCCGCGCCGTCCACTGGCCTAATGCGGCGATGACTTCGTTGGTCGGACGACCGGACAGTTCGATGCGAGCCCGCGCGCGAACGCGATCATCTTTGTCTTTGAGGACGTCGAGCAGTTTGTCGATCGGCTGGCCGGCAATTGGCCGTGGCTTGACCAGATCACGCTCTTCATGCCGAACGCGATAGACGCGACCGTGAATCCGATCGCGATTGGGGTCTCGCAAATTATGCTGCATGTGACCGATGATGGGATTCTGCCAATCGGTGAAATAGACCGCTCCATCTGGGCCGGTTTCGATATCGGCCGGACGGAAATTGGGATCGGTCGAACTGATCATCACTTCGGGGAATTCGGTCGCACCAAAGCTGCCGCCGTCTTCCGTGACTTTGTACTGCAGGATGCCCTGCAGTCCGATCACGTTGCCAACCAGCAGACTGCCCCGCATTTCTTCGGGGAAATGACTGCTCGACAGGTATTCAATAGCGGGACAGGGACGTGTACGCTGCTTGTAAACCGACGGCGCACCGCCGTGCTTGTTCGGAAAATCGAGATGGCTGGAAAAGAGCGTCGCGTCATACGGGACCGAACCGGTGCCGTCGACAACGATATCCTGTCCGAAAGCATTGAAAGCATGCCCGTGCGGGTTGGCGAAGCCGTACGACACATAAACGTCCAGCTTCTGACAGCGAGGCTCGTAACGAAACACCGATCCATTGGCGACGCGACGCGTCGGCCCCCAGGGCGTTTCAATCTGCGTGTGATGGAACGTTCCTTCCTGAAAATAGATCGCGCCGCCCGGATCGAGCGTAAAGCTGTTGATCGTATGGTGCGTATCCGCCGTATCGAATCCATGCACGACCCGCTGCTTGACGTCGTACTTGTCGTCGCCGTCGTTGTCCTTCAGGAACAACAAATCCGGGCCTTGAGCGACCAGCACTCCGCCGCCCCAGAATTCAAATCCGGTCGGATTATGCAGGTCGCCGGCAAACGTCAGACACTTGTCCGCCTTGCCGTCATGATTGGTGTCTTCCAGGATCAGCAGGCTGTCGTTCATGGAGGTCGTCGGCTTCCAGTGCGGATAGGTCGGCCAGGTGGCGACCCACAGCCGCCCCTTGGTGTCGAATGCCATCTGCACCGGATTGATCAGTTCGGGAAACATCGCTTCATCGGCGAACAATTCGACCTTCAGGTTTTTGGCCACGGTCATTTTGCTAATCGCTTCTTCACCCGACAGGAACAGATGTTTGCCCCCTTCCAGCGGTCCGGGCTTGTTCGAGATGACCTGCAGGAACTCGGGAAGATTGGTGTCTTCGGGCTTGGTCGGTTTGCCCAGCGCGGTCGACCAGACCACCTTGTCACGATTTGACGTCAACGTGTCGAGTACCATCAGTTCCCGCTGCGCCACCGAATAGTTCGACAGCCCGTCGCCATAACCACCGGGGCCTTCGGCAAACTTGAGAAACGCACGATCACCATAGGTCGAGTAACCGTCGGTCACGCGGTAGCGGTTGTACCAGTAGAAATTCTTGTCATTCACCGCCGCACGCAGTGGTTCCAGTTTCTGGTAATCGACAATCGTCATGCCAAATAGAGCAGTGACAATCCGCGTCGCCAGCCAACGATCACCCTTTTCTCCCTGGTGGATGCCGTTGATCGAATAGCCGTCATTCGTAAAGGGCAGCGCCGAACCGGCCGGTGCCTTGATCCCCTCGGCCGATCGGTCGTCCTGGAAAGCAAATTGGGAAATCGAAAACAAATCGACGAACAGAATGCCATTCGCCTTCGCCACGTCGGCCATGGCAGCGGTGTACAACTTTAACCGGGCATTCGTGGCCGCGACCTGTTCGCGACCGGGCAGATTCGGATCGTCGACCCATTCCTGCGCAATCGGCGAAAACAGTACCAGCTTGGGAGCCGACTTGCCGTTGTACTTCTGTTCCAGCGTATGCTTGATGAACGCATCGGTATTGTCTTTGAATTGAGCCAGACCCGCTTCGCCGGCGAATGACTCGCCGTAGCCGAAGAACGCGAAGATCACGTCGGCCCTGGTGTTGGTCAGCTCGAACCGGTTCTCCTGAACCTTCCCGGCATCGCGAGGCGACAGTTTGGTCACTTGCGGACACGGGGCACTGGCACCCAGCCATTGATCCTGAGTACCGAAATCCATCGAACGCAGTCGCTTGCTGGGATCGCGGAAGCCGTTGATTTCGTCGCCGCTATAGGCCAGGTTGCGAAAGACCAGCTCATGCTTGGGAAATCGAGTCTGGATCAATGTTTCCATCCAGCCGAAGTGCTGCATCCGTTCGGCGACCGTTCCGCCAAGAATGCAGATGTGGTCTCCGGGATTGAGTTCCAGTTTCGGTTGAGCATGAGCCATCGCGGCAGTCGACAAACACAGAGCGAATACACAGAGCGGCCACTTCATTAGGATCGTTCCTCAGGTAGGCTGGGCAAAGATGTCGATTCGGGGCAGGTCAGTCAGAAATCCTGCCAGGGAGCGGCAGGATCATTCCCAAGAATTCGCGCTGTCGACGAACTCCCATTCAAACACAAGCAGCGATTATACTGGCAGTCGGTGCCGTTTTCGATTGCCCCAACCCTTCTGGGCGTCATCTTCATCGAACTCGACACCGATCGAATGCATTGCACCTTGGCCTTCGGACCCCTGGCATGGCTCAAAATATTGCGGCGGCTTTCGGGCGGGCGATGACCGCTTTTCAAGAAAACCGCTTCGAAGCGGCGATCGCCGACTGCCGAAAAATTCTCGTTGAGTACCCACGTCATATCGACGCCTGGCAGATGATTGGCCTGTCGTTCGTTCGACTGAAGCGCAAAGAACTGGCCGTGGAACCGCTGGAAATGGCGGTTCGGATTCAGCCGAAGCTGGCACCGCTCTGTAACAATCTGGGTGAGATCTATCGGCAGGTGGGACGGTTGCAAGATTCCGAACGGGTGCTTCGTGAGGCCCTTGCACTTCAAGACAAATTCGCCGCGGCCGCCCTCAACCTGGGCAACACGTTGAAAGACCAGAATCGCTATCCCGAAGCGATCGAATGGTTTCAAAAGACGATCGACTGGCAGCCCAATTACGCCAACGCCCATCTGAATCTCGCCAATACTCTGCTGAAAGAAGGGCACGTTCGACGCGCCGTTCGCCATTACCACGACTATCTGCGACTGCAGCCGGCCAGGTGCGATGTGTTGTTGTCGCTGGGAGGCGCCTACGCCGACCTGGGGGAACATGACAATGCTCGGACGTATTACCAGCAAGCGGCCGTTCTCGAGCCGGACAGCTCGGATGTCGACGCGGTGCTGGGACAGGTCGAACTGGTCGAAGGCGACATCGTGCAAGCGGCGGCCAACTACCGCCGGATCGCAGCACGGCAACCGGACTGCCTGCTGAAGCGTCTGCGAGCGGACACTCTGTGCGAGATCATTCCTCCCAGCAATGCCTCGATCGACGACTACCGTACCAACTTGACCGCGACGCTGACTCGATTGCAAACCGCCCCCCTTCAACTGGATCTCGAACACCTCCATTCCTCGTGGGCCGAACCGCCGATGGCGATCGCCTATCAGGGCCGCGACGATCGAGCCTTGAAAGAACAATATGCGGGTTTGTTTACTCAACGCATTTCGCCCTTGAAATTATCGCCGCGAACGGGCCCGCCGCGACTGGGTGTCGTTGTCACGAGCGGGCACGAAGGCGTCTATGCCGAATGTCTTGGTCGCTTGGTCGGCCGGCTGGCATGCAGCAAAGATCTCGACGTCACGATCATTTGCAGCCGAGCGGGAGCCAACATCATTCCCCATTTACTCGGCAAATCCACGATTCGTTATCTTCCTCTCGCCGACAGCGTGCCTGAGTCGGCCAACCGATTGGCTGCCGCTCAATTCGACCTGCTGCATTACTGGGAGGTCGGTACCGATTCCATGAATTACTTTCTGCCATTCTTCCGACCCGCACCGGTGCAATCCGCCTGTTGGGGATGGCCGGTCACGACGGGCCATCCATTCATTCAATACTTCGTTTCCAGCCAATGGATTGAACCCCACAATGCCCAGGCCCATTACAGCGAGCAGCTTGTTCCGCTGGAAACCTTACCGGCATGGTACCTGCGTCCGCCGGTTCCACGAGAACCACGCAGTCGAGCCGACGTCGGTTGGCCCGCACAAACACGAATCTATCTTTGCACGCAAAACCTGCGAAAATATCATCCCGATTTTGATCCCGTCCTGGCCGCGATTCTGAGACGCGATCCCGAAGGCCAAATTTTTGCCATCGATGATTCACGGCCCGCTGTCGGACGTCGCTTGCACGCTCGTTTTGCGGGACGCTTCCCCGATGTCGCGTCCCGCCTGGTGATCATCCCCAGGCAAGATCGAATCGATTATTTGAACACAGTCATGCTCGCCGACGTGATGCTCGACACGCCGCACTATGGCGGAGGAGCCAACTCGCTGTACGACGCCTTCGCGTGCGGTACGCCCATCGTCACCCGGCCCGGCCAATTTCATCGCGGACGTTATGGCCAAGGGATCTGCCGCAAACTCGACCTGCCCGAAATGATCGCCGACTCAACAGACGACTTCGTCACCCGTGCAATTCAAATCGCCAGCGAACCCGACTTCCGCGAATCACTGCAACAAAAAATTCGCGAGCGAAGCGATCAGCTGTTCGAGGATCATTCGGCCGTCCAGCAGCATGAACGGTTCTTCCTCGAAGCGATCGCCAAATCCCGCACCCCCTGAGTCCGCCTCATTCGTCGAGCGACGCAGACGGCGATTTCGGGATGGATTTCGCCCCTCTGAAAACCATGATTTCAAAGATCATCTGAACGACCGCGATCGCCGCAACGATTCGTTACGAGGGAATCATATTGCCGGGTCGCAACCAGTACGAAAAGTTCGGGGCCGGGAACGCATCCCGCGTGACGTCATCCAGTCGATTGAGCACCGTTGGTTGCCGAACCCCCGGCAGAAATTGGACGTCATAGATTTCCGTGCAGCCCGCGGTGAACTCAAACAGCCCCACCGTGCGACCGGTCGACAGATCGATCACAGCGATCCCCGACAACAATTTTTCAAATCGACTTTGCACGGGCAGCCCGCCAAAGATGTGCCGCTCGCGAATCTGACACATCCCGACGACGGCGTACCGGCCAATGATGCACAGCCCGCGCAAGTACGCCGGCAAGACGGTCACAACGCGGGCTTCCTTCTGAGCGGGATCGTAACACAGCAACTCGCCGGCACCCGAGTTCAACAGCCACAGCCGGCCTCCGGCCCAGCGCGGCGAATGCGGCATGGACAGGCCGCGCAACAGAACTTCGTTACTCTGCACGTCCATCATCAAGCCGCCGGTCGCCTTCTTGTCGCGCCAGCCGCCCACGACATCCGTTTCGCCGAGCGCCGTCACGTACTTGGGCTGGCCGTCCGCCACCGCCAGTCCGTTCAGATGACAACGATCTTCCGGAACGATCTCCGACACGAACGGCGGCTTCCAGCGCGGCTCAAAACAATGCTGACGACTTAACCCGGCCAGACAGGAAAAACGCGACGCCACCATCCACAAGTCATCACCGACAAACGCCAGGTCGTGAACATTCAAATCGCCCGTGTAATAGCTGGCCCGCGGCAGATACAGCGCGTCGTAACGTTTCGGTTCGTTGACTAAGTAGTCGGCCGCTAACAACGGAGCGTCTGCAAAGAAGGTAATTTCGTTTCGCGTCGCCAAGGCCCATTGGCCCGGTGCAACGGCCAGGCCCATCGGCTTATCGAATTCTCGCATTAAGAGCGTCGGCTGTTGCCCCCGCCAGCCAATCAGCGCCAGCTTGCCGGCCTGATAAGTGGTCACCGCAATGGAGCCAGGAAGTTCGGCCAGCCAACCGGTGAACGAATCGGATGCCCGACACTCAATTTTCGCCCCGGTTTCCGGGACGCCGTCAGCAACTTCGGTCATCGTCGATTCCTCGTTGATGGGTGACAGACGGTCGCGGCAACTCGCTGGCATGGCTGGCTGAACTCAAAACCCAGACGGTCATGCGCCGCGGCCTGATTCGGGGACCGTCACCGTTCGCATTTTTGAAAAAGTGTTGGCAAACATGGCCAAGTTGGCCAACATCCCTATTCTGTAGCGTTTGAGCCTGTTTTGCGTTTGGCCAAGTTGGCCAACATCCCTGATTTGTAGCGTTTGCGGATCGGACCACGCGCCCACACCGGGAATTTTCCCACGCAGACACGAAGACAGATCGCGCGAAGATACTGGCCCGTAGGCCATCCTGGCAAACGACACGCCCCGGACAATCGAAGTCGGCCTGGCCAGTGACGCCAGCCTGGCCGACGAACTCACCCCGCGCGAGTCCTGCCACATTCGTCAGGCCATGGAAACAGTCTTGTCCACCGAGCAAGAGCCCCAGCCCCAGCAGCCCGCCTAACCAGAAACAAAAACGGAAGCCTGCGGCCCCAAGAAACGGCGGACCAACGAGCCCCCGCTTCCCATCCGGTCGAGTCAAGCCGCCGCAACCCCTTCGCGAACTCGCTCCCATTCCGTGTCCCGCGTCCGCGAGAGCACCGCGAGAATTGCCCCTCATGTCGAAACGCGCCTGCACTGCCTGCCCTTGAACGAGCGAGGCCCCAACGGTACGCAACAACGCCGTTCCACTCGACTGACCGAAACATCCCCGATCCATTTTCGCCGCTCCCTCTAACCCCTGACCACCCTCGCTTGATTCACATATTACACACATCACACGCCGCGTCAATATGACATGTCGCATTTTGATCATTTTTTTATAAAAAAATTGGAGGCCGACAACGGCGGTCCTGCGCTTCGGTGAACACAGGGACAATTGTTCAACAGAAGCGGGATTGCGGACAACGGCGAAATCAACAGCGTGTCGTGAGAAACCAGCTGACAAACGTGGTACGGCTTACCGACGCGCCAAATCGTCCCACAACAACCTGATCGCCAGGTCGACATTCTTGACAGAGTCCGATCGTGGCGTAGGTTTGAAGAGTTGGCTGTTCCGTCGCGAGGCGATGGACTGCGTGAGGAGCAATTAACCAGCCATCCCGGGAAAAGCCCAAGGCAAAGAAGGATCAGCAGAATTATCAGGTGGATCCATGACTCAAAAGACGGCGCGGAAAAAAATCTATGTCAACCCCGAGATCCAGGGGAAAATCGTGGCACGCCTGGCGAAGTACTGGATTTTCTACCATGTGGGATTATGGTTGATCTTGTTCGCGAATGACCTTGTCCCGCATCTGATCGATGGGCTGCTTAACAATTCCTGGCCCGCCCTTGGGAATCTTTGCCTGAATTTCGCACGCGAGAACGTTGTCGTGCTGACACTTCCGATCTTATTATTCCCGGCCATTTTGTGGGATATCACGCAGTTGACGCACAAAGTTGCCGGGCCGCTAGTGCGGTTTCGCAACGCCCTGCAGCAGTTGGCCTCGGGCCAACCCGTCGAGAGGATTAAGCTTCGCAAGGGAGACTTGCTCTCGGACTTTCAAGATGCCTTCAACCAGTTTCTCGACAGCGATCGACAGCGGCGCGCACCCTCTTCGAAAGCGGAACTCAAACCGAAATCACCGTCTCAAGAACACGCGATTCTCGACGATCTCAAGCAACTCAATGTTGACGTACGTGAGGGAGAATGCCAGCCCTGTGCGGCGGCGCTTCACTGAACGTCCCAATCAGAATCGGGTTGTTTCGCCGATCTGAGTTGTGAGGCCTCAACCACTCTTCGACGGACGCACGATCAAGTATTTCGATCGACGCAAAAGACCATTGGCGATTCTTTGTCCAGAGGGTAGCGCGGTCCTCGAATCTCGGATCCCCCCGTGCGACCGAGGTGCGGTGCGATGCCCGCCGTCGGGATGCTCACGTCGTCCTCTGCCAAGTCGGCGCAGCACCAAAGAACGGAAGGGGATCCCGCTACGTGTTTATTCAAGCGGCCTGGACCGGGACTCTTTCGGAGAAGAGATGTCCTGGAATGAGAAGCCGCTGCTGTTGCTGTTCGCTGAATAGGCCGCCGTTTTTCCGCGCGGCGTGCATCCGCTTGAATCTGAGGGTGAAGCTGAGCTGCTCGTTACGTTTCATGTGGTTCTTCCGATCCAGAAGCTCGGCACGAGTGACAAGTGCATCTCGCTCTCCATTTGTGAGGGCGGGTCGCGTCTCGATGTCGCGTTGAAATCCATGTCGCATTGAAACAGGGGTTGAACGTCATGAATTGAAACCCGCGGGACCCCACAATCATCGTGGAAACGTTCTTGAGCCCGGTTTGAGACGCCCTTTTTTGTACGAGTTTCGAATTCTTTTGACTTTTTTGCTTGCTCCATAAAAACGCGAGTTATGTTCCTAATTGTCCCATCATTTCCCCCGATGATCTCATTCATATCACCACCCCCTCTGGAACCACAAATTGCATTCTTTTACCAAATCGGTATGCCATGCAACGGATCCATTTGAGCAGGGCCGGTTCGAATGACTCGCGGGGTGGGGCAACAACAGTTGAGATGGCGTTGGCTGCTCCGATCCTCTTGACTTTCGTCTTCGGAATCATACAGGTCGGTTATGCATTCATGGTGCAGCATTCGATCCAAAGCGCGGCGTACAAGGGTTGTCGCGCGGGGATCTTGCCGAATCGATCGACATCGACGGTGACTTCGGTTGTGAGTGGCATGCTCCAACCGGTGGGTTTGAGCGACAACGCGACGACCACGATTCAAGTCAACAACGTCA
>CAIQIR010000113.1 GCA_903871875.1 uncultured Schlesneria sp.
TGGCCGAATGAAAAACTACTTCAAGACATGACTGGTGCAATCAGTAAAGACCTCGTGCCGCAGATTAATAAGCAGGATTACAGCACCCGACGCACGATGGTCATCCGGATGCTATTGCAGGGAATTATGAAACAGGCCCGTGACGCGGTGCGGTTTCCCACCGAAGACGAGAAGCTGCAGGTCTTGAAAGATCTGAAGCCGGAAGAGCGCGAACGTATCTTGAGTTTTCCAAGCGAGAAGGTCAACGATTTTCTCAATAAGAAATGGATTCAGGCGAAAGGGGGCGAGTCCTGGGCCGACTTTCAGAAAATTCCTGAATACCGTCGACAGATTGAAGACATGTTCGTACGGCTCGAAGTCACTCCACCGCCTCGATTTGTTCAGCGCGGAAGAAAGGGTATCGACCGGCCTGATCCTAAAGTAGACGGAAAACGCCCGCCACCAATTCGGCCAAACGGGCAAAAAGGGAACTGACCATGTCCCGCTGGCCGTTTATTGCTGTTGTCATTCTGGTTCTCTCGCCAATGGCACTGATGGCCGGAGTAGGCGGATGGGCGCTTTGGCAATCAGGACATTGGTTTTGGATTTCCTGGACAATTACCATTTGTTGGATGGCGGCGTGGCTTGTCTACAGATACGCGAAACGAGTTGACGTCCCGCTGCCAGAAATTGGTTCCAAGATCCATTGGACGCCTCGGGATCACGCTGCAGCTGAAATAATCGAAGCCGAACAGAAGCGAGTTTCGGTCTACACCGGTGAGCAACTGGCTGATCCGCAGTTTTATACGACTCGAACGATTGAACTCGCGACAGAATTCGCCAAGCACTACCACCCCACTGCCACTGACCCACTCAGTTCCGCTTCGGTTGTCGAACTTCTGACGGCCCTGCAGCTTGTCGCAGATGATCTGGAAACCACACTCCGTCAAAGCGTCCCGGGCAGCCATCTGATCACGGTCGCTCAGTGGCGTGCGCTCTCAAAGGCACCGGCCTGGTGGAGAACCGCCAGCAATATCGGCTGGCTCGCCAGCATCTTATTCAATCCAACAAGCCTGGCGCGGTATGCGGTGTCAAAAGCGTTTGTTGAACCACTTTCTGGTCAGCTTCAAACAAACATGTTGGGTGCGTTTTACGCATTATTCGTCCGACAGTTGGGGTTTTATCTGATCGAGCTCAATAGCGGTCGTCTGCGAGGCGGGTCTGCAGCCTATCGGGCAGCGATGCAGCGACTGGATGCTGCCCCTGTCTCCGTGTCGGATGATGAGAAGCCCGCTTCCGCTTCGGCAGCCGTGACCGTGACAATTGCCGTGATCGGTCAGGTCAAAGCGGGGAAATCGAGCCTTGTCAATTGCCTGCTCGGCGAACAACGGGCCGCCGTCGACGTTCTGCCCCTGACGCACGCCGTCCAGCGCTATGACCTCAAGATCGATGAGAATTCTGACCGACTTGTTTTGCTGGATACGCCGGGCTACAGCGATTCTGGTGCGACTGCCGAGCAACTTTCAGACACCTTCGAAGCGGTGCGGAA
>CAIQIR010000114.1 GCA_903871875.1 uncultured Schlesneria sp.
AGACCGAGACCCCAGTCCGTTCCTGATTTTACGCTCAACACGCTCGCCGAGAACGCCAGCCGTGAGCGAGCATGTGCGCAAATTGGAGATCGCGAAACCGACGCGCTGATCGAGAGGACTTGTGAGACATGCAGGCTAAGCGGCCCGCGCGACAACCTCCTACCACTACTTCGATCAAGGTCGATTCGATGCTGATCGGAATCCTTTCGGACACGCATGATCAACTCGAACGGACGAATGCCGCCGTTCGGAAGTTGAAAGCGGAAGGGGCCGAGGTCTTGTTTCATTGCGGAGATCTGACTCAGCCCGAAATGGCGGTGACCTGTGCGGTGTTGCCCTGCTATTTCATTTTCGGTAACAACGATGTGTCGCAGGTCGCAGAAATCCGCGCCGCGATCGCAAACGTCAGCAGTGGGGTCTGCCTGGAATGGAGTGGCGAAGTGGAACTGAGCGGCAAACGAATTGGCGTCGCACATGGGCACAATCTGAAAGATATTCGGCGGCTAGTTGCCGCAGCACCTGACTATCTGTTTTCGGGACACACGCATGTCGCCGCCGATTGGCGGGAAGGACCGACCCGGCGCATCAATCCTGGTGCTGTTCATCGCGCCAGTTCGTTCACGGTTGCCATGCTCGACCTCGACCATGACCAGCTTCGGTTTCTGGAGGTTCCCAGATAGGCCCACATCGGCCAAGACGCTTGCACTCTTTGGGAAATCCGTGTCCAGGAAATCGTCATGACAGCGCCGAAACGAATTGGAATTGCGATCGTCGAACATGCCGGACATTACCTTGTCGGCATCCGCGGACCGGGTATTCCTCTAGCGGGCTATGCCGAATTTCCCGGTGGAAAATGTCTTGCGGACGAGTCCGCCCTGGACTGCGCGGTGCGGGAATGCCTGGAAGAGACCGGTCTGGTTGTGACGGCGGATCAGCTGCTCGAGCGGCGGGAGTTTGAATATCCTCATGGCCGAGTCGATCTGCACTTTGTGCTCTGCCGACCCGCCCGTCCCACCGACGTCCAGGATCGACAGCTGGAATTCCATTGGGCCAGCGTCGACCAGCTAAAAACAATGACGTTTCCCGAAGCGAACGCCGGGATCATCAAGCTACTGGCGGAACAATCGCAGGAATGACCGGGTTCTCGGTTAAGATTCCTTGCCGGGGCGGGGTGGCTCTGCCAGAATCCCGCGAACCGAGTGATGTTGGATGTCACTGGGGAAATTGATTGGTTTTGAACTTCGTGAGTCGCAACTCCTCGCAGCGCCGCCGGCGAGCCGAAAACTCAGGATGAGAAAGTCAGGATGTTGAGTATGGTTCGATATCGTTCGTTCGCCCTCGTCATGGTATTGAGCGGTTTATTGCTAAGTGGTTGCGCGAAGTCCGGCCCTGTCGCTCCGGCCAAGTCGGGAACGACGCCAACGGATTCGACCGCCAAAACTTCTGAATCCGGATCGTCGGGCTCGGCGACTGGCGAGTCCAAGGCGCGACCCGGTTATTGGGAGGATTATCCCGACGTTCCCAAGGTCGAAATCATGACCGAAGTCGATGGGATCAAGATTCCCCGCATGCCTCTCAGTAATCAGTCGCTGCAACTGACTGGGCCCGTCCCCGCCGACGTCGGCAACGAAGAGGCTCTGAAAAAATCGACTACACCCGTGACGGGCGATACCCTGACGATCCGTTTCAACGCGGAACCGAAAGTGTTGAATACAATTACCGAGAACTCGGCCGTCATGCGATACATAATGCAGTATGTCAACCTGTATCTGTTTCGCCAGAACAATGAGACATTCGGTTTTGAACCTTGCATTGCGAAACATGAGATCGTCGAAGATTCGGTGAAGCTGTCGCCGGACTACCCCGGCCGCGAACGCCGCGTTGCGATCAACGATGGCGATGCACAAACGACATTGGAATTAGACTACGTCGTACCACCTGCACAAGACGGCAAGCCGGCCCAAGGCCCTAAAGTTGCCCTCATCACGTCGGATAAGAACGGTCATCCAGTCCCTCACGCATGGGTCGGGATCTACCCCGTCGGAAAGATTCCGGGTGCGTCCAACATCGGTTATCACCAGTGGAGCGACGACAAGGGCCAGTTGGAAGTGGGCGGATTCCCTACGGGGAAATATACGGTGAGAATCGGCGACGAAGTCTTCGGTGTGACAAAAACGCAAGAAGATGGTTCGCTCGTCGTGAAGCCTGCAACAGCCGAAAATCCGCTCCGCGAAGAGTTAACGCTCAAAGCAGGTGAATGGCAGGACATCCAGGCGAAGACCTATACGACATTTTATCTGCGAGATGATGTCAAATGGTCTGATGGCGCTCCGTTTACCACGAAGGATCTTGAATTTGCTTACGCCTTGCTCAACAACACAGACGTGGATGGAGATTCCATCCGGACCTACTACAGCGATCTGGTGGAATGTACGGCATTGGGACCGTATGTCATTCGAATGCGCTATCGGCAGCAATATTTTCTTGCGTCGGACTTTTTGTACCAGTTTGCATTTCACACACCGCCGCTACATTTCTTCGAAGAAATTTTTCGATCGCAAGGTCGCGAGCTGACGCTCGATGCTCTGACACCGGAGCAAGAGGCCGCCAAGAAGCAAATCAGTGCGCGGGGACAAGAATTCGGCAAATTCTTCAATACGGACGAACGGTACAACAGTAAGCCGCTAGGCAATGGTCCTTATATTGTCGACAAATGGGAACGTAAGGATCGCGTGGAGCTCGTTCGCAATCCTCACTATTGGGAGCCCTCCAAAGCGGGACATGTCGATCGGATCATCGTCAAGTTCATCCCGGATCAAGTAACCGCGTTCACCGCACTGAAAGCCGGAGAAATTGATTTTCTTTACGACATGTCGCCGGAGCAATACTTCGACGATTGGCAGACACTCGACAAGCAAACGCAGGACACCTATGTCAAATCCGCTTGGTTTGTACCGATGTTTCAATGGATCGGCTGGAATCAACTGGCACCGCAGTTGAAAGATCGACGGATCCGGTTGGCCCTCACGATGCTGTTCGACAGGCAAGAGTTCATCGACAAAAAACTCCACGGAGAGGCAATTGTTGTTTCCGGTACCGAATACGTCTTTGGTATCGGCTACGACCGCAAAGTGGCACCGATTGCCTACGATCCCGACACGGCTCGTGAATTGCTGACGGACGCGGGTTGGATCGACACTGACAACGACGGAATCCTCGACCGCAACGGCGAGAAATTTCAGATCGTTCTGCGAATGGGAAAAGGCAAACCAATCAACGATCAAATCTGCGAGGTGATTCAGAAGAATTTCAAAAACGTGGGGATCGATCTGCAATTCCAGCCGATGGAATGGGCCTCGTTCGTCGAGAAATTGCGAGCCAAAGAATGTGATGCCGTTATGCTGCGCTGGACGATGGGGCCGGAAAGCGATCCGTTCCAAATCTGGCACAGTTCAGAGGCCGCCCGAGAAAAGCGGGGCAGCAACGTGGTCTCGTTTCGCAGTCAGCAGGCCGATGAATTGATCGAATTGCTTCGAGTCACGCTCGATCCTGGTAAACGAAGTCGAATCCATCATTCGTTCCATCGTTTGATTGACCGCGAACAGCCCTACACTTTCATGTGGACGCCCAAGGAATTCGGAGCTTATCACAAACGTTTCCGGAACGTGAAATGGTACCGATTACGCCCGGGCTTCGACCTGACGGAATGGTATGTGCCAAAAGACGAACAGCTTCATAAGTGACTGTGATCAGCGGCAATTCCTAGGAATTCGAGCGACAAATTGGCCACGTATCTCATCAAACGGTTGTTCCTGATGATTCCGACGTTGTTCGGGATTCTGGTCGTGTCGTTTCTGGTGATTCGACTCGCTCCGGGCGATCCCGCAGCGGAGAAGTTTGGCGGTGCAGGACAAGCGGCCTCCGGTGTAAATGCCAGCCGCGGTACAGAAGCCGCCGAAAAGCGATTTCGTCAACGCCACGGCTTTGATAAACCGTTGCCGACACAATTCGCGATGTATCTCAATCGCCTGGTCCACGGCGACATGATCTTCTTTCAATCCGAACAGCCCATCTGGAAGGAACTTTGGGCCGCTCTCAAAATCACGATGTTATTGAATTTGATTGTGTTCACATTGATTTACGTTGCGGCAGTCCCTTTGGGGATCATCAGCGCCGCTTATCCGCGATCGACATTCGACCGCTTTTCGACGATGGCCCTGTTTATCATGTATAGCCTGCCGTCGTTTTGGGTGGCCGAATTGCTGCGGCAACTGGCGATGCAAAATTGGCTGTGGTCGAGCCTGGGATTTCAATCGCGTTGGCCCATCATGGGGCTGAAGTCGCAGAATTTCGATTCGCTGACATCGTTCGAGCAATTGTGTGACTATGCCCAGCATATTGTGTTGCCGGTGCTCTGCTTGACGTATGGCGGACTGGCCTACGTTAGCCGACAGATGAGAGCCGGAATGCTGGAAGTGATCCGGCAAGATTACATTCGCACGGCCGAGGCCAAGGGCTGCAGCAAGGCTCGCGTCATCCTGGTTCATGCCCTGCGAAACAGCCTGTTTCCGATCATCACGCTGCTGGCCTCACTACTGCCGTTTCTGGTGGGCGGCAGCGTCATCATCGAAGTGATTTTCAATATTCATGGCATGGGGCTGTTGTCCTACGAAGGTGTGTTGCGGCGGGAATACGACCTGGTCATGACAACCCTGATGCTCTCGGCCGTATTGACGCTGATTGGGATTCTGGTGTCTGATGTCCTGTACGTGATCGTCAATCCCCGGGTCAGCTTTGAGGACAAATAATGGACGAAACGCCGTCCACCAACGTCTTGGAAGCCCCGTCCCATTCCCCGAGTTCCTCACCCTGGGCGTGGTGCGTTGCCAGCCTTGTCATCACCACGGCTCTCAGCCTGGCTGCCGCTCATGCACCACCTCGCATTCGACTGATCGGCCTGTTTTCGGTCGCGTTCGGACTATTGATCGGATGGTTGCTGGCAGTCCTGGCAGAGAAGTTGGTCAGCCATCCGTCACGTCTGGTCATGAGTCTTGTCGCAGCGATCCTCACACTGGGCGGACTGATCGGCTGTGGCTGGGAAACATTTCGACTCGAACAATCGCGACTCGCCAAATCACCGAATGACGATCTGGCCCTGCGCTTGATGGAAGGGATGAAAGCCCAGGGAGGCGCCGGTGACGCAACGCCGGCCAAACCTTCGACACTCACCGCGTTTCGCAGTCATCTATCACGCCGGCTGCGACAACTGGGTGACTGGCCCAGTCCCTGGCCCGAATTGTTCTGGCTGACCGAGTTGGCTGCGGGCGCCTCCGCGAGTGTTTGGGCGCTGCGTCGCTTTCATGGTGTCTCGAGCTCTTCAACCGATCGGACGACGGTGCAAGCATGATCGTGGGACTGGGAACCGATATCGTCGAAGTCGAACGAATCGAAAAAATGATCGCCGATCACGGAGATCATTTTCTGGAACGGATCTTTACCCCGACCGAAATCGCGCATTGCCAGCCACGTCGTGAATCGACACCGCACTATGCCGGCCGATTCGCCGCCAAAGAGGCGGTGATGAAGGTCCTGGGAACCGGTTTCACCACGGAAGTCGGCTGGACCGAGATCGAAATCAAAGTCAAACCCAGCGGCCAACCCTACGTGGAACTGCATGGTTCCACACAAGCCGTCGCCGATCGCCTGGGGATCACCGAAATCCTCGTCACGATCTCGCACACCAAAACCTACGCGACAGCGACGGCAATCGGAGTCAGAAACACGGCACCGGCGGGAACCGCACCGGCCTGACCGGCTTCGGTTTCAATCCAGGCGGACCCAGATCGTTTTCAGGTACTCGGTCTCGGGGCAGGTTGTTGAAATTGGATGATCGGGTGCCGCACCGCCCTTGGCGATGATCTGACCACGACGTCCCACTTCGGGAGCCGCACAAACGATCTTGGTGAACTCGGTCATGTCGAGCAGTCCGGAACAACTGCAAGTCAGCAGCACACCGCCGGGATTGACCAGTTGCATGGCCAGCCGGTTCAAGTCGAAATATTTGTGCCGTCCTTCTTCTGCTTCCAGGCGACTGCGAATCAATTTGGGTGGATCGAGGATCACGACATCGAATTTCTTCTTGTTGCGCAACATGTCACGCATGTACCCAAACACTTCCGCCTGCACGAAGTTGATTTTGACCTGATTCAGATTCGCGTTTTCGCGAGCCAGCAACACCGTGTCTTCATCCAGTTCGACGCCGGTGACTTCCGCAGCTTGGCCCAGCCGTTTGGCCTGCAACGCGAATCCACCGGTATAGCAGCACAGATCAAGGACCGTCTTCCCGCGACAAAATTGGGCCAGCTGTTTGCGATTGTCGCGCTGATCACAGTAGAAGCCCGTCTTGTGACCTCCGGCAAAATTGACGCGGAAGCGAGTGCCATGTTCCTGAATCGTGATCTTGGCGGGGACTTCCGCCGATCCGTAGGGGTCCGCCGAAAAGCCTTCATGGTCCTGAGACATGGGAGCAGCCCGCAGGACACCGTGCTTCGTGCCGGTCAATTGTTCCAGTTGGGCCATGATCGCCTCAGCCCGTTGGTACATGCCGAGCGAGAAACACTCCGCGACCAGCACGTCACCAAACCGATCGACAACCAGACCGGGTAACCCGTCGGCTTCCGCATGGATTAACCGATACGCCTCGGTCACTTCGTCCAGTCGCAACGTTTCGCGGCGAAGCGAGACGGCTTCAGCCAATCGCTCGCTCCACCAGGCGTCATCGGGACGATGTTGACCCGTTCGCAGCACGCGGGCCGCGATTTCGGCTTCGGGATTGAACAGTCCATGCCCCAGCGTCTCGCCATTCGGTCCCACCAATTCCACCAGATCACCGGGCATCGCATCGCGAGAGATCTGACCGAGCCGTTTGCGAAAGACAAATGGGTGCCACAGGGCACCACCCATCCGAACTTCCACTTGTGGCAGCGGTTCGTCGTCGGACGGACAAAGCGGTCGTTGTTCGAGCAATTCCCGGCGGATCCGCGCGGGCTGGCGAGAGGTTTCGTAACGACGTGATGATGACGGATGAGGTTTGCGGTTCATCGCACCATCCTAATGGACACGAGAACCACTCACAACGTTTCACTTGAAGTGCGAAAAACGCCCGCAAAATCGCTATATTCCCTGCGGTCGGGCCAGGTCTCTGGGTGTCACTCCAGGTCATAGGGCTCTGACTCGCCGGATCAATCTGGCCAGCCCCGTCCAACGACCGTCGAAAGCAGGAAAGATCTGTCATGAAGATCACCCGGATTGAAACGATTCCCGTTCGCATTCCACTCAAGCCGGAACGCCGCATGATTTCGGCACT
The DNA here is from genome assembly GCA_903871875.1 of uncultured Schlesneria sp. Classification (GTDB taxonomy): domain Bacteria; phylum Planctomycetota; class Planctomycetia; order Planctomycetales; family Planctomycetaceae; genus Schlesneria. The sequence goes on from CAIQIR010000114.1 coordinate 7,367, forward strand.
CGGTCGTCATGACGTTTCAGACTTCCTGCTGGTTCGTGTCGAGACGGCTGACGGGCGTGAAGGCTGGGGCGAGGCGACGGTGACTCCGCGTTGGAGCGGCGAAACCTGCCGCGGTGCGCAGGCCCTGATTGACGACGTTTTGACACCGGCAGTAATCGGTTGCCCGGCCGATGACATCCTCGAGCTGGACCGTCGTCTGGACGCATTTGCGGTCGGCAACTGGTTTGCGAAATCGGCCATCGAAATGGCCTGTTGGGACATTCAAGGCCGAGCCGCCGGCAAGCCCGTTTATGAATTACTGGGCGGAGCCTGTCGTCCGCTGACGATTCGCAGCCGTTTCTCGCTGGGCGCGTATGATCCGGCGCGAGCCCGACGACGGGCTGCCGAACTGGTGGCGGCGGGATTCACAACGATCAAGGTCAAAGTGGGAGTGAATCCCGTTGAGGACGTCGAACGCGTCCGTATCGTTCGTGAAGTGATCGGCCCTGACATCGCCCTGACGATCGATGCCAATGGCGGCTGGGACGTCGAAACGGCGATCCGTTGCATCCGAGAATTGGAAGTCTGCCAACTGACGCTGGTTGAGCAGCCGATTCCTCCGGGTGATTACACGGGACTTGCCCGAGTGAGAAGAGAAACGGGTGCAACGATTCTGGCGGATGAAAGCTGTTTCGACCTGGTGCATGCCCAGGAACTGATTCGCCACGCCTGTTGTGACGCCATCAGCCTGTATCCCGGCAAGAATGGCGGAATTCGCAAAGCGTGCGAGATTGCCACATTGGCGGGCGAGCACGGAATCGCCTGTTCCATCGGATCAAATCTGGAATGGGACATCGGCACTGCCGCGATGGCTCACTTCATCGTCGCCATGCCGAACATGCATGTGGAACTTTATCCCGGCGATCTACTGGGCCCCGATTATCACGAGGTCTCGATTGCCCGAAATCCGCTGGACATCCAGGGGCCATTCACCACGCTGACCGCGGCGCCCGGATTGGGAATCGAAGTCGATCGCGATGTCGTCGAGCGACACCGAATCGCCTGACGCTATTGTCTCGGTGAGCCAAATTGTGCCGGTGTTCCATAAGGTCCGGCCGCGCCGTATTGTCCAGGCGCTCCGTAGAGACCTGGTTGCTGACCATAGAAGGGTTGTGGACCAGACCCATTTTGCAGCGGGAGATTTTGCGATGGCACCGGTTGCTCGGGCACGGGAGTGATCGACGGTTGTTGTGGAACCGGTTCGTTTTGAAAGGTCGGGCCGTTGGCGTATCGATTGTTCGACGAAATACCGCAGCCGTTACGTCGCAAATAGACTTCCTGGAATCGTGAGACGCCACAATTGGAACCGGCTTCCAGCCCCGCGTCGTAACCAGCGTACCAGTCGTCGATGCAGGGTTGCCCCGCACACGAACGGTAGAACGCGTTCCAGTATTTGGACGGTGGCACCACGGGCGGTTGTGGTCGGCGGTTCAGTGCCAGATCCTCATAAGCGGCAATGAACCCGCTCTTGAAATGATGCGACAGCGGACGGCCGCAGTCGTTTCGATAATCGCCAAACGCACGATAAGCGCAGCATTGGCCGCTGAAACGGGTGATATGATAGTCCCAGCAGGGAAAGTAATCACAGGTGTAGGATCGATAGGGAATGCAATCGTCGCAATCGCCATTCGATCCCTTGAACCGAATCACTTCCGGCGCCAAGGTGTCGATGCGCGCTTTGACCAGCGATAAGCGCTGGGGCACTGAGGTGCAATAGCAGCCGGACGCAACGGTCAGTGCACAGAAGGCGAACATCAGCCGTGACATGGCACTTCATTTCGGATGGCAGGCGCGCATGACCCCAACCGAATCCGTTCGGTGATTCCGATCATGCCTTTTGTGATATCGGAACCGGCCCGGACAACGTCGACGCTTTCGTCCAACTTGCCTGACAAACGACTTGTAGCGAAGATCGACAAGACAACGGTCGCGCGGGTTGATCCGATTGTTCCGTCCCGAGAATTTTCCTTCAAGTCGCGTGATCGTGCAAACGGCGCCTCTCAGGACGGCAATTTCCGCAGCAATTGTCGAGCTCGACTTTTCCACCGGCCAAACTTGCGAGCGATCGCGGCAGGGCTACCGTTAACGTCCTGAATTAGTCCCTTCGCATGTTCGCGTGCCGCAATCGTATCACCTTGATTTGCGCACAGCCTTGCCAGCAGGTACATCGCTTCAGGATGGCGCCAGCGCCGTACATGCAGCTCAAAATGGGTGCGGGCCGCATCCAGGTCACCCAGCTCGTTCAGCGATCGACCATGCACCAGCGAGACGTCGCCGAATTTGTATTGGGCATCTTTGTCCAATACCCGTCGCGACAGCGATCGAGCGTCCCCAAACCGCTTTTGGCTCACGGCCACTTGAGCCGATCCCCACAGCGCCTGCAGATTTTGAGGATCCTTTTTCAAAGCTCGATCATAAGCCTCACTCGCACGATCCAGTTGCCCGACCTCGCGCAGCGCATCACCCCATTGCACGAACTGATGGGGATTCCCAATTTGCTCGGCCGCCGTTTCCAGACGGACCAGTTCCCGTCCCCGCGTCCATCGTCGTAAAAACGCGGGAGCCGGAAACTCTTTGGATGGCAAGTATCGCAGAATGAAATAGGCGATGGCGCCAATCGGTTGCGCGATGATCAGAATCCAGATCCAGAACTGCCGATCCGGTTCAGTGCGATAGCAGTGAACCAGCATCCAAATCAAAAACCCGAAATAGGGCAAGGTCAGCAGCGAGCCCAAGATTTCCAAAATCGCAATCGTCCACAGAGTGCCGTGATCAAGCGGGGGAACCGGATGATCGGCCATCTGAGTCGCCACTTGTGCCAGCAGCCACATGGATCACATTCCTCGAAAGAAAAAACAAAGACATGAACTGAAGTTTTCAGGATACCAAGAGACTCTCACGATCTCGACCACCGCCTGTCAAAAAAATGTCACGGTGTCGGCCATCGCCGCATCGACCTCGGTCCTCGGCATTCGAGCGTGTGAAACCGCGCTCGAAAGTGCGATGACGACCGGCGGTCGGTACAATCCGGCCCGTGACATGAGCCCTGTTGATCGACGGGCGGTCGCGCGATTTAAGGTCCTGTATCGGGAATGAATTTGATGTTTCCTCTCGTTCGATTGACGTTCGTCTTTCTGGTCGCGATCGCGTGGACATCGTGTGGACCAGCCAAGGGGGGCGATTGGCCGCAGATCATGGGCCCCCATCGAAACGGCTTGGCCGAGGAAGAACGGCTGACGGACAAATGGCCTGAACGTGGCCCCACAAAAGTTTGGGACGCAAAAATCGGATCGGGCTTTGCGGGCGTCGCGGTCTCGGGGACGACAGCAGTGTTGTTTCATCGCGAGGGAGCCAACGACAAGCTCACCGCGTTCAACAGCACCACGGGCAAGGAACTATGGTCGACAACTTTTCCCAGCTCCTTTCGACCGCAAATCGTCGAGGACGACGGGCCACGTGCTGTCCCAACGATTCATGACGGATCGATCTATGCCTATTCCGCACAGGGCCGGTTGTACGGCGTCGATCTGAAGACCGGTGCAAAGAAATGGGAGCGAAAGGCACTGAATGATTTCGGGGCCGATAGCGGATACTTTGGAGCCGGTTCCGCGCCGCTGGTCGAAGGATCGCTGCTGATTGTAAACGTCGGCGGCGATAAGAAAAAAGCCGGCATCGTGGCGTTTCATCTCGACTCGGGCGACACCGCCTGGACAGCGGTGAACGATCAGGCCAGCTACTCGGCTCCGATTGCCGCCACGATCGACGGGGTCAGGCACCTCTTGTGCGTGACTCGTTTAAACTTCGTTTCGCTGGATCCACTGACGGGGAAAGAGCGATTTCGCACGCCGTTTGGCCAACGAGGCCCGACCGTTAACGGCGCGATACCCCTGATTTCGGGCAAGCATGTGCTGTTGACGGCCAGCTATGGTATTGGTGCCGAATGGCTGGAAGTGGGTGCCACGAAAGTCGACGTCGTTTGGAATGATGAGATTCTCTCCAGCCAATACACCACGCCCCTGCTACACGACGGAGCCGTCTACGGCGTGGATGGTCGGCAGGATGGCGGTCCAGTGGCGCTGAAATGCTTCGATCCGGTGACTCGTCACGAGTTCTGGTCCGAGCCGGGACTCAAATATTCCACGTTGATCGGCGCCGATGGCAAGCTGTTGATGATGCAAACCGACGGCGTATTGAAGATGATCCAGCTGTCGAAAGCGGGATACCAGGAACTCGGATCGGCGACGCTGTTGTCAGGAACAACCCGTGCTCTGCCGGCTTTGTCGGAGGGACGATTTTACGTTCGTAATGAATCGAGACTGGTGTGCGTCGATCTCGGCGGCCATTGAATCAGCTGAGCAGGCCGAGCAATCAAGACGATCCCTCGCGAGAACAATCTCGATGGCTGGTCGTCCCCGATTGATCGCGTGCATCGATCTCAGCGGATTATTGCACTGTGTAGCCATTGACGAAGAACTGACCCGTTCGCGAACCGTTGAGGAACACCCAGGTCGAAGACGGGACCAAGACGCTGGGCAGCGTGTTGGAACCGTTAATGGTGACCGCATTACTAAGCGCTCCCTGAAGATGGATCGTTCCCAGAATGTTCTGGAAATCGATCCCCTGGCCAGTGAGTGCCGTATTGGGCGCGGTGTTCACGGAAATCGTATTGTTGCTGAGCGTCACGAACGCCGGGGCCTGCAGGATTTTGAAGACCACACCCTGATCGACGTTTTGTCCAGTCATATTGATAATGTTGTCGGTCAGGTTGATGTTGGAAGAGGTCGTCGTGGAATTCAGCACCGAGAACTGCATCCCGATATCATTGTTTGCGATCACTGTGGCGGGAGACGTCGTGAAGTTAAACGTGTTGGCGGTACTGGTGCCATTCGAGTTGAGCAAACTGGCGATCGTCAGGTCGGTGGGATCAAGATTGTTGACAAAAATACCGGTGTTACCACCGCCATTGCCAGTGACGGTGTTGCCCAGGATGAAGTAACTCGTCAGGTACGTGACATCCGGATTCTGCATCGAGATCGCTCGATCAAAACCAGCCAGGGTGATCGTATTCGCATTGATATTACCCGATTCCGGACCAGACCAGTTGACGGCCAGCGAATTCACGGGGTTCGAAATCGAGAGCCCGGTCTGAGTGATTTCCGAGTTGTTGGTGAAATTGAAAGCCAATGGTGTCACGATTTGCGTGTTACTGGATGTCTGAACCTTGAGCGTCGCGCCGCCACTGTCGACGACCACCAGGTCACCCGCTCCCGCAGCACCGATAAACCCGGCTGACTGACCGGCGGTCGTGGTATTGTTGTTGACAATATTCCAGACGTACGAATCCTTGGTGGCGTTCGTAGTCACCGTGTTTCCGGGCAGCAGAATGCCATTTCCAGGTAGCGTGGCGTCGACCGTCAAATGAATGGCATTGTCTTGGCGGGTTGTGCCGTTGCTGTTGAAATTCGAAGTGTTGATGTCGATTCGTGGGATACTGGTCGCCAGGATACCGTCATGTGTATTTTGGCTGATGTCCGAGTTCGTCACCGACAGTTGCAACAGCCCCGTAGCCGTCACACCGTTCGTCAAGTTCTGATCGAGCGCGATTTGATTCAGGCTGACATCCCCGGTTTGTAGAGTAGCGCCGCTTTGCGAGATGGCCACACCAGATCCCGCGGCACCGGTGATCGTTCCACCAGATCGCAGGGGAGACCCGGTTTGGCCCAGCACTTCGAACATGAAATCGTTCAAGACCGATGCGCCCAATTGGGTGAACGACTGGTTGTTCACCAGGGTAATCCCGTTGCCGTTGGCAGCAATACCAGTTCCGGTTCCAGCGAGTGCGTTCGTACTGTTCACCTGGTTCAAATCCACCTTGATGATCGAGTTCTCGATATCCACGGCGGTACCTCCCGTCGCCGACACCGTCGATTGGGTGCCCGTCGACAAGGTGGTGCCAAGGATTCTGAGTCCCGTCAGAACAGCCGTCGTTCCAGATCCTGTGAGGGTTCCTTCGTTATTCACATACAGTGCAGTGTAGTTTTGCGGATTGACTGTCGTGGTGGTATTGGTGGTCGCACTGGTGATATCCAGTGTCGCGATCGTCACGTTGGCCGGATTGACGTCAGCCCCCGTGCCGCCGATATTGACGCCGACACCACCAAAGGTGGGATCTGAGCTGGGGCCGGTCGCTCCCAGAACATTGAGTGTCGCGAATGTGACGGATGCCGCCAGGTTGGTGTTCCCGCGAATATCGACACCGGGTAGTGAGACGGGCGCGGCAACACCAGCAACGGTGCGATTGTTATTGATCGTCGTGATGCCGTTGAAACTGACAGAACCTTTGTTCCGCAAGACCTCAATCCCGATGTTGCCTCGCTGGTTAATCGTCAACGTGTTGGCCGAAGAACCATTGAACGAGACTGTTGACTTATCATCGAGGACCTCGATACCGATGCCCGAAGTACCAGTGATGAGGGTGTTACCCGTCACTGTAAAATGCCCCGTATTGTCGATCGGGTTTCCGCTACCGTCGGTCGCGATCGTTCCGATCAAGACCCCTTGATTACCATTGGTGATTGTCAGGGCCGGGTTACTGGTCGAAGTAAACGAGACGTCACCGGAACTGCCTTGGTACTCAACAGCGGCCAGAGTGATGGGGTGTATGGGGGTCGCACTGGCCGCGATACTGACAGGCGTTTCGAAGATCACAGTGCCCGCATTGTCGTTCAGATAGATACCCCGTGATTGCCGATTGGTGATCGCAATCCCCGGGGTCGTGCCAGTACTGGAAGCACTTCCAGGATTGGTGAACAGCACGAAACCACCGGCCGCAATATTCTGGATCAGGATCGAATCTCCGGCCGACCCATTGATGGCATAGGCACCATTGCCAGTGACAATCCCGGTATCGCCAAGAATCGAAATTCCGATCCCCAGGCTGTTTGTAATGTTGGCATCACCCATCGCCACCCCGCCGGCATCATTGGTAATCACGATACCACGTCCACTTGTGTCATTAACCGTGGACCCGGTGAAGTTGATGAGACTGCCGACTTGCGTTTGCTCGACAAGTAATGCGATGCCTCCGGTATTGTTGATCGTACCGGGAGTAGGAATCGGTTGATTCTGACTGTTGACAGTATCGCTGAGTGGATCTGAAGAGAAAATAATTCTGCCGGTTTGGGTGGTACCGTTGATGTGAAATGTCGTGAGATTGCCGGTCGAGTCGTTGATGGTGTCACCCAGAAACTTGATCATACCGGTCGTATTCTCGAGTAGCACGCTTTCGCCAATCGAACCGGTGACGGTGTCTTGCCGCACCAGAGCGTTGGAAATTCCCGAACCGAGAATTCCGACACCCGAACTATTCGTGATACTGAATCCGCTGAATTCCGAATTGTTCGCCAGAACAACTCCAGAACCAGGCGAGTCGGTAAAGAGGGGAGCGACCCCCGCAGGATTGCCCAGGGCGTCAAACGTCACGTGAGGCAAGTTCAACAATCCGGCTGGCGTGTTGACCTGGTGTTCGACGTTCGCCGATTCCCCCAGCACTCGCACGTTTTGTTGAAGATTGACTTGCTGGCCGGTGTACTGGCTGTTGGCGTGGACAAAAATAATGTCATCACCCGACGAGGCGGTTCCGGCAGCGGAAATCGCATTCTGGGCATCGACAAAGCTCTGGAACGGATTCTTGATCGATCCGTCGCCGATCACGCCGCCCACGGAGGGGCCCGTCGCACTACTATCCACATGCTCGAAGAAATAAGGGTTGCCGGTCGTCGGGTCGGTCACGGTCACACCCTTCAGCGTCTGAGTCGTTATCCCCACCACCATGTTGTACTGGCGTTGAACGGGGGTGGTCATGCGGCTGTACTGGGACTTGCGTTCTTCAGGCGGCTGGCGATAACCACCGAAGGCCCACGTGGCACCGAACACGACATTTGTTTTGAACTGTTGATCGTTGGAAACTTGCAGGTTCAAGGTCACACTGGGGATGACGTTGGCCTGAATTCGCGTCTTCCAGCCACCGAAGCTGGGGATGCTCGACCCTTCAAACCAATAGCCGCCACCGAAGACGCGAACGTCGTGACGTTCGGCCACGCGACCGGGAATTGGTATGCCGATTTCTGAATCGAATCCATGCAGCGCATTGGCCAACGTTTTCAACTGATCGACCAATAGAATGTGGCCTTGGAAAACCTGTGTTCCATTGATGTTGGCAAGCCCCAACTGTTGCGAGGACGGGCCTGTGGGCAAATAGGCATTTGCACGAACGTCGTAGAGGGCCCCTAACGACTCAACGCCAAACCCCACTTCGCGGAACGTGGCACCGCTGAGGTTGTCATAGTCGAAGTAGGCGTTCACACCCAGAATTCGATCGAAGCTGGGCAGGTAGCGGCGATAGCCACCACCGAAGTTGCCGCCGAATTTGCTCTTCGTATCCGAGAATCCGCGGATGTCGCTGAAGAACAGATTATTGTCCAGGAATGCATAGGGCATCATTTCGATCGGGAAGATCGGATGCTCGCGACCGATCGCCGGTCCCGTAATTGCGCTGGCCCGAAACTGGGCTCCGTACGCTTCACCAGATCGACCGGTAAATCGGTCATCCGTCAAAAAGCTTCCACTTCCGCCTTGTCCACCCGATCCAAATACCTGATTGGGAGCCAGCGTCGGGGTCTGTCCCGGTGGCGTCGACGAATCGGGATTGCCGGAATAGTCCGCAGGGCTGGGTGGAACGACCGAGTTCGGTCCAAAATCCGTCGGTGACGACTGGCTACGGAAAATCAGCGACGACGAACTGGCCTGACCAACAGGGATAATTCGCGACAGCAATGTTTTACGACGTTTCGGCGGAGCCGGGGGAGGTGGATTGGCCGCATCGTCACCAGTTTCGGAAGCCCTTTCCAGAGAGTCCCTTACGACGCCAGAAGAATCCGAAGCGTCCTGACCACAAATGATCTGCCAGGGAACTGCGGCCAAAAGGCCAAAACAGATCCACAGCAGGCACTGCATGGACAGGCCAGTTCGGTAAGAACGTCGAGGGAGCGACACGTGCATCGAGGCACCTCTACGGTGGCAGGCTGGGCGCGGAATTCACCGCGACCGGTCTTCGGACGAAGGAGACGTGCAAACGGAAATGTTACGGAAGGGAGAGAAGAGGGAGGCGTTGTAGCGGTGTCATTAAATCGCATCAACCCGAATAAAGGGTCGATTGATGGACTGTTGCCCCATTTCTCAGGCAATTCACTACCAACACCAGCACGAACTGCCGGAGAAATGGACGTCCCGAGGCGAACAGGTGGTGTCAGCGGGCTGATTTAGCTCGTTTCGCCTAGCGGCGAGACAGGTTCCGACCAGCGGCAGAGAGCGATTCCCAGACCGTACAGCAGTAGCAGTGGCACCATCATCATCATCATGGTGGCCGGATCGGGTGTGGGGGTCAGAACCATCGAGATAATGGAAATGGCCAATACGGCCAGTTTCCACTGGGCCAGGTAATGTTCCGCCTTAAAGACGTTGATTTTCGTCAAAAACAACATCACCAGCGGTAATTGGAAGCTGATGCCGAACATCAAAGGCAACATCACGGCAAAGCTGATCCACTCAGAAATTCGAATCTGAGCCGTCAACAACATCCGTGAGTTAAAACCCAACAGGAAATCGAGCACCACCGGCAACACGGCATAGAAGCAGAAAGCGACTCCGCCCAGGAACAGCACGATGCTCATCGGCAAATAAGTATGGACATATTTGCGTTCGTGCGGATAAAGTCCCGCCGCCACAAACAGCCACAATTGATAGAAAATCCACGGACTGGAAATAATCAGGCCCGCGATGAAGGACACCTTCATATAGGTCATGAACGCTTCTTGCACGTTCAACGTGACCGGTTGATTGATCCTGGCCTCGGTTTGTCGGACTTGTCCGAAGATCTCCGAGCTGACCGGCAATTTGACCGGCGGCAATTCCCTGGTCGCTTCAGTCGGTTCCGGAATCTTGTCGGGCATGACGCTATGTAAGGTGGCGACCAGATCGTAGGGCGCGATTTCCAGGACAATCGCTTTTTTCTGGGTTTCTGTCAGCGATTCTTCCGTCTGCATGGCAGTCTGGGTTTCGGTACTGATCGTCGGGGGCATGAACTGGTTCTTGACGCCCGTCCAGATCGAATCCCACAGGTCGAACCCTTTAATGTCGTCTTTGACCTGGGCTCGATTAGAGTAGTCAGCTCGACGCAAAGCCGCATCGATCGGCTGGCGGATCATTCGCACCAGCTGTTCTCCAAAAATCAGCGAGAACAACACGCAAACGGCCAAACCCAGCAGGGCGCGAATCAGATGAAAGCGCAGCACCTCAAGATGCTCGCCAAACGTCATCGTCGAATCGTCAAACAAATCTTTGTCGGTCGCCATCAGTTCGTACTCCTGCCGCAGAAGTGGGCTTCAAGAGGTCACATCCCCTGCCAGGGTCCGTGTCCACAAGAAACGTTCGAGGAACCAAACCGCAGATTCAGTGAGACATAACCGTCTCGCTGAGGTTACGGTGTCCACTCGAAACGCCCCCGCTGAAAGAGCAGGGCAAAAGAGCGGCAGTCCCCGCATTTTACGAGAATGACGGGCTATGTCCAGCCGGACCATCATCGAGCCTTTTTCGCTGGCTGCCGCTTTCCCATCACGACCGACCGGTCGTGTCTGCAGGGGCGTTGTTGATCCACAGGTCATTGCTTGTTCTCACTTTCGGTCGCGGGTGGCAGCCCATTCAGCTCCGGCGTGTCACGAGACGGAAATCCCACCCAATCGTTCCAGGCCAGCGGCGGCAGCCAACGCGCTTTGTAGGCACTGATCAACAGTCCCAGGATCAACGTCCCCAGACTCCAGGAAAAAGCGATGACAGCGGGCCGTCCCACCACCCACGAGCCGTGACGATAGCCCTCCACGGCAATCGCATAACCGAAGACCCCAATCGTTCCGGCCAGACCCGACCAATAGGCTCGGCCGCGGCCAAGACGAGCACACAGATAGCTGACGACCACCAGCCCCAGGACATACGACAAACGCCACTGCCACGACACATCCAGCATTCCCGATTCCCGTAGTGCCGCCAAAGCGGATATCGGCAACAGCAAGGCTCCCACCCGCTGCAGCCTCTTCGCGAGTCGGTCATGCCAGAGGACGCTGAACAGCACACAGGCCGCCAGCATCAGGTGGTAACAAATCGGTCCGCGAAACATCATTGCGGGCGTGTCGAACAGCGAAACCCAGACGCCGCAGGTGCAAAGCCCGACCGCCGTCAGTGACAGTGACGTTGATCGTCGCACGGTTCCCAATAGCCCCAGCACCGCTCCGACAAGCAGGAGCGGAATCGGGTAGGGACCTGTGAAGGTCGAACTGTTGATGGTCTTCGGTCCGACCACCGACAAGGCGAGAATCGACGCCAAGAGATAGACTTCTGCCGACTCGATTCGCCGCAACAATGCCCAACCATAAAACAGGGCGATCAACCCAACCGTCAGCCAGACAGGGGAACCAACTGTCCTGGTCAAGCTCTCGAGAAAATCCCCCATCACCTCGGTGGGACTCCACGGCCAGGCCAGCAGTAAGACGCCCGGCACGGCGGCCAGAGTGCGAGCAATCAGCCGTCGATTTCCCGCCGCCAGACCGGCCTCCACGATCAGTACCAGCACGGCCAGGGCGAAGGGGACTAGAAAATAGGGCCTCCAAACCGTGTCGAGAATGATCCCACTGCGATCATTGACCGATTTCCAGATCGGTCCCGAGGGACTGAAGGTCAAGGTCAACGCGTAGGACCGCAAGACGACGGCCACACCCAGAATGGCAAACGCCGACCAAGGGAACAGCGGCCAAGGCCAGGGAGTTCCACTCCCTTCGACGGATCGTTGTCGCATCTGCACGGCCGGGATCAACGATAGTGTCAGTAGAGCGGCGATCTGCGGAAACAGAAACAGCGTCCAATCCAAGGAGATCGAATTCTGAGGATGCAGTTCGGGAGAACACCACCAGGGCGACACAAAGAACAACGCCAGAAAGAGCACCAGCGGCACCACGTAGACTGGTTGCAATCGAATTCGCGTGGTCCGCAAAACACCGAGCAAAATCAGGACCGAAAAGCCGAATCCCGCAGCCATCAACAGAGCTCCTCCGCGAATCGATTCCATCTTCACGAAGAGATCGTCCGCACTGACAGAGACCGCCAGAAACATCAACAGGATCAGCAGAAAAATCGAACGAGCATCATCCCACACTTCGCCCCACCGCACGATCAAAGTCCCGATGATCGCCAGAACCAGGGTATAGCCACCCAACACGCCCATCATGAGCCAGCAGTTGATGGTTCCGATGTTGATCGCCCCGTAACTGGCCCGCACTCCATACAACAGCAGCAATGCACTGATCACATAAAACGGGTTATGATTCCACAACCAACGAGCGGCAGATGAACGCGAGTCGAGCATGGCACGTCTCCTCGTAATGAGAATCGGGATGTGACTTTTTCGCGCGGAGAGCGAGATGTGAAGTGAGCTCCCCAGACACATTGTCATTATATGACCCGACCCCGAAAGACAAGACGCTTCGTCTTTTTCGTGAGGTGATTCGCGCACCGGTCGATACCCGGCAGTCGCGCGCCGTTCCAGACGCCGCCCCGAAGGACCTGCACCACCACAAACGGCGGTTGATCGCTCAAGAACGGTCTTCTTTGGGCTGCCGTTACAAAAAAACGCTGGCAAACATGGCCAAGTTGGCAAACATCCCTGTTCTGTAGCGTTTGGACGTTTTTCCGTTTGGCCAAGTTGGCCAAGTACTCTCACAGGGGCTGGCCAGGTCTGCAGGGGAAATGCCGCTACGCAGCTTCACCCCGAACGCGCAGCCCTGATCGCACATCAGGTCGAACTGACCGGTTGGTGTTTGATTGATCATCGGCCCACCACAAATCGCTTCACGCACCACAATCCTGACTGTCCTGTTGTAGCTCATTTTGTACCCCTCTCCTTCTCTGACGGCGAAGAATCTCTCTTTCATTCTTATGATAGTTAAGCGACAAGCAATGTCCATACGCGTTCATAAATTTTAATTTTTTTGAAAATTTCCTGAAATAAAACGGCGGATAGAAGGCATTCGATGTGGGCCGAGAGCGAAAACAGCCGTCCGGATCCACGCCACGTACTCGTGCCTGACCAGAATCTAAGGGCCGGTGGAAACCAAGCCGGGGAAGCAAACTCGCCACGATTATCTGGATCGTCTGCTCCGTCGGTATTCCAGCAAGCGACTCTCAACGGACTTGAAAACCATGCCCGGCGGCGAAAGTTCGGTGCTCCCGCGGACGTCGAGGCCGGGTAAGACATCCACCCGTAGGGACGATGTGAAGCGTGGCACGCTGCGGGGCCATCGTGCTTCACATCGTGCTGATGATTGGCGACGACACCCCGAAGAATTCGGGGGACACGCCAGAGGCAGCCGAATGACCGTCGTTATTCGTCATCGGCGACGTACATCAGTCGTCCGCAGGTGCAAAAACGGACCTTCCCGGCTCGCAGTTCGACATAGACCTGGGCCGTGACCGAGACGAAACATTCGCTACAAGACTTGTTGACGACCGGGGCCAGCGCGGCGGCACCGTAAGCTTGCACGAGACGTCGATATTGCGGCAACAGATCGGGTGGAACCACCTGTTCGGCTTCGGCCACCTGGGTTTGCAGGGCGGCGGCCTGTGCTTTCAAGCCGGCTTCTTTCTCTTGCACGGTCGCAATCAGCTGTTGCAGTTCCGCTTCGACCTTGGCGACTTCCAGTTCGAATTTCTTGGATTCAATCTGGGATGCGTCGACCTTTTCGAGGGCTTCCAGAATTTCGTCTTCCAGCACGCTTTTGGCCATCGTATCGGCGGCAATTTGCGATCGCAGGGCTTCGTATTCGCGGTTGTTTGCGGCGATGTTCAGCTTGCCGTTAAGTTCGTAAATACGGCCTTCGCTGGATTTCAGTTGGAGGTTTTTCTGATCGGCGGAGACCTTCAACTGTTTCAGTTTCGCTCGATGCGCTTCCAGCTCTTCTTTTTTCTTATCGATATGTTGTTTGCGGGCCGCAATTTGTCGCGGGCCACGTTCCAATTGATCGGAAATTTCGCGGAGCTTCAATCGCAGGTCATGCAACTGCTTCATGCCAGCACCAATCGGACTCATCCACTACTCTCCTAGAAGTCTATCCACTCTGGGTGACGTGCCCTGGGGCTTCTCGCCGTCTTCGATCCTGTCCCGGAAACAGCAAATCACGCGTTTTTTCCGGTCACCAACATCCTGATGATGTCGACGAAGGTCAGCACCTCGCCGGTTATTGTAGCAAAAAGTGAGTGGCCGCGCATGGCTGCCGATGAATTCTCGCGGCGATCCCGGTTTGGCGATCCGCCGTGATCGCGCCGTCACCAGCCGATCGTCCTGTTCGGACGCGAATTTCCGGCCTTGTGGCCCCACTTTTCTGCGGAAACCAACTGGCATGTCCTGGCCACACTTCGAGATCCGAATTGTGCCCGATGTTTTGCGACCCTCGTTTGTCGGTTTCGGGAATCATGCTGTAGAATGGTGCGTGAAGGGGAACAATCAGAGATCCGAATGCGTCTTAACTCCACAGACACTTCGGTTTGTTCGCCATCTGATTTGACCCATCTCCCATCGCGAACTTTTTCGCCAGGAACCTGTGACCATGGATTTTCCGGTTTGTCCCTCCTGTCATCAGTCGGTCCTTGATGATGATGCCGTGGACTGCCCGTTTTGCGGGACATCGATGAAGGCCAAACCGAGTGCCAAACCGGCGCCGGCCGCCCCGAAACCCGGGGCCTCGCCTTCGAAATCGACCACGACCGGAACCCCCGTGAAACCACCAACAGGCAAAGCGCCCGGGAAACCGACTTTGCCAGGCGATGATTTTCCCTTTGATGTCGAATTGACCGCGGGAAAAACGGCGATCCTCGGCATGCCCGGTCCCTCCAAGCAGCGGTCGCTGAAACTCGTCTGCCCGATGTGCGATACACCCAGCTATTTCCCCCCCAACGTCGCGGGGAAAGAAGTGAAGTGTTGCAACGCCAAGTGCGTGATGCCCGTGTTCACGGCCCCGTCGGCGAAGAAAAAAGAAGACGCTCTGCCGCCGCCACCTCCACCGAAATCGAGCAACCTGCCGCTGATGATCGGCATGACAGTTGTGTTGATGGCGGTGATCGGCGGTGGCCTATATGTGTTTAATCTCTTGCCGGGCAGTGCTCGCACCACGCCAAAGGTGGTTTCCGAGGATGACAAGAAGGCCTTTGAGGAATTCATCGGAAAAAAGAAAAGCGACCCCGTCAAGGCGGGTCCGGTCGTGCCGGCCGAAAAGGCTCCCACCGAGAAGAATGCGAAGCCGGAAGTGAAAGTCGAAGATCTGATCAAGATCGTCTTGAAGCAGATGCGGGAATCGAGCCTCGACAACATCAAGAATCGCAGCAAGCCGTATTGTCGCCAATTGTCCGCAGAGGCCAATGCCGTCACGGGGCACGCCAACGCGGCCTATGAAGATTTGGATCAACTGCTCAAGGTGGGAGCTCAGTTCACCTATTACCGCATCAATCCGTTGCTAGAACTATTCTGGGCGGCGACCGCGGCGAATGACAAAAAGGCCGCACAAAAGGCCTTGAATACGGCGATGACCGAAGTTTCCAAGGTTCCCAAATTTGGTCGCACCCGGTTGGAAATTGCCGGACGCCTGGCCGCTGCGCTCGCTGGGGCCGGACGAATCCCCGAAGCGGCGGAAGTGCTGGACCAGATCGCGGCGTCCGATACCGAAGTCCAGGAAGCCCAATTAGCGGCACGATTGCAGATCGTCACCGACGGACGAATTGGGTCTCTGTCAGAATCCTATTCGGTCCTGCCCTGGAAATTTCCGCAAGCCGTCGCCGCGACCGCCTCACTCATCACGCGCGGGCAACTTGACCAGGCCCTGAACTGGGCCAGCAGCCAATCATCCGACGAGGCCAAAGCCGAATGCCTGGCGATTTGGGCTCAACAACTTGCGCGGGATAAAGCCGCAGCCGGATCGGCTGATGCCGGAGGTGCCATCGCAGCCGCAATTAAGTCGTTGTCGCCCGCTTTGGCGGCCCGGGTTTGGGCCCGCGCCGGTTGCGGTCGATTGGCCGCCCAGGATCAGGCGGGTATCGACGCGGCCATTAAGCTGGCTCAAGAACAACTGGCCCAAATCCATGCTCCTGAAGCATTGATCCTGCCGAAGTTAGCGCAGATGCACCGCTTCAAGTTGCCCACCACGGCACCACAACTGGTGCAGGCGGCCACTGCCGCGGGCGAGATCGCGTCCTTGCAGGCCCGGTCAGCCGGCAAGCTGGTCGATGCAGAAAAATCGCTGGACGTCGCGCTGGCATTTCTGGATGCCACCGCACCCTCGTTGCCGTCCGCTCAAGAGCGAGATGAAGAGGCGGATGGGTTTGGCATCAATCTTCCGCTGCAGCTGAAAAAAGAATGGCGACACCTGAAGAACGAAGACGATGCACGCGTCGCCGCGCGGGAATACAAGCGAAAACTCAACACCGTCGTCGATGCGGCGCGATTGCGATTCGACTTCGAGACGCAACTTCTGTCACATCTGCGCGCAGCCAGTGCGGGATTGAATACCAAGGTCTGGATCGTGGTCGATTCGCGAACATCGGCCGACGAGATCCACAAACGCGACAATTTCTTCGACACGGGTCTGCCGGGCGAACTGGTAGAAGGCCTGAAAGGTACGGATCAAGAACGAGCGATTCAGGGCGCGTGGACGCTCAGAACCAAGGGAGCAAAGGGTAATCGGCCAGCTCGTCCGGTTGCGGTGGAATTCCAGGAACGGTTGCAATCGGATATCCCCGGTGCCGTGCAATACATCGAGATGGCGCTCCAGAAATCGACCCGTCGCGATGAGATTCTGCTGGAATCGGTCTCAGAACTGGTGACCGCCGATCAGCTGTCCATCGCCTTTGAATTCATTGCCGCACTGGATGACGGTGTGATGCGAGAAGAATGTTACCGGCTGGCGGCGTCGCTCGCGTCCGATCGCGGAGTATTCGAGCCGATCTGGAAGCAAGTGGCACTCGTTCAGCAACAGACCGAAAAAATCGCCCTCTGCCGAGGACTGATCGCCGGGCTGAAAGAAGAAGTGGAATGAGCGGCACGGCCGATGGACGGTCTCGGGAGGCAAGAGGACGCCAATGGAACTTTTTCTGGCTGGACTCTTCGGCCGGAATGCGATCTTGAATCGATCTTTTCACGGCGAAAATGCTTCAGAGTGAGAACATTCGAATACGTTGGATTGTTAAGCGAGTTTGCGCTACCACCATCATATTGGAACGGCCTTGGTTTGAGGCTTAAAGCCCCTTGAAAATCGCCCGAGACGCGACTTCCCCCCTTTTTGATATGGTGCGCAAGCGGCTTACTGAGCCCCTTTGTTGCCAAGTCGACGCCGATTTTTCAGCAATCAAAGAACTTGGTTTCGTCCGTCAGCGACGAAAGTGAACAGTCGCAACCCTGACTGCACACTTGGTAACAAGGGCGAGTCCGACTATGTCATTACAACGTCACGTTGGCAATTGAGGTTAATGAGATTAACTCAAAGGCAAACCACCTCATGCGAATTCCAACTCCTGCCCGAACATTTTTGCTGATGCTCCTTTTTTGGGCCTCGGCAAATGCGTTGATCTATTTTGGAATCGAATGGCTGGAAGCTCCGAAATTGCCTGACAAGCACCGAGTGTCACGCGAAGCATTGGCGGCCTTTTCGTCATCGGCGAGTCGCATCGACGAAGCGGATGATACGCAACACAACTCCCTCGCTTACCGACTGATGGCTCCAGCAAATGTCAAATCGGGAAGACGGTACCCTCTGGTGGTGTTCCTGCATGGCTCAGCAGAAGTGGGAGATGACAATCAAGCACAGCTTCGCGGGTTCCCCGAGCAGATGGCCGAAACGGCATGGAGAATCCAGATGCCTTGCTTCGTCTTGGCACCACAATGTCCTGAAGAGTCTCAATGGACAAATCTCGGCGACGAATTGACGGAATCGATTCGCGGCGTCATGGCACAGCATCCGGTTGACCCTCGTCGAGTCTACCTCACAGGCCTGTCGATGGGAGGGTATGGCTGTTGGATGCTGGCCTCAAAAGAACCAGACCTCTTCGCGGCGGTGGTCCCCATCTGCGGCGGCGGCGATCCGACTTGGGCGAAACGTTTGATCAATGTCCCGATCTGGGCCGTACACGGTGATGCCGACGAGACTGTCGCGGTGGAGCAATCGCGAACAATGATTGATGCAATTCGCGAACAGGGCGGCCACCCGAGCTATACGGAATTGAAAGGCGTGGGCCATAATTCTTGGACGCAAACCTATCGCGATCCAGTTGGAGTATTGAAATGGATGTTCGAGCAGAGGAATGAACGAACAGACGCCAATTCCCGTTAAGAATGGACATTTGTCTTCGAGAGCGCGCCGTTTCCGTTAGCCAAGAACGTGATGAAAGAAACCCGTCATCAAGTTGTTAAAGGTCTCGCCGTTCCGCCGATGACGCCGGTTGCCTTTCACCGCGCCGCGATTCCTCGCGATATCCAGCCGCGACCGAAATACATCAATGCAGCGCACACGACGACGACATCCAGGCCAATCATTAACGTGGTCGAGACCTTTTCCATATCGATCGGCTTCTGAAATGACTCGTCGACCTTCACAAGAATCGTTTCGACGAGTTTTTGTGTTTCGACGTCTTTTCCATCTCGATCCTCTAACAGAGGTGGCAGAAGATTTTTGGTGGCGAAAAGCAGCGACATTGCGTTGTGGTTCTCTACGGGAGCACTCGACAACGTGGGGATGAAATCGGCCAGCTTTTTGGCAGATCGTTGTTGAAACTCATTCCAAGTGGCGTCATCAGCGTGCTTCGAACGCAAGTCTTTCAATTCCGCGACGGTCTTTTGCAATGCGGAATGGATTTGCCGTTGTGTGATCCAGTAGGTCGGGAATTTCGGGTTCAAAATGACAACTAACAGAAGAAGAGCCACAGAAAACCACACGACACGTGACCGCACGGCCTGTCGAAAAAAGGACGCAGCTCGACCGGTAAGGGACACGCACGATTCAAAAGCAGAAGAGATTTTATCGGAAACAAACGAAAAAACCGAACTGAAAAACCCTTTGAACGGTAACTCAACATGAACGGAGGACGAGCGGGTCGAAACGCGACGTGGCGCGGGAACGCTCGCACGCTGACGATCAACACACTCTAAAAACAGCCGCTGCATTTCTCGATTGTGAGCAACAAGCTGTTCCTTCGTGATGGAATCTGTTTCGGGATGAGCCGTTGCAGAGGCCGATATCGATGTCGCGGGGAATTCGATTCCGCCAATTTCCGATGCCGCCATCCATTGCGTACTGTCACTCAATCGAACCAGAGTCTGCGGAAGAATCGTTCCGCTTTGCACAAGTGCCAAGAATTCTTTCGTATCGATCGGTCCGATATTTCCTTCCGTCGTTCGGTAGATCCAACGAGCGACCGCTGCGGAGTTGTTTGTCAAACCCGACACCGTTTTATTGTTTGCGGACATGTTTACCTCGGCATTCGAAGCGTCCAACCGATCAGAATTAATCTGAAAGCAAGCACCAATCCCGCACCGATTCCCACATAAAATCGCCAGTAATGACCAGGAAGCGATGATTGATTGTCAATCGATGAAATATTTCGAGGCGGTTTTCTGCCCGAGAGCAATTCAGTCACTTCATTCGATTTCAGCTTTTCCAATTGACCGACAGCGATTTGTCGAGACCACTCGTTTGATGCCTGATCGAAAAGGATCGCGCCTGGTGCGAAGTCGTCTTTGAGCGGGGTGTCAACCGAAGAATCAGTGACTGTGCATTCAACGACTTGGGCGGACGACACGGCGAACAGCCATTTAAGTCCTGGAAACTGGTTTTCCCGAGTCACCGCGGCCACCATCGGCTTGGCAATCGCATTCCATGACGTCGGCAACCACCGCCCAGCAGAGTCTTGTGAGTACTGGATATCCAATTGTTCTTGAAATTCGCCGCGGGTCCGAAGAATCAAAAAATCACGTAGCGGATCCATCCAGAAGCGGCGTTTGAAATTTTCCTGACTTGTTTCTTCCATGATCACACAGCGAACGCCGGCAACGATCGACGTTTCCGCAAGAATTTTGCAGGCGTCCAACTGGCATTGGAGTCCGTGACGCGAGAGAGGGCGGAACGCCGCAAGTGGCCCTCGCCAAAACAGGTCGTCCATCTCCGCCGCACGTCGGCACCAGACATCTGGCTTTTGAAAGGTCGTCCTGCGAAGTCCCAGGCCCGTACCGTCGTAAAGGGTGTCGATCCGCTGTTCATCATCGCAGCGGATACCAAGGCGCAACGAATTGACGGCATGATCTGCGGGAATCGTAATGGATGCGGGCCATACTCATTTCACTTCGGCGGTGTCCATACCATCATGTGCGATGGCAGCGTTCGTTTCTTGAATGAGAATATCGATGGCCCGACATTGTGCATGATTGTTGGCGCCCAAGATGGCATGACGCCTGGCAACTTTTAGATCGCTGTGATAACGGATGTCGCCGACCGATTTTGCTTCCGCTGTTGGTGACTTAGAGATGAGCAGGACCGATTCGAGCAACCGAGTGACGCGCAAATCTGGCAATTTCCGCTACCGTGAGTGACAAACAGTGTCCCTACACTCAACCAGTCCGTATCCCGAGGCCGGCAAGGCCCAAGACCTCGAAGAGCAGCAAGGTCGTCCTTCCATTGGACATCTCCGTCGACTTGCCGTCGGATTGTTGCTGGTCACACAGGCAGGACTGTTGGCATACTCCGCTACCCGACACAGCCCCACGCATCTCGAACCAGCTTTTCTGGTCAGCGGCATCAGCCACTGGAAGCTCGGGCGGTTCGAGCTTTACCGTGTCAATCCGCCACTCGTTCGTATGATTGCCGCGATACCGGTTCTCGCCGTCGGCTGTGAAACTGATTGGTCGCAATTCCACGACGCCCCCGGTTCGCGGGCGGAATTCCCTCTTGGCGAGGACTTTGTCAAAGCCAACGGCCCAGCGTTGATTCCCCTTTTCTTTTACGCGCGCTGGGCCTGCATTCCATTCAATCTGATGGGGGCTTATTTCGCCTACCGCTGGGCGAAAGAGCTCTATCGCAACGCCGCCGCGGGGTTTGTCACGCTCGTCCTCTACGTGTTCGAGCCGAATCTGCTTGCCCACGGCGAGTTGATCACCCCCGACGGCGCCTGCACGGCCTTTGGAATTCTCGCCGGATACACCTTCTGGCGTTGGCTCAAGCAACCGACCTGGGGGCGAGCCTGCCTCGCGGGTCTCGCGTTGGGGTTCGCCGAACTGACTAAGCTGAGTTGGCTAATCCTCTTCGGCCTCTGGCCCGTTTTGTGGCTCATCTGGAATAGGATCGAACCGGAAACAGTGAACACCGGACATCACAAAGTGGAAGGCCAGTTCTCAACGATTAGAGCCTTTCGTTCTCTTTTCTCTGCTCTTCGTTCGTCGTCAACTTCCCAACTCGCCTTACTCCTTCTCCTTGCCATCTACGTCATTAACCTTGGGTATGCCTTTGATGGCTTTGGCACGCAGCTTAGCCAGTTCAAGTTCGTCAGCGCAACCCTCACCGGACTCAGCAAAGCCGGCTCGCCGGGTAATCGATTCCAAGACACTTGGCTCGGCGAGCTTCCGATTCCTTTGCCAAAACAATACGTCCTTGGATTCGATAGCCAAAAGAAAGACCTCGAAACCTTCGGCCATCAGTCGTATCTCCGCGGGGAATGGAAAGAAACCGGCTGGTGGTACTATTACCTTTACGGCCTGTTGGTCAAAGTTCCTTGTGGAACGTGGGGGCTGTTCGGATTTGCGGTTCTCGCGAAGATCCTTACCCGAAACGGTTCCGCGTCATTCCGTGACGAACTCGTCTTGCTTGCGCCTGCATTGACATTGCTCGTAGTTGTCAGCTCGCAGACTACATTCAATATCCATCTTCGGTACGTATTTCCATCTCTTGCCTTCTTTTTGATTTTTTGTGGGCGATGTAGCCTTTATTTTTTTCCATGGCGTATTTCTTTAGTTACACTTGCGCCGTTTCCACTTCTATTTTATTCATTGATCAGTTCGATATCGTCCTATCCGCACAATCTTGCGTATTTTAATGATTTTGTCGGCGGCCCGACAAATGGACACAAGCATCTGCTAGGGAGCAGCTTCGACTGGGGACAGGATTTGTTGTTGTTGGCGAAGTGTCGTGACTCCGACGCCATTAAATACCCCGTTTTGATTTATTCTCCATATTGTCCACTCTATTTATTTCCAGAGATCGCGCTACCTCGCTTTTCACAGAGCCGTGTCGCAGCAGAATCGTTGCAATTGAACGGCGCTCGATCGCAATTGGTTATTTGGACAAAGTCAGTGCTTCAAGGAGGGCTGACTCCGATATGGACTGCTGATTTCACGCGACAATCCATCACAATCGCGGAAATTGATGAATGCATGGCTGGGTTGTCGCACAAACAAGTGTCCAGGCCAGGCTTGCCCGGCTACACAAGTACGGGACCCATTATGACTGTGTTTACGCACCATTACGACACTCAACCGATCTCAGTACACCTAAAGGCCGATGGTCAACCTTGACATTAAACATCTCAGTCGCTCAACAACGCCGCTTCTGGAAGCGGACGCTCACTGGATATTTAAGACTTTCAGCAAGCATCTTTTGCTAGCCTATAAAGCTCGCCGAAAGCGAGTGAGGATGCTGTTTGCGTCTCACCATGATCGAGATGCTTGCAATTGATTTTAATGCGCGTCCATGGATTTTCTTACGGACTACATTCGTCCCATTAGTTATCCATGGATGCTTGAGTAAGTGGTCCCCCGGCTATGGTTTGCTTCGCTTATTTTCGAGTTACACTCAAAAGATTAGGGAGAAACGAATGAAGAGTATCACTTTGTGCTTGTTCGGGTTTATGATCGCATTGATTGCCTCGTCGCAGAGTGACGTGGGCTTAGATGGAAGGCTTGACAATGTGCGTGGCGGCGCCTGCCCCAACGATTGGCGACTGGCTATTACAGGTGGAACAACCTACTGTTGTTGCAGTGGAAGCGAAACAAACTATAAGGACAACGGAGGAACCAACGGCACGCAAAACCTACCGTGCGGCGGTGGCTCCGCCAGTTGCACATACCCGTCCAATCAAGGTTGCGGAGCGGGCTGATCCAAGTGGTGCGCTTTTGCCTCACCCACACTTATGAGCCGTCGTAAGCGTCGTGGCCGAGGCGTCCACAGTCCAGTGCATTAGTATCCAACCGCAAGTCATGGCCGGGACCATTCTTCTAGTTGGGTCAGTGCTCCTGATGACAATCACCTCTAACACCAGCCAACGACCACACCGCTTCTGACAAGTCTTTGGACATCTTGCTGCTCCGTGCGAATAGGGATTCTTGTATGCGACGTTACGTGACATTGATATGGTCGTGTTTGACGCCTGTTCTAGTCGGGGTATTCCTTTATTATTTGATGTTTGAACATTCCTCGCAGCGGGTTATCGGAGATTCTCTCCGCTCATCTCCTGCTAGCGTTTCGCATAACAACGTAAAAGCTGACGGGAACAATAGCACCGCGAACACATCGTCGATACGCGTTCGACCTGATCCAATCGAGCTGTTTTCACTAGGCGCAGATAGCACTCTTGTCGATCTCGTCGAATTGAAACGATGCCTACTTCGAATGGCACCTTCATGGTCCACATTTAAAATCTACAAGTTGACGCATGCGCTGGAATTGTGGGGCCGCCACGTCGACTTTCCCAAAGATTTATTTATTCAATACTATTCAAATACGACACCTGGTACCGACGACTTAGTCAATACATTGCTTGACGAGGAGTATCATCAGCGATTGTCACCTGGCGAGACACCACTCTTGTTTAGGATCGACAATGGGATTGCAGTGCGAACGTCTGTTTCGCAGGTTGGAACCGAAGGTGGGATATTCCACACTGATGCGTATTTGAGTATTCTGTCCGAGTGCGGTGTTACGCCATCGACGCCCGTACGTCTGGGCAACGGCGACGTAGACGTCCTTGAGACCATCATCAGGACAAGCGCAACAGATCTCGCCGACGATCAAGAATTCGAATGGACTTTGAATGCACTGGTGCGGTATTTCCCGCCCTGGACTTCGGAGTGGCGGGATCGGCGAGGACGCAACGTCTCGCTGGATGATTTAGCAAATAAACTTCTCGACAGAAAGCAGGGAGTTGGCACGTGCTATGGGCTGCACGTGCCCTATTCTTTGGCGGTTGCATATCGAGTGGATAAAGCGCACGGAATACTCAAGGAAAGTACTCGCGAGAGAATTCATCAGTATTTCATCTCGGCGCTTGCAGCAATGGAGGCCTCGAGAACCCCCCGCGGTTCGTGCCATCGGTCTCTCCAAAACGGCTTGCTCTGCATCAGGCCCTTTCGGGTTCGCTGAAGTCAATTCGATCCGGCCCGTTTGGCAACGACTCCGCGCGGGAGGGGATGAACCGGAAATGGGATGCCCATTCGACACTGCTCAAACCATCGGCGACACACCAGATCATCGAAAGCCGTGCGAACTTGCTCGACGCCTTCACTTGAATCCTGAATGGAATCGACAAGGCCGATTGGGATGGTTTACGGTCGTCATGGAAACTGGCCACTCCAAGCCTCGGCTCGGAGCCCTTGTCGGTAACCAGATGCGGCAGGACACTGTAAGCTGGTAATGTTTCGTCCTGGTCCCGATTGTCATTCCCTCCGTGACGGTTGTTCATGCCGCTTCCCGTTTCGACGACGATTTTGTTGGCCGCCGCTAGCAT
>CAIQIR010000115.1 GCA_903871875.1 uncultured Schlesneria sp.
CGACGTACTACCATTAAATGCTATTGTTTGCCATCAAATGCGATGGTTTGCAAAAGTGCTTGTTTCGACGTAAAGTCCTACCAGCATTGAGTGTTTCGACCAATCGGCGCCCAATACCGACGTAAACTACGGAACCGAAGGCGTTCCGTCATTGCCGATAGCTGTCGATGCAACCTTCCGCCATTGGGTATTTGTGCCGTAACGACGGCTTCTTGCTGGGAATTCGATTGCTTCCCCATCCACTCCGTCACGCATTCTCCAAACAGTTTCTCAATGACAACCAAAACGGTTTGGTTTCATTGGCACAAATAGTCGGCCAGCGAAATCTGAACACCACCAGCCGATTCGGCCAGGAAAATGGGCAGCAGTTGGTCATCAGTTCGGAACGGGCCAATGGGTGAGATTAAAGTGTTGGCTTGCCGAGTTCGCCGGCATCGTATTTCTTCCAGAACTCGTCAGGTTGTAGTTTGTTTCCGGTGTCGATACCGATGTTCTCGATCGTCTTCATCTGACGGAGTGAGTCAATTCCATTGGTAATTCTGTCGGGCGAAAAGTAAACGTCTTTCAAATCCATCCCCCACAATGGTGATAAATCCGAGATAGGCGACGAGCTTGTTCATCATCGTATCACCTTCGAAAATCGTTTTACCCGTCAGCAGATAAAACAGTGAACAGCCCAAGGCGTAGATGTCAGCACGGGCGTCGGCGGTTTTGGCGTCCCAGGCTTGTTCGGAGGCCATGTAGGCAGGCGTCCCGAGGTCTCAGTACCTGCGCAAGCGCCTGAATGCATTGCGGTGGCGAGAGGGGAATATCAGCACTCAAATTGATATTGCCCGAATTCAGGCGGACAGCTTCAATGGTCCGCGCGATGGGCACAAGCCGACCTTCCGACGCTCGAATCGGTGACAGCGATTCCACTTATTAGGTGTACGTGATATGAGCTTTCGATTTTCGCCCTTGGCGACGGGTGTGCTGGTCGTCGTCGCAGTTGTCCTGATCTCTCGCGTTGGTTGGGCTCATTTTTATGAGCTTGGTCCTTCGAAGGACGAGTGGGGGTTGAAGTACGATGCGGAAGTGACTGCCACAAATGAGGACAAGCTGAACGTCTCCTTCACCCTTGCTGATCAAGGGAGACTCAAGCCCATTTATTCGGTCAGCGTGGTTGCATTCAGCGATCTGAGACCTGATGGCGGCCGCACGTATCTCGTGAATGCGACAATCGATTTGAAACCGACCAAGGACGGCAAACTCACGGGGCAAGTGCAGATCGGTAAGCAATTTGCCAACCGCGCCATGATTCGGATCCTCACCACAATTTTTGACGGCAAGCCGCAACCGGCGGGGGCGAGGTACTATCAAATTCCGCTAACGAAGTTCATGAAGAAAGCTCCGGCTGCCGCTTCATCCAAAGCGCCATTATCCATCGCGTCACCGCCGGTATCGAAAGTCACGAAGTAAAGAGCGGCGCAGGGCCTGAGCAGGATCGAGTCGCCTCGGACGCCGAACCTCGTGGTTTTGGCGATGAGAATTACGACTTCCCGAATCTCTCTTGGCTTCCGCTGACCACCCTTGTGATCCTTCACTACCTTCCCTTCACCATCACGAAGCCAACGATAGAACGTGCTGGGGCTGACGATGGTGATGAGTTCTTCAATGGCGCGACCGAGTGCCTTGCCGAACTTGATGAGCCGTTCTCGTTCAGACGGCTTCGTGTGAATCTGACCGGGAATTCGTGCCCGCAGAATCTCGTTCTCTTCTTTCAAGTATTCGATGTATTGGGCGAGTTCCTTGTTGGATACCTCTACATTTGCTCGTAAGCCGTTCAGCAACAAGCCACGTGCTGGCATCGAATGGAATTGCGTGCATTGCACGAGTGTGCGTCTTGATCGGGGTCGATTCGCTCGATGACCCTGAGCCGCTTTTACTCAGCTTCCTCCTGAGGCGGTGCGGACATCAGGTCGATAGCCGTTCGCGAAAGCTGAGTTCCTCGTTGCAGAGAAGTTTTCACCAGCCCCAAAGCGACCAACTTCGAGACGATCGATTCAACTTTTGAACCCAAATCCGGAAGTCGAAGTTCCAGATCCTGAATGAGCAATCCTTCATTGGGATTGTGGGCTAAAAACATCAACAGATTGAGACAATCAACACGATTGAACTCAGAATTCTCCGGCAACGCGTCCTTAAAGGCCTGACGAACCCTGCCCCAATCTCTTTTCCCTGATTTTCCCATACCGCATTCCCAAGTATTACCTAAGTCCGACCTGATCAACATTCCTGTACAATTTGATTGCGCCCGAATGTTATGCGAACTCCGATGAATGTCCACCAAGAAACCGCACGCTCTCTAGCGCGAGGAACCCGAAAACTCATTTGCACGATTTTTCGCAAAGAGACCAAGCCCTCAGTACCAGAATTGCCCCCAGCCAATAAAATCAATTCCCGAATATCCTCACCGATCAAACGCCCTATCCAATTCGGCGTGGGTGGAAACGCTTGGCCATCGCGGTATTCTCGGAATATGCGATAAAAGAAGGTGTTTCACATTCGTCGTACAGCGCTGATAGGCACAAAACGACGCTCGCTGGCGACCTTTTTTCGACGAATCCGGAACCCGTTTTCTGGTGTCGTCACAGGGTTCGTAAACGGTCTCAATGATGACTGCCGCGGGGCAGAATCAGCACCCGTGGCTTGATGCTCGAACGCTTACGCAGCCATTACGGAAATTACGGAGATTCACCAGCCGTACGGAGCCAATATAGTGCGATTTGGTTCGATTTCGTGCAGTCTTGATTTTCGGCCGACTTGCCATAACCTTCTGGTAAATCACGCCTTGAGGCTGTGACCCTATGCGAAGGTGCCCTGCCTACGGAACCGAAGGCTGTTGTTCGAATTGATGGCGTGGACATCTAGACTCGGGCCATACGGTTCGGAAGGAAGTCATTGCCGATATCAGGCTGCCGTCACGAAATGGCGAAATCGCGCTGAACCGATCGGGTGGAAGTCCGACGCGGTAGTCCCGGCGCAGAGGCCGTTCATTCTTACGATCATTGATCTCGTTGCCCGATAGGCACGCGATCCAATGTTTTACGGCGGCACCTTCCGTTGCAGATGCGGCCAGCACTTCCGGGTCGCTGAATTAGTCAGGGCGGGGACTCCTGGTCACGTTGGATCGTGACCGCCTCACGATCCAACGCTGGGCCTCAGGTTACTTGCCGTCTAATTGCTACTCAATTCAGATTCCGCCCTCGGTTCGATGATTTTTCCCTCGTCGCTCGCGAGTGCTCGTGTCGCCGTCAAGGCAACCGTAGCCGCTACAACCGGCAATGTAAAATGTGACGGAAGCAACGTTTCTGCCGCAAATTCGACGTGAATGACCACATGATCCTCCTAACGATCCGAACTTCTTTTGATTTTGGATGTCGCAGAAGTCGTTAGCAGACATGGAAGCACATTCGCTGTCTCTGTGTTTCAAAGCGTACGGCTCTGCGGAGGTGCTCTGATTCAACCGAAAATCAGCCCATTCTCCCCGAAAAAAAGGAGTTGAAGATGCGTCGTATGCGACAATTCTTGGCGGTAACTGCGCTCGTTGCTGCCGGAACGATTTGTGACGGGGAAGATCGAAACTTCAGCCCGACCAATACTTCTTCGGAAGAGTCCAAGTGGGTTGAATCGTACGATTCGAGTTCGGCGTTTCGAGTTCAACCGGTCTCGAATACGCTCTCTTCCGACCCAACGAATCCCGAATATCCGCCGACTCAAAGCGACGGAAATGTGACGAGTGAGAGTCCCAGTCCTGTCTTCAGCACGACCGCCCCGGAAAACTGGCTTGACAACACCGTTGCCTGGATTGGAGTGGATAGCTTCAAGGCGATCGGCGACAGCTTTGGCGTGTCGGGGTATCCCAACAGTGCCGGGACGGTGGCGGGAATGAACACGAGTCTGGCAATCGGTGATTTACGGCCACGTTTTCAGATTGGTGGCAGCTACGGCGTATACGATCTCATGGGCCGAGAATATCTGTCAACGACTTCACCGGAACAGCAGGCATACTTTACGACCGGCTTTTCCAAACGCAGTGACGTCGCCAATGGCGACCGAATTTGCTGGGGAGTCGTCTATGACCAGTTTTGGGGAAACCATTGGGGTGTCTTGGCAAACAATTTGTACCTCGGTCAGGTCCGCGCGATTGTTGGCTATGCCCTCAATGACCGCAACGAAGTGGGATTTTGGGGCACCTACGGCACAAATAGTGCGCATGTCGGCGTCTCGGGATTCGACATCTTTTCGCTGACGGCTGTCGACCAGTCCAATCTGTATTGGCGTCATAATTGGGCGTTTGCTGCGTCGTCAATGGTCTATCTTGGGACTGGTCGGGGCCTGGCAGGTCGCTCGCGATCGATCCTATCCCGGCAATCTGCTGGCGGAACCATTGCCAGCAAAGCACCACCTGAACCGTCTGTCGGGACTGGACTCCGACGCTTTGCTGGTCAAGCTGGATGAAGCGGTCCAGAACAACCTGCAGGCTCACGCAACGGCAGTGGTGCAGAAACTGAGTGAAACGTCACTTCCACCCGAACGCATCTTCTCGTCATTGCTGCGGTACGCCGTCAGCGAAGACGGCGCCCTGCACGCCGAAAAATACTTCTACACCGTCTGGGACGACTTCCAAACAACGCGCCCTTCAGCACGCTGGCAACACCTGATTGCGTTGTCGCGAGTCACCGCCAGCGAATTCGGCAAGCCCGCAGCCGGACAGGAAGAAGCGCGACAGTTGCTGGGCCTGTCGTAAGGCGACGATCGAACGTAACCGGTCAGAAGGAATTCATCAGGCGCGCCAGTGACCGCAGTTTTGCGATTTGTCACGCAAGATCACGGATCTCGCGCGGCTGACGCTGACCACCTTGGGATTCTGTTGTCGCTGACAGAATCGGCGTGCCTGACTTGATGCTCGACGAGCGACAGAGCCATTACGAATGGTTACGGAACATCTGTCGCCATACGAAGCCACTACGGTGCGATTTCGTTCGGCATTGATTTCCGAACGTTTTGCCCTAAGCTTCCGCCTGTTCATACTTTGGCGAAGGCAACTGTCTGTAGAACCGAAGGCCATCAATCACCATGTCATGATCGTTTCAATGACACGGCCTTTTCGACAGCGCAGACCAGTCTCCTACGGGCTCAAAAATCTCTGTCCTCGACGTTTCTTTTTTCGGGCCAAGGAACACCTGAGATGTCCCACGACAGCCGATTGCGTTCGTTTCATTTCGACCAATATCGACAACTCTGGGTACTTGGGTTGGGCTTTATTTTACTGATGCATGCCGCCTCGTTCTGGAAACCTCACCTCGAAGGGGATGAGGTTGTCTATCTGACACTGGCGCGCGATATGAATTGGGATCTGAGCCACTATACGACCTGCGATGATCCGACTGTCAGAACATTCCCCTGTTCGATCTATCGCAGCAGTCTGTTCCATCATCCACCGCTTTTTCCCCTGATCTTAAAGTTTGGATACTTGATCTGCGGGCGGCCAATCATTTTCGGATTGCTGTTTGAGAACGCGGCGATGGGCCTGTTACTGTACTACGCCTGGCGCTGGATGGTCTTTCAGCAATTGCCGGTTGCCTGGGGAGCAATCGCATTTGCAGGAATCACGTTTTGTCCGCTGCTGCTTTCGTCGTCCGTGTTGTTGCATCACGACGCACTCATGGGGGGATTCATGGCGTGCGGCCTGGTCGCGTACGTCGAGGCGTTACAGCGACCGACAGTCACTCGAGCTTTTATCGCGGGTGCGTTGCTGACAATCGGATTCAATTTGCGCTATAACGCGCTCATCTTCCTGCCCGTACTGGTCGTGTTGCAGATCGACCAGATCTTTCGCAGCCGGTACGACAAACCCGATTCTCAAACTAAGACTGCCGATGCCGCTCCGTCGCAGAATCATCGCTGGCTGGTATTTGGCATTGTGATGACGATGGTCATGACGATCGGCCTGCAGCATTACTACCGAGTTCTGGCGACCTACGGATCGTTGATGCCTTCGAGTTTTTTGCAGATGACCGCGAAAGAGGCCGAGTTCAGCCCTTATCTGCGAACGGTCATGGAACGGAAGCCTTGGAAAACCGCTCTTCATCTGGTGCTGATCTACCCGATTCTGTTGGCATTCCTTTGTCCGCCCGTCTATAGACCATTGTTGAAGAGTCTCCGCTCTGGTTCGCGCGATGCTGTCTTCATTCCCATTTTTCTCGGTTTGTTCGCGGCCGAATTCTATTTCTCGTACTCTCAAACCCGTTACTTCGCGACGGTCACTCCATGCCTGTTCCTGGGCTTGCCGATCATGATTCGTCTGCAATCGCCTCGCACTCGAACAATTCTGATCGGTCTTGCCGCCATCTCGCTGATGCTGATGTTCGCGACCGGATTTGCTAAAACTCAAGCCAGTGCACCCGATTCGATGGCCATCATTCCCGCACCGTGCTATTACATCCCGCCATTGCGTGCCATCATGTACTGAACGGTCGCCTGGTATTCCTTCCCCCGCCCTGGTTGCAAACCGCATTCCTGACCGACCTGGTGTTGGAAGAGTCTGTTGTGTGAGGCACCGACTGCGGAAAACGACACACCAGTCACGCCGCCTTCCGCTCATACGATTTGACAAGGCCACTGACCTACGACCGGACGACAATCTGGTTCCGGTCCAGCTTCGGAACTTCTTCAGGAGCTTCGCGGGTCGGCAACAGGTGGTCGCATTCAATGCGCGGCCAGGTCTTGTTGTCATCATCGGCCCACTGGCTCACGATGTGATCCCGGTGTGGCTGAGGTTCTGCCCGTTATAACGTCCGCAAAAGTTCCGCTGCCCTGGCTTCAAACAGTGCCTGCCATTCGGGAGCGAGGATACAGTCACAATCTTCCTGAGCTGAGCCGGGATTCTGCAGTTGTTCTGCAGTTGGGGCGTAATAGATGTAACCATTGGTGTAGCCCGCGACAAATGTGGGTTTGAGGGGTGACTTCTGTTTGATGTTCAGTCCGATTTGAACCGTCAGTTCGCCAGGAAATGTGATCAGTGTGAAATCACCAACCCGCAGACCGACCACCTCAACATCGATCGTTCGCTTACCCGCTGCGACAAGTTCGGCTTGATGTTTTCGCAGTAACGCGAGATTGGTTTGCGTTCGTGTCAGCTGTTCCATCGTGTGGATGTTTTCGATGTACTGCTTCAAATTCTGTCGGTTGTCGGCGTCGAGCTTGCGAAGGTCCTCACGCGCGAGCTGCTTTTCGTGCAGGTATCGATGCGAGTAGTACGCGGGGAACTGTTCTGACAAATTGTATTTCACCACCAGCGGCAAAAATGTTTTCAAATTCAGACTGGTTCCTTTGAGAGAATGCAACAGTCGTTGCTGCTCGCCTTCCATCGCCGCAATTCGTTCCGTCTGATCGGCGCGGGGAAGTGTCAGCCGGGTATTGATGATCTGTAGCCGTTCGTCCTCACGGGTCGCAATGCTGTTGATCGCCTTCAGCGTACTCAGTCCCAGCATGTTGCCCAGCGGTTCGGCATTTCGCGGATGTTCCACATCTTTGTAAAGGATGGGATTAATATCGCCGCCGCATCCTTGCACGAACAACGCGATCGTTCCTGCGTCCAGGTTGTCTTCGATGACCCGACTGGCGAAACCCGTCATGTCAGCCGTATTGCCTCCATTCGGAACTCCCTGAATCGGATGACAAGCGAAGTTGTAGACGACAGCCAGACACTTGCCGTCGGTGCGGTCCAAACGCAGCACGCCAATCTCGGGATCAATGGGTCCGACTTCGGCCACCTCATCATCGGGCGGCATGGAATAGGCGTGTCGAACGTCAACCACCTGACCGCTCTTCAGCTTCAGCCGGCGATTCTCCATGATTCGATTTTCGCGACCACTGCCAACACCGACTTTGACAGGAACCATGGTCTCTGCCGCCCGCATCACCGCCTGCACGGTCCGGTCATCGACGTCCGCACAAACGACGCCATGACAATGGCTGGCATTCGCCAGCACATTGGTCGGCGCGATTTTCAGGCTTTTCTCAATTCGTGCGCGAACGTTCGGCAGATAGTCGTTTTTGAGATGCCCGATCTCGCCGATGGCGACGGCATCCACGGTGATGATGACCACGGTTGTCGCCTCGCTTTTCACGACCAAGGCCTTGGCGTAAAGGCGGTCATTCACCGGCCCCGCGTCGTCGTTGGTAATATCGACCTTGGCGACGCCCGCTAAAAGAGGGCCGGCCTCGACGGAACCCGAAAATAAGGCAACCACGGTGGTCGCAAAGATGATCGCGAAAAGTCGCCTGCCCGTTGCATTCATATCATTTGCCCTTTTTTCAGCAGGGTTGAAGATGTCTCGCAGTCAGCAATTCCAGGAACGAGTGTACCGCTTAACGCATTGCTTCGCGCGGTCCACTCGATGTCTTCAGAATCGTCATCAGATGTTTCGAAATCATCTTCTCGGGGCAGAGACGGGCTACCCTCGTACGTCCGATCGCGAAAGTGTGCGGATCGGCGACGAATGACGTCTGCGATCACGGAACGTTTTGTTGGAAACGACGGGTCACCAGCACGGCCGAGCGATCGCCGTGTTGAGGCTGCGGCAAGTCACACAAAAAGGATGCCCTTGCGCACCGGCTTTGTTTTGAATCGTAGCTGTCCCTTCGCCAAAATCGTTTATGGCTTTGCCCGTTCGGCCCAAAAGCGGCTGGCCTCGTCCAAGATCGGCAGGACTTCGCGACGTTCCTGATCTGAAGTCAGGGTCTGACGAAGAGAGTCGATCCGTTCCTCAGTCCATTCTCGAAAGAATTCGCAAGATTCACGGCGGTTGGTCGGTTGGGTGCCATCGATTTCGACATACCACGGCCCGGTCGAAGCGAATCGAAACGTGTGCGTTTCGTCGGTCAGAACTCGGACCAGAAACCAGCCCGATTCCGTCAGTCTGATCTTCGCCGGAAGAGTTGTCAGGCGTTCAACGTGACCGTTCCGCACCAGTTCGATGGCAGCGACAGGGGTTCGCGAATCGAGCAGACCTTCAACGGTCAATTCCAGAACACCGTTTGATTGAAAGACGTGCCCTGGCAATTGATGATCGGCCGTCAATCGCAAAAGTGGACCATTCGTGACAAATACGCGACCGGCGCGGACAGCAGACCACCAGGCGTCCCACGTGAATTCCCCGTCCACATGGGCGTACATGCGGTTATAACCCACGGGATTGGGTAACACGCCCGAAGCGCTTCCCGCCGAAGGGGGCAATCGAAATCCGGTATTAAGGGCATGATAGTAAATCGTCTGCGTCCAGAATCCGTTGCCGAGGGGTTCTGGAAATTGAGTACGATCTCTCGGCCGCCCCCAGGCTTCACCGCCTTGATACATTCCGCCACGGTTCATGTGATTATTCGCCAAGCCGACCGAATCCAATTGGCCCGTACTCAACCACACGGGAAAATCCCACCAAAATGGCTTCTCCGCGTCGATCCACGCGCCCGCCTGTCGGGCTGCATGCAACCACTTGACCGACGGGGGTGATTCGCGTTTGGATCCCGCGATGGGTAACGGCATCTTCATTCCGGAAAACAACAACGCCCCGCCGCCCCGTTCGTCTTCGCCGCCCAGCAGGTCGTACATTCGATGCCGATCGACAATCGTCACCGGGCGCTCGGGAATCGGCCGGCCATTCCACTGCGTTCGGTTATTCCACCACGTGATGACGACCCCAACATGCAGATCCTCAGCACGCATGAGCAGCGCGACGTCATTCAGAGGGCGATGGATGTGCGTCTCACCAGACCACCACCCCTCATTCGCCAGATCGGCGATCCGTTCCAACGTTTCCTCAATGTGGATGACCTTTCCCGCATCCACGATCAAGGGCTTTTGAATCGCCGTGTATTCCGGACCGCGTTCGATCTCGTAACGATATTCGCCCGCAGGTATCTGAACCGTCGCGGTTCCATCACAGACAAAATGATCCTTCCAAAACGGGAGCGTCAGCTCGATCGGTTTTACGGGCTTGCGGTCTGGATCCAGCAAATGAATTCGACACGGCACGGCATCTCGCGTCGCAGCATCCCGTACCGTGAATTCGACTCGACCTGGATCCGCCGCCCCCAAAAGCCAGGGAAGAATTAGGAACAGCTCGCCGCAGCAGGGATGGCGCATGATCTCTTTCCGATTGATTGTCGTTAGCAGCCCGCATTACTCGTCATTCATTGGTGCCCGATGCTCGGTGAATGTCGTCAGTCATCAATCAACCACTCTTGCCTCTCGCCGGGGATTTGCAAGAAGAGGGAACGGAAACGACGAACGATCGGCCATCGCACCACTGCTTTCCGAAGACAGTACTCAGCACAGTATCGCCATTTATCCGGCAGCGAAACTCGACGTGTCACCAGGCGGATTCGATTGGCCGGTTATTCGAACACGCCGATGAATCGAGACTTTGATCAGACCGTGCGGCGGCCTTCCCTGCGGTTCGCCTGTGCGGCGAGTCGATGCGTTTCCATTAACGGCGGCAGATAATCTCATTCCCTGTGGACTCGACACGTGTTGTCAATTTGCCACCCCTACTGCGGACGACAATAGTCTGACTGAAGGTTTCATGGTAAGTTTGCGAGACGATCAATCAGCCCATTCCTCGTTTTGACCAGACGTCCACCTACGAAACCAAGATCAGGTTCACCAATGTCTGAACAATGCTGCCTGAACCGCCGCCATTTTCTATCCGCCAGCTTTGCTGCCGTGGGAGGCCTGATGACGACCTCGATATCCGCCGCTGACTCTGATCTGCCCTGGATTGACGCCCATTCGCACATTTGGCCGCCGGAGACGGACAAGTTTCCGCTGGCGCCGGGACAGACAAAGAACGACCTCAAGCCGCCCAGTTTTACTGATGATGAACTGATGGCAATTGCTCGGCCAGAAGGAGTCGGACGGGTCGTACTGATTCAACATTCGGTGTTTCACCTGTTCGATAACTCGTACCTGATCGACGCGGTGCGGCGACATCCGAAGCGGTTTCGGATTCAGGGCATGGTCGATGATCATCAGCCACACCCCGGTGAGGCGATGAAAACGCTGCTGCCGCAGGGCGTGACAGGGTTCCGCATCACGCCGCTCATTCGCAAACCGGAAGAGCGTTCCAAATGGCTGGAGACGCCGGGGATGATTGAGATGTGGAAGACCGGAGCGGCAACTCGGCAGGCCATGTGCTTGCTGATCGACGCAGCGGATTTGCCGTCCACCGACCAGATGTGCGAGCGGCATCCCGAGACCCCGGTCGTCATCGACCACTTTGCCCGAATTGGTGTCGATGGCCAGATGCGTGACAGCGACATCGCGAGCCTGTGTCGATTGGCTCGGCACAAACAGACGAGCATCAAGATTTCGGCATTCTACGCGCTCGGCCAAAAGCAGCCGCCGCATGAGGAGTTGATTCCGATGATCCAGCGCTTGTTTGAGGCCTTTGGGCCGCAACGCCTGATGTGGGCCAGCGATTCGCCCTATCAGATTCAGGGCGTGAATAACTATCACGCGTCAATCAGCCTGGTACGAGACCGCCTGAACTTCATTTCAAAAGAGGACCGCGAGTGGCTGCTCCGCAAGACAGCCGAAAAAGTCTTCTTCTACGCCTGACGAACCGGGACAGCCTCATTGCTCAAAGGAATGGCAACGTTTCGGATCCCGATTCGGGACCGCTCGCGCCGATGAAACAGCGGCGCGACGTGCGGACGTCGTCAAGATTTAGAATGAGGACGTCGCTCGGGCTTAGAACACTTCGCGGTGTTCGGGCCGCGGCTTGGGGGATTGGAGGTCGAGCATGATCAGCCGACCGCCGCGTTGCCAGTTGGGCGGACCATAGGCACCCCAGCCGCTGACGCGGCCATAAGCAAGTTCGACACCCTGCCAGTCGCCGTGATAGTTGTTGACATGATCATGTCCGCAGAACACGCCCACGACACGGTGCGACGTTGAGAATTCCTTGAACGACTGGCCCGAGTCACTGTCAAAGCAGACCTCTTCTGCCTTTTTGCCGATGGCCTGACCTGAGTTGAACAGATCGCGATATTCTCTGAGGGGAATATGAACGAAGACCGTAATGGGCGAATCGACTTGCCGCTCGGCATCCTGCTTAATCTGGCTGCGGAACCAGTTCAGTTGCGGATCGGAAATTCGCCGATCACCCTCGGCATAGCCGACTTGAAAAAAGAAGAGCGAAGCCCGGGGAATCGGATTGTCTTTGTCCAAAATGTCATACCGATAGCAATAGTGCCGGCCGGTGGGAGCATCAACATATCCTTGGAATCCCTGCTCCATCTTCTGTCGAATCTGATCGAGCGGCAGCGAGCCTTCCGTGTGATTGACGGGATAGTCGTGGTTTCCAAAGCAAAGCGCCCAAGGGCGTCGCAGCCCGTTCAGGATATCCATCCCCGTCCAATCGACTCGCTTTCCGGAATCGTTGTTGACGAAATCCCCCGTGTGAATGATGAAATCCGGCTGCTCTCGCTCGACAAGACCGCGCAGCATCGTCTCGGTGGCCTGATTGGTGCCGTCACCCCCGTGAAAATGGGTGTCCGCAAGTTGCAGCAGACGGAGCGGACGTGGTCTTGCGGGCGTAAAGAGCAATTCAAAGTGGTCGGTCGATCGCGGACGGATTAGCAGGTCGCCAAAACGCTGTTCTTTTTCAGCCGCTTGCGCGTGACCGGAAATCGAATGCCCCCAAACGGGCAGGGTCGACAGAACGACCGTTTGCAGGAAGGTGCGTCGTTGCATCGGGGCGTGCCCTCGTATTGGACCAGCGAGATTTGCCGACTTGACATCGAGTGGGCAAAAGCCGACGAAGCAAATTGTAAGGAAAACTCGAATTGAAGCTGCTGCGCCACCGGAATGCGGTCATCCGAATTGTGGAGCTCGCGATTGGGTGCCTGACAACGTTCTTTCGAAAAGGAATCGCTCCCTACCCCGTGCCTGTCCCTTTTTCGTCGCGCGTGCCATCACCACACCGTCCGCCGCAACCGGCAAACTAGTCAGAGTGACAGAACGCTGCGGCGCAGCCCACTTCCTCTCCCCAATCAATCACGACATCCGTTCAATCATCTTCTTCGTCGTCGTCATCATCTTCTTCTTCATCATCGTCGAATTCGTCGTCATCTTCTTCTTCGAATTCTTCTTCGGATTCTTCATCGTCATCGAGTTCATCACCGAACTCGTCGTCGTCGCCAAATTCATCTTCGTCATCAACATCTGAAGCAGAACGCGATGCGGCTCCATAACTCAAGTTGCCGCCGCCCATTTCCATCGCTTTGTCTGGCACGCTCGCGTCCCATCCTTTTCTTCAGAAAGTTTATTCCCCCAAAATACTCAGGGAGGGTAGGGACGAGGTGACGAGCTGTCAACAAGCAGGGCCTGATATGCTCCGTCGAATCAATCGATGGAAGCGAATCGGCATCGTGGGCCGATGAGAATCTCATCCCAGCAGGCATTCTGGGAAATGTCGAAATGGCCGAAGGCGTCATCAAGAAGGTCTTGGACAAGGATTCGAGTTCATCACGATGATTTGATTCCTGGAAGTCCATTGCGATTTGAACCATGAAGTATTTGCTCGGATTAATGTTGATCGTCTTCCCGGTCGGGGGAGCCTTCACCTTTCTGACCGGCGTTCGCGGATTGTGGACGACGTGGTGGCGCCGACCATTCCTGCTGTCGGCGGAGGGCACAATTGTGGCGACCCAACAACACCGCGCGATCCGTTCGACACACCGCCACGCCTCCAGTCCCCATACGGCTTACAATCCAGTCCTGCGGTTTACCACGGAATCAGGCGAAGTTCGAGAGTTTTGTTCGCCTGCCGGCCAGCTCGGGAATTCATCTCCCTACACAATTGGTATGGCCGTTCCCGTACTCTACGACCCGGACGACATCCTCCCCCCCACGATCGATTCCTGGTCCGCCGTTTGGGGAGGACACATGCTGTTCGTAATCGTCGGGCTGATCTTCCTGGCGGGTGCCGGCCTGGTGTATTTCGCCTTCGGTCACAGGATCTTCGAGTGACCTCCCTGTTGAGCGCCACGGCGAGCATCGGGACGAGGCCCGACGGCCGACGGTGAAACCCAGACTGATCTGTGCCGACGAGAGCATGCCGCGCAACAGTCTGAGCTGGCTTGGCCGTGATTTTTTTCGCCAGTCCGTTTGCATCACACTCGCCGTCGGCTGCCGTGATCTGTCCAGTGCGGTTACGCGGCTTTGGACGAGACGCCGGCCACTTCCGTCAGCTGGCCTCGATCCACTTCGACCACTCTGGTCGCCAGTTCCAGCGTGCTGTGCCGGTGGGTGATCATGATCATGGTGCGCCCCTGTCCGAACTCCAATAGGGCGGCATGAATCAGCTTTTCACTCTCGACGTCGATCTGATTGGTGGCTTCGTCAAGAATCAGGATCTCGGTATCGCGCAGCAGGGCGCGGGCCAGCGCAATCCGTTGCCGCTGTCCGCCGCTCAGACGCTGCCCATTGGGACCGACCGGTGTCTGGTAACCTTGAGAGAACTCGCTGATAAAATCATGCGCTTTGGCTTTTTTCGCGGCCTCGATCACCTCTTCGTCCGTGGCTTCCCATCGTCCATAACGAATGTTGTGCAGGATGGATTCGTTGAAAAAATCGGACTGTTGGGAAACGATCGCAATCCGGCTGCGGACGTCGTGAATCGCCAGATCCTTCAGCGACACGCCGTCGATCAGGACGGCGCCTTGCT
This sequence comes from uncultured Schlesneria sp., assembly GCA_903871875.1. Lineage (GTDB taxonomy): Bacteria > Planctomycetota > Planctomycetia > Planctomycetales > Planctomycetaceae > Schlesneria. The sequence continues at coordinate 14,775 of CAIQIR010000115.1, forward strand.
GTGGGTCATAGAATCGGCACAGAAGGTTCACCAACGTACTCTTTCCACTGCCATTCGTGCCCACCACGGCCAGGCGTTCGCCGAAAGGAATCGTGAGATTGACGTTTATCAATACATCTTGTTTTCCATCATAGCTGAAGGTGACGTCCCGGAACTCGATCGTGCGATGCGGCCCGCTAAGGCATTGTGGATTGAGCGGGTCAACGTTTTGCGTCTGTGCATCAAGTAGCGGATATAGCAGGTTCGCCGCGGCCGAGCCTGAATTGATGCCGCTGATCGCGCCGGACAACTTACGCAGCGGTTCGGTCGCACCGACGAGCAATCCAAAGACCACGGTCAATTCCGTAACGGTGATGGGCTGGTCGGCCATGTGAATACCGAAGATGTGCGTTTTCTGCGTGATGACAAGGTACGCTGCCGCGCCCAGCCCCGTACTTAAGGCCGCAATGCCGAAGACTTCGGTGATTGGGTTGGCGAGCGCGTTATAAAAGCTCGCCAAGACCCCGATCCGGCGCATCTGTTTGGTCGCCTTCCGGAATCGCTCTCGCTCGAACTCCTCCATCATATTGGCCTGGACCGTCGTGATTGCGGTAAAGACTTCCAGCATGATGTGATGGAAGGCCAGGGTTCGACTGAGCGTCTCTTTCGCCATCCGGCGAATCCTGCGGTTCAACCAGACGATCATCACGACCATGAGTGGCATGAAAATCATCGAAATCAGCGTGAGTCGCCACGACACGAACAGTGCCAGCGACAAGCATGAGACGATCCGCAACGGCTCGGACAACAGTCCGCCGTAAAACGCCGTGATGCCCTGCGCCAATCCTTCTGTCGTGTGAGTGATACTGGCCATAAAGCGGCTGGTGCCCATCGAGTTGAAACTGCGCCGATCCAGCGTGATCGCTTTGCCAAAAATCCGCATGCGAATATCGCGGGCAATGCTCTGGGAGACGTAACTGATCAGGACGACATTGGCGACACCAAACACCTGTTTGAGCACTGTGCCGCAAACGACCAGCGCCAACACCAGCAACACAGTATGGATCGGTTTCGCGGGAAGCCACCTTTGCAACCAGGGTTGCAGTCTTTCGCGCGAAGACAGGCTGGCCTGCTCGGCCAGGATCAGGGTCGTTAATTGATCCTTTTTCACTTTTTGCTGGAACTGATCAGCGTCGCTCGTTGAAGACTGATCAATCGCCTGGCATTCGGCTTCCAGGGCGAGCAACTTTTCCCGTGACGCGGCAATCCGCTTTTCGTTCCACGTTTGCAGGTTGTCGCCGTGAACCGTCGTCTCGATGACCGGGAAGAGCAAAGCAATGTTGGCGCCCCACAGCACTGCCATGGCAAATGAGCAGATGACGCTGACAATCAGGATCGGCCAATAACTCCGAGCCTCTCGGAGCGCTCGGTAGAAGTTCTCCACAGCGAGACAGCCTCCTTGCTGCACGGATATTACTGGCCAAGTCCGGTCCCGTGCGGAAGCGACTTAGAAGCGGAACGCTGACACCTTGTCCGAACTAAGTATCACGCGTCAAATCGCTCAAGCCGGCAGGTCAGTTCGGTTACGAGTTGAATCACTGACTTGATGCGTTTGATTCTTGGGGAATGGCCCCACAGCCGGACTTGGGGCGATTGTTGAAAATTCGTCATTTGTGTCAAGGTGGGATCCCGGTACCGAACTCTCGATAATTCCTGATGGTATCAGGAAATCCGCTTTCATCGGACACCGTTTCCCCGTTGATCGTCGCCTCGATATCGTGAGTCGCGCGATTGAACCGCGATATCGCAAGCAACATCTCAACCGGCTAAGAAAGCACTCTTGTCAACCAGACTCAAACTGACTGCATTGAAGACTTCGTCTTCGCTGATCGCCAGCATGTAGCACTGCGCATCGGCCTCGCGATAGGTCGTATGGTGCGGCGGCCGGCAGGCCTGGACGACACGATGTTCCGATCCCTGGGGGCCTGTCACTTCCGGCCAGGTCGGGCCGAACAGGGCCACAACCGGAGTCCCCAATGCGGCGGCAGCGTGCATCGGACCGCTATCACCAGAAATCAGCAACCTCGCGCGGCGGTACAAGCACAGTACCTGTTCCAAGCTCAGGTCTCCGACAAACGAGACAGCTCGTGTGCCCTGAATGAGCTGTAAGAGTTCGCTCGCGTGTCGGCCTTCGATTTCAGTACCGGTGACGACGATCGGTACGCCGAATTGAGCCTCCAGTCGCCGGATCAACGAGCCATAGCGGGCCTGCGGCCATTCCTTGGATCGCCAGAGCGAGAACGGACTGATCAGCACGAAGCCCTTAGCGGGCAAACCGGACTGTTGAAGCCGCTGCGCGACCTCGCGATCGGCATCAGGCGACCAGTGCAATTCCGGCATGAGATCGTCGACCGGTATGCCACATTGACGAAGCACGGTGGCGCAAAGATCCGACGAGTGCCGGGTCAAATCGGCGGGCACGATGGTTGGCCAACCGATGCGATGCTTGCCAATCCCCGCCTTCGTTGTTGCGCCGCTACAGTAAACCCAGGTGGCACTATGGAAATTACCCTGTAAATCGAAGGCGAAATCGAATCGCGGACCGCGGCGACTGGCAAACGTTCTCACCGCCTGAGTGATTGTGCGAAGGCGGCGAGTTTTTCCGTGCGTTTCCCGGACCAATATCTCGTTGATGTAAGAGTTGTGCTCGACGAGCGGGAGGAATTCGCGGCCGACGGCCATTGCGATATGGGCCGTCGGGTCGGCGCGACGAATGGCCCGAAGACAGGGGGTCGACATAATGATGTCGCCCATCGAACTCAGTTTGACCACAAGGTAGTTCATAACGCCGATCGATATCCCTGGATTTCCACCACTGATTCTAGCTGAGCGACAAGTGCCTCCAGTTGCGTCTGGACTCGTCTTGTCGTAATCGACGAGGCTGGCTGATTGTCTCGATCAGGAGCCACAGCTGCGGTTCGCCAAAGCGGGCTGAATTCCTTTGGACTGTAACGTCCGTAGATCACCAGCGTGGCTGTTCCCAACAGGGAAGCAAAATGCATCGGACCACTGTCGCAACCGATCGCCAGGTCGGCCCGTTGCAATTGTTGACGAAGAAGACCAAAGGTTGGGTCCATTGGCACCACCTCGGTGGTGCAGCGTGACAAGAGCAGTCGCCACTGCACAGCCCGCGCCAGGTGTCCCCGAGCCTTGTGGATCACGCAATGGACGGGTCGCTGCCGTGCCAGTGTCGACAAGACGGCAGCAAAGCGGCGGGCCGGCCAGATTTTATTCGACTTGCCAGCGTGCGGATGAACAAAGATCCGCAATGCGTCTTCGGGATGACGCTGAGGAGGAAGCGGCCAGTTCAGCGAGATTTCCAGCCCGCAACTCTGGTGAATCAGCGTTCGCCATTTATCAACTTGATGCAGGGATTGATCGACGTCGACCACGCAATTGAACGGCTGCTCAAGCTTCATTCCCCGAGAATTCACCTCCAGCAGCGCATCTTGCCGGGGGTCTCGAGTGATCGCGCGGACGGGAATGTTTTGCAAGTGCGAGACCAGATTGCTGACCACGGGCCAATGAGAGAAGTCGAGGCAATAGTCATAATTTCGCGCCCGCAAGCGATCAATCAGTGGATCGTTCGGCGAAATCAATTCATCTGGTTCGGGATTCACGCCGATCATGCGGCATCGAAGTTGACCGAAACTTTGGACGACCGGTTGATAGCAGTCACGGATCAGCCAGTCGACTTCGAACTGCCGTTGCAACTCGTGGACAACGGGGATCAGGAGACAGACGTCGCCGAACGCGCCAATCCGTGTCACGAGCATGCGTGGGCGTATCGTTGCCATTTAAACAACCGCGCCAGGTTTTTGTGAAAACCAAGCCGATAGCAGGCTACGAATCCGACGCCTGAATGACCGCGAGGGACCTTGAAACGGGTCCGCATCGAGATATCCCAGTTCCAGCAGCAGCGACTTTTCGATCTGCAGAACCTCGCGTTGCATCGATCGTGGTTGTTGTCGATGTTTGCCGATCGATCGGGAATACACCCTCTGCTCCAGCTGTTTGACGATCGCTCCGTCGCTGGTGACCCCAATATGAGCAAGAATCCGCTGTGCCTGCGAGTCGAAGTCGCCGCACAGATCCTCGTAACGCACTTCGAGGTATCGATCGCGCAACATTGCACCGTAGTTCCGTCCCACGCTGACGCTGTTGACCCAGTGCACGGCATTGAACAGGTGGCGATGACGATGGTATTCGTTGTAGTTCAAGCGGTACTTCCGCCAGATCTCCATGCGGTCGGTATTGAAATAGACCTTCTTCCAAAAAGGAGTATCTGGAGGGGTGTGGTTGCAGAAGGCCACGTCGCGTCCATCGCGAATGAGATGAATGTAACGGGCGTCGGGAAACAGGAAATCGATCACTGGCAAAACGTAAAGCGTTTCGCACAGCTTCCAGCCCCAACGAGTCTTGGATGGTCCAAAACCTTGCAAGTGATCGGCGAACACTTGGCGGGCGATCGTATCGGTCGAAGGCAAGTCAGGATGGCGATTGTTCTTGTCCCACAGCGGACCGAAATCGGGGTAGTAGCGTTCCACAAGGTGCTGAACCAGCCGAAGCAGGTCGAGCGAGTCTGATGACTCGTTCTGATGGGCTCCCATGTACACGCCAGCCCCTTCGATCAGTTGGGCGAGTAGCCGGCTTCCAGAATGCGACTTGCAAAAGACGACTACTGGCGAGCCCAGAGAGCGCAGCTCATCGCGAACGACATCCAGCGCAGAGACAACTATTGCCATAGCTCGATCCTTACCGAAAGCCGGATCGTGACCAACGTCGACACAGACGGTATCTTCAGGTCCACAAGTTCTATGCACTCCATTGAACTGATCGTTGGCGATCAGGGGTTATCCCATTTCCTCGCGCGAGTCAAGCCCCGTACCTCGACGCACTTCGATGGCAGGAAACAGGGCATGAAGCCTATACTCGCCCCGGATTGTCCCGTAGTCAGCGATGTCTTATGCACCCTGATGTTTTTCAAAGATTCGACGAGATTTGTACCGCTCGCGGGGCTGGCGGCAGTGTCCTCGAAATTGGAGCGGTGCCTGCCGCGGATACTCTGCTTTGCCTTCCCTGTCTGGGCACGGCCCACCAGCGGATCGGAATCAATCTCGACGGGCCTCACAATTATCGTGGCTTCGAGATCCTGCGGGGTAACGCCAATGCCATGGATTGTTTCCCCGACGGCACCTTTGACACCATCCTTTGCAACTCCACGTTGGAACATGACAAGTGTTTCTGGCAAACGCTGAGCGAAATCCGGCGCGTGGCGAAATCGGGAGCCTTGATCGTACTGGGTGTGCCGGGATACACCGACTTCGAATTGCTCTCTTATCTTCATCGTCTGACTCGCATTCCGTTGCTGGGGCGATTTCTTCGCCGCCGATTTCACGATCTAGGATCCGCGACGATCACTCTCCCGATCCATAACTATCCCGGTGACTATTGGCGTTTCTCGCCGCAAGCGATGGAGCAGGTCTTGCTTGGCGGGTTGAATTCGGTCGAGGTCAGCTCGCTGCTGATCCCTCCAAGAATCATCGGGTCGGCCGTCAAGTGCTGATCATCTGCTGGAAGTTGGTACCTTTCGTTCAATCTGAATTCCTCGAAGATGCCTGGCTCAGTTCGCTGGCTGATCCTTCTTTGTTGATCGTCGTGCAGATGTCCATCAATGCGGGAAACCAATTGCGCAGCGAGTAATGAGTCTCACAGAAGGCGCGTCCGGCCTGCCCCAGTCGTCGACGCAATTCCGCGTCAGCAACAAGAGTCTCCAACGATCGGGACCATTCTTGTTCCGAACTCGCCAGCAGGCCCGTCTGTCCCTGGCGGATCATCTGACCATTCACTCCGATCGGTGTTGCCACCGCAGGAACCGCCGCGGCCATGTACTGCAGAAGTTTCAGACCGCACTTGCCGCGCTGGAACTCGTTGTCAACCAATGGCATTAGCCCGATGTCAATGTGCTTTGCCAAGTTGACTTCGACATCAGGACTCCAGGGAATGAACTTCCAACGAAGTCCGCGATCGGGCACGACTGGTCCCGGTCCGGAGATCATGACAAAGTCAAAGTTCAGTCGTTGCTGCAGTCGAGTCAACATGTCCAGATGAGGGAACAAAGTCTCCTGGATTGAAAGTTCAGAGCCGATCCATCCCACCCGGACCGGGCGGTCGACGACATCGTGTGAATGGCAGACGTAACGGCTGACATCGACGACTGTGGGAAGGATTGTGACCCGATCGTTGAACTGTCTGGCGAAAGCCGCCAGCGTTTCATTTCCTGCCGTCACCCACGCGGCGTTGCGACAGATCCACTCGATGTGCCGATGCCGTTGATCACCCAGATAGATCGCGTCGTCAAAGTCGAAAACGACCCTCGAATTCCGGCGGAAGAGCTGCTGTTCCCACCACAACTGCCCAGCGAGCAGGTCGCGGTTGAGAAAGATCACGTCGTAGCGGGCTGCGTCGCGAATGTCGCGCAGACGCGATAGCCTTCGAAGTGTGACAGCCGTCTTGCGCTGTATCGATCGCATCCATCGGAAGGGGCCGGTGAATTTGCAATAGCGCGACGGTACGTTGGGACGATGTGACACGTCCCAGCCAGCCTCTTCAAAAAGGGGAACGTACTGCAAGAAGCGAAAGCGACTGGCCGGATCGACGACACTGTGAGTGCACCCCATCAGTCGAGGCATGACAGATCTTTCCCGGCGTTAGCCAAACAGACATTCGACCCGATGGTCGCGCTGGCGGTGTCCATTTTGGACCGTCAGATAGATTTGAAAGATCCGCTCAAAACAGTCCTCCGACGTGCAGCGAAGAGCCATTTCCCGGGATGCCAACCCCATTCGTCGGCGGCTTTCGTCGTCGAGCAAAGCAAACAGATACTGCGACAATTCCCGGTCATCCTGCGGGTTGTGAACGATCCAGCCGTTCTTGGCATGCTCGAACAGTTCTGCCGCCCCGTTGAAACGACTGGTCACGACGGACAGGCCGCAGGCGGCGGCTTCCAGAGTGACCAGGCTGCAGGGATCGTAAAATGTCGGCTGCACAAACGCATCGGCGGCAGCGTAGTAGGGTTCGATCTGGGGCACGAAACCGCAGAAACTAATGTGTTCGGCGACGCCGAGCCGCTGTGCCATGTGCTGCCATTTGTCACGAGATTCGCGTCCCGTCACCATGAGATGAAGCCGCCGTTCGTGCAGCCTGCCGATCGCGCGAATCACGGTTTCCAGGCCCTTCAGTTGGAAATTGTGTCCCGCAAACAGCAGGACGACCTGATCATCGATTCCCATCGTCCGACGCAACGAAGTACGGTATTGGACCAAACGCTCGGGAGAAAAACGTTGGGGATCAACGCCGTTGTGAATTACGGAGATCCGTTTGGCGGGTACTCGATCATCGCGACGCAGGTCAGCCAGAGTCATTTTCGATACGGCGATGACTTGGCCGTGCGACGGAGCGTATTGGCGTCGCTCAAGCTCCAGAGCATCTCTTAGACGCAATCGATGTTCGCGCTTCCACAAATACTTTGGACGTTTGAACCACGGCAGCGATCGCAGGTTGCCACGATGATCGGCCCATTTCGTGCCGAACTGAGGTTGAAGGATGTCGTAGTACCAACCGCTGCCCAGATCGTGGATCACGTCGACCGCCAGTTGCCTCAGGCACCGTTCCATTTTCTCGGCCAGCGCGATTCGCGATTCTGCCGGTCCAACAGGATGCAGGATCAACGGCGCGGCAACGGTGACGTCTTGGCAATCCGCCGCGACGATATGCACCTCGTGATCGCGGTCGATCAGCCAGGTGGCCAGCTGAAAGGCCCAATGCTCCAGCCCGCCATGCTTGGCGTCAAAGTGGTCCAACACGAGTGCGATTCGCATACTTACCTGCTCTCTGACGGCAACTGCAACAGCTCCGCCATCACCGGGTCGACGACCACTCGGCCCGATGCCACATGGGGTGCCAGCAATGTCTGCAGGCACATTTGTTCCTGAGTAAAATTGTGATCCCTGGCCGAGGCCGGCCGATCATGGAAATAATGCGGCGTGTCCCGAAAGAACGAAAAGCCGGTGATGTAAAGCGTCTCGCAACGCAGACTATTCAAGGCAAACAGTGTCGCCATCATGCCGGTCGACGGAAAGCTGCCCCACCGCCGCACCCATTCGTAGAACGCGTCCCACTCGGGTACGAAGACGTCGGTACGTCGCATCGCCTTGAGACCAGCCACAATATGCTCTGAGTGACGATGGTGGAGGTGATGGCGGCGCCGTTTCCGGAAATTGTTGGGCACCGAAGCCACGATATACTTCGCTTGATCAAGCTCTGGTCTTTCATAGCGGATATCGGTGAAGAAATTCGTCAAGAACAGGTCGACACGTGTACCGACCTGAGCCTCGAATCCGCTGGTCTGAAAGTTGTTCATCCGGATAACCAGTTCATGGCTGTCGATCAGGGGGCCCTGCGCCAGCTCGCCGAGATACCCGGCATTGCCCACCACCGCGACCGACTTCACATCGCACTCGGGGAACGATCTCCAGCTTCGTACGTTCAACGCTCGCTGCTGCCAGCGGGTGATGAGGGCCTTCACAAAAGTGGGATTCCAGCGATACATGGAGGCCTCTAGGCGGCAGGCCGGTAAGTCGTGGTTAACTCGAAATCGGCGATCGTCTCACGCCAGGCGTCACTGAGACTTTCTCGCCAGCCGGTCAACGCCCGCCAGCCGACAGCGTCTTCGAGCTTCCGTGAGTCGCCGCAACTGCGATCAATCTCGCCACCAGATGATGGGATCTGGGCATCGATCAGTTCGTAGCCACCCGCCAACGCGCAAATCTGTTTTGCCAACTGTCGAACGGAGGTCTCCTGGCCGGTGCTGACATTGAAGACACGCAATCGACCTGTCTCGGCCGGCAGCCCCCGTACGACGCTGACGATCGCATCAGCGACGTCGCGAACATCGATAAAATCTCGCGTCGAATCGCCGCTCGCAACGCTGATCGGCTCGTTACGGCCAGCATTCCTCAATGCCACCAGACGACGAATCAAAGCACCGGCCAGATAGTGTGCGGGTTGGCCTGGACCGACGATGTTGAACGGCCGCAACGAAACGATGTCCAACCCCCAATGAATGGCCGCGATCTGAGCAATCTGCGTCTGCGCCAACTTCGATTGACCCAATGGCGAATTCGGACCCGGCGGAAAATCCTCTCGGATGGGCAAGCGGCCTTCGGGAACACGGCCATACTCCGCGGCACTTCCCATCAAGATGATCCGAGCCTGAGGGCAATGGCGTGCGGTCGCCTCCAGCAGATGACCTGTCCCGTTGGAGTGCAGCTTCACGGCGCCGTCTGGATCGTGACGGGGGATACCGGCAAATGAAAGAACCCAATCCGGCTGGCAATCGGCCAACAGTTCGTCGAGTTGCCGTGGTTGCAAGAGATCACAAACACGAACAACGTCCGGTGCCGCCTGTCGCGACGTGACAAGAACCTCGTAGCCGGCATGACGCAGTCGTTCGACCACGTGCCGTCCGAGAAACGATCGTCCTGCGACAACCAGGCAGCGAGTCACTTCAGGCCGCCTTTCCCTCGAGCGTTTCGCTTCCCGCATCACCGAAAAGTTCGTTCGCTTTTTGAAAATCCTCGTGCCGTCCCAAGTCGAGCCACAGCGAGTCTGTTGCGAACGTATTCACCTTCTGGCCATCGCCGATCAGGCGTAAGACCAGGTCTGGAAAATCGAGCCGCTCGTCGACTCCGATCCAATCCAATACGCGAGGTTCATAAACATAGATTCCCATGCTGACTTCGTGATGCAGCGTCGGCTTCTCGATGTAGTCCACGACCATTCCGTCCGCGTCGGTTTCGACAATGCCAAAATCCAGCCGCACGGGCTGGCGATGCGTGGCGATCGTCAGGATCGCGTTCTGCTTCCGATGCGATTCGAATAACAAAGATAGGTCCAGGTCGGTCAAGACATCTCCATTGATGACCAGGAAGGTCTCATCGAGTCCCCCAATCGTCTTGATCGCTCCAGAGGTGCCCAGCGGTTGGGATTCCTCGACGCAGTCAATCTCCAGCAGGTCGGTGATCTCGTCATTATTTCGCAGGTACGACTTGAAGTAGCGGCTCATGTACCCCAGGGCCAACGTGGCGCGCGTGATGCCATGAGCGGCCAGGTGACGCAGCACCAGTTCCAGGATGGGTGTTTGTCCGACGGGTAACAGCGGCTTGGGGATTACCGACGTATACGGACTCAGACGCGTGCCGCGCCCGCCCGCAAGGATCACGGCTCTCATCGTTGATAGGCCTCCAAGTTGTGGCCGGAGAAATGCGATCCGACCCAATCGAGTGTTTGTGCGAGACCGTCCTCGAAAGTCGTTTGCGGGATCCATCCCGCCTCTGCGCGAGCTTTCGCAGCGTTTCCGATCAGGCAATTGACCTCACTGTCAGCCGGACGGACCCGTTCCTGATCAACCTCAACCGGTAAATCGGCACCGACCATGCCTCGGACCAGATCGACCAGTTCCGACACACGAATCCCTCGTCCCGTAGCCAGATTGGTGACTTGTCCCACCAGTGAATCGGACCGAGCCACCGCGAGAAATCCGGCCACAGTATCTTGAACAAACACGAAATCTCGAATCGTTGCCAGATTGCCCAGACGAAGTGACCCCCGGAACTTGGCTTGTGCACAAATTGTCGGGATCAGGGCTCGCAGACTCTGCCGGGGACCGAACGTGTTGAACGGACGGACGATCGACACCGGAAGACCAAAGCTGCGTTGATAACTGATCGCCAACTGATCCGCGCCGATCTTGCTGGCTGCGTAGGGTGACTGAGCCGAAAGCGGGTGCTCTTCATCGATTGTCGGAGTGCGCGCCGAGCCATAGACCTCGCTGGTGGAGGTCATCATCGTGCGTTCGATACCCAGTTGACGGGCCGCCTCCAGGACGTTGAGAGTGCCCACGACGTTCACGTCGATATAGGAAGCCGGCGACACATAGCTGTAGGGAATGCCGATCAGTGCGGCCAGATGAAAAATCCACAGACAGCCCTCGGCAGCACGTAAGACATCCGCAGCGACACGAACGTCGCCATAGCAAAGCTCCAGATTCGGGTGACCGCAACCGATCACCTCGGCCAGGTCTCCCGCACTTGCGCGGGACGTGTATCGCAGCAGGGCCCGGACCCGGTAACCCTCTTTCAACAACAACTCGACCAGGTGACTTCCGATAAAACCGCCCGCTCCTGTCACGAGAACTGGTTGTCTGTGTTTGGACATGGGCGCGGCACACGCTTGTAAGATTTCCAGGACAAACCCGCGTTTTCTAGCACTTGCTATCGAAGCGCACAAGTTCGACTTTTGACAGTGCATCAGCACCGCGTCACGCTCATCTGGAAGACAGAAATGCCACCCGATGACGAATCGAGAGCCGTTTCGACATTTGATGGCCTGAGACTTGCCACGAGCATGACTCAGCCAGATTGGCTCTTTGATTCTCGGCTTCGCGGTTGGATCGCAAAATCGATATTGGGCAATCGTCAGGTTGCGGATAGATTGAGCCAAACTTTTTGAGTCGTTCTTTCGAATACGTTTCCATTGAACGGGCAGTTGCATCCAGGACGTCGAATGCCACAGCAACTCCAAATCTCGGTCTTGGTTTCGGCTTACAAAAGGCCCGATCATCTCCGGCGGGCGCTGTTGTCGCTGCAGTTGCAGCGGGATGTCGCCGGCCTGATGGAAGTCGTCGTCTCGGACGACGGATCGCCGGACGTGACCCGGCCGGTCGTGGAGGCCTTTGCTCGGCGAGTGGACTTCCCCGTCCGATACACGACACATCCCCACGAAGGTTTTCGACTGGCCCTTTGCCGCAACGAAGCGGCACTCGTCTCGCAGGCCCCCTACCTGCTGTTCACTGACGGTGATTGCATCCTGCCTGAGGATCATGTTCGTTGTCACCTTGATTATCGCCGACAGGGTCGCGTCGTACTGGGCGACTGCTATCGTCTCGACCGTCACACCTCCGAACAGATCACCGACGGCACTTTGCGAAGTGGCGAGTATCTGGCGTGGATTCCGCGGCGCGAGCGGCGGCGCATGGCGATGAAGGCCTTTCGTGCGTGGTGGTATCAGCTGCTGCGACGTCCGATGCGTCCTCGAATGAGCGGCAACAATATCGGGATCTGGCGGACGGATTTCGACCGCGTGAACGGCTTCGACGAGAACTTCGTCGGCTGGGGACTGGAAGACCGCGACCTGCAATTTCGACTTGGCCGACTGGGACTTCGTTTCACCTCGATTCTTAGCCGGACAGTCACATGCCACCTGTGGCATCCCCCCGACGACACCTTCGTCCGCAACAGCCAAGGCACGACAAATCTGGAGTACAGCCAGCGAAAGGATATCCCCGCGCGCTGCCGGACCGGCCTGGTCGAGCGACGCAGGATCAGCGGCCCCGCTTTGTCGGAACCCAACGTCCTGGTTCCCATGAACGCCAATCCGGGATGACCAGGGACGAGCGAGGCCACGAACGAAATTTGCCACCGAACATCGATCGCCGCACCCACGCGGTCCAACCGAAGTTTCGGGGCAACAATTTCGGCGCTGAAACGAGTTGGAGTCGTCAAAACCAGTGAAGTCTTTTTTGAATGACATCTTCCCCGTCCTTGACCTCGGTTCAGAACGTGATCGATCAAGTCCACCTTGAGTTGCTCGTGCCATCGTCACACGCGACAGCGGCCAGCACAGTAACAGGCCCCGTTTTCTCCCTGAACGAGTGAGATCACTAACAACGGAGCAACTCAATGAAGCCGATTGTGGTTGACCAGAAGGTTTGCTATCCCGAAAACCGCTTGAAGTCGGCCGCCGCAAAGATGTGGAGTGAGTTCTTCCGAATTGTGGATCAGCGTGTCGATGTTGCCCATTGGAAGATTGGTGAGGGGACGGTGAAATTGTCCGCTCGCGTCAGTTCCATTGAGGAAGCTGGTCCTGATTGCGTCGACTTCGATCGCATTTTCGTTTTGGTCCATGGAATCTCTGAAATTCTGAATGCCCAATTGGGATCGGAATCTGCGCTCAATAAAACGCGAAACGAATATCGAGCTTGGGTTGAGGAAGGAATTATGGAAGCATTCCACAGCGTGCGAATCAAAAACAAATTTGACAAATTTATCGCCGCCAAGACTGGCAATGCAAACTTTGCGATCGTTTCGGCGGAAATGGATTGGGGCCTGATCAACGACGAACTCTCGTTGCTGTGGACAAGGAAGAAGACATTTACGATCGCTGTCATTAAGGGGCGTCAAAAGGCAGTCACCAAAAAGCGTCGCGCCCGGAAAATCAGGCCGAAAGAATTGGAACGCAGAGGGTTGCGAAAGCCAAAACAATTGGGACGAGAAGAATAAAGAGAAATTCTGGTTTTGAGAAAACGATACGCTTCAGTCACCTGGAATCCGCAAAGACTTTTTATTTTGGATGACGTCTCCCTCGTTGATTTCCTCGGTGAAGCATGTGGTCGACAAACCCATCCTGCGAGGCTTGTCAGTGCGTGCCCTCACCACACGTCAGACGATCTCACCAGGCCGGTAACGTAAAACGTCCGCTTTTTTTTCGAGAACTTACTGGACCGTCGTTGCTGGCGGCGGAACAGGGCGTTGCAAGAATTCCAACAGATGGGCCAGGTCTTGTGGACTGAGTTTCTCTTCAAAGCCATCCGGCATCAGTGACTTCCCGTTGGGACGAAGTTCTTCGATCTGGGTTCGAAGAATCTCGTCTTCCGCTCCCTGAATCCGCCGCAGCCTGATGGCGGTCGCCGTGTCCGCCGCCAGCAGGCCGGTATAGATCTGCCCCCGAGATGTCACCACGACATAGTTCACGAAGTCGGGCGAGACTTCTTTACTCGGGTTGAGAATATCCGACAGCAGCGCGGCCTTGGGCCGACTTCCCACACCGGACAACTCCGGTCCGACACGTGCCCCTTGGCCTCGCACTTGATGGCACCCCGCACAATCGCGTGAGAACAACGCGGCACCTTTGATCGTGTCACCGGCCAACTCCAAGGCCGCCTGATATTTCGTCACGACGGCTTCGCGATCACTGTTCTCCAATGGTTTGAGCAATTGCGCCACGCGCGCCTTCAATCCTGGATCAGCGACGCGAGCCAGTGACTCGCGCGACATAAAATCGATTTCCGTCGGGCTGATCGTCTGTTGTTCCACAGCATCCAGCAACACCGCCACGAGCGCCGGCTGGCGAACCAGGGCCCTGACCAATTCACGCCGCGTGTTGATCGGATAGGTCAACCAGCTGTCGAGACACTTCTGTCCCAATTCCGCGTCTCCCAGTTCCGCCAATCCGGCGGCAGCCGCCGCTTGCAGCGGCGCGGAAGCCTCTGCGGCGAGGAACGATGGCAGCAACGTCCGAGCCGCATGCGCATCCATCTGCACCAGCAACTTGAACGCCATCAACCGGTGCGTCTCGGGAGCACGCGGATTCATGGCGGTGGTTTCTGCCAGGGCCAGCACGCGACGCAGGGCAGGGATCTGGGGCCGGAGTGTTTCCGAGGGCGCATCGACCATTTTTCGCAGCGACACGTCACTGCGAGCCAGTCCCTCCGCGAGTCCACTGAGCAGCGAGAGCGAAGCCCCCTCATCGACGGACGTCGTGTCACCCAGAATCGAAATCGTGCCGGCGATCTCGGCGTCCTGTCGTCGTGCCCCGATCAGGACGGTGAGACTTCGCAAGAATTCGTGCTTCGCGGTCGATGCTTCCCGGCAGCATCCCGTTTGCTCTTGCGCGAGAGTCTGCAGAAACAAAAACGCCGTTTTGCCCAACCCGCTTAAGACGGCCATCCGCACCCACTCATCGTCGGCATCCTGCTCTGCGATCCGCGCCAAGGCCGTCAGCGCCTGGGACGATTCAAGATCCCCCAGCGCCAGCGCCGTTTGAAATCGCACTCGAGGGTGGCCGTCTGCAGCCAGTTCCAGCAGTCTCGTAATCAGTTGCGGCGGCGCACCAGCTTGCTGGCGGAACAAGATCACCCCTTGCTCTCGAACTTCCGCCGTGGGATCTTTCAACGCGGACTCGATCTGTTCCACACGCAGTGCATTCAGCCCCTTCAACGTCCACAGCGCGCAAGCGCGGGCCACGGGCGAAGTCCCTCGCTCGACAATCTGCTGCACGACGGGAATCGCCTGCTTGTCCTGCCGCTCAACGAGCAACCTTTGAACCGTGTCGCGGACCCAGGCATTTTCCGAATTCAATCTCCCCGCCAATTCCGCAGTCGACAATGTCGCCAGGGAAACACTCGGCAGGCGAGGCGAGTAATCCTTGTGCCGAATCCGCCAGATGCGGCCATGGTCGCTGCCGGTGCGGAAGTTGACACTCTTACGCAACGCCTCTTGTACGAACTGGGGATGTTCGACCCATTCCCGGTAAAAGTCGGCCAGATAAAGACAGCCGTCCGGCCCCGTCGCCAGGTTCACCGGATGGCACCAGCGATCCGTCGAAGCCAGGAACTCTTGCTGGACCTCTTCGCGCGTGGCCACGAAGGTGGCTCCGCGCGGCTGGAGTGTCTTGCGATGCACAAGATTCGTCAGCGGTTCACACATGAAGGCATTTCCGCGATAGTTCGGCCCCAGGCCATCACCGCGAAAAATCATCGTGCCGCAACTGGCATTGAAGTAGTCCGTCCGCTCGCGATTGAACGTCTTGGGAACGGCACTGATCGGAAAGACTCGTCCGGTGTCGCTGGCCTCCGTAATCAGGGCGATCGAATTTCCACTCGTCAGATGCGGGTTACGGTTGAGGTCTTGTTCTTCAATCGCCGCGTAGCGAAGAGGGACCGTGTTCCACGAGAGAAATCGGTGGTTGAAATCGTCACGCCCCAATCCAAACTGGCTGAAGCCGGCGATCGCCTGGAATTCGCCCGTCGCGGGCCGGAAGCGAAAGTCATGTCGGCGGATCGGCACGGCCAGCGTGGATGCATCCTGCGGCCGACGGATCTCTCCGCCGCTTCGCCCATTGGCTCCATAGACCCAATTGTCGAGTCCCCAGAGTAAGCCGTTAACCCGCAGTTGTTGGTTCCCCTCCGCGAATCCAGTGAGGATCACTCGTCGCTCTTCGGCCCGTCCGTCACCGTCCGCGTCTTTGAAGAACAGGATCTCGGGCGCACAGGTCACCAGCAGTCCTCCGTTCCAGGCCAGTGCACCGGTGGGAAACTTCAGCCCTTCCACAAACGTCGAAGACTTCTCATACACACCGTCGTGATCGAGATCCTGAAACAGCTTGATCTTTCCGCCCGTCTCCGCAGTTGGATAATCACTCATCTCGACGACATACAGTCGCTCGTCGGCGTCCCAGGTCATCGCCACCGGACTGTTAATCGCCGGCTCGGACAACACCAGTTCAATCATCAAGTTGGGATCAGCGAGTCGAATCGCGGCCCGCGATTCGGCGGGAGCAAGCGGTCCCGTGACGTCGACGTTGCCAGCCGGGTCCGCCAAGAGTTGCGCCCAGATGATCATCTGATAGATGGCGGGCGCTGGCACAAACAGTGATCGCATTCTGATCTCCCGATATCGACGAAGTCTGCTAACGCTGGGTCAGGCAATTCCTTCGCGTCCTGCGACGCTGGCTCTGAGCAAAGTCGATCTACCGCAGCCATCGGCCGTCAAACCGATCGCACGCTGGCCGACTTGATCGTTGTATGGTAGCCCATCGAATTCCGAATTCCTTCTGTCACGGCCGCCACAGGGAAGGGCTCGCTCGTCGGTGACTCGTATTTCGGCCCGTCGTTCGATCGTTTGCCGCGATCCCGATTTTTTGCAAATTTGCTTGGCCAAGTTGGCCAAGTTGGCCAAGTTGGCAAACATCCCTGTTTTGTAGCGTTTGAGCCACTTTTGCGTTTGGCAAAGTTGGCCAAGTTCCCTATTTCGTAGTGTTTGGCGATTTGCCTTCACGACGGGGCCGGCAGCCGGGGCCTGCACGGACAGTTCTTTCGCGCGGACAAAGAAGGCGTCAGCGGCGAGAAGATGATTTCGGCACTCCAGCGAACCCGCCCCCCGCATCCAACTCCTGCACCACCCACCGCCGCCACGCCCGTCAGTCACGCCCCCGCCTTCGATCCTGACCCAGTCCCCAGTCCCGACGCGGCCTCGATACGAACCACGCCAAGTGTCAGACCAGCGGCCCCCCGGTCCCCTCGCCACGGCCGACCTCGCCACGGCCGACAACCACCACAGGATCCGTTGGCCGATCACGGCCAGCACGGTCGTACGATGCGGAGCTTTGATCTCCCTGTTCCGCACCGTTCGCCGTTGAGGCTGTTTCTCAATCCGACCACATCCGAGTCTGGCATCCACTGGCCGAGCAAGTTCCAACATCCCTGATTCCCCCCAACTGATTCGCACACAAAAACGCCTCGGGTCCACTGACGATCAAACCCACATTCCCACGCTGCCCACCGAAATCCCTCGCCGCTGCAGACGGCGACTGACGTGCGGCAGCGCGTCAGGTGATAACATACGAAAAAAGAGACGTCGTCCAATAGCAAAACGCGTCTTGTTTCCAAACGTTTGGAAGATTGGTCAAAAA
>CAIQIR010000116.1 GCA_903871875.1 uncultured Schlesneria sp.
CAGGATCTTGGTGCGTATCGCGAGCAAAAAAAGTCGCTGACGAAGCTGAAAGAAAACCTGGCGGGCATCGAACCGATTTTGCAAGCAGGAATGAAAAATCTGGAAGTTTCGAGCGAGTTGGATTCACTGGAGACTTTGCGGCTGAGTAGTGCTGCACAACTCATGTCTGAAGAAGCTGCGAATGCCCTACGCGTTGCGCTCAGCAATCAGATTGAGAACAAGGACAAATCTGAAAAGCTAAGGACAGACATCGAAAACGATGAAAAAGAGCTGAACTTGTTGCCAGAAACCAATCTTAGTTCTCTCAGAGAAGCCTTGGCGGTTGCCGCAGAAGCAACAGATGCCAACAAGACGCTGGGAATGAGTCAGTCCGCAGTTGAGAAACTGGTCCTCGAAGTTGCCAGCCAAAGAGCACTTGTGCCAGGAATCCCAGAAGATCTGGATGCAGCCACGAGTCTCTCTGTTCCTTTGCCGCTTACCATCCGGAATTTCCACGGGCGATTTGCCAGCCTCGAACGTGAAAACGTCGCGGTTCAGAAACTCATCCGTGACGAAGAGGACAATGTCAACGCCCTGGACGACGATCTACGTCGGCTCGAGCGTCGAAGAGAATTGCCGTCCGAGGAGTCTCTGGAGCAAGCCAGAAAGCATCGCGATCATGGCTGGAAATTAGTGCTCGCGGATTGGAAAGGAGATGGGGCGAAGGAGGATCTGGAGGCCGATGCGCCGCTGGAAGTGGCCTTTCCTCAAGCGATTGTCCGGGCTGACAAAATCGCTGATCAATTGCGCAATGATGCGGAAGCTGTTGCGCAAGCCGAAGAAAAACGACTTCAGATCCAGAACAGTCGGGAGAAAACTCAACAGGCAAATGTCACACTGACATCACTCAAAACATCAATGGCGGAATGTCAGGCTGCTTGGGATTCAGATTGGGCACCCATCGGTATCCAACCTCGTTCGCCCGATGAAATGTCGGAGTGGCGTGAAAACTGGGTACAGTTGAGGGAGATCGTGAGAAAGCTGAGAGAAGCGGAAGCCACAATCAGCTCAAAAAAGCGACAGATTCAAGAGGCCAGAAAGATACTCGCAGCCGCATTAAATGATTCATTCGAAAAACCATTTTCAGTGTTGTTCGAGGCTGCACGAAGTCGGGTTCAGCAAGGTGAGGAGTCTCTTGGACAGCGTACCGCCATCCTGAGGCGGCTTGAAACTTTGCGAAAGGAATCAGAAACGCTTGATCGAAAACTTGCGGGATTTCATCAGGCGGTCGAAACCGCGAATGCAAACTGGATTCTGGCGTGTAAGACGGCGGGATTGCCAGATCAAATGAGTTATGAAACGGGCTTAAGTTTGCTTCGAGATCGGAAGGAACTCCTCAGAACTTTTGATAGTTGGAAGAAGCTGTCCAGTGAGGCTGAGGCCACATTGCGTGCAATCAAGCAGTATGAACAAATTGTTCGCGAGAAGGCTGTCGCACTTGGGATCGAAGCGGATTTAACAGAATCGCAGGAATCCGGACTGTGGAAGGCCCTTTCTCAGGCTCGCGAAGCTCAGACGATGCATGATCTCCTGGTCTCTCAAATCGACGAGGCGAAAAACGAATTAACGAAGGCGAAACAGGCGGAGAAGCTGGCGCTCGTTGCGATGGAAGACCTGTTGCGATTATGCAAATTGGGCGACCCGGAAGAGCTGGAGCCTCTTCTCGCCAATCTGGAAAAACAGACCAAGATTAAAGAGCAGGTGGATCGACTCAGAGAAACATTGAGTGGACTCGCACGCGGCCAGGATGTCGACGACTTCATCGCCCGTGTGCAGGCTGAGAATTCTGATGAACTGCCACATCGCAAGACTCAGCTTGAGAAATCCAAAGCCGAGAAAAAAACAGCCCTGCAGACAGTGCACGAAGTATTGATCGCATTGAAAAATGAAAAGGATAAACTTGAGCAGGCTGGAGATGCTGCCGCTGATTTTCGACAGCAGGCGGAATCTGTCGCAGCAAAACTGAAACAAGATGTCTCTCGATTCGTTCGCCTGCGACTGGCTGCCGATTTGCTGCAGTCTCAGATTGAGCGGTTTCGAAAGGAAAACCAAGGTCCTTTACTGGAAAAATCGGGGCAAGTGTTCAGGCAAATGACGCGCCAGGCATTTGATGGTCTTGCGGCTGATTTTAATGAGAAGGATGTCCCCGTACTCGTCGGTCACAGAGCGGATGAGTCGAAGGTTCCAGTCGAGGGAATGAGTGCTGGATCTCGGGATCAGCTTTACCTTGCTCTTCGCCTCGCAGCGATGGATCGCTATTTGGAAGAATACGAGCCGATGCCTCTGATTCTGGATGACCTTTTGATCACGTTCGATAATGAGCGAACGAGAGCGATCCTTCCGCAACTAGCGACTCTGGCGAAACGGACGCAAGTGTTTTTGTTCACACACCACGAACATCTGGTGGAGCTCTGTCGCGAGACGATCGGTCAAGGGAAATTCAGGCTTCATCAACTGGGCGGGGATACTTCAAATTGACCAAACTAAACATATGTCGGAAACGGTGCCAAAGTTCCTGGCGTTCAGCGGGCAACAGTCAGCGCGATCTGTACGGCGGCGCAAACGCCCGAATTGGAATGGTAGTCGCAGGCCTTTTGGCCCGTAAATCAAGGAAAATTTTGCGATCGAGGCAAAATAGGCCTTTCGCGTTTGTGAACACCAAAGGCCCCGCAAAATGAACAGTAAACGGGATCACAAACTGATGCGAGCACGGACCGATGGAACTGCTGACGAAATCTCCACACCCGTTACCGCCTTCACAAACTCGTCGGAGACAAGACCGTCAGGAGTCTGATCCTTGGCGCTGAATACAAAGTCAACACAGAGTCGCAGGTTTTCCTTGAAGTGGCCGGCGATCGCCGCCAGTTGATCGCGGGTTGCCACAACACCCAGTTTCAGACAATGACGCTCCATGCAATCGACGGCTTGTGCGAGTGTGGGACGCCGAACGTAGAACTTATTTGCCCCGAATCGTCCGAGCAGCGCGTCGTTGACCAGATTCTCGTGCGTGGTGGCGAAGATGACCATCGCCCTCGCCCTCTCCAGTTGACGAAACAAGGCTTTCTGGTGCAGGTCACTGAGATCCTGTGCCTCGTCCAGAAAAAAGCAATAAGTAGAGCGTTCGAGGATGCAACTACCGTTTTCAGCCCACCACCCCCACTGCTCGTTGAGTTCGGCCCCGGTCCACTCGTGATACGAGCCAAGATTGGAGAGACTTGTCAGCAAGCAGATCTTGCACGTACCGCAGGCGTCTCCAAGTTCACGAGATCGAGAACAGAAAAAAGTTCTTGCGATGGCCTGTGCAATAGTCGTTTTTCCACTTCCTGTGGGGCCGACAAGGGCTTGGCGACGTCCCAAGGAACCGTTTTTGGCAGCCTGTGAGAGTCGGGGCACTATGTGTTCCTGTCCCACAATCTCTGAGAGCGTTCGCGGCCGCCTGTCATCCAAGCTGAATTGCACTGCGGGGTTGTGATCGGTGGGAATTTCAAAGTCATACATAGTTTCATACTCCTTGCGCATTGACAGCGCAATTCAAGAGGTTTTTCCCGGAACTCGTTTACTTAGAACGCCTTTTGATTGCGCGTTCAGGGCGCAATCTCTGCGCAACCTGCGCAATCTTCTTCGACTTCAATTCACTCCAATTTCCGGCAGTGCCGTGAATGGATTACTCCATCCGAAAGGAGGTGCTCGACTATCCGCGAACCGGTAGTGAATGATCCGTCCGTGCTCCCGGTTGTTTCGGTCCACCGAGGCGACAACTAGTCCGTCGTCCACCAATGCATCAAGATGTTTCTTCGCGGTCGTGTAGCCCAACTGAGTCCACTTGACGGTATGGTTCCGCGTGAACCAATGATGTCCTTCACCACTGCGATCTGGCAGCGCCAATTGGTAGTCGCCCGCGTAAACATGAGCGTAGATGATTCCTGCGGTTTTGATTGCGCTCGCGGAGATGACACGATCCATGGGTAAAAGGGGCAAGTTGACCAACAGAGTTCGAACGGCTTCGTAATCGTCAGACGTGACAACGCCAACGCTTCTGAATTCAGTGAGGACCCGCCGAACATTAGTGAAAACTTGCAATAGTCGTTCGACGATAAGCATGGATGACGGGGAAAGCGTTCCGGCCAAACGATCTCGAAACGCGAACGGATAGTTTGTCCGTGGACAAAGAGTCTCGATGACCTCCATCAAACGCTGTCGGTGTATTTGGCTGCCGACGGCGGATGCGAAGGACGCGGCGAAGCCACCGAGTTTACGCTCAGCGGAACAGGCGATGAGTCTGAGGGTTGGAATGTCAGTGCTCGGTTCCACGAAGCTAGGGCAAATCCGCCAGATACTCGGCGCACTTTCCAAGGAGTCTGTCGCCCGAGCCATGAACGCAACCAGGTCTTGATGCATTCGCGGATAATTTCGGCGGAACCAAAGCACGTAGCGATCGGTGAAATTCTGCTTTTCCTCGGTCAAGAATGACTTGTAGGTGTCGATCGGGACTGTTTTGCCAGGGACAATAGTGGCAATCCGGTCTGCGATGGCGAGATCAACAGCCGATTGATCCGATTCGACGTCGAGGTTGATCGGTATTGCCATCCTCCCGGCAGCCAAACTGATCAATTCCACGAATGCGATATAGTCTCGATCGATACCCAGAAACGAAGCGAGATCATTAGTCAGTCGATAGATCGGGTGCCTTTGGAGAGCATTCGGGGAGACCGTGGTCATTGGTCCGTCCTCCCAAGATGGTTGACACCCCAATGAAATCCACAAGCGGACCGGGGGCCACGAGTGCGCAAGTCGGTCGCTAAATAAGACAACTCTTCCATTTCAATCGCCATTTTTCATCCCAAATGGATTTCAGACGCCCAAATCATCAAGTTGCTTTTCAACGACCTTGGACTGCTTCGCCTGCTGCGATAAAGTTGTCGGCGATCTGTGGAATGTGGGGACTCGATTGAGGCGTTCAAAAAAACGCTGTAATGCCTGTCGGCTTGTGCAGCGAGTACCACCAATCTGAAGAGATTCGAGAACGATTCCTCTCAGCCCTGTAACCGTCCATCGATAAATGGTAGAAGTATGAACCTTCTTACCTCCTCGGCGGCGGGGAAGCAGTTTGGCAGCGGCGGGCAGCGAGATGACTTCCTCGTCAAGCAATTGCCCTGTGGCACTTGCGAATGAGGGATCGGAATGTTCTTGGACCATAACGGCACTCCTGCGTGTGGAATGCCAGGACGCGACTCGACAAAAATTGTCGAGCTAAATCGCCTCTGGCCATATTTTTACAACTTCAGGAGATGGCTCTCTCACTCGCCAGAAAAACTTTAAATCGCTATTGCACAGTGCTTTGCTACAATTCTTGTGTAAAGTTGTCTGTCTCTGAGCGAGGCCAAAGTGGGTTTGCGAGCAAAGAAAGTCCCCGAACCGCAGCTTCAAGGGGATGCGTTTGGTTATGTCGTCTTGCATGAAGCCGGTCCCAAGCGCATACAGGACCACCCCGAATTTGCTTCTCAACGGACAGTGATGCTCCGAAAATCGAGAGCGCTTGGGCTGCGATTTCGTGCAGTTCCGTACGATGACGTCTCCGATGTGGTTGCCGGTTTGACGAAATGCTCGGGTCTGATCGAAGTCGTTGCATTTGCCCAATCTGGTGATATGAACGTTTTGATCATTCACGATCTCAACAAGCTTTGCTTCGCGGATTTGGAAGCTGCTTTGCTGATGCTGGCTCTTCAAAAATGGAAAGTCTGTGTTTACGAATCAAGCACTGACGAAAACCTGACGTCTCAAGGTGATCGGTGGAAACAGATTGTGTCTGGAAGTGGAGACGAAGCGCGTCGAAAGGCTGTTCGAGTGTTGGGTGAAGTCAAAAAACTTGCAACTCGTTTTCGGCATTCATCTCACGTCGGCGCGCAGCCCTACGGATCCACTCCGAGCGAAAAGGACGTTCTAAAGCGGATCTGGCAACTTCGACATGAGCGGCGCGATGGAACGGGGAGGGTCTCCTACCATGCGATTGCTGAACTTCTCAATTTGGAAGGAATCAAACCTCGGCGGGGGACGAAATGGTACGCCAGAACCATTCAGGGCATCGTGAGAGCCACTAAGCCACATTTGGACAAGTGACCTGCGTGATGGTTTCGTTTCGCATTACTGAGGTTCGCGGAATGCAATTCACAATACCTGACTGCACGATTTCTTCGAGTATCATGAAGTTCGACGACATCGTCGACGATGCTGCTGCTGCTTTGATTTTCGACGAAGACGAGAACGAAGGGGACGGTGAAACCACTTGTGACCGTTGAAAGTAAATATCGAGTATTGCGTTACTGCTCATGGGACCGCACGCTTGGTCTCTCACGGTAAGTTTGTTGCAGCAAGACTCTGCCCAGGCTTCGCAGTGTTGATAACGGTTTTCAATTTGTGACAAAGGGGCAAATCCGAACGCGTAATCAAAGTGAAGCACACGGGCACCGGATGGATTAGAAATGAGTGACGACGGCTCAAATAATGCGATAACTCAACAGTTGCTAAATCGCCTTGCTGCTGGTGATGGCCAAGCTCGGGAGATGCTCATCAGCCATTCGATGGAGCGATTGCGAAGGTTGGCGAGGAAGATGTTGCGAGACAGACCTGCTGTGCACCGATGGGATGGAACAGATGACGTGCTTCAAAACGCGCTTTTGCGTTTGAACAGGGCTTTGCAAGCAGTCTCGCCGGAATCACCTCAACGTTTTATAGGGCTGGCAGCAACACAAATCCGCCGTGAATTGATCGACCTTCACCGACATCATTATGGTCCGTTGGGTGACGGGGCCCATCATGTTTCGGACCCTGGAAAAATCGATTCTCAGGGCAACATCTCTCCGATGCACGAAGAATCTGATTCACAGATGAGTCCTGCAGAACAGGTCGCGTTGCACGAATCTATCGACTCACTTCCAAGCGACCTAAAAGATGTATTTGAGATGACGTTCTACGCCGGTATGACTCAAGAGGAAATCGCGGAAACCTTGGGATTTTCGTCGAAGACGATCAAACGCCGCTGGCGGGATGCGAGGCTGTTGCTCCAAAAAATACTTAGCCAAAACGCCGAGAAGTAACCGCTGTTTCACGGATTGTGACACGGACTGATGTCACTGTTCTCGAAAGTGGAGAGCGGCTTTTCCATTTTCGACCAACTTAAAAAAGTCGGCGGCGGTTTGGACTTAATTGCCCAAACCGCCGCCAGTCGAAATTAAAGTTTCACCAGCCAGTTGCCCACGACCATGCATTCCTAGCAGCCTTGCCGGTATTTCGTGCCGCATTGCTCGTTGCTGACCATGCGGATCCAGCAGCTTCTCCGATCGTGGTTCCGGTCGAATGGACAACGTTGATCGCCTTCTCGGCGACTTTTCCAGCAGCAGCTTCACCACCAATATATCCCGCAACTCCACCAGCAGTGACCGCGGCGGCTTCGACAAAAGGTGCCCCTGGGCCGGTAAATGGTGTTATAGGACCAATCGTTGAACCGGCGATCAATGCTCCGGCACCTGCACCAGTCCATCCACCGGCCATTCCCGCTGCGTTCTTGCCATGCGAAACTTCGCGTTCCTTCACGGTGATTTCGCCCGCCACGAACTTGCGTTCGGTTTCAAATCCGTCGCGAACGCGTAGGACTCCGTCTGCGGCCACTCCGACGACGACACTCGCTTTTGCAACTGTCTTCAAAGTTCCAGATACAGTGTTGCTGTTATTCGCAACGAATTTGGCAGCATCGTCAGTGAGTCTGGCTACGTCATCCGCAACATGAAGCGATGTTTTTGTGACCTCTGACAATGCCGAATGGGCAAGTTTCGCTGCAGTCTCTGACGTCTGAACGGTCTGCTGAAGTACGGCGGCTGTGGGTTCGCCAAGTATATGATTCGTCCTAATCACGTGAACTTGTAGCTTCCTATTTGCAGCTGCCTTAAAGATTGCAACAGCGGCCTCCTTCTCACTAGTTGTCGCTTTCGCGCTGCGGCTAACTCTTTTGGCAGACTCGACGGCCCATTCTGAACTGGCTTGGGGGTGGCCGTAGGCGTGACCCAATTGACTCGTGCCACCTTTTGCCTCGATAACGTGGACCGTCCCGTCAGTTCCGCAGTAGACTTGGTCTGGGCCTTGCGCAATCCCCTTTGCCGTTCCATCCAGAATCGGCTTCCAATTCTTCGCCATTGCGAAGGCACGGGCTCCTTCTTCCCCAAGCGATTCTGACAGGCGGACACGTTGGTCGATTGTGGCTTTCAAATAAGCTTCCTGCCGAATCGTCCGTGTTGGAACCGTCGTTGGCGAGGTCGCTGCCACCTCCGGGGCGGCAACTTGAGCAACACAGATCTGCGCTGTACCCAAAAGGGACCACAATGCCAAGATCGCGGCAGATTGAACGGTCAAACAGGGAACACGAAAAGTACTTGGGATGGTAACGACACTCTTAAACATGACGCGGTCTCCTTCAGTGTTGAAACTTCATTCTTAGGGGGAGGCGACTTGCATTCCCCGTCCACACTTGATAAAGCGAGAACCGTGGCCACTTAGGGGACACATAAAAAACGACGACCGGCGAAGCGTCGCAAGAAAATTCCGTATCGCCCCCAATTTTCAGCGATTTTGTGAACTGCCGGGAATTCGATCGCCTGATCATTTGCCCGAAGCGGAAACGAAAAACATCATTCGTGATCGCTCCGACGGTCGATAAAAACGCGGTCTGTCTGAAGTGAGCGCACCGCTTGTTTCAGGAGCCATTTTTCAGAACGAAGTCTGGCGAGCGGCTTCTACTTTACCGGATTCGCTATTTCACCAATGGTCGAAACATCCCAGGGAACGAAATTGACTTCACGTCGAAAGCCACCCTCGATTCGGGTTTGGACCGCCGTTCCACCCGTCTTCTCCACGAGTCTGGCGAGCGAGTTCGTCGGCTTCGATATGACTGCGAAGACCCTGGGTGCGTCTTGCTTTTGTTCAACAAGACGAAGCGTACTTTCCGGAATGTCGGCATGCGCATCCGGTGCGACGATCACTACGCAAGCTTCTGATCCAAGTTCGCGAATTAGTCCGTCGATCGTTCCATGCATTGATCGGCTATCTTTGCGAGAAATTCTTTTCAATTTCAACGCGTCAATTGCTTTCTTCTTTGCTGCAGGCGTAGCAGAGCGAGCCTCGTCGAACAGGGTAATGGAATCGTCTTTTTTAGTTTTTTCTGCCCAACAAATATTAAAGGACGTCGATTGCGGGAGGCTGCGAATAAAGTCAGTAAGTTCAATGCCGACTGATTCCACTGCGCCGCGCGCATTGAAAGAGGGTATTGGACTGTTGCTTCCTGTATTCCAAACAAAAACCACAGGCGAGCCTTTGATTGCCAACGAGCAGAAATTGGTCATGGCACTTTGTTCATCATCTGTGGGCACACCCGTATTAATCCTCAACTGCTGAGAAAAACGAACAATCAACCGATTGGCTGTATCGCGATCCTCGCTCCGAGCCGCAGTCTTTCCGAGCATTTCGAGGGTTGCCACGGCTTGTACCAAGAACGATGTATCCCATTCCTCAGGTTGGATTCCCTTCAGATGCCGCAAATAAGAATCCTCGATGTCTTGTAAGCGGTCGCTCAAGGTCTCTGGTTTGTTTTCAACTCTGCTGTAGAACTGCAAGATGGACGTTTCCAGCTGCATCGAGGCGATGAAGTGATCGTGGTCATTATTCTTGAAAGAATAAGGGTTAAGTAGAAGCTTCAAATAATCATGCGGATACTTAGGGAGGTGATTGTCGAACCACTTCTCGTCGGCTTTACCCAATCCAGAGAGAAATCCGAAAGGGTGCCGAAGAGTCACATTGAATGGCCAGATGACAGACCACTTGGGCCATGAAAAACAACCTCGTATTTCATGCGTCAGGTAGATGTCTTCTGGCTTCACGCCAGGTAACAGTATTCCATAGTCTCCGGAGTCAATGTTTTCCTGAAAGAACTTACCTTCACGAACGATGATGGTCCTGACACGTTCCGCAGCCGCCAATGCCTGGTCCGGTTGAACATCTTCGATGAAACAACGCCAGTAAGCGATTAACAAATCGAACTCTCGGTCGTGGTCTCCTGACAGCCCAGCATGAATCGAGATAAGAAGTAAGCTCGCCAAATACTCCGGACCGACTTGACCATTTTCAACGATCCTTTGATGAGTCAGAAAATGATCTTGCAGCCGTTTTCCCACTTCACCAGCGGCTAGAGTACGATTCTTTTGTTCATCGGTGAGTCTGGCGAGTGCTTCGGCTTCAAGATGGGCTAGTTCGCGTGACGCGAGGGCAAATGTCGGATCCTTCGCTAAAGATTCGCGATATTGTTGCTCGGCTTGTTCGCGTTGCCCCTTGATACGAGCCAGCCTGGCTTCGCTGTAGAGTCGAAACGCTTCGAATTCCGGAGTCTTCGGCAACTCCATCTCGGCCTGTTCAGCGTCAGACAACGTGATCTTCAGTCCCTTCACCACATGCGTTGCCAAGGCATGCTGCAATCCGAAGATGTCTGCTTTCTTCCCGCCAACCGCTTCGGCAAGCAGCACCTCACTCGTTTCGACGTCGACCATCCGAACATCGATCCGAATGGAGTCTCCTAAAATCGCAAAGGAACCGGAAAGCATCACGCGGGCAGAAAGTCCACGTCCTAATTTCACGGCAACTTTTGGATCAATAAACGGTGTCGCTGCGAGGTCGTGTTCTTTGAGCAAGGCCGCGAGCTGCGCTCGTTCTAGAACTCGAATTGAAGTCACTCGCGACAGGTCCGTGACCAGCATATCTCGGAAGCCGAGTCGAAACCCATCAAGCGACGGGTCCCCGCTGTGGTTGTCAAAATCCATCACAGCCAAAGTCACTTGTGCGTCGGAATGTTTTGTATCTGCTGACAATGGACGAGGGGTGCTAGTTCGGTCAACAGTTTGTTCGCCACCTTGTGGCTCGGCGGCTTTCTTATTTGCCGAACGAACAAGTTCAAATCCGATGCCAGAAAGCAGTAAAAGTAGGCTGACGACGATGATCCAAGTTGTTCGTGGAATTTTCATTGACGAAGTTGCATTTTTCGTTCCGGAGAGTTTCTTTCCTTCAACCGTGGAGCGCAGTTCTTGTAAAAACTCCGTGCAGTTCGCCCAGCGATCCTTTGGCGATTTCGCAAGAGATCTTGCTACGGGGGGACGTTCGCGTTCAGGCAGATTCGATAAATCGGGTCGCTTTTTTCGGTGTCCGTCAATGATTTCAACGGGCGTACCGTTGAAGGGAAGGTGCCCGCTGCGAAGGTAACAATAGGTTACGGCGAGAGAGTATTGGTCCGACCGATGGGACGTGCTTCCATCGAGGCATTCCGGCGCTGCATAAGCGAGAGTCAAGCTGCCCGTATGTCCCGTAACATCGAATTGAACCGATCGCGCAAGTCCAAAATCACCGATTTTGACGCAGCCTCCGGACAATAACAAATTCTGCGGCTTGACATCGCGATGTTGGATTCGCTGCCGTCCTGGCGTCACAGGC
Source organism: uncultured Schlesneria sp. (assembly GCA_903871875.1). Taxonomy (GTDB): domain Bacteria; phylum Planctomycetota; class Planctomycetia; order Planctomycetales; family Planctomycetaceae; genus Schlesneria. Next base: position 11,560 of record CAIQIR010000116.1, read on the forward strand.
TCATTTAGATAGTCGAGCCCTTTGGCCGCTTCGTCCATGTACCTAAGCAGTTCGTCAACCGGAATTCCTTCGTACCCTTGCTTTTTCGCCTCGTGGAATCGGTCGAGAAGTGTCCGATCGGCAAGTTCTGTTGCGATGACAAGCAGATCCCCGATTTGCCAAGTTCCGAACACTGACAGCAAATGAGGATGACGAACATCTCGAATCACGGCGAGTGATCGCCCTTCAATCTGCCCACTGTGGCTTTTGGCGACAATGAACTTCAACGCGACTGGAAAATCGCCCGGCCCCGTTGCCTTCCAGACTTCGCCGAAGCCACCAACACCAAGTTTGGAGATCAGTGTATAACCCGGAACAGGATTGCAACCCGGCACAAGGTCGGCGAGTTTCAGTTCTTCTGAGTTTGCATCTCCTGGCAATTTGCCCGAGGCCAATGGGGGAGATCCCAAGATTTGGAGTTGCACGTCGATCCCTGACAGCTTTTCGATCATCTCGCGTAACGGAGCGAGAACGTCAGTATCAGCATGAGCACAATGGTCGAAGATGAATTGATCGAGAGGCAATCGAGGGTTTCGCCCTCGCCACTCTTCCCAGTCGTCCAAAAGTTCCTCAATCAATGGATTTTCGGACACTCGCTTGCTCTCTTCCACCGAACAGAAGACTAATCCGCGTGAAACAACATAGGTCCACTTCTTTCCAAGCTCTTATGGAGAGTACCGCTCTGCCACAAAAAGTCGATGCTCTAGACGGCATTTCTCGACAGCGACGACTCTGCCGCAATGGCGTCGTCGATCCATACCCGATTGCCAACGTAATCATTTAGAAGTTCAAGCGACCTTGATTCGGTGCCCCTTCCCACTTGTTGAAGCGAGAGCAAGACCGCTTTGGGGACTCAAAAAACGAAGGCTGGGAAAATGTCGCAAGTACCTTCTGCCCCCCCCATTCTTTCAATGACTTTGTGAACCACCGACAGTTTCGATTTGCTGATGATTTTCGCTAAGCTCCCGTCAGTGGATGACTACCACTTTGTACCACTTTCGTGGCAATCACCATTCCGGTGAAAACTGGTAAATACCGCTACGGCTTGCACTTGCAGGAAACGGCTTGCAATCACTTGCAAATGGAGTTCAACATTGCGAAAATGCTTGTGTTGAAATGAGTTACGCCACTTTTTTGGGTGCAAAAAGGTTCTCTGAAAATCCTGGTGTCGGCGGTTCGATCCCGCCCCCAGCCACTTTTGTTTTTCAGTGGGTTACATTCGGATAGCCCTCACTTCAAACCAAGTGATCCCGTCGAATTTGTTCCGGGATCCTTTTCTGTAGGTTTTGTCGTGTAAAGATTGGCGGTGGAGCGGTTCAGCTGCTTGATGGCCGTGGCCGGCTTCTTTCTCGTGATTCATTCGAACCCATTGTGGTGAAATAGCTTGAATCTTCGTTCCGGCCGGGATCAATTGGGGAATGATGAGATCGGAGTTCTTTCATCATCTTTAAGATCCCGCTCGCGATCCGGCGATCATGCGGGCTTTCTGGTGGTCCCGCGCCCAACATTGTCACCGAAGAATTCGTAGATCCAACAGTGTCTTCTGGTCGAACGGCCCGCTGGCCTGGGCGATCGCCTTCTGATTCTCGAAGGTTCTCTCTTTCGATTGCCGGTTTCGTGGCGGGATTGCGTTGACTTACTGACGTTTGATTCCACTGAACAAGGAAATCATCGTGCGAATCCAGTCATCGATAGTGGCGCTGTTTGGTCTCTGCTTGTTGGTTCTGGGTTGTTCTCAATCTGCCAGGCCGGGTTCAAATCGGGTGGTGCAGGTGGCTCAGGTGGCGGGGAACCCTCCGGCAGATGCAGGTGATATTTCCACACCGGTAACCATTCGTAAGGTGATCTATGCGTGTCAGATTGAAGTCATCGTTCAAGATTTCGCGGTGGCTCAACAGAAACTGGCGACACTGATTGAATCGATTCAGGCACAAGGGGGATTTCTGGCTCGTCAGGAACTCTCTGGGGCGAGCAGTTCACACCAGCGCGGAAGTTGGACGATTCGAGTCCCGTTGTCTCAGTTCGATGGTTTTGTGGCTCAAGTTGAGAAGCTGGGCGAACTTGAGCGCAATTCGCGTGACGCACAAGACGTGACCGAAGCTTACACGGACCTGGAGGCTCGTCTGAGGAATAAACAGTCCAGCGAACAACGACTGCTGAGCCATCTCGAGCAATCCGCGCAGCTGAAAGACACGTTGGAGTTGGAGCGAGAACTGAGTCGTGTGCGAGGGGAGGTCGAGCAATTACAGGGACAGCTCAATCTGCTGAAGAGCAAGACCGATCTGGCAACGGTCTCGTTAACCGTGTTCCAGCGACACCACGACGCACCGCCTCTGCCGGCGACTTTCCCGATGCTGGTTTTTCGAGTCTTCGGTGATTCGTGGAAGACTTTTGTGGCATGTGGTCAGGGTTTGGTGCTGGTGTCGGTGGCGCTTTTCCCTTGGGCGGTCGCAGCCGGGATCATCTGGATCGTCGTGTACGTGATTCGCAAAAGTCCACGATTGTCTGCTCGCCAATCCGCCGCGCCTTGAGGGCAGATTCCTCCCGGAATCCGCCGTTGTGACGGCGCTTCGACCAAGACTGCCCGGGTTACTTCAGCTGGCTGATAACGTGGGGTGAGTTCTTCAGCGTCTGATAGACTACGCAGTAGCGTTCTGCCAGTTCGACCAGTTTCTGAACCTTGTCCACGGGAGCATCCGTGTTGAGATCGAACGTCAATCGGATTTGCTGAAATCCCACTGGAACGTCGCGACTGAGGCCCAGTGTTCCTCGAAAATCGACATCTCCTTCGGCGACGATGGTTCCGCTATGGATGGTGATTTCCATCGCCGTGGCCACGGCTCCCAGCGTCACGCCCGCGCATCCGACCAGGGCCTGCAGCAACATTTCCGCAGAACAGGACGTTGTGCCATCACCGCCGGCCGCAGGATGTAATCCGGCGGTCTGCGGGGGAGCACCGAATGACAATCGACACGTGACGTCTGCACCCAATTCACCGACCGCCCGCAACGTGAGCAGGGCGGAGGCGGGATCGCTTTTGTACTTGTTTTTGAAGGGCGCTTGCTTCTCACGAAGTTCGGTACTATTCATCAATCTTGTCCTGAAGCAAAAAGTTTTGACGGCTGATCCAGCTCAGCCACGAAATCACGGCGAGCAAACCGGGCAAGCCCACAGTCACTTCCGGTTTTCGTCTTTATACAAGTATATACTCGCACAATCGGCTTGCGTCGTTCAGTGTCAGGAAATCGGGATGGCAAAAATATTTTACAGCATGGCAGGCGAGGGACGCGGACACGCGGTACGAGTACTCAGCCTGGTCGAACACCTGCGACATGAGCACGAACTGGTTCTATTCGCTCCGGGCGATGCCTATGAATTTCTTGTCAAGAGCTATGGGGCCGGCCAGTTCGAGAATGTTCGCCTTGAGCGGGTCGCTGGTCTGAAGTTCCGCTATACCGGTGGCAAGCTCGATCTGTTCAAGTCAACCGCCGCTGCGACGGCATTCGCCTGCCGTCGATTGCCGGCCTTGGTTGACGTGCTGCGTCGTCGAATCGATGCTGAACAGCCCGACCTGGCGATCTCGGACTTCGAACCGACCCTGCCTCGGGCGGCAAGATCGACCGGGCTGCCCTGGATGGCCATCGATCATCAACACGTATTGCTGGCTTATAGCCTCCGCAGCCTTCCCTTTCTCTTACGACGGTACGCCTGGTGGATGAGTTGGGTTGTGCGATGGTACTACGGCTGGGATGACTACACCCCCGTCGCCTCCTCATTTTACACGCCCCCGTTAAAACGCGGATTCGAGCATGTTCGGCAAGTCGGCCCGATGCTGCGTGCCGAAATTGTTTCCACACTTCCGCATACCGAGGAATTTCTGCTGTCTTATCTCCGATCGAATACGCCGCCACAGATCATTGACGCGCTGGCACAGTGCGGTTGGCCGGTACGGGTGTACGGCTTAGGCGATCGGCCTGCAGTCGGACGACTTTCGTTTCACGCGATTGACGAACATCGTTTCGTAAAGGACCTGTCTGCCTGCGCCGGGTTATTCAGTGCCGCCGGCAATCAACTGTTGGGTGAGGCGCTCTATTTCGGCAAGCCTGTTTTCGCAATTCCGGAAAACATGCATCACGAGCAACAGATTAACGCTCACTTTCTACAGCAAATGGGTGCCGGAGAATGGACAACGGTCGAAAGCCTTAAGTCTGATCGACTGAATGGATTTCTGAGCCGATTGGACGAGTACCGCAATAATCTGACGAATCTTGCCGGAATCATGAACGGCACGCCAGACGCGTTGCTGGCGATCAACGAGGCATTACGGCCAAGCCAGCCCGTCAGCGTGCCGATCCCTGCTTAGAGACTCGCTGATCGAGTTCAATCTTCAAAATGGGTACGGACAAATCTTACGCGAGCAACTTCTTCGCCAGTGACGTGACGATTTCGTCCAGCAGTTTTAACGAATGAGTTGCTTCTTCAATGGTGATCGTGAGCGGTGGGCTGACCCGTAGCACCTTACCGGCCAGAGCTCCCAGCAAGTGGATCCCGACGTTGTCGCGACCGACATAGCAGGCTTCGACGATCTTCGCGGCGACTTCCGAGGCCGGCAGCGACCCCACGGAAGTGCACTCGATGCCGAACACCAGTCCTTCACCCCGGACGTGACTCACGAGACCGGTTGACTTCAATCGTTCGAGTCCCTGCAAGAAGATCGGCGTCAGCTGACGGGTGTGACTGAGAACCTCGGTCGATTCAAATTCGTCCAGCGTCGCTAGGACCGCCGCGCACGACAGAGGATTTGCGCTCCAGGTATCAGAAGCTTCCCCGTATTTCATGACGCCAAAAACATCCCCGCGTGAGGCGACGGCCGCCACCGGTACGCCGTTGCCCAAGCCTTTCCCCAGCACAACCATATCAGGCTCGACGCCGTAGGTCTCAAAGGCGTACATCGCGCCAGTGCGACCAAAATTGGCCTGGACTTCGTCGAAGATGAATAACAGATCATGTTCGCGACAGAACTGTTGCAGCATTTGGTGGTATGCGAAAGGGGGGTGAAAGCTGCCACCTCCACCCAGGTAGGGCTCAGTGATGACGCAAGTGAGTCGTCGGCCAAACTGATGCCAGAGATCGTCCAATTCCTTACGGTACTTGGTCAGATCAACGGAGTTCGCGTCGAATCCCACATCAATGATTTCGTCCATGGGGAAACTGATGAATTTGACTCGGGGATCTCGTTCGGCATCCTTTTCGGAACCGGTCACGGCATTGGCCAATCCCTTTTTGCCATGAAACCCGAAGCGAGTGGCGATAATCATGTCACGAGTTCGATCCCGAGCGAGACTGGCCCACAACGCCTTTTGGATCGCTTCTGATCCAGATGCCGCCCAGACGATCGTATTCAGCCGCTCGCTGCCTCTGGATTGCCGCAGGTTTGCCAGCAACCGTTGCACGGCTTGCGTTTCGACCTCGGTAATGCCGTTGTAAGCCGTCATGGCGACGGCAGGAAAGTAGTCATCGGCGGGAGCGAGCCTTTCCACGAACAGTTCAGTGGTCCAGCCTAGGTATTTTGCAAACCGTTGCATCCAGCGTTTGGGGTTGTGTCCCAAATTGGCAACCAACACACCTGAGGAATAGTCGTAGAGAGTTTTCCCTTCTGGTGTCCAATGGAAGACTCCCGCTGATTTTGCAAACACGGCTTGCGAGGGTGTGAACGTCCGCAACGCCACTGGTTCGAGTTCGGCGACGATACGACGAGCGGCGTTCGAACGGACTTCACCGGCAAATTCAATGGAATGCGTCACCTGATTCTCTTCCTCGATGTCCAAAGTACGGATGGATTGGTCCACGTGAGTATTTCAAATTCGGCAATTCGAATAAAGCCACGTTCATTCGTTACGGATGTTTTGTTCGAATCGAAGTTGCGGGGGCGATTCGGGGAAAAGTGAGGGCAACTTGTGTCAGTTCGATGACAGCCGTTGTGAAAACGGCGGTTTTGACAATGCACTACATCGTTCGCTCGTGACGAATCCCCCGCCGAACGTTCCCCAAAAATCGCCAGTTTTCCTGGTTTTGTCGGCAAATTGGACGACTTAACTCGGTCGTCACCGCTTGAGGATTGCTCGTTGTCGTCCCTCGTTTCCGGTCACCAGATTCATTTTCACGATTTGGCACGCGCCATGCTTTTACCCTTGCTCCATGTGAATGAGAGTGATCAAACGGTTTCAGAGAAAAGGCAAAAATCATGTTACGAAAATCAATTCTTGGTGTTTTGGCAATGGTAGTTCTCTTGGTGGTGACAACCGGAACGGCATCAGCTCATGGCTATCATCACGGATGCGGGGGTTACCGAGGTGGTTACGGGTACGGCTATCGTGGGGGCTATGGTTATGGCTATGCACCTCGAGTGTATGTCGCTCCGGCTCCCGTCTATGGGTATCCTGCTGTAGGGGGCTATGGTTATGGGGTGCAACCCGGGTACGGCTACGGGGCATATGGCTATGGTCAACCAGGTATCGGAGTGACGACTCCTGGGTTTGGAATGTACGTTCGGTAAACAGTCTCTGACGACGTTGAGCATCACCATCACACCGAACACGGGAGGGCGGTGAGAAATAGCAACGTGAGTGGATCGGCAATCGGGCCGATCCACCGGCTTAGCAGGGGGATATTTTTCAGCTCGCCCTCCCGACAAGATTTTTCCTGATGCCCTCTTTAGAAGTTCTCTGAGAGGGCATTTTCGTTCTTATCAAACATCACCCACTTTGTGGCAGGTCCATGATCCGGCTGAATCGATCGAGCACGCGGTTTTTGAGTGGCGCGAAAGTCGGTTCGTCAAACTCGCCCGTTTCGACCAGATTGAAGGCAGCTGTCCGGGTTTCCAGCAACAACGCCTTGTCACGAGTTAAATCGGCAACCTGAAGTGGCAATGAGCCGCTCTGTCGCGTTCCCAAGACATCGCCGGGGCCACGAAGTTCAAAGTCGACTTCCGCGATCCGAAATCCATCGGTCGTCGATTCCATGGCCGCTAGGCGTTTCGTTGCCTCTGGTGTTTCCGACTCTGAGAACAGAAAGCAGTAACCCTGAAATTTTCCGCGGCCGATGCGGCCTCGCAGTTGATGAAGTTGTGATAGCCCGAATCGCTCGGCTTGATGAATGACCATCAGCGTCGCATTGGGGACGTCGACACCCACTTCAATCACGGTCGTGGCCACCAGGACATCCAGATCACCGTCGCGAAAGGCATCCATCGTGGTGGCACGAGCGTCCCGGTCCATTTGTCCGTGGACCAGTCCGATCCGAAAATCGTTGAATTCGCCTTGTGACAGGTCGCGAAAGACCGCTTCGGCGCTCGCGGTCGCCTCAACTCCCGCCGGCAAAGATGCGTCTTCTTCGACTCGAGGACAGACGACATAGGCTTGCCGCCCCTCTCGCAACTTTTGTTTGATGAAATTCCAGGCCTTTTTGGCTGGCTCGTGTCCGGCAATACGGCTGGTAACGACCTTTTGGCGACCTGGTGGCAGGTCGTCGATCAGAGTCATGTCCAGATCGCCAAATTGTGTCAGGCAGAGACTGCGCGGGATGGGCGTCGCGGTCATGACGAGAACATGGGGGGAAAACTCGCCTCCTGTAAATTTGGCTCGTTGCATGACACCGAACTTGTGCTGTTCGTCGATGACGGCCAGGCCCAGTTTGTGAAATTTCACTGCGTCTTGAATAACGGCCTGTGTTCCAACAATCAGTTGAGCCTTCCCGCTGGCGATTTCATCCAGTGTCAGGTGCCGCTGCGAGGCCGTCAATGCGCCGGTAAGCAACCGTCGTTGGACTCGACTTTCGGTCAATAGTCGCTCGATCGTCTGCCAGTGTTGTTGTGCCAACACTTCCGTTGGAGCCATGATGACGGCTTGGGCGCCAGCGGCGATAGCCACTAGCATGGAGTAGACAGCGATCGCCGTTTTCCCTGCGCCGACGTCTGCCTGCAGCAGGCGGTGCATCGCCTGCTCACGGCCCAGGTCGAGCGCGATCTCGTTCACGGCTCGGTCTTGACCCGTCGTGAATCGAAAGGGAAATAGTCGTCGAATGCGAGCGTCGATTTTGGCGCTAATGGGTAGTGGGATTGCGGGGCGATCCCTCCTCCAGAATCGTCTTCGCAGCGCCAGCCCCAATTGAAACTCGTGCAAATCATCGAAAAGAATCCGCCGCATCCCGGCCCGGTACTCTACGACCGAATTGGGGAGATGAACTTGCCGCAAAGCGTTGGACAGTCCAATGACTTGAGCGCGTTCGCGAAAGCTTTCGGGTAGCGGATCAGGTACCAGATGAGCGAAATCTTCGACGACTGCTTTCATCAGCCTTCGCATGTCGTGTTGCGGTAATCCCTCTGTCAGAGAATAAACTGGCAACACGCCCCCGCCTTCGCCGAGGTCTTCGTCACCCAGCCATTGAACTCGAGGATGAGAGAACTCCCATCGTCTCATCGCGAACTTCGGCTTGCCCGAAAACAGCACTCGCTGGCCCAACTCGAATTTCTTCAACATGAAGGGTTGGTTGAAAAAGACGCCCCGCGCAAATCCGCCGTCTGCCTGCAACAACACTGCGACCATCGACTTTCCAGTCGACGTTTCCTTGGCATCGCGATCGACGACGACGCCATACACCGTCTGCAGTTCACCCTCTTTGAGATCGAAGACGGTAGAAACATGGGACAGATCCAGCACATCCCGTGGCAGATTGAACAACAGATCGATGGTGGTCAATAACCCCAGTCGTGCGAGCAATTCGGCTCGTACTGGTCCCACACCGCGCAAAAACTGCGCGGGAATCAACAGGGGATCGCTGGTGGGGGCGAGAGACATGGACGACGCACGTCGACGAGGAATCAGAAAACCACGGACTCAAAAAAAAGGGGGGGCTGGAAATCCAACCCCCTCTTACTTGTTGTAGTACGGGTGTCGCATGAGCGACACGTAGCGGCTTACGGATGAACCGCAGCCTCAGCAGCTAAAGACGGCCTAAGATTAGGCCTTCTTCTTAGCGGCGGCCTTCTTGGCTGGAGCCTTCTTGGCCGGAGCCTTCTTCGCTGGAGCCTTCTTCGCTGCTGCTTTCTTCTTGACCATTTTCAAGTCCTCTTTCCAAGAGACCGTGAGTGACTTGTCTCCACCGCTGACGCACCGGGCTAAGCAGTTCGGTAAAGACTTATCATCCACATCGAATCCATTCGGCCTGTCAACCTTGACAGGCCGCGACTCAGTTTCGTCATCATCACCTTCGTCATCACTTTATCGCGGCAGCGACTTGTTGATGTCGACTTGACAGTGATGTCATGACGAGTACTGACATCGAACTGGGCGTCATCCTACGTATTTCGTTTTTTTGTTCAAGCCATTTCTGCTCATTGAAGCCCAGAAATTCAACGTTTTTTCAAAGTTTGCTGCGTGCGTCGTGACTCCATCTTTGACGAAGCGAACGTTGTTCGCGACGAATCATCTTGAAAAAAACCTTCGTAATATGACATGTGTAATAATCATAAAACTGCCGACTGTTCGTTGCGATGCTTTCTTGAAAATGCAAAAAGAGCCTTTAAAAATAGAGTCTATTGCAATTGCATCGACAATCCTGTGCGATGCCAATGTCTGTGATGCGATCTCATTCTCGCATCACCGCTTGAGAGACTTCGATCATGATGATGTCGGTCTGCGATGCGATTGATCAGCGGTGTTGAAGAGATTGAAGAATCTAAAAAAATTTATCGCGCTGATGCGCGTGTGCGCGGCAAATCGCATCGTGATACGTCGCGCGCGATGTGTCGACGACATCGTTGTGATTGTCTCGCCGATGCGAGATGACGCACGATCGTCGTGCACGAATCGGTCTCTCGCGTGCATCATCGCCCACGAATTTCCTGTCGGACTACCCGTGATTCGATCCGCAAACTATCGTCGAGAATCGTTCGAGATGTCGAGAATCGTGTGTTCCCACTTCCACGAGTATCAGTCGATGCCCCGCTTTGCGATCCTCATTCATGATCACCCCGTTTTGCATTGGGATTTCCTGTTGGAGAATGGAACTGCTTGTCGAACGTGGCGGTTGCTGACCGCTCCTGACTCGCCGGTCAATGACTTCGCCGCCGAGGAACTGCCGGATCACCGGTTGATGTACCTGGACTATGAAGGCCCAGTCAGTGGAGGACGGGGAGTTGTGACGCGTTGGGACGTCGGGGAGTTCGAATGGCTCATCAACGAGCCGAATCGATGTGACGTTCAACTGAAAGGACAGAAGTGGCAGGGGGTAGTTCGTCTGCGGCGCGACGGCCCGTCGGGTTGGAGTTGCCTGCGAGCCTTTTGACAGGCAGCACTCCAAGTAAATCCTATGTTTCTCACGAGCCTGTGATCGCATCGGGGATTCGGCGTCTGTCACGATGTCGATCAGCGATGTTCAATAGCGAACACCTGTGCGGAGCATCGCTGTGTCGCCGAGATCGAAGGATGGTGTCGAACCGGCGAACTTGATATGTCGATTGAAGACGTACCCACCTTCGGTAAAAAACGAATAGCGGCCGGTGTCCCAACGCACACCCAGGCTCAGTCGATCGTCTGTCATCTGCATGCGATCGCTGGTCGTCGGATCAGTGATAATGGTCTGCCACGATTCTGCCGTGTATTCCGCCTGGGCGTACAACCAGACGTCGGCATCGTAATAGTTTCCGAGGAAATAGCTGATCCGCGATCGAGGATAAAGGAGTCGAAATTCCCACCGATCGTTAGGGGTCCAGATCACACCCGTGTGGGGCACCACCAACAGGTCGACGCGATCCCACAGGGCCACGCCGCCCACGAAACTCCATTGTGGCGACGCTGTGTACATCGCGATCACTCGCCCGTCGAAGTTAAATGCATTTCGATCGAGTCGGGCTTCATAGGTCGAGACGATTTGGGGATGGAAAGCGATTTGGCCACTCCAGGGACCATCATTGAAGAATCCCAGTTCGAGGTCCGTCGAGATTTGGTCGACTTGTGCCGGCAAGTTGATGCCGCCAGGCCCATCCCACCAACGGGCACTAAACCACCCGGTTCCGTTGAAGAGGACGCCAGGGCTGATCACATGCGAATATTTGAGATTCGAATTCCATTCGACGATCTTCATATCGCCCGTCGTTCCAAACGCAGGTGCGGTTGGAAGGATCGTAATATCGTTGTAGGTCACCCAGCCCAATCGATAGCCATTGGAGCCTTGGGACCCCGTACCCATTTGATTGCCAAACGGGTCATAATAATTCGGCAGCGTATGGACTTCCTCGTCCTGAAAGGGATTCATCCCCGACATGAATTCCTTGACAAACGGGTTCTCCCAAAAAGAGTTGTACCCCGGCTGATGAGAAGGCGCATAAATGTCATCAGTGACGGTTTGCCCGCGAAACACCACCGGTTTGGAAATCGACGAATCGTCGATTTTCGAGTGATATCCAGAAGTTGGCGAGGCTTCTTTTGACGGAGCGACCTGCACGATGCTATTCGCCCAAGGTGCGTAGCCATCCGAAAACACGATCGCGGGATCGGTTCCCAAAATGGACGCGACAATCACGAGTGAAGTCAGCATATCGTCTGGTTTGTAGTCGTAACGAAAATATCTGGCGAGACGAATTCGGTCAGAATTACGCGCCAGATGTTCGTAAGTGTTTAGCTGAAAATCGGTAACGTTTTTTTATCGTTCGATCAGGTGAAGTCTGGTAATAGACATCGGAAACGAAATCGCGCGACAAGACAAATCATCGATCACCAACGGTAGTAACTCTGAAATTTGACTTCTCAATCGGCAGACTCGATGTGAGTGAGTCGGCAGGAAATGCCGACGCTTTCCGCGTTGAACCATCTTGGGCAGTTTTGGCCGCTCGCGATGCGTCGAAGCTGCCGATCGTCGGCCAATGCGTTGACCCCAGGGAGCGCCAAGATCAGGTTCAATTCGCGCTTGGTGCTCGACATTCGTCAACCGGTAACAAGACCGGCGAAGTACTTGATCCTGCTCGCAATGAATTCACTGCCCCGGTGACAATCACCGGGGAGGTGTGCCGGCGTCGATAACCGGAAATATTTGACCCGTAACGTAGGCGGGTTTTCCGGCGATGGTGGTCATCAGGCTGGGGCCCCACTCGGTCAATTCCTTCGTCCGCTCTGGACTTAACGGAGCCATCGAAACTTCGAGGGGTAAATTGAGGGACGGTCCCAGAACGCCCAACCTCTGCAGTTCGGCAAATCGATCTGGATTTACGAAGGTCGTGTAACCATAGCTGCCTGGTTCTCGATAGCGAAGAATCTCGCTCCAGTTGACGTCCACGTGGGTGATCTCGTATTTCCGAAATTCGGCCCGGATCTGATCGGCCGGTCGCAGTTGCCGATCAAGTGAATTCGGTACGACGCAGAGACGCTCAAAGATCGAATGATCGAACACCGTGTTGTAAAGGTACGGATAACGGGCATGAAATAGCTGAGCTTCACCCACGCAAAGGACTTTCGATTTGGCGGGGAGGCGTCCGGATTCGTATTCGTCATTAATCCACTTCAACCGTGGCGACACGGCCAGATTTTCGGCGGCTTTCAAGTCGAGCCGGCCGGCGTTGAATCCACCGATATGCAACATGACGCTGAAGTTGTAGAAGAAGACAGAGGTCGCGATGAGGATTCCCGAACAACTGTTCCAGATCCAGTCACTTCGAGCTGACGACGACTTTGCCGGCGATGATTCCGGCCAACGTGCCCCAACCGCGGCCAGCAGGCTAACGGCAGAAAACATCGGAACGTAAAAACGATCGATCTGATGCGTGAGGGTCCACCAGGTGAAGAACTGCCAGGCGACGTATAGCCAGACAATCCCTACAATCGCGGAACGGTTTGGCCGTTCGGATTGGTCTGCGGAGGCAGATTTACGTCGCCGTCGAAGCCAGAATACCGATAGTGGCGCCAGTCCGAACATCAGTGGGCTGTGCCAATCATTGGTTGCCATGACATCTCTTAACTTTACCGGCAAGTCGTTTAGCCGCTCCGGCCAACTCATCTTGCCGAAAGTTGCTGCATGTCCGTTACGCCATTTCGTATCGAGCTCTTCATCACGATCGGCACCTCCAAAAATCCGCACGGCGAGGGGATAGACCGGATTTCCAGTCTCTACCGCATTCTTCAATAGCCAAGGCCCGATGCTGATACCGACTCCGAGTGAGAAGAGGGTCGTCACCATGGCAGTGCGCAAAATAGTATGAATCTTGATGTGGCGGGCCGCCGTCCATATGAGCAGGATCCCGATCGGCAGCACTGCCGAAATCAAACCCGGATATTTGCAGGCCATGGCGCTGCCTGAGAGAAGGCCGGCGAGGGTCGCGAACAACGATGTCCGTCCAACAGCGTCAGGTGAACCGTTCAAAATCTGATCTCGACACAGCAGCGCGGCAAACAAGGCGGCGAACAGGTAACAGGCCAGTCCACCTTCGGCGTACGCGATGATTGAAATCCGATAGGTCCAGGGAGATGTCAGATAGATCAAGGAGGCCATTCCGCCGATGGCTTCCGAGAACCAATGTCGACCTGCCGCGAATAATCCAATGGCCGTCAGTGGCGCGAATCCGGCAATCGTCGCCTGCCCGGCAAGCGCCCCCCATTGCCAGTCCCCATATAAGACCATCCCCGCGAGGGTGAGCATCTCGGTCAGAAACGGAAAGTTCGTGTAGACGTTATGGGGCAGACGGGAGATCTGTCCTTGCTGAAACCATTCCTTAGGCCCCCCCAAGTGGTATTCCGTCACATCAAAGTCCGTTTGAGGTGACATTGCCCCCAAGAGGAGGCCGATCACGAACGGAGATGAAACAATCACGACAATCCAGCCGAACCGCGACAGGGAGGGTAAACAGAACCGTCGTCCGAGTGAAGAAGCCGGGGTCTGGTTCGTCTCACGTTGTCTTCTACTGCCAATCAGCTCGGACAAGACACCGACGGCGAGTGTTGTTGCCAGCAACCAACGAGACATGCAGCCGCAGAGGCCGAGCAGCAGCATGATCAGTGAAAAGCAGGACAGCCCGACCGAAGTCGCGAAGAAGAACTGCTCACACGCGGAAAGGCGAAGATTGAGCCCTCGAATGACGCGAGAACCGATTCCCCAGGAGCCCGACCAGATGGCGATCGCAATCAGCAGGAAGGGGATACGCTGGGTCAGAAACGTCCAACTCCAGGGTGAGGCTCCCACGACGACGGGCGGATCAACGATATCCAACAGGTCGTAAGGGGCCTCTTTCCAGAACGCCCAACGCGCGACGTGGTTGTTGGGGAGATCAAAGCTGTAAAACCAGATTGAGAAGCCGACGAACCAGATCAGCGCTAGAACCACGGCCAGAGGATTCGATCCTCTGCGCTCACTCACGACGAGGTTGTTTCGAGTGGCCACGATGGAATCATCTTTTGACAATCCGTCTCCGCGTTTCATGCCGACACATTCACCACTACGACGTTTGCCGGGCGCGACTCCCATCGCCGCGATCTTACCAAAACTTGTTTTTGGTAACAGTGCCCAAATTCAACGGGGATATGGCTGAGAATGAATGGCAGAGTGGGCAAATCGATTTCTGGCGACGAAGAGAGGCTAGGCATCAAATGGCCAGGGTCCGCACGAATCGTGATTCATGCGGACCCTGGCAACACGATACCAATTGATCGTAGGGCCGAATCAGCGGCGGCTCGGGCGTTCGACTTCATATTTTTTCAGCTTACGATCCAGCGTCGAGCGTTCAATTTCGAGGATATGAGCCGCTTGGGATTTGTTCCATTTGGTCCATTCGAGCGTGGCAAGAATATGTTCCTGTTCAATGATTTCGATCGAAATGGGGCGATATCCGGTCATCGAAGCGGCTGCGATCGCGGGGCTGTCGTTTTTACCCAGCGCTGACAGTTGAACGTCGTTGGGGCCGATTGTATCGCCCGAACAAAGGATAACCGCTCGTTCGATGGTGTTTTGCAGCTCGCGAACATTGCCGGGCCAACCATAGTTGACCAGCGTCGACAAAGCCGCCGGCAAAATTGACGTTACAGACCGTCCACATTTCTTCGAGAACCGCTGCATGAAGTGTTTCGCCAGAATTGCAATGTCAGTGCGGCGATCACGAAGGGGTTCGACAACCAGTTCCATGACCTGCAGGCGGAAGTACAAATCTTTGCGGAAACGCCCCTGATCGACAGAATCTTCCAGATCGCGATTAGTGGCCGCGACCACGCGGACATCGACGCGAACTTCCGCTCCGCCACCCACGCGTTCGTAAGGATGCCCCTCGAGAACCCGCAGGAACTTGGCCTGAATTGCGGGACTCATTTCGCCGACTTCATCGAGGAAAATTGTTCCGGAATGTGCCTGCTCGAATTTCCCGATTTTGCGACCGACGGCGCCAGTAAACGAGCCCTTTTCATGACCGAACAATTCACTTTCCAACAGGCTCTCACTAAGAGCGGCGCAGTTCATCGTCACAAAGGGGCCGTTGGCCCGATTGCTATGTTGATGAATGGCTCGTGCCACCAGTTCTTTGCCGACACCGCTTTCACCACGAATCAAAACCGTGGCGCCTGTCGGAGCGATCCGCAGGATCTTTTCCCGCAAACGACGGATCGATTCGCTGTCGCCGACCAGTTCCGTTTCGATCAGCAATTGCTCGCGTAATGTTTTGTTTTCGGTTTCGGCCCGAGCCAGCCCCGCCGCCAGTCGACTTCGCTCTTTCAAGTTGTCCAGAGCGCCGGCCAATTGGTCGGCCACTGCCAGGGTAAACTCGGCATCGTCCGGTTCCAGTCGATTGTCGGGATTGGTGGAATAGAGTTGAATCAAACCGAGCAGCCGGTCGGCCGAGCGAATCGGGGCGCAGATGATGCTTTCGGCTCTCATGGCTCGCAGACTGTCGCTGGACTTGAATTTATCGTCGGCGTTGACGTCGTGGGCCACGACTGCAGCCCGTGATTCCAGCGCGACGCTCGAAACATAATCGGATACGCGCTCGAACGGACGAGAATCGAGCGACTTGTAAGCGACGAGATCCAGCTTACGATGATCTTGTTGCGCCAAATCCGCATCTTTAAAGAGCAGCACCGCGCCGATGTCTGCGGATGTCACACCGAACAATCCATCCAACACGATCTCCGAAAGCCGACGGACGTCTGTTTCAGCCCCCATTTTCAATCCGAGTCGCACCAATCGCTGCGCTTCTTGGCCGGCTCGGTCCCGAGCGGACAATGCTTCGGCGTCGCCTGACATGTAACGTGTCTTGTCGGTCAGATGAACGATTTCCGGACGCCCTTCGGCATTTGAACGAACATCTGAACGAATCGTGTCGAGCGGGGCGATTGCCATTGTTTCGTTGCGGACTTCGTCGTCGCCGGTCGCTCGATTGCGGGGATCGAATGTGAAGCTGACAACAGTGTTGCCGATTTGAAATTGGCGACCTTCGGTCAGCTGCATATCGCCACTGATCGGTTCGCCGTTGACCCGCGTTCCGTTCCGGCTGCCCAGATCGCGAAGCTTCCAAACTCCTCCGTCGAAGAAAATTTCGCAGTGATTGCGGCTGCAGATCTCGTCAGGAATCACCAGCCGATTTGTGGTCGCTCGTCCGACAGTTGTCACCTGTCCCGAATGCAATGGCACAGTCGTTCCCGCCAACAATCCACTACGGATCACCAAATGCGCTGTGGTTTTGATGATCGCCGTGTCCGATTCGCGAGTCTGCATGTTCATTGGCCAGCCTAACTTCAAGAATTCCAAATCGACAAAAGCGATGCCTAAAATTTTGCTCACAAATAATATGCTCAGAAAACATCCACTTGCAAGTCCCGGTCCAAATTAGCGGAGATTTTCCGCCGAATTCTCGTACCGGATTCGGATTATCTAGCCAATCGATTTTGTAAGTTGTTGTTTTTAATCTGTTTATGTTCTATCTCATTGTCGCGATTCCTGTTCCAGAAATCATTCAGAAAATACGGATTCGTTTGGATTTCGTCCATCTTGTCGCGAAAACATTGGATCGACACAACGCAATCTTATCATAGGTGTGTATCAAAAACCGTCAATTCGGCTTGGTGATTATTCATCCGAAGAACTTGCTGTTAGAGAGTAATCAGATGGCAATTCTTTCAAAAACGATAACTTTTTTGCGCAGTCCCGCCCGTTTTTTCCGCAGATTGATTCTCAAATAAACAGCAGCAAGTGTGGTCAATTCAGTCGGAACCTCGGATTCATCCCGGACCGTTCATCCATTTCTGTCCTACCGCGATAGAATCTATGCCAATCGCGAGCGAATTGTAGGTTGATTGGCGAATTGACAAATTCCGATTGCCACATTCGGGTGGTTCTTCTACGATCTTCGCTTGTCGCCGAGGTGAATTGAACCTCTCGGCGTAAAGAATTTCCCACAAGGAGGTGGGTGATGCGATCTAATGGACTGGCCACAATCTTGCTGATGATTCCGGTGCTGACCGTTCCGGCGCTAGCAATCTTCGGTGTTCCGCAATTTGCCCCCGTCGTCGCTTCACCGCTGGACGAAGGACGTAGCAATGATCGTGAGTCGCGCGTGGGAAATTCCGCGCGACAATCACATGACGACATGTTTGATGACGTCGAAGGATTTGGCTCAGATTCGTCGACGAAAGAGGATCCGCTGATGGATCGCCGTGATTCTACGGTGGCTGACGGGAACGGTCAAAAAAGTGGATCGCGATCCAATCGAGACTCGACAGTTGGTTGGGGCAGCGACTTGGAGGCAGAATCACCGGAACCAAGTCAATCGCGCCGCCGGTCTTCGGCACTGGATCTCGCCGAATCGGAAACGTCCGAGGTCTCGCCGAGTGCCCGAGATCGCAACAAGTCATCAGCTACGGATCGATCATCCCGTAAGGCGCGACGTCAATCTGCGCTGGAGAAAACTGAGGACGCAATCAAGTTTGCTTCCACAGCGGAAGTCGATCAAGGGGTGACCCAGGCCGGATTCGTCGAAAATGCAGATTCCGAAAAGCATCGGTCAGCGGGGACTGACAGTCGGTCGAGATTTAGCGATGCTCGTAATTCTAAGCGACGGGAAACGTCAGGCGAACCATTGACTTGGCAGGCGGCGGTGGAGCGATTGAACGAGTTGGAAATTCGCAATTTTCGCATCGAGCCCGCTCATCAATTGGGGCAGTTTGTTTTTATCTGTTCGTACACGCCTCCCGACAGCCAACGTGTCTCATATCGCTTTGAAGCAGAAGCCGAAGAGCCGCTCAAGGCCGTCGAGAAGGTTCTGGAACAGATCGTCGAATGGCAGCAGCGCCGATGATGTCACAAATTCCGGTGGGTGTTGTTTGGGGCGCGCGCAAATCCGATTGGAGCGCCGCGACCAACAATGGGGATCGTTGGGCCTTCTTCGCTCGCGATGCGGCGAATTCACCGACAATCATTGTCGTCAGTGGAACGCACGCCGCTTGTGTCCGAACTCCCAAGATGGCTCGTGTGGAAGCGGTGCTCTTTGTCGCCGATCTTGCCTTGTCTGCGAAGCGAGTGGCCCAATTGGCGACACTGGCGGATGTCGGCGAAGCCAAGCAGCTGATTGAACAGCTGAATGTCGCCTATGACATTGACGATTCCGCGTTTCGGGTCGAACGAGTGGCCAGCGGCTTTCGGTTGTTGACGAAACCCGTCTATGCTTTCTGGCTGGGAAAACTTCATCAGCGTCAGGCCGAATTGAAATTGACGCCGCCGGCGCTAGAGACACTGGCCATTGTTGCCTATCGACAACCGATCACGCGAGCGGACATCGAAATGATTCGCCGAGTCCAGTGCACAGACATGCTCAAGCATCTCATGGAGCGAGGGCTCGTACGAATTGCCGGAGAAGACGATTCCCTCGGGCGGCCATTTCTTTACGAAACCACTCGACAATTCCTCGAAGTCTTCGGCCTTAGGGGACTCGATGCTCTGCCGATGGCCGAGTCGCTGCGCAAACCCAAGGCGACACTTGCCGTCAGCCCTGAGCCAGAGGATGCTGACTCAGAACAAAGTGGATCTGCAGCTTAAATCCAGCGAACATTCGCCGTTCCCTGGTTCTTGATCACGATGTGTCGAAGCGGTGCGGCACCCGGTGTCTGCAAACGGCCAGAGCGTTCTCGCGAATCGGACCATAATCGGTGTGAGAACTTGTCTTCAGCCCATCAATGCCGTGATAGTCGCTTTCCGATCGCCTCTCGTTCGAGGAGAATGATTGGGAGTCTTGATACCCACCGTTTTTGCGATCGACCGGTCACCTCATGCCCAATCATCTCGCAAATGAAACGAGTCCCTATTTGCGGCAGCATGTCAACAATCCCGTTGACTGGTATCCCTGGAGTGACGAGGCGCTGGCGCTTTCGCGACGGCATGATCGGCCCATCTTTCTTTCCATCGGCTACAGCGCCTGCCACTGGTGTCATGTCATGGAACATGAGTGTTTCGAAAATCATGAGATTGCCGGCCTGATGAACCAGTTCTTTGTCTGCATCAAGGTGGATCGGGAAGAGCGACCGGATCTGGATCAGATCTACATGAATGCGGTGCAGGCGATGACGGGCAGCGGCGGTTGGCCGATGTCGGTGTTTCTTACCCCCGATTTGCGGCCGTTCTTCGGTGGAACGTACTGGCCACCGATTGCACGATGGGGGAGGCCAGGTTTTCGCGAGGTTTTAGCCGGGGTTCATGATGCATGGCTGCAGCGGCGAGAAGCCGTGGACACACAAGCTGAAGAACTCACACAACATCTTCAGCAAACGTCCGCGCCTTCGACGCCGAGGTCGCCTCTGGGGCTCGAGACGTTGCAGCGTGCCATGCGCTCAATCATACACGCTGCGGATCCGGTTCACGGAGGATTCGGTTCGGCGCCCAAGTTTCCACATCCGTTGGACCTTCGGCTGGGGCTGCGGCTTTGGAAGCGATTTGGCGACGTGCCGGAATCGAAGATCGCCACAAAAGAGTTGTTCGACGTCGTGATGCTGACGCTCGACGAGATGGCGCGCGGTGGGATCTACGATCAGCTGGGGGGCGGCTTTGCACGGTATTCCACCGACGAACGGTGGCTGGTCCCACATTTCGAGAAGATGTTGTACGACAACGCCCAATTGGTTCCGGCCTATCTGGAGGCCTATCAAATCACTGGCCGATCGGACTTCGCCCAAGTGGCCCGGGAGACACTCGATTATGTGTTGCGGGAAATGACACAACCACAAGGGGGATTCTTCAGCACTCAAGACGCGGACAGTGAGGGGGTCGAGGGAAAGTTCTTTGTCTGGAGCGAATCCGAAGTTGACGCCGTCTTGCGCGAGAACTTTGATGCTTTCGTTCAGCGGCGGCAAGCCGAAGAGAACCGACCGACCGTCACCGTCGATCAGTTCCTGTTGTTGTTCAAACAGACTTATGACGTTACGGCACAGGGAAACTGGGAGCACAAAAATATTCTGAATCGTTCGGAGAACAAGCCTGACAGTGCCACAATGCCCCTGCGAGATCCCGTTGATTGTGAACGAATTCTTGCTTATGGCCGGCAAAAGCTGTTTGAAGTACGTTCTCAACGAGTTTGGCCGGGTCGTGACGAAAAGGTGCTTGTCTCTTGGAACGGTTTGATGATCGCCGCGATGGCGATGGGGGCCAGTGTTCTCAATGAACCTCGGTATGCAACGGCGGCTTGCGCGGCGGCGGATTTCATTCTGCAAGAAATGATTGAGCCGTGTTCCGTCGAGTGCGGTTCGACCGTCGCATCGTCGCGGCGACTGCTGCACTGTTACCAGGATGGAAGGCCCCGCTTTAACGCCTATCTGGATGACTATGCGGCGTTGATCGACGGGTTATGCGAACTCTATCAGGCGGTGTTCGATGTGAAGTATCTCACTGCGGCGGTTTCGCTAGCCGAAGAGATGCTGGAAAAGTTCTGGGATCGAAACTCAGGTGGTTTTTTCTATACGTCGGCCGATCATGAAAAGTTGATCGCGAGAATCAAAGAAACACACGACAACGCGACGCCGTCGGGAAACAGTCTGGCGGTGACAGGGTTGCTCAAGCTGGCGAGACTGACTGGACGTACTGACTTGGAAGAGAAAGCGGTTGCGACATTGGAGATGATGTCGGGGCAACTCGAACGGATCCCACTCGCTGCCGGGCTATCGCTAATGGCGCTCGATTTTTTATTGGGACCGACACACGAAATAGTGATCGCGCCCGGAAACTTAATTTCCACCGCGTTGGATTGTGGCTTCAACGAGGCCCATTTCGCCGCCCAGTGCGAGCCGATCGTGACTCTCTATCGGCGATTCGTGCCCAATAAGGTGGTCCATCGGCGGGATGCCGCGATATCTGACGAACAACTGCCTGCGGCGACACGTTCGATTCTGAGTGGCAAGAATTCGCAGCAGGATCAGACGACGGCTTACTTCTGTGAGCAGGGTGTTTGTGGACCGGCCGTGGTCGGTGATTCAGCAATTCAGGCGGCGCTCGAACGACTTTGATAGCGCAGTCGAGATTGCCAGCAGGCGTCGACAAAAATTGACCGCTTAAAGAAATGAGGGCATCAAAAATGAAATATCTCGTGACGGGAGCAGCCGGGTTCATCGGAATGCATGTGAGCGCGGCGTTGCTTGATCGTGGCGATCAGGTCGTGGGATTCGACAACTTGAATCCCTACTACACTGTCCAGTTGAAGCGAGATCGGCTGGAACGGCTTCTTCCGCGGCCAGGATTCCGCTTCGAAGAGGGGGATCTCGCTAATCGTCAGCAGTTGTCGCCACTGTTTGCCACCGAAAAATTTGATGTCGTGATCAATCTGGCTGCGCAAGCCGGAGTCCGGTATTCACTGACCAATCCACATGCTTACGTCGAAAGCAACCTGGTTGGCTTCGTCAATATTCTCGAAGCATGTCGCCACCACGAGATCAAGCACTTGACATATGCTTCATCGAGCTCAGTTTATGGGGCGAATACTGCCATGCCTTTTTCGATCCATCACAACGTGGATCACCCACTGAGTCTGTATGCGGCGACCAAGAAGGCCAATGAATTGATGGCACATACGTACAGTCATCTCTATCGATTGCCAACAACCGGACTGCGTTTCTTTACCGTATATGGTCCGTGGGGGCGTCCAGACATGGCACTGTGGCTATTTACCCAGGCGATTCTTTCCGGTCAGCCGATCGACATCTTTAACAACGGTGAGATGCGCCGTGACTTCACCTATATCGATGACATTGTGGAGGGCGTTGTTCGGGTCGCAGATCAGATTCCGGTGGGGAATCCGAATTGGACCGGTGATGTGCCTGATCCTGCAACCAGCCGCGGTCCTTTCCGGATCTACAACATTGGTAACAACCAACCAGTGGAGCTGATGTTCCTGATCGAAACGCTGGAACGCGCTCTGGGGCAAACTGCGGCGAAAAATTATCTGCCAATGCAGGCCGGAGATGTGACGGCGACCTATGCGGACGTGGACGATCTGATGCGAGACGTCGGATTTCGACCAAGTACCTCCATTGAAACGGGCGTGAACCGCTTCGTTGATTGGTATCGCACGTACCACAAAATCTGACGAATGAAGCCCTCCGCCTCCTTCCAAGAAGTGACTTTGCCGTTTAAGTAAATTGATCGGTGACCTCGCTCAATTCTCTGCGGCCTGTCGCCGCTTGCATAGCCGTTTAGCTGCTCCAAAAGTGGTAGTTTGAATCCGTCATGCAAGGAGTTATCCGTGCATGCAAATCCGATGCTCTTATTTCTCCAAATCACCTTTATTTTACCCAGTGTGAACGTCAGTGCTCGGAAATGGGAGTACCGGTGGCGGTAAAGTCGTGCTCAGCTTAACTGACCGTTATAGCTCGCAAAAACAGACCAAAAAACAGCGCAAACTCCTTGCAAAATAACATCTTGTGGGTTCAAGGAAGACTGACCACCGCGCCGATCCATTGATCCAGACCCGCCGAGAACGACTTCATTGCGATTGAATTGAGATCAACGCAGCGCGGGCTGTGAGGGGGGCAGCAGTCGACCTCGGACTTGCTGCATAGAGATCAGTTTTTTCAAGGATGAATCGTCGAGTGGTTACAAGGAAGACCGGGACTGGTTTTTGAACTCAGTCGTACGAACCGCGACGCGCGTCGCGGGCGGAACGCATCCTGCGAGGGTAAGGAGGGCGCCGCCTGGGGTTCCGCGACTTACCACCCCGGTCAACATGGGTCAATGAAGACTCATTCGTTTTGAGATTCCCAAGGGAAGGAGACGTTGTTCTATGCGATGGATCAAGTTCTGTAGTGCTGTGCTCGCCGCCATGAGCATTGCCAATCTGGCCGACGCCCAGTCTTGCAGCCTCACCAGCTGTGGAGCAGCGAAAAGCTGCGGCTGTGCTTCGACCTGCCAGCCAGCCTGTTGTAAACCCGTGATTGTCCGACCATGTTGTCCGACAGTCCACACGTATCAACGACGTTGTTCGGACATTAAGCCGCCTTGCTGCGACAGCTGCTGCCACAACGGCGGTTGCGCTCCAAGCGGTTGCTGCACCACAGGCGGCGCCCCCGCCTGTAACAGCGCCTGTGCTCCTGCGAGTGGTGGTTGTGCTCCCGCTTGTGCAGCTCCTGCTGCCACGTGTGCCGCTCCCGCCAGCTGTGCCCCAGCTTGTGCTCCAGCCTGTGCCGCTCCCGCTGCCAGCTGTGCCCCAGCTTGTGCCCCAGCTTGTGCTCCAGCTTGTGCTCCTGGCTGTGCCGCTCCTGCTGCTAGCTGTGCTCCAGCTTGTGCCGCTCCTGCGACCAGCTGCTGCCCAACATCGTCTTGCTGCTCGAACTTCCTGAATGGCAACTGCCTGAAGGGCTTGTTCGGACGACACGGCTGCTGTTCAACCGGTTGTGCTCCGACTTGCGGTGCTCCTGCTGGCTGCAATCCTTCATGCGGAGCTCCGGCTGCCTCATGTGCTCCTAGCTGTGCCGCCGTCGAAACACGCTGCTGCAACGCGAATCCTTGCGATATCGCGAAGCTGATCTACACCTCACAAACGGCTTGCTATGCTCGTCAACGACGTGCTGCTCTCCGTAAACTGAGCCGACGATATGACTGCATCTGCAATCCAGAAATCATGACGGCCTTCGTCTATGGATTGAACGATGCTGATGAACGAGTTCGCCGATGTGCTGCAGACAAGATTGGTGATCAGATTCGCCAACACTGCTGCTGCTGTCCCGAAATCGTCGCCGCCCTGACCTGTGCGTTGGGTGACTGCGATCGTGGTGTCCGTCGCCAAGCCGAACAGGCTCTTCGCCTGTGCGGATATGATATCGTCGATGGTTGCTGCAACAGTGGATGTGCTACCGCCTGTGGTACCGGTGGCTGTGCTCCAGCCGCAGGTGCTGCTCCAGCGATGGCTCCCGCCGCTGAACCAGCCGCTCCAGCTCCTGTTCCTCCCCAGGAAAAGACCGGTTCGGTCCGTCACGGACACCTGTCGACCCTGCTCGGAATGCGGATCTGATTTTTGGATATCGATGAAATGATAAACATCTCAGACTCCCTGAGATGATGTACAACAATGAACAGCGGCCTCCGGATTCGTTCGGAGGCCGTTTTTGTTCTTTGACAATCCGGAAAATCAAGCCTTAACACATCGATCTGGTCGGCGATTTTCACGGCCAAATGCCCGCTCTGATCCGCGTCTAGGAGATTGCACGACCATCGGCTATATCTACACTGGCGTTCGCTTCACAAACGTTTGTTTTCTTTCCTCGGATTGGAACCATGTCGCGCAAGCGAGTTGTTCAGATATTGAAGTCAGGTCAACCTGGTACCACGGTGAACGTGAGTGGTTGGGTTCGTACCAAACGTGAATCCAAGCAGGACTTCGCATTTCTGGAAGTCAACGATGGCAGCTGCATGGCAAATGTGCAGGTGGTCGTCGACGCCAATCTGCCTGACTACTCTTCGCTGATCAAACTGATTCATACGGGTGCCAGCGTTTCGATCGTCGGCGAAATCAAAGAATCGCTCGGCAAGGGCCAGCGAGTCGAGGTTCACGCACACAGTCTACATCTCTTGGGGGCGGCGGACCCCGCAACCTATCCGCTGCAGAAAAAAGGACACAGCTTCGAATTTCTGCGTGAGAAGGCTCATCTGCGGCCTCGAACGAACACTTTCGGTGCGATCGCGAGAGTCAGGAACGCGCTTTGTGCGGCGATTCACAACTTCTTTCAGGCCCGAGATTTTCTGTACGTTCAAACTCCGATTATCACGACCAGCGATTGCGAAGGCGCCGGCCAGGTCTTTCAGGTGACGACCTTGGATCTCGCCAAGTTGCAGCAAAGCAAGGGGCCGCTCGACTATTCCCAGGATTTCTTCGGGAAGAAAGCCGGGCTAACAGTGAGCGGGCAGTTGGAAGGCGAGATCTACGCGACGGCGGTTGGTGACGTCTACACGTTTGGCCCGACGTTTCGCGCCGAAAACTCCAACACCACACGGCACCTAGCCGAGTTTTGGATGATCGAGCCCGAAATGCCGTTCTATGAACTTGAAGACAATATGGATCTGGCTGAGTCATTCGTCCGGACGATTGTGAAAGATGTACTCGACCGATGTTCCGAAGATCTCGCATTCTTTAATGATCGAATCGAGCCGACGCTGATCGCATCGCTCGAAAACATTGTGGAACACGACTTCATCCGGCTGACGTACACCAAAGCGGTCGAGATTCTCGAAAAATCGGGCCACACGTTCGAATATCCCGTGTCATGGGGTAAAGACCTGCAGTCCGAACACGAGCGGTATTTGACCGAGCAGCACTTCAAGCAGCCAGTAATCCTGACGGACTATCCGCGTGAGATCAAATCGTTTTACATGCGCTGCAACGAAGACGGCAAAACTGTTCGGGCCATGGATGTGCTGGTACCGCGGATCGGCGAAATCATCGGCGGCAGCCAGCGCGAGGAACGACATGCCGTCCTGATCGATCGAATGCGAGAATGCGGTCTCGTTCCCGAAGACTATTGGTGGTACCTGGAGCTGCGTCAGTACGGCACGGTTCCGCATAGTGGATTCGGCTTGGGGTTGGAACGCACAGTCCAACTCGTCACTGGCATGACGAATATCCGTGATTGCATTCCTTTTCCGCGAACGCCGAAGAATGCGGATTTCTGAACGGTGCGTTACTTCAGCGAGACCTCTGCGAATAGTTCCAGCAGTGCTTCCAGGGGCAGCCCGACGACGTTGCTCAGGCTGCCCTCAACGCGGTCGATGAAGACGCTGCCCGCTCCCTGGAGCGCATAGCCGCCGGCTTTGCCGCGGGGTTCCCCCGTCAGCAGATACCAGTTCAGCCAGGGGGTGACATCGGAGCGAAATGTCACCCGTGTCTCGACCACTCGTTCTGCCGATCGGCCGTCGGGTGTAATCGCGTGGATCGCCGTTGCCGCCAGATGCGTCTGTCCGGCGTAATAATCGAGAAACCACGTTCTGACGACTTCACGCCAATCATCGGAGACCGGTGGCTGGCCCAAGACGATTGGCACTCCTTTCGCGTCGTGGACGATGACCGTCGTATCCGCCGCGATAATTAATGTTCGAGGGCGCTCGTGCAACGCGACCTCGTCTTCGTTCAGTTGCTCTCGTACCTGATTGGCCTTGTGTCGCGCAATCTCAAGCATCCGTGTTCGGATGGCTTTCAAATCGCGACAGTCATCGAATCCCGCTTCCTCGGATGAGATCGGGGGGCACACGGCGATCAACTCGGGATGCACGATCATTTGCAAAAGTTCCAGCCGCCGCGGCGAACGCGAGGCCAGCAAGTAGCGTCGAAATGACATATTTGGTCTCAAGGTAAGAAAGGCGGAGATTTTTCGAGCTCTGGGGTGTCTCTGACGTATATACTTTCGTGGAGCCGACAAAAAAAATACCGATCCCAGTGGCACAATTCACCGAAGTCTCCGTTATTCTGTCAGAACTCGATATTTAGTAACGGGTGATGTGGAATGCATTATATGATGCGATTGAACGGATTTCGTCGTGAAAAAACGTCAGGGAAACGGTGAGGGTGTTCCGAACGTGCTCGGAGAATGTTTTTTTCTGCGTAAAGAAAATCGTTGACATTTATCCCCACGATCTCAACAATGCCCGGTCGAAAACCAGTTGTTGCAACCAACGTGTGCGGCACTCGGTTGATGTGAACAACGCGTAAACTCTTCATGTGTAGCGGCTTCTGGAGCTAACGAATGTCGTTTGACTTTGATGTTGACGAAATGGAACCCGATCTGGACTTCGTTGAGGATCAGGATGGGGCGGATCTCGAAACCGAAGCAAAATTCGAGGAAATTGATTTTGAGTCACTCGGAATTGATCCTGGAGCACCCACTGTTGCCAAGCCCGGCTCAGAGGAAAAGGTGTTGATGCTCGCTGCCCGATACGCCGCCGGTGTGCCACTGTGGCACGAAAAAGACTGCTATGATCATAGCCCTGGAGCGATTCCGCGTCTGATTCAGAAGGGCTAATTGCCCCAAAGACATCAAGCCCTGGCGAGCGGCTTCCGTTTGCCAGGGCTTTTTTTGTTCAATGTGCCGTCTCCTTGACAATCATTGAATTGCAGCTGTAAAAGGTTTCCTGCATTTTGGCGTCAATATTTTTTAAGATCTGGTGAACAATCACGAACTCATCTCGGAGTCGCTTGGATGGCCACTAAACCGGTGCCAAAGAAGCCCGTAAAGAACAACGTTGCACCGGCTTCCGCCAAATCGGTCACTAATTCCGCAGCGAAGGCGGCCGCCAATTCGGCGCAAGAACTCGCGCGGTTGGATAGTGAGATTCTTAAGTTATTGAATCGTCGTGCGGCGGCGACGGCAAAATTGATCGAAGCGGATCCTAATTGGTGGTCCGCCACTTATGATCCTCGATCCGACGACGATTTGTTGAAGAGAATTGAGGGAGAAAACCCAGGCCCACTGCCCGCTGACGCCGTTCGTGGCGTTTTCCGGCAAGTGCTAAGTGCCGTGCGAAATCGCATTCGGCCCCGCCGGGTCTCTTATCTCGGCCCCGCCTTCAGCTTCACGCATATGGCTGCTGTGGAACGGTTTGGGGAATCTTCGGATTTGATTCCCGTGAACACGATTGCCGCCGTTTTTGAAGAAGTGAATCGTGGTCATGCCGATTTTGGTGTGGTTCCGATCGAAAACAGTACCGACGGTCGAATTATCGATACGCTGGATATGTTTACCCGCTTGCCGCTAAGGATTTGCGGCGAGATTCAGTTGTGTATTCACCACAACCTGCTCGGTAAAGTGTCTCGTGGCGAGATCAATGAGGTCTATAGCAAGCCACAAGCGCTGTCGCAGTGCCGAGATTGGTTGAGCCGCAATATGCCGCAGGCGCGGCTGATCGAAGTGACCAGCACGTCTACCGCCGCTCAATTGGCTCGAGACAAACCTGGCGCGGGAGCCATTGCCAGTAAACAGGCAGCCGTTGAATACGGATTGCAGATTCTGGCTGATTCGGTGGAAGACAATAAAAACAACGTGACGCGGTTTGCAATGATCGGCGACAAGCCGGTTGGTCCGACAGGACGCGATCGAACGTCGTTATTGCTCCAGATTGGCGATAAGCCGGGAGCCTTGTCTGACGCCTTGGCCTCCTTCAAGCAGAATAAGATCAATCTGACCTGGATTGAATCCTTCCCTTTACGCGGACCCGAAAGCGGCTACATTTTCTTTATCGACTGTGAAGGGCATTCCAAGGACGCCAAGGTCAAGAGGACCTTGGATGACCTGAGCCATCTGGCGGTTCGAATGGAAGTCTTGGGTTCGTATCCTCGCAGCGAATTGATTGGGTGATGATTTGAAACGGACGTTGTTTGTTGTCGGCAATTGGAAAATGAATACGACCCTTCAATCGGCCCAATCGTTGGCGGCCGAAGTGGTCAAAGGATTGAATGGGAGCATTCCCGGCGTTGAAGTTGGTGTTTGCCCGCCCGCAGTGTACTTAACCTCCGTTGCCGAGAAGCTTCGCGGTTCCGGCGTTGTTTTGGGCGGACAAAACGCATCCTTCGAAAAGCCGGGTGCGTTCACTGGCGAAATTGCAATCGAAATGCTGCTGGACGTGGGATGCCAATGGGTGATCCTCGGTCATAGTGAACGTCGTCAATTCTTTGGCGATACCGACGAAATCATTAACAAGAAGGTGCTCGCCGCGCTGGAGCGGGGATTGAAAGTGATTTTCTGCATTGGTGAGCAACTGGCAGATCGACAGGGTGGACGAACCGAGTCGGTTTTGGAAACGCAGTTGTCGGCGGGATTAAAGAATCTGACACCCGCTCAAACGGATAACGTTGTCGTTGCTTACGAACCGGTTTGGGCCATTGGAACCGGAGTGACCGCATCACCTGAGCAGGCCGAAGAGACTCACGCCTTCATTCGCAAGTGGCTCGGCCAGCGATTCGGTCAGCCAATTGCCGAATCGATCCGGATCCAATACGGAGGAAGCGTGAAGGGGGACAACGCCAAGGAGTTGCTCGCAAAACCGAATATCGACGGTGCACTTGTGGGTGGTGCCAGCCTGAAAGCGGATCAGTTTCTTGCGATCGTGCGGGCTGCAGGCGAAGTTGCTACAATGGCTTAATTCTCGTTGGTTGACGGTTCGAAGGACGGAAATTCCATGGTTACGTTTTCCTATTTCCTGATGACGCTGTTGATGTTCTCAGGCCTGTTTCTAATCGGGCTTATCCTGCTGCAACGCGGTCGCGGCGGTGGGTTGGCCGGTGCATTTGGCGGTATGGGTGGTCAAAGTGCCTTCGGAACGAAGGCCGGCGACGTCTTTACCCGAATCACGATCGGTGTGGCTTCGGCCTGGATTTTGTTGTGCGCCGGCAGCGTCGTCGCCCTGCATCATTCGAGTGGCCAGCGAGCCGATCAGTCGTTGTTCCGGGACGAAGAGGTCAGCAGTGAGGGGAAAAAGGCCGAGCCGAAAAATGAGCCGGCGACCGAGACCCCGGACGTCGTCGCTGCTCCCAAGGATGACAAGGCTGATGCAAATCCACCCGCGGCCGATCAAACGCCGAAAGCGGATGTCGAAAAGAAGAGCGAAGCCGAGAAGCCTGTTGCAATCGAGCAGCCAACGGCCGAAGACGCTAAGAAGACCGAAGACCCTGTTCCGGCAAAGCCGGAAGAACCGAAGGCAGGCGATGCGGCTGAGGCGGATAAAAAGCCAGCCGATCCGAAGCCTGACGCACCTGCGGATAAGAATCCGCAGTAGTGAGTTTGCGAGCTGATTGGTAACTCTTTTCGGGCGAATGTCTGTGCTGTTGAGTATGACGGGATATGGCGAGTCGGTCATTCAAAATGAGCACGCGTACTGTCGCGTCGAGATTCGGAGTGTGAACAACCGCCATTTCAAGTTATCGCTTCGCTGTCCCGAGGGGTTCCAGCAGCAGGAAACGGAATTTGAGCGGTTGTTGCGCGACACCATTTCTCGTGGCACCGTGTATCTGTCGCTGAGAATCGACCAAACGACGAGTTCAGCCGGTCCGCGACTTAACAGCGAAATGCTGAAATCTTATTGGCATCAATTGAATGAGATTTGCCGCGAACTGTCAGTCCCTTCGCCCGATCCCGCTCGCCTGCTGAATTTGCCCGGTGTCATGAACGACACGGCGTTTAACACGGAAGTTGTGGAACAACTTTGGCCGCTGGTGGAACAGGCCGTCAAGGGGGCTGCCAACCATTTGCAAGAGTTTCGTCGCAAAGAAGGGGACGCGACAGCGAAAGAATTGCGGCAATTATGCCAGTCGATTGAAGAAGTTCTCGGACAAGTGGTGACCATGGCGCCCCAGGTCGCTCATGATTACCACGAAAAACTGGTTCAACGAACGCGAGAGTTGCTGTCAGGGACCGATGTGAAAGTCGAACCGGGCGACGTGCTGAGAGAAGTGGCTTTGTATGCGGATCGCTGTGACATCCATGAAGAAATCACGCGTCTGAGAAGCCATATTGCCCAGTTTCTGACACTGATCGAAAAGGGAACTTCGCCGGGTCGAAAACTGGATTTTCTCTGTCAGGAAATGTTTCGCGAAGTGAATACCATCGGCTCGAAAGCGAATCATATTGGACTTTCGCATTCGGCGGTCGAGATGAAGTCGAGTATCGAACGGATTCGCGAGATTGTGCAAAATGTGGAGTAATGTGGCGTGGCGGCACGTGTGGGGCGTAATGACTTCCAGATTCTCGTTTTGTCCGGACCTAGTGGTAGCGGCAAGACGACGGTCGTCGAACGCCTGATCAATGAGTCCACGGTGAAGCTGGTGAAAGCGATTTCGGCGACCACGCGACCCCAGCGAAAAGGCGAAGTAGACGGGGTCGCTTATTATTTTTTGACGACCGACGAGTTCGTCAAACGCCGGGACCAGGGTGATTTTCTGGAGACGGCGGAAGTCTTCGGTGCGGGATATTGGTATGGGACACTGAAATCGGAAATCCAGCGGGCAAAAGATAATCAGGGATGGGCATTTCTTGAAATCGATGTGCAGGGTGCACTGAAAGTGATGGAAATTTATCCTGAAGCGTTGACGATTTTTTTGCAGCCCCCCTCCTTGGAAGTTTGTGAGCAGCGATTGCGGAATCGGGCCACCGATTCCGAGGAAACCATCCAGCGGCGGTTGCGAAAGGTCCATGAAGAGCTAGCCTTGGCCGATCGTTATTGTTATCAAGTAGTTAACGATGATCTGGATCGAGCTGTGGATGAGATCAAAACGATCATTGGCAAACACAGTCTTTAAAACGCGAGTACCGCGATTGCGAATAGAACTTTGGCCCACCCGGGCCTGACTTTTACCGAAGAATTGGAAACGGAAATGCTCGACGAATTGAAAGAAGAAGAGATCGTCAAGAAGGTTGGCGGTCGTTTTAAACTCTCCTCGCTGATCCAAAAGCGGATGGTCGCTTTGAACCGCGGAACCCGTCCGTTAGTGGAAATTCAAACCAAAAACGCGATGGAAATCGTCGTTCAAGAAATCATTCAGGACAAGATCTTTCTGGATGCCAGCGGTGCGGTCGTGACTCGCAATGACGAAAACCGCGAACGACACTTCTCGAGTGGTCCGTCTCTCGACGACATGTAATCATGAATGGTCGCGAAATTCTGCTGGGCGTCAGTGGTGGTATCGCCGCTTACAAGGTGGCAGACCTGTGCAGCAAGCTTGTCCAGGCAGGGGCGCATGTGTCTGTTGTCATGACAGAAGCGGCGGGACAATTCATTGGGGCGACAACGTTCGAGGCCTTAACCGGCCGTCCCGTTTACGTCAGTTCGTTTAAGCCGACGGAACACTTTCGCGGTGAGCATATCGGACTGGCGCAACGGGCCGAATTGTTTGTCATCGCCCCGGCCACAGCAAACTTCCTGGCTCAAGCGGCAGGAGGTTTTGCGGCAGATCTTCTTTCCACTCTCGTGCTGACGGCCACTTGTCCCCTGTTGGTTGCCCCAGCGATGAATTGTGAAATGTGGGCCAAGAAATCGGTCCAGAGGAATGTCCAGATCTTGCGTGACGATGGAGTGCATTTTGTTGATCCTGGATCCGGCTGGTTAAGTTGTGGTCAGGTCGGAGCGGGACGCATGGCTGAACCTGCCGAGATCATCGTGGCAATGACTGCCTTGCTTGATCATAAAAGTTGAAGCAACCTGATTCCCTTGTTTCCCCCGTCCCGATCTTGGGTCGGCGTTTTCCAAAGATCGGTAGCCTGTTTGAGGTCAAAATCTTCTTTGATGACGTAATCGCGAGAACTGCCCTAGACGATCGAACGCAGCGAATCTCGTGTTCGCCCGCTGATTTCCTCGCAAACATTCCGGAACAGCTCCGATGCGAATTCTGATCACCGCCGGACCAACGCGGGAATATCTCGATGATGTCCGCTATCTGTCAAATGCCAGCAGCGGACGAATGGGATACGCCATCGTTGACGCCGTGCAGGCTGCGGGGCACGAAGCGGTGCTCGTCAGTGGGCCGGTGGCGCTAACGCCACCCGTGGGTTGCGAGGTGCATGATGTCGAAACGACGGAAGAACTGCATGATGTGTGTAACCAGTTGTTTGTCCGTTGCGATGGAGTGATCGCGACCGCCGCGGTCTGCGATTATCGACCTCGTGAACGCTTTTCCGGAAAGTTGGCGAAGACCGGTGTTTCGCTGGAACTTGAATTAGTGGAAACCGCCGATGTTCTGGCCGATCTGGGGCTGCAGAAAGGTCACCGCTGGGTCGTGGGATTCGCTCTGGAATCCGACGAATTTGCCCATGTCAACGCTCTGCGAAAACTGAAGCACAAGAACTGCGATGCCATTGTGTTGAACCGACCTACGGCCATCGGTTCCCCCACAAATCAGATTGAAATTATCGATCAATCCGGGCTCAACGTGGCCGCATTTTCCGGGACCAAGACCGATGTGGCTCGGGAGCTCTGGCAATGGATTGCCGACAATCTGGTTCATTGAGTCTACGGCGACCGGTACGATTCGGAGCAAACAGGTTCCCGCTAAACCGTTTTGAACGACATAACCGGCACAATCGAATCGCCATGTTGACGAAACACCACATTCGCTGTTGCGTTTTTTCAACCGGACTGCGATTCCGGTGATAGATTTCCCCCATAGGGGACCATTACGTGGTGGCCTCGTCTCGTTCTAAACGCCTGAGACTTCCCGACAAATATCATTGAGTCGTTCCGCAGAGCGATCTGTCGGTACTCGGCGATGAGAGGGAGTTCCGTTGGCGAGGGACTCATGATCGACTACGGGCGACTCCGAACGGATCTGCTGGCGCTGGTCGTCCTGGCACTGGCTGTCTTTCTCGGACTGAGCCTTGTCAGCTATGACCCGGCTGATCCCCCGGCGAGCCTGGTCTTTCCAACCCATGCCCAGCCGATGAATCTCTGCGGCATTGCCGGTGCACGGCTGGCTCACGATCTGGTCGTCGCGACAGGCGCCGGTGCGTATTTCGTTCTGGTGGCCCTGATTGTGCTCGACATTCGTCTGCTGGCCAGGGATGTCTATCACGATCCGGTAATCCGATTCTTCGGGGCTTGTCTGATCGTTCTGGCGGTCTGCGTCGCGGCCCAATGGTATCTGCCGTTGACGATTTCCGGTTCGTTGACGGGCAACGGAGGTTATGTCGGGGCTTGGGGAGCCATTCTGCTCGATCAACATTTTTCCCGAGTCGGCAGCTTGATCCTCCTGGCAACAGCGACGATCGCCGGTCTACTGTTGACCGGGGAACAACATTTGGTGCGGACGGCCATCTGTTTTGCGCTGTTGCCGATCACGATTTGGAGTCGACTGGCATTCGGCAAGCCGTCAACCACCAGGGGCTCATCCTCCGCCGCGAAGAACACGCCGACCGACACTGTCGTCGCGGATTCTCCTCCGCAATTGCCTGATATTCCCCCGGAAACGAATGACATCGAACCTCCAGAGGACGATCCGGCTCTCGCGCCGGATTTGCCCGTTTCCACGATTCGCGTCAACGCACCACCCGTGTTGGTTCCCACACCTGCTCCTCGCGTGATCGTGAGCGACGGCAGTCTGTCGGCCGAAACGGTTGCGGCGCTGGTCAGCGTTCTCGCACCGCCCATCGAAGAACTTGAGCCCGTTATTGAACCGAAAAAACCTGAGCCTTCGATAAGCGAGCCATCGTCGGTTGAAACGAGTGATGATGACATCGCCTTCGATCCGTTGCCGATTCCCGCTGAAGAGCTGACTCCGACATCGTTCTCGTTGTCGCCTGAACGGTCACCGATTCGGGTCAACCCGCCGGTTGGCATGAAATTGGCCGGGGGCTGTGCGCCAGTCGATGCAGCGTCCGTGCCGCGCGTACCACACCGTTTGCCCGATACCGCGATTCTCGATGATGCGGAAGCGTTTCCATATGACATCTTGGCCTCCAAAGCGCAGATCGCTGCCGCCAAGCTGGAAAAGACGTTTCAAGATTTTGGCCTGAATGTCAAAGTGGTCGAGATCGATACGGGACCAGTCATCACGCAATTTGAATTGGAACTGGAAAAAGGGCTGAGGCTGTCCAAGGTGACCGCACTCGCGGATGACCTGGCGATTGCGCTGCGCGTTTCGTCGGTGCGCGTGATTGCTCCGATTCCCGGCAAGAACACGGTGGGTGTCGAAGTTCCCAACGACGTTCGCGTCATGGTTCGACTGAAGGAACTGATTGATTCGTGCCGTGTCGACGTCGAAACCAAGGCGATTCCGATGTTTCTTGGCAAGGACGCCAGCGGCAAGCCGTTGGTTGTCGACATGTGCAAAATGCCGCACCTGTTGATCGCTGGACGAACGGGGACAGGGAAAAGCGTTTGCCTGAACACATTGATCGTTTCGATGTTGATGACGCGCAGTCCCGAACAGGTCAAGATGTTGATGATCGACCCGAAAATGGTCGAATTGAGCCCCTACAGTCGTATCCCTCACTTGATGCATCCGGTCATCACCGACATGAAAAAGGCCGAAGCGGTTCTCGGCTGGGCTGTCGACAAGATGGAAGAGCGATATCAGTTGCTCTCGGCGGTCGGGGTGCGTCACATTGACAGTTACAACAAACTCGGACGGGAAAAAGTTCTGAAGAAGCTGGGACTTGAAGCGGGTACCGAGGAAGCTGCGCTCGTTCCCGAGTCGATTCCCTACATCGTCATCATCGCCGAT
The DNA here is from genome assembly GCA_903871875.1 of uncultured Schlesneria sp. Lineage (GTDB taxonomy): Bacteria > Planctomycetota > Planctomycetia > Planctomycetales > Planctomycetaceae > Schlesneria. The sequence continues at coordinate 47,285 of CAIQIR010000116.1, forward strand.
GAAATGGCCGATATGATGATGACTTCGGGCAAAGACGTCGAAGGTCACATCATTCGACTGGCTCAGAAATCGCGTGCGGTGGGAATTCACCTCGTGCTGGCGACTCAGAAGCCGACGGTCGACGTGATTACTGGTCTGATCAAATCGAATTTGCCTGCTCGTATCTCCTTTCAGGTCGCCAGCCGGATGGATAGCCGGGTGGTGCTGGACGAAATGGGGGCGGATAAGCTGCTTGGTAAGGGTGACATGCTTTACATGGCCCCCGAGACCAGTGCCCTGCAACGAGCCCAGGGCACGTATGTCAGCGATGAAGAAGTCAATAAGGTGATTGAGTTCTTCTCGGACCAGGCGCCTCAATACGACGAAGAGCTTGTTCAACTGAAAGCCGCGCCCGCGACGGGAAAAGGGGCCAAAGGCGGAGGTTCGTCCGAGCCACGCGAACGTGATGATCTTTACGAAGAAGCGGTTGCCGTGGTGATTCGCGAAGGTCGCGGAAGCGTTTCGCTGCTGCAGCGTGCTTTGGGTGTGGGGTACGGACGCGGTGCCCGATTAATCGACTGGATGGCCGAAGATGGAATTGTCGGCGGCTACAATGGCAGCCAGGCTCGTGAGGTCATTATGTCGATGGACGACTGGGAAGAGGTCAAAGAATCGCGTGAATTGACGGGTGGTCGCAAATGAGTGGTCAGATCATCGGATACTGATGGTTTGAGTTCGTTTGCAAGTGCGGCCCGCAATTTCCTGGCTGATTTCGGTCTGACGAGGCTCTTCGGGCATCCTGATGATATAATCGAACTCCGAAGATCGCTCGACGGAAGGCGGTTCTTCCGGATTGAATCCGCTGAGCGGGAACCGTTTGTTTCCGACGGGCGCGAGACCTTCTTCGGGTGGAAAGACCCCGCATGCGCATTATCGCCGGACAATTTCGTCGCCGGACCTTACTGACTAACCCGGGGCTGACGACGCGCCCGATCATCGATCGCGCGAAAGTCATGCTATTCGACCATATTCGACATCGAATGCCGGGCAGCAAAGTCCTCGACATCTATTCCGGGACCGGATCTCTGGGATTTGAGGCACTGAGTCGCGGCGCCACCAGCGTGGTATTCTGTGAACAGGATCATCGCGCTCACGAGCTGCTGGTCAAGAATGTCGAAAGTTTGAAAGTCGCCGATCGAACGCTTTGCTGGCGTGTCGATTGCCTGCGTTGTTCGTTCAAGGCACAGGGGGGCAGCTGGTATCCGTATGACATCGTCTTCTTCGATCCGCCGTATGCGATGATCGAGAAAGATTTGCATCCCGGTACGCTGCTCTATCGATCGGTTGATCGACTGACACGTCCCGAATTGACGAACGACGATGCCCTGCTGGTTGTTCGCACACCGAACGAAGCCAAGTTCATTATGCCGCTGGCTTGGGAAACAACTCAGGTTCTGACGGTCGCCAGCATGGACATTCACCTGATGCGCAAACGACTTGATTTGATTTCCGCTGCTGACACCGACGACGAGTCGTAAACACCCGCTCGCATCGCATTGCCGCGATTTCTCCTTTGCCGATTCCTCAGGGTTTATTCTGTGTAGATAAACTCATTCAGGCAGAACAGAACCTGGCAAAAATCGACTAACGCACGGGACAGGTTTGTCTGGGAATCATTGACGGCGTAAGACGCCGATTGCTGGCGAAGGAACGCCACGGTCTGTGTCATTTCCTCGACAGTGGGCGGCCGGCTGACGGCGGTGAGGTAGCCGACTCGCACTGCTTCTTCCAGCGAGCCTTTGGCCGTGGGAAGCAATCGTGTGGCGAATTGTCTGGCGGCCTCTCGGACCTGGGGGTTATTCATCAGCAACAAGGCCTGGGGTGCAATGGTCGTCTGCGGACGTTCGGCCACGGGTGTTGTGCCATCGGGAGCGTCGAAGACAGTCATCGAGGGCATCAATTGGCTGCGCTTCACCGTGAAGTACACGCTTCTTCGTTTGTGTCCTTCGTCTAACTGACCTGGTCCGTAAAGCCGATCGTTCAGTTGATCGCCGGTGGCAAGAATCGCGTCACGAATGACTTCCGCCTCCAATCGTCGACGGGGCCGATGCCAGACCAGTTTGTTTTCGCGATCAATCAGGGCTCGCGCTTCATCGACGTCACTGGCTTGCTGGTAGGCGCTGCTGGTCAGGATCAGTCGATGGAGGGGCTTCAAATTCCATTCATGGCGGATCAACTCGTGTGACAGCCAATCCAGCAATTCCGGGTGTGTTGGTAACTCGCCGCGCGTTCCAAAATCAGAGGGGGTGGCGACAATTCCACGTCCCAGATGGTGTTGCCAAAGCCGATTGACGATGACACGAGCCAGCAAATTGCCGGCACCTGCTTCTCGATCAGTCAGCCAATTGGTGAGCGACGTTCGTCGATAGGATGTGCGCCACCCTGCGGGGGGCGACGCTTGAAACAATTGGGGCGCATCTGGATTGGCCATCAGCACCTGCAGGAAACTTTGTGAGGCCACGGCGTCCTTGTGAATTGTTTCGCCACGACGAAGAAAATGCGTCTCTTTCAGGAATTCCGCTTCAGCCTGTGTGTGGAGCGTCACCGGTGGCAGTCCCTCGCTGGCGACCAACACTTTCTGCACTCGCGGTTTGGGGGCACCGGCGGCGTGTGTTGCGCGATGGCCTTCGACTTCTTTCCATCCAGGATCTTGAGCCTTGTACCAACCAAGCACCTCAGATTTCTGTGCGACCGTCAATTGGGCCACCGGGATTTTCAGAATCGTTTGAATAGCCTCGGCTCTCGCTCCGCCGATGGTGGGGGGAAGATCGGACCGTTGAGAAATTGTCAGCCTCGGGCGACCAATCGAGTGGTGGACGTTTACATTGAATTTCAATGTGATGGTGACCAATGTTCCTTGCTCGAAACCGAATGGTTTGTCGGTTAAGAAGACGGCGGCGTGATTCTTGCCAAACTCGGGATCGACGGCCCACGCACTGCCGGTGTTCTGATCGATTGCCCCGGCGACGGGGAATCCGTTTTGCTCGAAGGTCGCTTTCGCCGAAATGAATTTGACCGGTTCTGAGATACCCTCAACAGCCTGACCGACGGGACGGATGTCGACCGAGATGTCGGACAAAGCAAAGTTGCCATTCTTGGCACGGCCTGGCCCCGAATTGGAAAGTGAAGGATCGGCCAATGCTTCCAATTGAACCGACTGAATCCCTGTCAGCTTCGTTTCAAATGAGATCGTCCAGACGTCGTTTGCCTGACTGGGGCCGCTGACCAGGTAGGAAGCATCGGGTTGTGGCGTGAATAAGGCGTTTCCCTGTGATTTGTAAGCGATTCCCGTGGGAATCAACCAGCCGGAATCCTCGTCCGTCGCTCGATTTTTCGCGAGCCATTCGGCAAACCGATCGGGCAGCTGATGGGTTTCGTAGTCGCGGACGGCCGCTTCAAAGGGAAGGTGTTCCCGGTCGTAGTCAGTTTTTGCCCGCTGGTAGCCGATCGGATCAAAATCCAGTTCCACCTCGCTACGAATGGTCGACGTGAATGTCGACAACAGGCGGTAATAGTCCCTTTGAGGGATCGCATCGAATTTGTGGTCATGGCATCGAGCACAGCCGACGGTCAAACCCAGCAGCGACGTACCGATCGTCGCCAGCATGTCGTCCATCTCGTCATAGCGATGCTTCTCGACCTCATTCTTCGTGATCTGCGTCGAATGAACGCCTGCGGCCAGGTAGCCAGTGGCCATCATCGCCAGTCGATCATCGGGAGCAATCTCGTCCCCGGCGATTTGAAATCGCACGAATTGGTCATAGGGCATGCCGCTGTTCAATGCCTGGACGACGAAGTCGCGATAGTGAAACGCGGACGGCCGATCGTAGTCGTGCTCGAATCCGTGACTTTCGGCGAACCGCACCAAATCCAGCCAGCGGCGACCCCACCGCTCGCCATAGTGCGGGTTCGCGAGCAGACGATCGACAAGTTGCTCATAGGCGTCGGGGCGCTGATCGGTGGCAAACGATTCAACCTCGTCACTGGTGGGGGGTAATCCAATCACGTCGAAATAAACACGGCGGATCAAAGCGGCTCGACCGACGGGGCCGTTTGGCTGCAGCTTCGCGTCAGCTAGCTTCGCCAATAGAAAGCGATCAATGGGCGAACGGACCCAGTCTTGCTGGTCTTCGACCGCGGGCGGCACGACCAGGTGGAGTGGTTGGTACGACCAATGCTGTTTGACTTCTGGAGAAATCCGTCGTTCGGTCCAGGCCGTCGTGGCGACTTTTCTCGGGACGAGCGGCTCGTCATAGGGAGCTCCCAGATCGATCCATTCCCGGATCGAATCAATTTGCTTTGGCGAAAGTTTCGCCTCATCCTTCGGCATGTGCGGCTGTTGCTGGTGTGAGATCACTCGAGTGAGCAAGCTTTTCTCACCCCGACCAATCACTGCTGCCGGTCCTCGTTCACCGCCCTGCAGTAAGCCTTCCTGGGTCGCCAGATCGAGCTTTCCCTCCGTGGCGTCACCCCCATGGCAGGAAATGCAATTTTGTTTCAGCAGGTCACGGACGTCCGTCTTAAAGATCGCCAACCCTTTGGTGCGTTTGGCGGCGTGGTCGGGATCAACCGCGACCGAGGTGTCATCGGCGGCGAGGATGGTCGTTCCGACTCCGAGAATGAGCACGCCGAGCAGAAAGCAGTCCGGTGCAAATTGCATACGCATAGGTGAGTCTGGCTGAAGGAATGTATCGTGCGTGGCGGGCCGAAACCTCCGTCTATTGTATGACATTCATTCGACAGAGCGACAGCGCCAGCGATTTGCGGTATTTTGTTGTATGCGTCGACTGGATGGCGCGTTAAGGACGTCTGGCTTCGTGACCGTGAGTCAACCGGGATATGTGTCGCGAGTTCTGGAGTGCAATGCGAATCGAGTTGCCAGCAACAGACGAAAAATGACAGACGCGGACGCGCTCAGGGGCGTTCGTCCGAAACCAATACCGCAATATCTAAAATAACGAGCTTCGAGGAGGGGGGATCATGTCATCGACAAAAAAAGTTGCGATTGTCACAGGTGGTGGGACCGGAGTCGGTCGAGCGACTTCGTTGCTATTGGCACAACAAGGGTACGACGTCGTCGTGAACTACTCGCGATCGCGCGATGACGCCGAGAAAACGGCGGCCGACATTCAGGCACTGGGGATGCGCAGTCTCGCCGTACTTGCGGATGTCGCCGATGATGCGGCTTGTCGCAGTATGGTCTCGGCTACGGTCAAAGAGTGGGGGCGAATTGATGTCTTGGTGAACTGTGCGGGGACGACGCAGTTCATTCCCTTTGATGATCTCGATCAGGTTTCGGACGAGGTTTGGGAACGGCTTTACAAAGTCAACGTCGTCGGTGCGTTCCATTGTGCTCGGGCCGTGCGAGCGCCGATGCTCAGGACCGGAAGTGGAACTATTATCAATGTGTCGAGTGTCGCTGCGTTGCTGGGACAGGGCAGTTCGATTCCTTATTGCTGTACCAAAGCCGCTCTCGATAACTTGACGGTGTCGCTGGCCCGAACGCTGGCGCCCCATATTCGCGTGAACGGGGTTGCTCCCGGATTTATCGCGGGACGCTGGACGCAAGCCGGCCTGGGCCCAAACTACGATCGTGTCAAAGAGGCTTATGATCAATCATTACCGCTCGGTCGCGTTTGCGAGCCGGAAGATGTGGCTGCTTGTATCCTGAGCCTGATTACCGGCAGCACACTGGTGACGGGACAAACGCTCACGGTCGACAGTGGCATGATGATCGCGGGATATCACGTCAAATTCAGTCAATGACAGGCGGTCAAAATGAATGGGAGAGCGAGAAAGACTCGCTCTCCTTTGAGAATGACCGGTGCCAAAGACTCCGTCTCACGGAGTCTTGGTCTCCTCTGGTTTTGCTTCTTCGGGTTTCGCCTCGTCGGGCTTAGCGTCTTCCGGTGTGGTTTCTGCGGGTTTTGCCTCGTCAGGATTTTCGACTTTCAGCTTCGGATTTTCGACTTTCCCGTCGCCCGGTTTGATCTCCTCCAGCATCTTCAACACAGCATCTTGATCCCAGATCTCGTCATCCATACGAAGGATCACGAAAGTCTGGCCGACTGGTTGATTGAATTCGGCGTCAGCCGTATGCACGATCTTACCGGTGCTGCGTTCGGTCGCTTCACCGATCGAAACAATCACCTTTTGGCCATTGATCTTGATCTCGTGTGTTTCCGTCTTCTTCATGTCCAGCGTTTCTCGCCCTTTGGCTTCAAATCCTTGACGAATTCCTTGGGACTGGGCACCCATCTGCTTGGGATCTCCCATTTTGATTTTGATGCTGCCGATCATCATTTCACCCTTACCTTCCTTGTGTCGGAATTCGGCGATACGCATCGTAAATAGCATATTGTCGATGGTCATCGCGTTGTCGGGAGAAAAGTCTTCAAGCATTTCCGTGTTCAAAATCTGGCGGCCCACGGCGGCGACGTCGGCGGGTTCCTTGCTGATGGTGGGAACCATCAGCGACACGACCCATGCTCCACCTCCACAACAGGCGACCATACCGACCAGGAACAACCCGCCCCCGATCAAGGCGGCCAGCATACACCCGCTCATCTTCTTCTTGGGGGCGGGGAGTGGTGCTTCGGGCTGAGGGTCGTTCCAGGAATCACGATCGGACATCGGGAGAGCTCCTTGTCTCGGTATTGTTTTCGAGCGGGATGGCAGCACACTTGGCGGTGTGACAGCCCTTTTTTAGGTATAGTTCTAGCAATCGTTGTCGTGCAGTCATCAAACGATCGAGTCTGTCAGAAGCCGTCTGTCACACGACAGATTGTCTTCTGACCACCAACTCGTCATTTTATGACGCGCGCGATGAACATCAGTTTGGTCCATCGCCGCGCGGTGTATAGTAGTCATCCTTCGAAAAAAACTCGATCCACGGAAAGTCGCACGGAATGTCCGCCGCCGCCAATGACGACGCGACGACTGCCTCAGACGCCACCACTCGCGAACGCGAACTGGCCGCCATTCGCGGATTGGCCAGCGCCTACGCGCGTCTGCGGCTGGAAATCGGCAAGGTGATCATCGGTCAGAACGAGGTGGTCGATCAGTTGCTGATTGCCATGTTCTGCCGGTCGCATTGTCTGTTGATGGGAGTGCCAGGACTGGCAAAAACTCTGCTCGTTAGCACCGTGGCGAAAATTCTGCAGTTGTCGTTCCGTCGGATTCAGTTCACGCCCGACCTAATGCCGTCGGATATTACCGGTACGGATGTGTTGCAAGAGGACCCTGAATCGGGGCGCAGGCTGTTTCAATTTATGCAAGGCCCCATTTTCACCAACGTCTTGTTAGCCGACGAAATCAATCGTACGCCGCCCAAGACGCAAGCCGCATTACTCGAGGCGATGCAGGAGCGTCACGTCACCGTTGGCTCGAATACCTATCGCCTGCCGGTGCCATTTTTTGTCCTGGCCACGCAGAATCCGATTGAACAGGAGGGAACTTATCCTCTACCGGAAGCGCAGCTTGACCGCTTCATGTTCAATATCGTCGTGCAATATCCGAATGCGGCAGAAGAGCTGCGAATCCTCAAGCAAACCACCGGAGGCGACGAACCTCAATTGGCGGTGACATTGACGGGTCGTCAGATTTTGGCGCTGCAAGAGGTCGTGCGGAAAGTTCCCGTAGCCGAACATGTATTCGTCTATGCAAGGGATCTCGTACGGGCGACACGGCCCAAAGAAGCGGATGCACCCAAGTTCATCAAAGAGTACGTGTCATGGGGCGCTGGCCCTCGCGCGGGACAGAATTTGATTCTGGGAGCCAAGGCCCGGGCACTGCTTGAAGGGCGATTTCATGTGACGACGGAAGACATCAAATCCATCGCCCATCCTGTGTTGCGTCATCGGCTGGTCACGACGTTCGCCGCTCAAAGTGAAGGGATCAGTCCGGATCACATCATCGACATGCTGATCGAAAAGATCCCGCTGGAGCTGAACCAGCGGGCCGAGAAGCTCGTTCGAGGCTGATGGGAAAGCGACCTACTTTTCGTCGCCGGCGGCCGTCCAGGGATCGAGCGATGTCGAATAGGTCAGCAGTTCTTCTGGCTTGAAGTAAATCGCCAATTCACGCACAGCCGCTTCAGGGCCGTCGCTGCCGTGAACGAGATTCATCTGACGGCTCAATCCGAAATCGCCGCGAATGGTGCCGAGGCCTGCTTCACGCCCATTTGTGGCACCGAGCATCGCGCGAATGACTGCAATGGCTCCTGGTCCTTCGACAGCCAATGCGACGACCGGTCCCGAAGTGATAAATTCTTCCAGCATGGGATAAAATGGCTTGTGGACATGTTCGGCATAGTGTTGCTTGGAAAGCTCAGGAGTGACTGTCAGCATCTTCATGCCGACAATCTTCAAACCTTTGGCTTCGAATCGTCCCAGAATTTCCCCCATCAACCGACGAGCGACGGCATCGGGCTTCAACAAAACGAAACTGCGTTCAAACGCCATGACGACAAATCCTTCTTTATTTCAATGAGCTGTTGGGTGTTCAGGCCTTTGTCATCAACTGACGAAACGCCTGGAACAGATAACCGCTGTCATGTGGTCCCGCGGAAGCTTCCGGGTGATATTGAACGCAGAACGCGGGGAAGTCGCGATGCCGAAGTCCCTCGATTGTTTGATCGTTCAAGTTCACGTGGGTGACTTCCAGATGCTTCGGCAGCGATTCGGATGCGATCGCAAAGCCATGATTCTGAGAAGTGATTTCGACTCGGCCATTGTCCTTATTCAGGACTGGCTGATTCGCACCACGATGGCCGAATTTCAACTTGTAGATTTCGGCTCCGCAGGCCAGGCCGAGCAGTTGGTGACCCAGGCAAATGCCGAACACGGGCACACGACCCAATAGTTTACGAATCGTCTCGATGGCGTAAGCCAGCGGTCGGGGATCGCCAGGGCCATTCGACAGGAACACACCATCCGGCTTATGCTGTAAAACTTCGTCCGCCGTCGCGGTGCCGGGAACGACCGTCACACGAAAGCCGGCTGTTTTCAGATGCCGCAGAATATTCCATTTCATGCCATAATCGATGGCCACGACATGGAATTCTTTTCCCACTGCAGGTGCAGTGGGTAGACCGGATTGCCCCAGGGCGGACAGCCCTTCAGTCCAGTCGAACGACTTTGCCGGCATGACTTCGCGGACAAGGTCCTGCCCGACCAGTTCCGGGCTCGTCTGAGCTTTTTTGACGAGTGACGCGTCATCCAGATCGATGGTCGACAGGACACCGGTCATCGCTCCGCGAATCCTCAATCGCCGGACTAACGCTCGGGTGTCGACCCCTTCGATGCCGACGACATTGGCCTTTTTCAAATATCCGTCCAGAGTATCAGTCGAGCGGAAATTGCTGGGCTGCCGGCACAATTCGCGGACGACAAATCCTCGCAATGACAGGCCGCGGCTTTCAATATCTTCGGTATTGACGCCGTAATTTCCGATCAACGGATAGGTCATCGCCACGATCTGACCACAATAAGACGGGTCAGTCAGGATTTCTTGATAACCGGTCATGCTCGTATTGAAGCAGACCTCGCCGTAGACCTCGCCAGACGCTCCAAATGCCGTGCCTGGATAGACAGTGCCATCCGCCAAGGCCAGTTTCGCAGGTGCCAAAAGACTCATGATTCCCCAAGTAACGCAAGGTGGTACCAGTTGAACTGTTGTACCACACTAATCCTCGAAAATGAAGAGACTGCGACGAGTCGACAGACGACGGCGGAAACCTCGGATCGCTTGCTGCGGGAGGGATCACGCAGGGATCTCACCTGTTCCCCATCAGGAAGCGATTTTGAGTTGCAAAACGTAGCCATCGATTTGTTCTGGTGGCGATCAGAGACTGAGCGACAAGCCGTAATTCAGTCAAAACGTCATTCGCAGAAATTTAAGGTTTGACAGGTGAGGAAATCGCCAGTAGCATGCTGAAGAATTTAATGAGACTGAGTCTCAATGTCATCATTGTTGGTCCGTGCGGTCCCGCTTGGGGCGGCGATCGCGGCTTCGAGCGAAATGTCTGACGCTTCGTCGAGGATTGGGCCACACCATCGACAAACAGTTTTTTTGCCCTCTGGACTAACCGAAAGCGACCAATTTGATGAGGCAAAGCAAACATTTAAAAGGCTTTACGTTGATTGAGTTGCTGGTGGTCATCGCTGTGATCGCCGTGCTAATTGCACTGCTGTTGCCGGCCGTCCAGCAGGCTCGGGAAGCCGCCCGAAGAACGCAGTGCAAGAACAATCTGAAACAGATTGGCCTGGCGCTGCACAATTACCATGACGCGTTTGGGACATTGCCAATGGGTTATTGTGCCGCTCTGCCCTACGGGTCTGGCACAATCCCTGGAGGCGACGATACCGACAACGGCTGGGGCTGGTCCGCTTTGATTCTGCCTCAGCTCGATCAAGCACCGCTCTACAACCAATTCAATTTCGGTCAGCCGATCAAGAACTTCCCTGGAATCCAGACGCGGATCGCGGCCTACCTTTGCCCTTCCGATCTTACTCCTGCCGGCCCGATTTCCATTGTGAATGGTTCAGGGACCACGCTGACGACAGCGGCCGTTGCTAGTTATGCTGGTGTGTGTGGAGGCGATGAATCCGGTACGGCCGATGAGACCGGTTTGGGCTGTTTTTATCGAAACAGCAAGGTCCGCCTGGCCGACATACAGGATGGAAGCACTCATACGATCATGGTGGCCGAGCGAGCTTCTTGTAAGTCCCGTGGGATCTGGGCCGGTGCGATCAACAAAGGGATCGTCCAATGTGGGCCCAACAACCCCACGTCACAAACGGCGACCGAACCGGCCGCCTGCCTGGTACTGATGCACACCCACTTGAACAACGTGCTGGTTGATTCCGACGGGGGGTTGGATGATGCTCAAAGCATGCATGTCGTTGGGTCTCACGTGCTGTTCGCCGACGGATCGACGCACTTTGTCAAAAGCATTCCCGGCGACCAGTCCAATGGAGATTACACGTCGGATAGTTTGATCTTTCAAGCGATGGGAACACGAGCGAACGGGGAGCTTGTTCCAGACGATTGGGCCAACTAACCGGTCATTTGTTTTTTTCGTGATCAAATGGAAACGAGCATGCCTCGAATCTTCGTAGGTACGATGTTGCTGTTGTATACTGTGCTAGGCTGTGGTGGCCCCAAGCCGCCGGCCATTGCGGGTGGAAAAACGACGGCCCAATGGATCAAAGCCTTGGGTGACCAAGAAGTCGCTGTTCGCACCGAGGCGATCAAAAAACTGGGAAACATCGGCAGCAAGGATCGTGAAGCCTTGCCGGCAATCATGATCGCTCTTGCTGATGCGGCACCGGCAGTACGTAGAGAGGCCATTTATGCCGTCGTCAGGAATTGGCCGGCTTCTCGCGAGGGACTGCTCGTCCTCAAAGAGATGCAAGAAAATGACGGCGATCCTGATATTCGCAAAATTGCCGAAGAAGCACACGGCAATCTGATAGCCAAGAAATAAGGTCTTGCTCCACGGAGATTTTTGACCGCATGTCGAAAATTTTTCTGTTCTGCGTGCCGTTGTCCCGATATCCCTTGAGTACCACGATGGCCGGTTCTTCAATCGGTCAACGCGTGTAACCCCCGCAGCTGCCGAAATGAAACCGATCACAATTGTCTGCGACAAACGTCTCGGAAGCTGCTTATTCTGAAGGATTTTCCGGGAATGACCGAATCCAGTATGAATCTGATCTGGGTAGTTTTGTTTCGAACACTGCAAACGGCGTTGGATGCCGTGCCGACTCTATTATGCGGCCTGCTCATCGCGGGTTTGCTGCGGGGAATGGTCGGACCCCAGGTCATTCGCCGCTGGTTTACTGACGATCCTCGTCTTGGTCCTGTCCGAGCGTGGTTGACCGGCTTGTTGCTGCCTGTTTGTTCATTCGGCATTCTTCCTATCGCCTGGGAATTGAAACGTGCCGGTGTCCCGCGAGCGACCGTGGTGACACTGCTATTCGCCGCACCGCTGGTGAACCCATTTGGGCTGCTCTACGCCTTTCAGACGCTGGAAGGCGAAGGCTCGCTCGGATTGGCCGCTCTCGTCTGTCTGTTAGTCGGTTCGTTCGTCACGTTGGTGGGTATGGGAGTCTTGGTCGGAGTCTGGTTACCGGAATCCCCGAGTCCCCCCGATATGCGGCCGTTTCCGGCGTCGGGGCTGCGTCGCATCGGAGTGGCGCTGCTGACGGTCGCACGCGGTTTGAATGGAGCGTTAATCGTCTTTCTATTTGTGGGTTTTGTCGGTGCAGGCCTGTTGGCAATTGTCCCTGGAGGTGCTCTGGAACGCGCCGTCAATCAGCGATCGATTGAGGCGCCGTTGCGATTAGCGTTGGTGGCAATTCCTTTTCAGGCCGCACCCGTGCGGGGAATTGTTCTCGTCTGCGAGTTGCTGCTCAGTGGGCTTTCGATGGGATCGGCGCTTGTGTTCTTTATGCTGGGGCTTGGGCTGCACCTTGGCACGCTGGCCTGGATTGCGACTGCTTATGGAACTCGTGTGCTGTTTTGTACAGTGCCGCTTGTGATTGCCGGTTCGTTAATTGCGGCTTATGCCTTGCCCATTTCGTTGCCAACCCTTACTACCGACTCCATAAAATCGTGCCACTTCCTCGAGATTGAGTCGAGCGGTGGCTACAAGGTTGCCAAAGCTCGAGCGCTCAGAGCCACGATCATTAATGATGCGGGTGAACCGCAGTCCTTTCTCATCTCCGCTTGTGTCGTGCTCGGAGTGTTTTGGCTGGCGGGGTTGGCTTCCAGCTTCCTGGGCGAGCGAGCCAGTCTTTCTTCTGTGATGACCCATGGATTAGTTAACGCGACTGACTCCAGAGAGGTCTTATGGAGCAAACCACTCAGTGTTCCCCAACGCTCGTTCGCTGTCATGGCGTTAGTAATGACCTTGGTTGTCGCCGGGATGTATATTTATTATCCAGCTCCTGGCACGTTGCTCAATCAGATGGACGGTCTTCAGGTTGAGCTGGCGATGGCCCTCAAGTCAGACCCTCTGGCTCGTCCGGATGTGTTGCGTCTGCTGGCGAAATGGCAACGTATCCAGAACAAACTTGTCGTGGCTGATTTGTTGCGACGGGGATCGATTCGAGTTCCTCTACGAACCGCTGCGGTTGAACTTCGGGCTGCGATCGATCGTCTGCGGAGTGCCATCAACGACATCGATTCCTCAGTGGATGTGAAGACGGTTTTTCGTGAAGCGCGTGATGCGGCAGCTCATTGTCGCGAAGTGTTGGGGCATTAATGATGTTCAAATTGATAACTTAGGCGGACCTGCACGCTTAGGAGCGTACAGGAGCGATTTCAAGAATAGCGAATGCTTCATTTTGCCTGTACCCGTCGCGTTTGCGGGCTGAGATTGTAGAATTCGGCATCGGGTGTTCCTGCGGCATTATTTTTTTCCCATAAGACGGCGCGGTTAGGCATCTATGTCTGCTTCAACGGGCGATTACCGGCCACTGCTAAGCGGCGGCCTATGGCTCGCTGGATCCGCCGCGGTCGTTGCGAGTCTGTATGGGATTGCGACCGGTTCCGCGATCTCCAGCGCACTTGGACTTCAATTGGTCTTAGTCGCGGTGGCGATCTGGGCTGCACGCGATCTGCATCGAAAGCGTGACTTTGCTGAATCCCAAGTCGCCGGGCTTCAGAGCGATCTTGCTTCGCCTGTCGGAGAAGCGACACCGTCCTTGAGCCCACTACCTCA
>CAIQIR010000117.1 GCA_903871875.1 uncultured Schlesneria sp.
AGCCGCAACAGCTGTATGACTCGACACCCGTGATGCCGTCGAGCGAATGTGATACTTGTGAGCCAGTCCTGGGCGGTGTCGTGCGGCAGAGTTGCGCTTATGACGTAGAAAACTGGAGCCCGATTGCCCGGTGGTTCGGCATCGGCAGCAGCCGCGACCCGCATGCCTGTTCGGATGTGGGGATCGGACACGAGCGAGTCATGTTCGCGCCCTTCGAAATCGATACGACCCAACCCACAAACTTTACCATGGTTCGCTGGGATTCGGGATTCGGTCTGCTGACACCCGATCGTTCCGAATACTTTTGGAGCGCACCGGGCAAGGGGCCTTCGGTTTCGCCGAATTCGATCAACTTTCAAGAAATGCGGTTCATCAACGAAACGGGAAATGACGTCTTCTCGGTCCAGTCCGAAATTCCCGTCCGCTTTATCGAACCGAATTCCGGCGGCTCAACCAGCGGCCTGGGCGATATGAAAATTGCCACCAAGGCGCGGTTGATCAATGGCAAGAAATGGCAGATCACACAAATCTTCCGGACCTTCATCAACACCGGCACCGCCTCGAAAGGGGTCGGAACAGGACATGTGTCGCTCGAACCCGGCGTGTTGGCACGGTACGAGATTAGTCCCTCGACCTATGTGCACGGCGAAGTCAAATTCTGGATACCGATCGCAGCCGACGTGGGCTTCGCCAGCGACGTTCTGACCTATGGGGTGGGTATCAGCCACGTGCTGTACGAGACCAATAACTTCGCCATCATCCCCGATCTCGAAATGGTCAACTATGACTTTTTGAGCGGTCAGAAGACGTATAACGGTGTCGCGATCAACGCCAATGGCGAAACCGCCATCAACTTGATCCCCGGGGCTCGCTTTGTTGTCGGTCCCAAGGGCGATCTGGGATTGTTTGAATTTGGTATCAGCAACATGATCGGCCTGGGCGACCGCTACGTGAGCGACCTATTGCGCTTCGACTTCAAGTTCACTTACTGAGCGGACCGGGATTGGTCATTCGCGGCCAAAGTCGTCTGCGGCGTGACCACACTCGATCAGTCCGTGTGGCCGACCTCGGTGCTGCGAGATCGCCTCTGACGCGTCCGCAATTGCCAATGCCGTCAATCGTCCTGGGGCACGATCGTCTGAAAGGGCGATGATCCATCGTCATCGTCGGCATCAGCTTCTTCCAGGTCTTTAAAGCGATCGGACAGCCCTTTGATCGCCGGCCATTGTCCGTCGTCGGCCACCAGCGTGCGGGTGCCATCATTGCGTGAATCGTCCGGCTTCAGCGGCACCCTCTCGCGGCCCACGTTGGTGACTCGAACTGGTTCAGTCGCTTTCGGCTTCGGCGGAGGAAAAGTCGTGCCGGTTCACACCGTCAAAAGCGGCCTCGCGACAGGCAGCACTTTTTGAATCGCTGGCCGGAGCCGCAGGGACACAGATCGTTCCGGCCCAATTTCTCTTCCAGCAGTTTGTCGCCGTGGACGATCCTCACGCCTCGTTTGACCTGCGTTTCAGAGGGATATCCTTGCCGCCGTTTGCTCATCGTCTCGAAAGGAGTTCTGTTCTTGGAAGTCGTTGGTGTGCATGAAACACCTCCATTTCAAGGTTTGCGAAACTTACCGACGGACGAGATCTTGACCTGAGTGCGTCGC
The DNA here is from genome assembly GCA_903871875.1 of uncultured Schlesneria sp. GTDB lineage: Bacteria > Planctomycetota > Planctomycetia > Planctomycetales > Planctomycetaceae > Schlesneria. The sequence continues at coordinate 1,652 of CAIQIR010000117.1, forward strand.
TGAATGCGAGACGCTGACACCGCGAACGGTACGAAGGTTCGCCCATCAAAAGCGGATCGATTGTCGAAGACATCGCTTGCCAATCGCAACGACCGATCTGAACGTTTCAGGTCCACCACTGCGAGAGTGATTCCACGATCATTGTGACGTCGCGCGGGCCTCAATTCGTGACGTCTGACCCCTGTTTCAACGCGACCCGCACTAACAATGTCTTTTTGCCGTCAATCACGACTCGTTTTATCGTCGGTCTTGTCTTTGGAAAAACCTCTTCCGACGAACGGTGTTCACGCATTCGTCGCGCGCCCTCTGGGGATTAAAAAAACGCCCAGTCGATTTGACTGAGCGCCTGGTTTTTTGTTGGTTCGGAATCGAATCGCACAGCCTGCCGACGGATCGCATTCGCCTGGACGCGGTACGAAACGCTTAAACAGACGACACGTCGCCCGATCGATGGGTGATCTGGCGACGAATGTCTGCCACGTCTTACTGCGGAGGCAACGGAGCAGGAGAAGCGGGAATCACCTGCGGCACGGGTTGCGAGTTCACTGCCGCGACCGTGCGTGGAACGGGATTGGCAGGAAGCCCTCCCGGCGCGGGCGCCTTGGCAATCGCCTGCTCGCGTCGCTTCTGCACCAACGACCAGCCGTTTTCGTCGTACTTGAATTCGTAGGCATTGTCTCCAGACAACGTAAATCTGGCTTCCCCAAGTTCGCCGCCGCGGTTGAAGACGATCAACGTCGGTGCCGAAATCGAATACTCTTTCGTCTGTCCTGATTCGACGGTAAAGGTCTTTCCGCCGAAGACAAACGTCAGATCCACTCCAAACGAAGCCGGATTAATCAGCTTGACCGACTGCAACACCAGCGGCACTGCATTCGCGGGTGCGTTCACCTGGCGAGCGGGAACCGCATTCGGTGCCACGTTGGTTCGCACCTGAGGAGCCACCCCTCCGTTTTGCTGATTCGGATAGTAATACAATTGACCGGGATTGTTCTGGTAATAGTAGTAGCCGGGATTGGTGGGACTGGCGATGAGTCCATTTGATATGTAGTTCCCGCCGCCATTGGAGTAGTACCCTCCACCATTCAAATCGTAATTCAGACGTTGTTCGTCCCGATAAAGATTTGCTTTGTCTTGTTGAATCCGCATGACATCAAACATTTCCCCGACCACATTGCCCGAAGCGGCATCCTGCTGAAGTCGGTTGTAGTCCTGGTTCAGTCGATTTTCATCCACGGCCTCTCGAATGAGATCGCCGAACAGATCCTGACCAAACAAATCTCGCGAGGTCGTCAGGACCAGCAGCAACAGCACGCCAACTGTCAAATTCTTCATCTCTAAATCGCCCCCCATGACGAAGTGTTTCTCTTTGTCCATATTGCGAGCACAAACATGTGACAACCCGTTCAGTGTAAGTTTAAACAGTTCTCTTACGGTCGCTATTCTCGTGGCGTGAGCCTTCTTGGTTTGTTCGGAAAACCGTATTTACAGACCCCTGCTGCTGAGATGGCGCCACATGGCGGCAAGCCGGCGATACCGAAACTGGACCACGATCCGTGTGAAGCCGGAATCGTCCCTCAGGATTTCGAATCGACCGCCAAAGGAATCGGCGTTCATCGGACCGATCGACGCGTTACAAACTCGGTGTTCGAGAATGGCGAGAACGATGCGAAGTCTCGTCATTCCGATACTCGAGAAATCCCGACGCTGTTCAGGGCAGTCATCGGCCTGCGGACGGCCCCGCAACAACAGACGCTATTTCGCATCCGTCTCGAGTTCACCGAGAATCGTTGCGATCCTTGCTTCAAGTTCTTCGAGGACCATTCCGCGAATCACGAATCGCTTGTGGGCCGATGTCTGGCCGCTCAGCAATTCCACCTGACTCTTATTGAGCCCCAGGGCGTCGGCCAGAACCTTCGCAATCGCGCTGTTCGCTTTTCCCTTTTCGGGAGCCTGACTGACAGCCACCTTCAATGCGCCATCGTGAGTTCCCGTCACGCCGTTTCGCCGTGCCCCCGCGTGGGCTTTCACGGGAAGAATTAATCCGTCGCGGGTCTGCTCCAAGGCAAGCATTCTCAGGCCTCAATTCCCGAAGTCAGTGTTGAAGAATTTCCCTTCGCGGACCACATCACGATCGCCCTCGATTCCGATTTTCGCGAGTTGGAAAAGATCTTAAGACAACACCGTCGCCGCAACCATCCCTGACACAGGACCATCCGGTCTGCCGATCAAGGGCGCCGCCAAGGTTCATGAGTCCGCCGTTCCACACCGTGCCTGACCTCGCGAAAAGAACGCCTCATTGTCCCACCCGTGAGTCTCGATGAACCTGAATCATTGGTTCCCCTCGTGAACAAAATCACCCGCCAGCAACCACAACCCGTCTGCCTGGAATCAACATTCCTGACTGATCGTGGAAAGCTGGCGGCGGTCGCTCGCGATCTGGCCGAAACGATTCACGCTGAACCGACACCGAGTGAGACGATGAGTGACCCGCGGAGGAAAACTCCCGAAGCGGTTGACGGCCAGGCAACGCAGGCCGATTGTCCGCAGCACTCACCTGGTGCCGCGAGCGTGAATGAGTGCCTCGACAAGAGAGTTCGTTGAATGGCTGGATGATGTTCCTCTCGACGAGCATTGAGTCCGCAGACCAGTACGGAGCGTGTGAGCGAACAATGGGCCGCGCGAGACGGCGAGCGGGGTCCGCTGCTGGCCGATTTTGTGAAAAAACGTTGGCCAAGTTGGCCAAGTTGGCAAACATCCCTGTTTTGTAGCGTTTGAGCCACATTTGCGTTTGGCCAAGTTGGCCAAGTTCCCTATTTCGTAGAGTCTGGCGATTCGCCCCCACGCCCAGTCCCTGCGCCGCAGCCTGCACAGACACTCCATCCGCGCCGACAAAGAATGCGGCAGCCGTCCGCGAACAGTTTCGGCAATCCAGCGGCCCCAGCCCCGACAACCCATTTCCAAACCACTCGCCACCGCCGCTGTCGGTCGCGACACGGTCTCTGCGCGAGCCGCGCCGGATCTTAGCGGGTGGCCGCGGTTGGCTGCTTTCGAGCCTACCGGGGTGGTTCTTGCCACAAGAGGCTGAATCACAGTGACCCATTCGGTCGGTACTCCAGCGGTTCGGCCTGCCTCTGATCAGCGAGCGGACTTCATTTCCCATCCGCCCCTCGATCAACAACTGGTTTTGGACCGAGCCAAACTTGCTTGCAAACCTCCTTCGGCTGTCGCCGCCGCGGTAGTCGCAAAGCCGACAACCGCGGCCACCCAGAAATACTGCAGCCGACTGCGAACTGTTGCGGCAATCCAGCGGCCCCACCCCCGACAATCCATTTCCAAACCACCCGCTGCCGCTGTCGGTCGCGACACGGTCTCTGCGCGAGCCGCGCCGGATCTCAGACCCGTGGCACCGGATTCCCCTCAGCAACCTCACCGCGGCCGACAACCACCGCACGATCCCTGTACCGATCACCGCCAGCACGGTCGCCCAATTCGGGAAGATGAACCACTGCAGCGGTTCATCTCGCAACACCGTTTGCTTTCGCCATCGAGGCTGTTCCTCAATCCGACCACGTCCGCGTTCCACTTCCATTTCCCCTGGCAATGCAAATCCTGACATCTCTGATTCCCCCCTGATGATTCCCGCCGAAAACGTCTTGAGTTCGCTCGCAATCCAAGCCACATTCCGACCATGTCCGTCGAATTCCCTCGCCGCTGCAGACGGCGACTGACGTGCGACTGATTGTCAGGCACTAACATACAGAAAAAGAAACGCCCACCAAGACCAAAACGCGTCTTGTTTCCAAACGTTTGGAAGACTGGTCATAAGACGACAGTTTCGCGGCACTTACGCAAAATGAAAGGGGCGCCGAACAGGGACTTTGTCGCGAAACTCTTCTTCCGAGGGGAGACCAAGGTTGCTCCGCAACCTTTTGGGACCGCAGGCCAGAGAGCCCGAAATCTCGAGCCAGGCATGGAGTTATCGGGGTTCAGCGCGTAGCGGGTGGTCGCGGTTGCCTTCGACGAAAGTAACTGCCTCACGTCAGCCATGAAATCTGGCAGGGCCGCGAATGCCAGCAACGTCATCGGGACCAGCGGCGTCGCGCTACGGAACCGAAGAGCGGTTGCCGCTATATGTGAAGCCTGCGCCGGAGGGGGGATGCGCCCAAATATGTCGTTCAAATTTTGTCGGATTCGCTCAAATTCGGCGACGAGTGAAGATGCTTCGGCCAGTCGATTTTGTTCAACGCTTCGAACATCAGCAGAAAGGGAAATGCTTTCGCCGAGATCTTGAATTTCGATTGACGCAAGTCCTTCACTCCGGCCAGGTCCAGAACGTTGACCGTGATCTCTTCGCTTCCCTCGTTGCCGTCGGTACTGACCGAGCCGGCACATTCCACGATGACGTAAACCGCAGTTTCGTCGGACAGCCCTGCAGAAGAAACATTGGGAGGCCCCACATAAAGCACCTTTGTCACGTCGAGGCCCGTCTCTTCTTTCAGCTCGCGCCGGGCAACTTCCTCGGCGGATTCCTGTTTGTCGTACAGGCCAGCCGGGAAGCCATATTCATAGTCGCCAATCGGAATACGAAATTCTTTGATCGTCACCAACTTCCGTTGGCGGCCCACTTTTAGAAGCGGAATCACAACAACAGCATCAGGAACCAATGGTCGACCTGCAGGCACGGGCGTTTTACGGCTCGCGAAAATCCAGTGACGCGTGGCACCGTCGAGCGTGGAATATTCCACGTCGTAAAGATTTAACCATTTGTAATCCGTCAGCTTTTGAACGCGTTTGATATCCGCCATGGTCGCTCATCTTAGAAGTTCCAGAAGTATAAGCAAATATAATCAATCTGGATTGAATGTCGATAACCCGCGAAAAGTGAAGGGTGAAATCAGGTCGCGACATACGGATCACCGGTGACGGCGTTAAACCGGCGCAAATCACGGTCACAGGGTGCCACTGCCGAGATGTCCGCATCTCAGATGTGTACAGCTACCGTACCAGTCACTGACCCGCGCGCAGATCGATTGCAGACAACTTTCCGCAATGGGGAACTTGTCATTGATCAAACGCTTGCGGAAATCCGCGGACGAATTCTCGCTTTCCGAGATTGACTGGAATCGTTCGTGACACTGCTGCCGACGCTCAAGGTGATTTGAGATCAATCTCAAAGAGGCAGAGGCAACGATTTTTTGTGAACGCTGAAAACTCTGTTCGAAATGTGCAGGCATGCACGGCGTATGGCGGGCTGTTAAGATGTCGTCTCCAACAGTTTTTTGCTTGCGAATATTCTCCTTCGGCAGAATGAGTGAAGCGAATCTCAGAACATTTTAATACAACAAGGTGATTGATGTTCGGCAAGCTTATCCAGCGAGTTTCTGAAGCACCGACGAACCCTCAGGCTCAACCGTCGACTCGTGAGTTTGATGTAGCCGACTTGTATCAAGGACCGGCGTCGGCCGGGCCTCAACCAGACTCTGCGGAAAAGGCACCACTCGATGAAAAGCTCCGACAGGCGTATTTCTGGGTGGTCAACCGCGCGATCATTAGTCCGTACTACGATATCGAATATCAGGATGGCCCATCACAAACATTCACGCTTGGTGATCAGCATTGCAAGCTCACACTGCCATCAGGGCAGAGCTACTCGAGCTTTGTGCTACTTCCGCTGCTAACCTTCGCCGTGCGGCGAAAATGCCTGTTTGTCGGCGGACCGGGCCGAGGCAAGACGTCAAGTGCCATGCTGATGGGGATTCTGGCGGGGTACTCGATCAAGGAAGTTCGTCGCGCCATTCAGAAGGGCCAGCCTCAGATGACGGTCTCCGACCTGCTGGGTAATCCGATACCGTCTGATCTGGTGACGGCTAAGAGCATGGATCAGGTCAACATCGCGTGGCGAAAGTGGCTTTCGATGCGGGTCAAGATCATTGACGAGTACAATCGAATTCCCACGCGGACGCAGTCGGCGCTGCTGACGGTGATGGCCGACAACTATGCCGAAGTCTTGGACCAGACGATCGAATGCCCGGAATCGGCGTGGTATCTCACCGCCAACGATGACGCTGGCGGCGGAACCTATCAGGTCATCGAGGCCCTCAAGGACCGGATCGACATCGTCGTCAAAGCCCTGCACTTCAACAGCCGATTCATCGGAGAGCTACTGGACCGGATCGAGCAGGGAATCAAGCCAGAGGAAGTGGTTCCCGCCCAGATCATCTTCACCCCCGACGAATGGGATGAAATGCACAAGCTGATACTGGCGGTCAACCTGCCGGGGCCGCTACTTCGACGTCTGGAATTCTTCGTCAGCCAGTTTGAATTCTGCGAGGCCGCAGCGTCGCAGTTGGAATACCAGACCAAGGACACGATCAAGCTGTCCGGCCTGGACTTCACGCAGTTCACGGCGACCGAAACGGGCAAGGACAAACTCAAGGACTTGGGGACCCAGACGCGAAACGGTCTTTCGGTTCGAGCCGTGATGACTGTCCTGACCTTCGTCAAAGCCATCGCCTTCTTCCGCGGCAGCCGAGAAGTGTCCATTGAGGATGTCCGCCAGATCATCCCCTTCGTGCTTCACGACAAGCTGATACAGGACCCAGACGCACCGTTCTTCGAGAAGCCTGAAAACGCGGCGTTTCGGTCGGATCGCGTGTCATGGATCAGGAAAATCTTTGATCTGGCATGCGCCGAATTCGACCGGCTAGAAATGGACCGCATTGACCCGGTCGGAGACCTTAGTGATCAATTCGACAAGGGCCTTGACGGCGTCTCGGAAAAACAGGCCCGGGCCGAATTGGTCAAAATCGAACGATTGTTGTCAGACTGGTCCAAGAGCCGAAAAATGTACGGGCATCTTTATGACGATGCGTTGAAGCTCAAGTATCTTCATCAGCGATACACCAACTATCTCAAATGGCTGAGGTGGAAGCGGTAGTTCAGCCAGGAAATCACCAAATCAGCAGAGAAACCATGGCCGTTCAGATTTCAATTCAACAAGGCGACCTTACGACGATCCCGGCGGATGTAGTCGTGCTGAAGCACGCCCAGGCGTTGTACGGAGTTGACGCTCTTATCGCGTCGATTCTGGAGAAACACGGACTATGCACCACGGATGAGATTAGTGTCGCCCCTTGGCAGGTCCGAATCCTTTCAACGCGCGGATCCGCGCTGGCACCAGCAAGGGTCCTCTTCATTGGCACGCCTCATCTGAAGCAATTCCAGTACCTGGAGATGGAGACGTTCGCAACCAAGGCAATTGAATTCCTGCATGAGTCGCAGATCCCCGTCAAGTCACTTTCGACGACCGTCCACGGCGCGGGTTATGGCCTGGACGTCGAAGAGGCGTTGCAGGCTTTGATCCGCGGATTTGAGCGGGGTCTCGCGCAATACCCGGTCGCTGATTTGGAGAAGATCATCTTTGTCGAACTGCTTCCCCGCCGCGCCGCCGCTCTTGAAAAAGGACTCGAGTCATTGCCTTCCCGCCAGATTGGAACAATGCCACAGTCGAGCCTCATGCCGGTTTCGCTGAGATCGCCGTCGAAAAAGAAAGCCTTCGTGGCCATGGCGTTTTCGGAAGAGTTCGAGGACGTCTATCAATTCGGCATTTACGGTGTAATCCGTCAATGCGGTTATGTTTGCGAGCGAGTCGATGAAAAAGTCATCTCCGGCAGCATCCTGGACCATATCCGCGCGGGAATCGAATCGGCTGATTTTGTAGTGGCCGACCTGAGTGGCGAGCGTCCCAATGTTTACCTGGAGGTCGGTTACGCATGGGCTTTGAAGAAGCGTGTTTTAATTCTGGCGCGGGAAGGAACCCGGCTTCACTTCGATGTCGCGCACCACCGATGCATCTTTTACAAGACGATTGGCAAGTTGGCCGAGGAACTCGAACGTTCCATCAAGAAGCTCGCCGAAGAAGGGGAATGAGTGATGTCAGCAGCCCCTTTGCTTGGCGCTGGTCCGATGGCCGATTCCTTGAAACGCAACCGCGAAGCCTTCAATGCGAGGTTCGCGATGGCACAACGTTCCGGCGCTAGGATCGACCGTGAGGCGTTCATGACGCACCTCTCATCTCTGGTTGATCCGATCATCCGTGCGATCGCCTGCCAATTCTCGGAAAAGGTGGACATCGCGACCACCGATCTTTACGAACTCTCGCTTGAACTGTTTGCTGAAAACGTTCTGGGGAACCAGAGCCGCGAAGCGGCCATCCAGGAAGGTTGGCGAACTTTGCTTCCGGCCGTGCCTCGCCTGCTTGCCCGCGACCCACGACGGGTCGCCGCCAGTGTCACCAACGCAATCCATCAGATCGGTCAGAACGAAGGCGCCCGCCCTCATGAATGGATCGCCAACATGTCCGCGATTGGCAACATGTGTGACGACCTTCACCGGTTTTTCGAGGCAGGAAGGATCGCCGCCTGGATCGCAGGTTGCCCGCAATATCGGCCAGAGGCGATTCGCATCGCCCGCCTTCTCCCCGCCCCCATCGTGGCATCCCTGTTTGGTTTCAGCGACCAAATTCCGACCAGTAACATTCATTCCGCCATTGATGCCATAACTGCCAATCGATGGCTTTCGGCTCCTGAAGCCGTCAGCGGCGCAAAGCCGCTCCAGCTCCGGATTGTCCGGCTTGCAGGGGCGTTTCGTGGATTCGGTGGTGCGTTTTTGCGTCCGCCGACAACCTGGACGTCTGGCACGCAACTGATGGCCACCGATGGCGAGGTATCATGGTTTCTGCATACAGATGTCTACGGCTGTATTTTCCGGCGATCTCAAGAGCCAGCCCCGCCGCCGAGCAGACTAAACGGACCAGTTAAGCTATCTAACTATGGCGAACTGTCATGGTACAATGAGTCGGTCAAACTTCCTTCCCTGGTCGGCTGGACCAGCGTTGCATTCGACGGCCAAACCCTCGCCGTGACGCTTCCATCGTCTCATCACGTATTTCTGGTGGCTCGTGGATAGGGTGAATTCCCGCATGCCGATCGAATTGAATAACCCGTTGCCGGTCGATTCCTTAACGGCCGATTTACAGGCGGTTTGGCAGGGCCATTGGGAGAATGCATTACGTTGCTGGAGTCCCTATGTTCAACTATCCGAGCCGATCTGGTGCCATACGGTCGACGACGAACGTCGCGAAGGGCTCACAGGCAGCTTCGCCATGATCCGGCTCAATGACCACCGCATCGTTATCAGCCTCCGCCAGGTCGCGGAGAAAAGGCTTCAGGCGTTCGCCACAGAAATCCTCGCCCACGAGATCGGGCACCATATCTATTGTCCCGCCGACCTCGCGGATAATGCCCGGGTCATGGTCCGGATCAGAGCCGGGTTGCCCACCAAAGAACATCTGGCTCCGTTTATTGCCAACCTCTACGAGGATTTGTTGATCAATGATCGCCTTCAGCGATCCGCACAGTTGCACATGGCCGACGTCTACAGGCAGCTCAATCTTGCCAGCGGCGATCGGCTCTGGCACTTCTACATGAGGACTTATGAAATCCTGTGGCGGCTTGATCGTGGGACGCTGGCCAAAGGCGATCGCGATGCCCGCATCGATCTGGATGCCGAGTTGGGATCACGGTTGATTCGCAGCTACGCGTCTGACTGGCTCGGCGGGGCGGGACGGTTCGCCGCCCTTTGCCTGCCCTACCTTTTGAAGGATGAAGCCAAGGGAGCCCAGGAGAATCATCAGCCCTGGAACGACGCCAAGGACGCAGGAAAAGGCGGCGAGCCCGACGGCCTCACGGAAATCGAAGATGGCGAGACGGATGCGATTCATCCATCCGAAGATCCGGATCTCTCGGGAGTTCCGATCGACTCTGCACCCGACAAGCTGGAGAAAGAACCCGCGTCCGACTCACCCCCCGCCCGTATCACGGGCATCAAGACGATAAAACGTTACCGCGATCCCTTCGAATATGCTCAGGTGCTCAAAGCCGCCGGCTCGGACATTCCCGAAGCCCTCATCACGGCCCGATACTACCGCGAGCGTGCCCTGCCGTACCTCATTCGATTTCCGGTCCGCGAAATTCCCCTGGCTTCCGATCCTGCGCCCGAAGGACTCGATCACTGGGACATCGGTTCCTCGCTCCAAGACATTGACTGGATGGGCACGCTCCTATCAAGCCCGACAGTCATTCCCGGCATGACCACCCGCGAACAAATCTACGGAAATTCGCCTGGAAACACGCCCGACCGGCAAACGCTCGATCTTTACCTGGGCGTCGATTGTTCGGGCTCCATGGGCAATCCGGCAGTTCAAATGTCATTCCCTGTGCTGTCCGGCGCGATCATGGCATTGAGCGCCCTTCGCGCAGGTGCCAAAGTCATGGTTGTCCTTTCCGGCGAGCCCGGAAAAACGATCACGACCGACGGTTTCATCCGAGACGAGCGGCAGATCCTAAAGACGTTGACGGACTACCTGGGAACCGGGACTACTTTCGGCATTCACCGGCTCGCAGACACGTTCAAGGAATCAAAACCCAACCGCCGCCCCGCACACATCATGATCATCACTGATAACGACATTTTCTCGATGCTCGATCAGACCAATGGAGGGAAAATCGGCTGGGAAATCGCGAAGCAGGCCGCGACCAACGCCCGCGGTGGCGCGACCTATGTCCTGCAGCTCCCGCGTTATCTGATGAATCAAGCCGGAGCCAGGCAAGTCATCGCCCCGGGCGAGTCGCGAATGCTCAGCGACGGATGGAACGTTGCGCATGTTGACTCGACGGATGAAATGATTCAGTTCGCCAGGCGATTCAGCCAGGCCAGTTACGGCAAGACATCTGCAGGGGGGCCACATGCAAAATGAAGGACCGCAATTAGAAACGCTCACGCACCGGCTTTCGGAATGCCCGGACGATTTTCTGCTTCCCCCGCTTGCGCCGAAGACGGGTGTCATCCACGTTGAGGCCCTCGCGAGCGACCACTTTCGAGCGTTGGGAGTTGAGCCGGGAAAAATCAACTTTTCAGGCGGCGACAGGCACCAGTCCTTGGTTGCCCTTGCCGTCTGGCTGCTACATGACGATTGGTTTCTAAAACGTCCGGACCTGGCGCCAGCAACCCGGACGCTGTTCAGTGAAAGCCTGGCGAAACTTTCGCTGGTCGTGTCGGCCGAACAATGCGTGCGCGATCCGGATCGCCGGGAAGAATTCTCTCGTCACTGCCTTGGACAATTAAACCTTCGTCCCAAAGGCGAAACAATCGAACAAGCGCTGGACCGCCACAACAGCTTGGACAGCACCGAACGCGACCGTGTCATGCGCGACATGCGAGCTGCGGAGGCACGAGCCCGCCAAGTCCGCGAAAAGATGGCAAAACGCGCCGCCGAGGAAGCCGCCGCCAAAACAACACGCGAATAACTGGGGACTAACCTGTGACTGCCTCCACTGATATCCATGCCACACGGTCACCGATGCTTACGCCCGCAGGCGAAGCGATGCTCCATCGCCTCTGCGAACATCCCGACGCGCCGCGGTTCAACTACGCCACCGGCGACCGGCTTTGGCCAGCCGACCTGCCTGGTATCGCTCAGTTCCGTTACGGACTAGAAGCGTCGCGCGGACCACGCCAACCCGTTCCCGATTCGGCGACGCTCTCCCATGTCGACCGATGGCGAAAGATCGTCCCATGGGTCCGCGAAAACGTCCCTGTGACAGTGCAACTGGATCGCGATTGGGGTGTGCTTCCAACAACATCGCGAGAGGACATCGCGCTTGCGCCTTGGAAGTTTGTCCCCGATAACGAGCCGCTCGACCGACTGGTCATCTATCGGACGGCTGGCACGACGGGGCACCCGATTACGGTGCCGCATCATCCTGTAGCGGTTCGCTGCTACGAGCCGATGATTGAATTCGCTCTGAGCCGCTATGGCGTCAAACCCGAGTTTGATGACCAGTCGGTGGCATGCTTTTTGGTCGGGGCCCAGATCCGAACCTATACTTACGCAACCGTGCTCTACAACTGGAACGGCGCGGGCTTTGCCAAACTCAACATCCGCCCGACCGAGTGGCCGTCGGAGGGCAGCCAGCAACGCTATTTCCACGCGTTTGCGCCAAAGTTCCTCAGCGGTGATCCGATCGCTTTTTCCGAGATGATGCGACTGGGCATCGAGGCTTCCCCTGCCGCGCTGATCACGACTTCGGTCGCCATGAGCCCGCAACTCAAGCGACGTCTCTCGGAGCGTTACAAGGCCCCGGTCATCGACTGGTATTCCATGGTGGAAACCGGTCCGATCGGCTACGCCTGCCCACGCGGCCACGGCTACCATCTTCTTCCGCACGATCTCTACGCCGAAGTCCTGAAGCCCGATGGCACGCCTGCACAATCCGGGCAACGCGGCGAAATCGCCGTCACTGGCGGCCGCAATCCGCTGCTGCCCCTGTTCCGGTACCGGACGGGCGACTTTGGAATCATGGACCATTCCCCGTGCCCCTGCGGCGATCCGATGCCGCGGTTCCTCGAACTCGAGGGCCGAAAGCCGGTGCTGATTCGGGCGAAGGATTCGACGCCTGTAAGCACGGTGGACCTGTCCAGGCTGCTACGCGAATATCCGCTGTTGATCCATGAATTCACGCAGCATTCCGATCTCGCCTGCGAACTGGTGATCCGCCCACTGCCGGGAATCGCGCCGGACCTGGCGGCCATTACTGGCGCTCTAACCCGTGTGCTTGGCGAACTGCCGCTTACCATCCGCGTTGACCCGACGCTGGGAGATCGACAGGACTCTGATGTCAAGACGCTTGCGTATCGAAGCGAACTCATTTTGGAGGATTGATCATGTTGATGCCCGCCAATGATCCAGGTCGTCAGGCACCGCTTGACCATCCGTCGCGAGAACGCCCCCATCGTCTGTATGTGGCGATGACGAACAGTTGCAATCGGTCCTGCCCCTGGTGCAGCACTTGCTCCTCACCGCGCGGTCGAACGTGGCTTGACATCGACGCCTATCAAAAAAGCTTCCCTGTCGATGGGTATTTTCAGGTCCAGCTCGAAGGCGGAGAGCCGACGATCCATCCGCAATTCTGGGAGTTTGTCCGCATCGCGAGGGAGAACCCCCGCTGCACGCACATGGTGTTGTGCTCCAACGGGGTTCGAATTCCTCGCCGACTTGATGAGCTCAAGTCTTACATTGAACGGTTGGGCCGGCCATTGACGCTTAAGCTCTCGATCAACCACCACCTTTTGGACCACGACGCGGGATTGATCCAACTCGCCGTCAGCCTTGTGGACTTGTTCGCAGATCTCAACCATAAGAGTCCGGGGTCCTATTTGCTCGTCCTCAACGTTCGATTACGGCGCGGTTATGAAAACGACGATCAGCGCGTTCGCCGCGCAGTCGAGGAGGCCGGTTTGTTACGCCACGCCAATATCTTTTTTCTGCAACGTTACGGATTTGCCTCTGATCAAAAAGACTGGGAGTTGCCAGCACCCGTGTGGGACCAGTTCACGCTCCTTAATCCTGACGGCAAGACGTACGGCCCCAACCTGATCGCGCGATCTGAAGCCATGAGGGCCTTACCTTGATCCTGCCGCCACCGGAAGAAATATCGACGTTCAATGACGCGTTGCGCCGGCAGAAAAGCCGCGTCTTTGATCTGTTCAGCAACTCGACAGCCAAAAGCACTGTCACGTTCCCGCTTTGGGGAACATCTATTACGGTTTACGCCAACGCCAACCTCTCGATCTACAGCGCCCAGAAGTGCAACGCATCGTGTCGATTCTGTGTCGAGGAACTTCGGCCCGCGTCGCGCGGTATCAGTCTCCAGTTCCAGAAAAAGACGAACGTTGATGACAGCGACTATTTTGCAAGACTCGAACAATCGCTCGTCGCGATGGCGCCTTTGTCGCCCTCGCTCTCAATCACCGGCGGCGAACCCACCAAAGACCCGCGGCTTCCCCGCATCCTCCAGTGCGTCCGCCAGACACCAGCCAAACGAAGGACGCTTACCACGAATGCTTCTGGACTCATGGATATTCATGGCGGCAGACGTTTACTGGAACATGTCGCCGACGCCCATCTGAATCATCTTAATATCAGTATCGCCGATCCCGACCCTCGGGCAAATGGCATCCAGATGGGTCTCCGTGACGGCCTGACGCCCGCGCAACTGTGCGACGTCGTGTCAACCGTCGCGAGTGCTGGAACTCGCGTAAGGCTCTCGTGTGTCCTGCTCAAATCCGGAGTTCAGGGGATCGACAACTTGATTGCTTATCTCGAATTCGCCCGCTCGATGGGTGTTGACAACGTGATTTTTCGCCAGCTCATGAAATCTGACCCTGCGACCCATTATTCCAATTCAATTGTCACGTTTAGCGATCAACAGAGGGTTCTTCTGGAGCCTCTACTTGATCAAATCAGTTGCCATCCGCAATTTACCTTCGAAAAGCAGATCGTGGGGTACTACTACTACGTTGAAGTTTGGAAATACCAGGGAATGGATGTGGTCTTTGAGGAAGCAGATCTTGCTCACTTGGAAGCCGTCAAACGCCAGCAACCTCAAATTATTCACGAACTGGTTTTTCATCCGAATGGTCGACTGGCCTCTACATGGCAGCCGTGGGATGGTGTTTTGGGGCCACCTGAAGATTGCGATCTACTCATGATCAACTGAGGCCTGGGGACAACGCAAGGTTTGGCAACCAAACGGTCACAGTAACTCGTTCGTTCATCACAGACCGCCTCGTCCGTCATAAGGTCAGTTCTGTCCCTAACTTTGACAGCATTTACCGATGTCAGAATGCAGGTTTCACGGAATATTATCGCCGCGCCATTTTTCAGCACTGGAATTTGAATGTCCTATCAAACGACCGAATTACGAGACAGAGCGAACTTGAATGAGTGCGATCGTTTGCCTTCGCTTCGTCCGAATTCGGGCACTCTTCAAGGGGGCTGACGCGGATCAAGTTTCACTCACTCGACCGATTTCCGTCACGAGTCATCCACCTGCGCGCCTCGCCCGTCTCCACGCGCTTCCTGGAGCCGCTCGCCGGCAGGTTGGCGGCTTGTCACCTCGCCGAATGTGGTTTAAGGTAATGACGGGGACACCGCAGTTGTCAACCAAGCCCCGGGAATTCTGAGTGGCACGCCGGTGTTCGTGGGAACAGGCATGTACTGCTTGAACAGAGTGAAAAGCCACCGCCTCGCGATCGTCATCGCGCTCCTCCTTGCCGTCGCGAACGCCGTCTGGGCTCAGGAGCACGGCCAACACGGCGAGGGTGCCGCGTTCTCGATGACGCTCGGAGCCGAGGAGCACGTTCCTTTCGCAGACATCCGCTTCTGTCCCGACGAGCATGTCTCATATCGGAAGGGCTCGCACGGCTTTTCCGTGTGGGTCACGGGCGATGGTGGAAGCTGGCTCTTCCACGGCCCGTCGCTGGGAGAGCTCTCTCGCGTTGGTAAAGGGCCGGTCCTGCCTTCACGCGGCCACGAGCATTTTGACCGCGACTACGTGGGGTTGAGCGCCGTGATTCCGGCCGCCGACGGAAAGGGGCTGCTCGGTTTCTATCACGCGGAGTTCCACCCCGACGCGCCGAAAGCCTTTCCATTCCTCGCCTCGCTCGGCCTCGCCACCTCCGCCGACGGTGTCGTCTGGAAGAGGGAGGGACGGGTCATTGCCGGCCTTGAGAACAAGCTGAGGCCGGGGGACACGCACAACATCGGCGCGTGCGAGCCTTCGGCGGTGCTGCAAAAGGTCGGCGACAATGAGTTCATTTACCTCTACTGGGGCGAGTATTACTACGATCGACAGGGCGCGATCTACCTGGCGCGTTCGCCGCACGCCAGCGGCGGCAGGCCCGGCACGTGGCAGAAATGGACCGGCAAAGGCTGGGGCGAGCCCGGCGCGCAGAGCGTGGCCGAGCCTGTCTTGAAGGCACCCGCGAAGCCGCCGTACCTGACCATGCAAATGCCGCACGTGAGCTGGAACACAGCACTCCACCGCTGGCTCATGGTGTTCGCGAGCGACGTCGCCTTTCACGCCGCGGCCTCCGAGGACGGTATCCACTTCGGCCCGCCGATCGAGATGATGCGTCTCCCGGCCTTCCACATGAAGCCGGGAGAGATCTTCACGGCCTACCCGACGCTCCTGAGCCCGGACAAAGCGACGCAGATGGTGACGGGGCAGGAAGGCTTCCTTTACTTCGCACGCGGTCGGTGGGGCACCAACCACACGGGGTGGCGACGCCCCTTCACCATCGAACAAACTAAGTAGCGGGAAGATCGCATCGGCTTTAAATCCATCAGTATGGAATATTTCGCGCGACCGAATGCACTGCCACGTTACTACAAAACAGGGGGTTTGGTCATCGACGAGTCGATTTCGGCCTTGTACTATGTGGGGTTATCTGTTGGACAATCACAAGTTCGGCTTCAAAGGCCATGCCATACTCAAAGTGCCCTGTCTGTGGTGCAATCGCGCATCTGAGCGTCGGCGATGTTCGGCAGTGGTACGCCGACTACTACCCCGGGCTGCCGGTCGGCGAGTTGGTCCCAGGCAAGTGCTTCTACTGCTGGCCGGAGTTGCAACCTGAAATGCGAGTCGTCGTCCGGCAGGCACTTGGCGGAGACGCGCAGACTCCCACAGGTGCCTACGGAGTACTTCTGCGACTGCTGTCCAGCCCTGAGCATGGTAACATCTATCTGGTGCGTCTGGATTCCGGGGTGGAGCGTTACTTCATCAGGGCGGAGTTGCGAAAGGCGCGCGTGGAAGAAGCCGAATAAGGCGTTGTTTAGCTTGGTTGTTCGGCGGGGAGGCGAAGGCGTGGCAAAACGTGCGCGGGTGATCGGCATTCATCCCATCGCGGCCGACGAGCCAGTATATCTGGTCGAACTTGAGATCGCGGGCGACGCCGACGACTTCGACTTCGGCGAGGTCACACAAGAGGTTTCTGGACAATCGCGTAGCAACTGGCAGGCGGCATACGACGAGCGAAATGTCGGCGAGAATAGGTTCGCCTTTTTCTTTCACAACTTGGACACTACGAGGTCCTTACTCAGCCCGGCCGGTCGGCTTCACTTGCCACCCGAGTCGCCGGTTCCGGAGCATTTGCAGGACATCCGGTACGAGTTGCCGTAGCACGAAGCCAGTCGCTGCTGAGGGTGTGGAAAAGGCGTGTAGAAAAGGGGAGAAGTCCAATATCTGAAGGGCAATGCCGTGGTTGTCGACGCCAAAACTGAAACGTCCATTCTTAACAGGTATTGGACTTATCCCGCTTTCACTTCCGCTTTCTTCGTTATGCCCGTTATGCCGACGACTGCAACATTTATGTGAACAGTCGCCGAGCGGGTGAACGAGTGATGGCGAGTATCACTCGCTTGCTGACCACACGGCTGAAGCTCAAGGTCAACGAGACTAAAAGTGCGGTGGC
>CAIQIR010000118.1 GCA_903871875.1 uncultured Schlesneria sp.
CCGACCACCAAAAGATTCTGCTTGAAAAACTGAAGCTCCGACTACCCTCAAAAATAATCCAGAGGAAAATGTAGTGAGAAAAATGGCACTAATTTTCAGAATGCCATGATGTTTTTCAATCCAACTGCGGAAGTCGGGCTAAGCTAAGGCATCACCGGCCGTCCAAGACCGACAGCCGGCCTCGCCCTGTTCATTTTGTCGCCGTTAATGGGGAGCATCCAACTCCGGTGGGTCAGCCGCAAAGAACACGCGACAGTCGGTGTTTTGCTGAATATTGCCAGCCCAGGAAGCCACCGAGTTGCGACCTTGGCCGACAATGGTAGCCAGCGAAATCGTCGCAATGACGATATCGACCCCGTCCTCGCGAATGATCTTGGTCAACATGTCAGCATGATCTGTCAGTCCGGCTGGCAGATCGATGGTCTTGATCGCTCGTCCCGCTTTTTGCGCCGCTTCGACGTCCAGAGCAAAATGACTGTCCTTCTCGGCCCCCATCTGGATCACGTCCATGCCCACGCTGTGATCCAGCATGCTCTGCAATAATCGGAACAGATCACTCGAATGGGCGGTCCCGTCATGCAGAAACATCACGCGATCCACAGCAATACCAGCCGCACGCAATTGATCTCGCAGCGAGGCGTCACTGGTTTTGACCCGCGGAATCCGATTCCCTCCGCCGATGTCCGAATAGAAATCACGGTTCTGTCCGACGATGCGAATCGTCAGCGGCGGCGACTGCCCTTCATGCAACTGAGTCCAATAGTGCGAACAACGGTCGAGCTGTTGGTCGGGAGTGAACCTGTCCGACGTCCCCATCAATAATTCCTGGGCACCGATCGCCTGGACCGTCTGCATCATCGCATGCAGCGCATCATTGGTCGAAACGATAATCGGCACGACCGTCTTGCCTGCTGTTTCCGCCCGCTTCTCCACCGCATTCATCAATTCCTGTTCGTAAACATCGATCGGAACCGGCTCGGAATAGACACCACCGCCGGGCCGAACATTCGCGGTCAACGTGACGACATCCGTCGTATTGGGATCTGTTTCTTCGAGCACCCGGTCCAGCGCGGCCAGATGAGTCGTCGATCGGATCGCCACGACCTTGCGAAATTGATGATTCAAATGGAGCGTCTCCCGTGTCACCGAATCGGTCTTGAGTTCGCTGAATTCGTCCAGATGCTCGCGGCCTTCCGGTCCCGCTTCCTTTCGGCGGTAATATTCGGTGCCGACAAACAGCATGAACAGCGCCGCCGTGAAACACAGACCAGCCTTGGTCGCGATTTCCTTGGTCAACGCGTTCATCACGGCCGACACCAGCAGAATGACGAAAATCATTCCCAGCCCGATCGGCCACTCAACGCCACCCACCTTCAGATTGAGCGGTACCTTGAAGCCGCGCGGACGATCGGGGTCGCGGAACCGCAGCACCAGCATGGCCAGACAATTGAATACAAAGCTCCAGACCACGCCAAAGGCATACGCTTCTCCCAAGAGCAGCACGTCGCCGCGACTGACCAGAATCGTGAACAGTTGCAGCCCCAAGATCACAGACAACAACCTCGATGTCGTGCCAAAACGGGGATGAGGCTTCAGCAGCCAGTCGGGAATCACACCGTCTTCGGCGACGCGATTCAGTACGCCATTGGAACCGATGATCGCCGTATTCACGGCGCCCGCGAGAATCAGTGAACCGACGGCGACGACGAAAGCGTTCAATAGCAACCGCACAATCGGCGGACCATAAACGTGCATCGCCAGTCCACCAATCAAATTGTCGCCGTACTTCGCCATCCGCACATCCTCTGGGATCAATAGCACGGCCAGTACGCTGATCCCACCGGTTAGTAACAGGCTATAAACGAAGACGATGAAGGCCGCCCGTTTGAAGTTCTGTAGCTTGGGCGATTCGACTTCGCGGTAAATCTGGGCCAGCGTTTCTTCACCACTCATCGCCAGAATCGAATGTCCGAACGCGATAAAGAAGCCGACCATGCCGATCATGCTCAGCCACGACCAGCCGTTAAGCAGGTTGTCCGCGAACGCCGTTCCTTCCAGAAAACCCAGCGGGCTTTCCAGCTGTCCGTTCGCCGGATTTTCTTTGGGAGTAAACGTGGGTTGAAAGACGATCTCGTTTCGTGGTCCGTCGAGCATCAGAGTCAGTAGCGACCAGGCGAGGATTGTCACCCCCATGATCGTCGTGATGATCATGATCTTCAGCGCCTTGTCACTGGACTCGTGAATCCCCACCACATTCAGCCGGAAGAAATAGATCGTGATGGCACAGGCAATCACGACGGCCCCGGTCGATTTCCAGAAGTCGCGAAATTCCGGCGAGACCGGCGTACTGGAAAAATGGGACCACAGTTCAAACACCAGACTCATCAGGTACTGACCGGCCGAAACACCGCTGATGGGACCAGTCAGCACATAGTCAAACAGCAAGGCGGAGACAGCGACTTTGGCCGTGGTACGCCCCAGCGATTCTTTCACAATGCGATAGACGCCTCCGCGGACAAACATCGAGCAACTCTCGATATACACCGAACGAACCGCATAGCTGAATAACATGACCCCGACGATGAACCACGGAGCCGCCGGACCAATCGAGTGCTCAACAATTCCGCCAATATAGAAGGCGGTACTGGCCAGATCGCACAGGACGATGGCGGCCACCCTCCAGTACGAGATAAAGACGAACATGATGCTGCTGATGATCACGACCTTGCCGGTCGCAGAAGCCGCTGCTTCCGTGGTCGCCTCACCAGATGAACTCATCGTGGTCTTCCTTAACCCAGAATGCCGCGAACGACATGGCCGTGAACATCGGTTAAACGGTAGTAGCGACCCTGAAACTTGTAGGTCAGACGGGTGTGATCGATGCCCAGACAATGCAGCATCGTCGCATGCAAATCGGGAATGGGGACCGGATCGCGAACAACGTTGTAACTGAACTCGTCGGTTTCACCCCACGTCGTGCCGGGCCGAATGCCACCGCCAGCCAACCAGATCGTGAAGCAGCGAGGATGATGATCGCGGCCATAATCCTCGGCCGTGAGCGTTCCCTGACAGTAAACGGTACGACCAAATTCGCCGCCCCAAACCACCAAGGTGTCTTCCAGCAGACCTCGTTGTTCCAAATCGGCGATCAGTGCGGCCGAAGCCTGGTCCGTATCACGGCACTGACCGGCGATCGCTTTCGGCAGATTGGCATGCTGATCCCAACCGCGATGGAACAGCTGAATAAACCGCACACCGCGTTCGGCCAATCGCCGGGCCAAGAGGCAGTTGTACGCATAGGTGCCGGGCTGACGGGAATCGGGACCATACAGTTCGAAGATGTGCTGCGGCTCGCTCGACAGATCGGTCAACTCGGGTACCGACGTCTGCATGCGAAACGCCATTTCGTACTGGGCCATGCGAGTCGCGATTTCGGGATCCTGATATTCGGCCAGCTTCTGCGAATTGAGTTGGGCCAGATCATCCAACATGCGTCGCCGCGTCGAAGAATCCATTCCCTCCGGGTTCGAAAGATAGAGTACCGGATCGCCGACCGAACGAAATTTCGTGCCCTGATATTTCGATGGCAAAAAGCCCGCACCCCACAGCCGATCATACAGTGGCTGATCATTGGGATTGCCCGTCCCATTCGAAACCATCGCCACGAACGCCGGCAGGTCAGCACTCTCAGTCCCCAGTCCGTACGAAATCCAGGCTCCCATACTGGGCCGGCCCGCCAGCTGATTGCCGGTTTGAAAAAACGTGACCGCCGGATCGTGATTGATCGCTTCGGTCTGCATCGACCGAATGAACGTCAGCTTGTCGGCCATCTTCGCCGTGTGCGGTAACAGTTCACTGACCCAGGCCCCCGATTGTCCTTGTTGAGCGAAACGAAACTTCGACGGTGCCAGGGGAAAGCTCGCCTGCCGCGATGTCATCCCGGTCAGTCGTTGTCCCTGTCGGACCGATTCCGGCAACTCGGTGCCCCGTAGCGAAGCCAGTTGAGGTTTCCAATCGAACAGATCCATCTGCGACGGCGCGCCCGACTGGAACAGATAAATCACGCGTTTCGCTGTCGCAGGAAAATGCGTCCCCCCCGCCAACTCGCCAGCGTGATTTCCCGCTGCCGACGAGGGTTCGCCGAAGGCCTGCGGATTCAACAGCGATGCCAACGCAATCGATCCCAGTCCGGTCGCACGGCCCAGAAACGTCCGACGATTGAGGCTGTCATTCATGGCGAATACGGATTGAGGATCGATCATGTTTTCTTCTCGCAGAGCGATCGCTGCAGGCGATCATTCAGGCAACTCAAGACGTCCGTTTGATCAGCGGGGACAGGGAACATGCAAAGCATCACGCATCATGCAGAACACACGAGTCTTGATGGCAAAAGTTCTGTTCGGTCTTTCTGTGTGGCTTATTTCGTGTGACGAGTTTCGCGCGGCAACGTATGGGGCTCCATGTCATCGAACGCCCTTCCTAAGTACTCCACATCGGTTGGTCGATGGCTATTGTCAGTCCACTGCCTCAATCAAAACGACGTCACGTGTCATTCGCAGGTGACGGCTTCATCCAAGTTCAAGATCAGTCCGGCAATCGTGGTGCAGGCGGCCAGTTCGCTGACATCCAGTTGGGCGTTCCGCGGGAATTCACCCTGCCTGGTCAGCACATCAGCTTGAGCACGATGATCGCGATAATACGACAGATGTCGTTCGTACCCCGCCGTCAGCACGGCCATTTCCAGAGGTCGAGCCGGCCGACCCAGGACGTATTGCAGTGCCACGCTGATTCGTTGGGAAGAGACTGCGCCGCCTTCGATCAGCATTCGTTCGCCCAGCACTCGGGCCGCTTCGCCATAGGTCACATCGTTCATCAAATTCAGCGCCTGCAGCGGTGTATTTGTTCGGGTTTCTTTCACGATGCAAGTCTCGCGCCCCACGGCGTCGAAAGTGATCATCGAAGGCGGTGCGATAGTTCGTTTCCAATAGATGTACAGGCTGCGACGGTACAGGTTCGCTCCGTGATCTTGCGAGTAATCGATCCCCGCCAGATCCTTCCACAGCCCCTCCGGCTGATACGCTTTGAACGAGGGTCCGCCGAGTTGTTCCACCAACAGACCGCTGGCCGCGAGCGCCTGATCGCGAACCATTTCCGCCGACAGTCGAAACCGCGGACCGCGAGCCAACCAGCGATTCTCGGGATCGCGCCGCAACAGTTCCGGTGAAGTGCGTGACGATTGCCGATAAGTCGCACTCGTCACGATCAACCGGCACAGATGCTTCAAATCCCAGGCCCGTCGACCGAACGAACTCTCGCTGTCGAGCGCAGGCTGCGGTTGTTGATCGACGGTCCGATCACTGCCTTGTTGGAACTCGACTGCCAACCAATCGAGTAATTCCGGATGGCTGGGCCATTCGCCCTGCTGACCGAAATCGTCAACGGTCTTCACGATTCCCATGCCAAACAACATTTGCCACAGGCGATTGACAGCGACGCGCGACGTCAGGGGATGATCGGCCGACACCAGCCAACGCGCCATCGTCAATCGATTGCGAGGTTCGCTGGCCGGCAGCGCGGGCAGACTCGCCGGAACATTTGCCGACACGCGCTCGCCCGGCTTGTCATATTCGCCTCGCAGCAGCAGATGTGCCGTTCGAGCAGACGGCAGCTCTTCCATGACCATCGTCGTCGGCAGTTGTTCGACGAACTGGGCCCGGTCGGAACGCGCGACCTGCAACTGGTCCCAGGCGGAACGAATCGATTCGACGTCTGCGTGCTCAACGTAGTAGCGACGCAGCGCGGTCGCCTGTGAGGGAGTTCGATCGGCGGCAGGCCGAGCCGCGATCGCTGACAATCGATCGGTCTGAGCCAGAATTTGGGCTTCCTCGTCGGACACGACACGATCAAAGATCCGCACATCGTCGATCAAGCCGTGGAAGCGTCCGGCCGGTCCATTGCCGCCGCCAATCCGCAAGAGGCCGATGTTATCAAACGATTGATTTAGCTCGTTCAACAGAGAAATCGTACGTTGCGGCCTGCCATCCACATAGATCTGGATCCCGGCCGAGTCACGGCTGCCGTCATAGGTCACCGTCACTTGTTGCCAACCCTTTGCGGCGATCGCTTCCACCGTTTCGACACGGCAGGCATCGTCGAGCCACCGCTTGGTGAGATGCACCTGCAGCTTGCCTTGTTCCAGCACCACGCACCAACCGTCGCCGTGCGGCAGATCGGTCATCCGCGAGAGGATCGTCCCGCCTAGCCCGTCGTGGGGACGAATCCAGGCCGATAGCGAGAATTTGTCGAAGAAGCCGAAGTTCGCGACATCGCCCGCCGCCACGTCACGCTGACCATCAACGTCCAGAGCCTGTCCCATGCTGCTCGTGACGAATTGCGGCGGATCGATCTCCGATCGGGACCCCGGGAGGTTCGTCACCACAGGTGACGACGTTCGCAACTGACCCAGATACCCCGCCGGACGCGCGGCAGCCGACGTGGTCGAGACGGCGGCCAGCGCGTTTCCGTCCAAGGGGAAATGCAGAATCAATCCCCGTCGAACGGCATCGGCGGCCGCCAGATCGGGAACCTGAGTTTGTTCCCACGAAGACTGTGTCGAGACGACCTGCGGTTCGACGGCCGCCCAGGCCGCTTCCGCCGCCGCGACGCGCTGATCCCAACGCACCAGCTCGCGTTGTTGGTCGCGTGTGGGTGAAGCAAGATACGGAGGTGAATTGCCGTACTTCACGGCTCGGCCCTTTTCGGGAATGTTATTGAAGAACGCAAACAGTTGATAAAAGTCAGTCTGAGTAATCGGGTCGTATTTGTGGTTATGACAGCGCGCACACATCACGGTCAGGCCCAGCCAGACCGTGGATGTTGTTTCCACCCGGTCGACGACATATTCCACCGCGTATTCTTCGGGGATGATGCCTCCTTCGGCGTTACCCCGATGATTGCGGTTGAATCCGGTTGCGATTCGCTGGTCGAGTATCGGTTTGGGCAGCAGATCACCGGCTAATTGTTCCACGGTAAATTGATCGAAAGGCATGTTCACATTGAATGCGTCGATCACCCAATCGCGCCATCGCCACATCGTCCGTTCACCGTCACTTTGGTAGCCGCTGGTGTCCGCATAGCGCGCACCGTTCAACCAGCGGACGGCCATCCGTTCGCCATACCGGGCCGAAGCCAGCAACCGATCAACCACCCGTTCCCAAGCGTCGGGCGCAGCGTCTCGTAAAAACTCGGCGACCTCGCTGGGCGTTGGAGGCAGTCCCGTCAGATCGAGCGTCAGTCGTCGCAGCAGGGTGGCCTTGTCCGCCAGGGGCGACGGCGTCAGCCCTTCCCGTTCGAGTCTGGCCAGCACAAAATCGTCGACGGACGATCGCGCCCAGCCGGTTGTCGAAACAACAGGTCGCTTCGCTCGGACCGGCGTCACAAATGACCAATGCGCGTCCCACTTGGCCCCCTGTGCGATCCAGCGGCGAAGCAAATCGATTTGCTGTGGCGAGAGTTGTCGTTCCAACTCGGGCGGCGGCATCCGCAGCTCGGGATCGGCCGACGTGATCCGCTGGATCAACTCGCTATGGTCCGGTTGACCCGCGACGATGGCTCGACGGCCGTCTCCCAAGTCGACCAGTGCGCCCGCTTCGGTGTCGAATCGCAGGTTCGCCTTCCGCTGCGCCGCATCGGGGCCATGACAATGGAAACAGACGTCGGACAGAATCGGCCGGATATCGCGATTGAATTCGACCCGCGTGGACAACGCCTCTTCGGCGTGCCCGCTGCCAATCAACAGGCTCGAGGTCAGCACGAGCGAGATTCCGCAGAATCGAATCAGCAGCGACACATGGACCTCCAACCGTTGCACGGTCTCGTTCGATGTCCGGTCTATTTAATAGAACAACTTGCCGCCCCGGCGGCCATCAAGGCCACGGTGGATGGTTGAATCGTTCCAATCAGATCGGTAACTGAATCGTAACCTTCTTGCTCGAGAATCGAATCCAATTCCGTCACCAGTTTTGTCGCCAGTGTCGGATGATAAAAGTTCGCGGTCCCGATTTGCACGGCCGTCGCGCCACAGACCAGGAACTCCATCACGTCGTCGATCGATTGAATTCCGCCAATGCCGATGATCGGCGTATCGACCGCCTGGGCCACCTGCCAGACCACCCGCAGCGCCAGCGGCTTGATCGCCGGTCCACTCAGTCCACCAATTCCATTGCCGAGAATCGGTTTGCGTTTTCGCCAATCGACGGCCAGCCCTTGAAACGTATTGACCAGTGACAGGGCGTCAGCTCCGGCTTCACTCGCCGCCTGCGCAATCTCGACAACGCTCGTGACATTGGGCGTCAGCTTGGCAATGACGGGCAGATCGCAGGCGCCACGCACGGCCGACACCACTTCAGCGGCCATCTTCGGATTCGTGCCATAGTCGACGCCGCCGCTGACATTGGGGCACGAGATATTCAGTTCGAGCGCGGCCAACCCGGTAAACGCATTCAGTTTTCGCGCCATCTCGACAAACTCGGCCGTATTCTTGCCGGCGATGTTGGCGATGATCGACGTTCCAAGACCCAGCAACGCGTCGAGATGTTTGGAGATGAACGCATCGAGCCCGTCGTTATCGAGACCGATCGAGTTCAGCAAACCGGACGAGGTTTCCACGGTTCGTGGCGGCGGGTTGCCCGGTCGAGGCAGCGGGGTCACCGTTTTGGGGATGATGCCGCCGAGTTGAGAGAAGTCGGCATACGCCACCATTTCGCGGGCATAACCGAAAGTCCCCGAGGCGACGAGGATGGGATTCTTGAGTCTAAGCCGATTGAGTTGGACTTCGAGGCAAGGCACGAGACGGTTCTCTCAAGCACGACGCCGGGCGAAAGAACACCGATCAGCCCCCTTGGCTGCGCGCGTCAACTTGCGTGGTCGTCGGCAATCCATCGTATCCCACGACACTGCCGCACGACAATCAACCCGAATTGGATCTGAGAAACGATCAACCGACCACCACTGGATCGATCAGATCACACCGCCGTGGGTACGGTAGGGTGTGGCGACGTCGGGCATATCGAGACCCCAGATCCGTTCCCAGATCTCGGGGATGTGTCGATAACCTTCCGACACAAAAATCAACTGTCGCGCACGAACGTCGGGTGAAGAGGAATAGATCGGCATAATGCAGCCGATCTGCGCCATACTTCCTGCCAACAGTAACAACGCAATGTACAGTCGATTCCGCATGATGGCCTCCGTGCCTTCCGCCCGCAGGCGGCTTCGTTCGCTCAAACGTCGCGAGACATCCTGTCACTCGACGATCGAACATTCATGATGCGACCAGCGTCCGGGCCGCTGGGTGATGTCATATTCGCTGATCTGAATCTTCCCGCCACCAAGTCATTCACTGGCTGACGTCCACCGTGATCGGTGCGGCTGTCCACCAGATTCAGAACCAGGGTCTTGGTTTTCTAAACGCTATGTTCCGGTGTTCCGGTCTGTTGAGGCTGGGTGTCGATTTGCTGACTCGCGGCTTTGGCGGCCGCTTCTATCTCCAACAGTCGGACCTTTTCTTCCATCTCTTTGCCGGGCTTGAACGTCACCACAAATTTTTCGGGGACAAATACTTTGTCACCGGTTCGTGGATTACGTGCTTTGCGAGCGGCTCGCTTTTTGACTTCAAAAACTCCGAAGTTGCGTAATTCAATTCGCCCGTCTTCCACCAGCGTCTTCACGATGGCATCAAACGTCTTTTGGACGATCTCTTTCGTCTTGAGCTGCGTCATCCCAAGGGCTTCTGAAATCTCTTTGACGATTTCTTTTTTGGTCACAACCTGAGTCTCCCGAAGAATGCCGACACCGTGGGGCCGGACGGAATTCGATGGTACTGATAAGACTCAACTGTATTCCCAAAAAAGACTTAATGTCAAGTCGCCGAGTTCGGAAGACCTCAATTCCGTCAGAAAAACTGTTATCGGCTAGCCGACGCGCAGTCTTCCCTTGCTCACTTTATCGACACGGCACAGTCCGAACTTTTGGAAAAATCGCTTCAATCGGCAAAGTTTTCCAGACTGGCCCGGGACGCAGCTTCGCCCGCCATGCTGCCGAGTTCCGAGCCGTAGAATAGAATTCCGCGGAACCGCACCGGGAAAATCCGTGACCAGGGGAAAATCAGTGACGAGCCTTAATCTGTGCCAGTGCCGAGGCAACCTGACTCTTGGCGTCACAGGCCTCTTGAATGACCTGACGAAACCGGTCGGGTCGTGGAATCCCGCGCAACAGCAGCAGGGTTTGTCCACCAGTTCCCACCAGCCGGATATCGCCCGTCTGGTAGAATTCCTGCCGGGAATCGGGATCGACGGTGACCGAGGCGATTTGGGCCAGCGGCACCGATTCCAGCAGCCGAAAACCGAGAGAATTCAGCCGTTTCACGGCGCGGTTCGTCAGAACGTAACGTGAACCGAACACCTTCAGCCACAAGTAGATCCCCGCCCCCAGTGGCGCCATGGGCAGCCCGAACAGCACGTTCGAGATCTTCAGGCCCCAAATCCGCGTGGGAATCGAATCCAGAATGCGGTGAATCAGATCGCCCAGCGACGTTTCGGCAATGGAAGGATAGATTTCCTCGATCACCGATTCGTGACCTGGACTGACACCCGAAATAGCCTGCGGTTTTTGGGTCAACATGATTTCGTACGAACTCTCTGGATCATGATTCGCGAATTCACGGCATGGGATGGATAAGAAGATATCCAACGATGATTGCGAACGCCAGTCGTTCGGCCCTCGCTGCGAGCTCCTGATCTCGCGATTCTCACTGCCCGGAATGAAATCGCAGATCTGGTGCACCGGCAGAATCGGCCGGTGGATTTGACCCGGTAAGGTGCCGCTTCCGCCAGAGGGGAAACCGCGAGACCTGTGGAACCGGCGATCCCCGAGATTCCCTCTTGGAGTGCCGACCGGCGGAGCAATCGTCACCTACCCGACGAGCGTAATTTGGGTAATTCGTCGATTCGAATTTTGTGATGATCAACATTGATCAAGTTGATCATCATCCCTGTTTTGTAGGGTTTGGCGAGGTTTTTCGAAATGATCAGGTTTGATCAACATTGATCAACATCCCTGTTTTATTGCGTTTCGTTCGTCGAGCCGAGACGCGTTCCCCCTGGTTTCACTCCAAATTCGACCCGTTTTCGTCACGGCTGCCGGGCTGCGAACCAAACAGCGGTAGAGCGGAACGACGACACGAGAGGACCACGCCCGTCGACCGCTGGTTGAGAATCGGATTGTCAAAGAACAAATCATCGGACACGAGCAGCGAATGCCGTCGGCAACCGTCCCGATCGAATCGCCGACTTCTTCGCGAGTGCCCTTCCCAACCGCTGATCGCCTGAAAAGCGGCACACGACGAAGTTCTGTGTGATTTTAAAAGAAATCGGGCGCTCGTTAATCGCAATGTTCCAAACGTTTGGAAACAACATCCGATTTTGTCACGGTTTCGCGTTCGTCAGCCAAAATCGACGTGACAAAAAACCAGATTCGTTCGCAACAACTCGTTTCAAAAGAACGAGTTATCGACGACACTGAATAGCGGTATCAAACCAAGGATCGCGCGAACGACTGCCCCACGAGGACGGGCTGACAATCGGTTGCTCGAGTGAAAATCACTCTTGAGCGGCGAATTTGATGGCGTCGGCCGGCCATTTGGGAGCGGAAGTGATCGCCGGTAAGACCTGTTCGGGATGATCGACGACTTGCCACATCGACATGTGCCGGTCGCCCATGAATCGTTCGGTAACCGACAACTTCAGTAACTCGATCAACGAGTTATAGAAGCCACGCGTGTTGACGATCACGATCGGGTTCAGATACAGCCCCAGTCGTTTGAGCGTGATCGCTTCAAACAGCTCTTCGAGTGTCCCAGTCCCGCCAGGAAGGGCCACGACGGCGTGACTCTGTGACAGCATCAAGTGTTTGCGGGTCCGCATATCTTCCACGCGACGCAATTCCGTCAGGCCGGGATGTTCCCATTCCAGTTCCACCATGAACTCGGGGATGACTCCGACCACTCGGCCCTGCTTGCTGAGTGCCCCATCGGCGAGCGAGCCCATCGAACCGACCGCGCCGCCGCCATAAACGATCGAGCAATCCGCACCCGCCAACAGCTCACCCAAGCGGTAAGCCGCGGCACGATAGTCAGGATGACACGCGCTGCTGGAGGCACAGTAGACGCAAACGACGCATTCATCACTACGGAAGTCGGCCGACATTGTTTCCAGGCCCTTTCAAACGAAATCATCCACGCCGTGGGTTGAATACAGACGAGCGCCGAGCGAAGGCCGGCATGCACGTCATGTCGTTTTTAGTTATCGCCGACCGCAACGGGTTTCGCAATCCGTGGGAATTGCCGTCGACTTCGTTGACTCAACAGTCAGCGCGACCGCCAGAAAGAAGATTTGAAACACAGCCGCTTGTGCGTCCAATCTGTATTTCAACTCTTCGCCTTCTCGGCGGTGGGTTCAGTCAGTTATCAGATGCGGGCGAAGTTGGGGCGTTCGTGGCGGCTTTTTGCTGTTCGAATGCGCGTTTGAGTGACGCGTAGCGGCGTTCGAGGAAGACGATGATCAGGATGATGACCGCAATCCCGCCCCACTTCACGATCAGCGAATTCTCCGGCAGATACTCCTGCACCACTTCCGCCAGGAACAACATCCCCGCGTTGCCGATCACCGCGCCGATCGAACTGCCCCAAAAGATGGCCCAGCGCGAAAGACCCAACAGACGCCCGAAGATGGCTCCTCCCACACTGCCCGTCGCGGCCAGCGGGAAGGCGATGAACGCCAATAACCCGATAAAGGTCATCCGCTTCATCCAGGGCTGGTGCGATAAAATGAACTCGCTATCGCTGGATAGCGCGGCGATCTTGGGGCCGATCCAGGGCACTTGAAACATGAAACCCACATGGAACGCGAAGAACAGCGCGACCAGCACATCCTGAAACGTCACCATCCAGAACAGATCAGTCGGCGTCAAACCGGGAAACGGCGTGATAATCGAAAAGCGCCCCAGAAAGGCGAACGAGGCCCCCGTCGCAAACAGCAATTGCGAACAGAATTTCGGCCCCGCGACCACGTAGACGATGCCGAACGCCACGAGCGTCAAAATGCCCGGGCCGATCAACGTTCCCAGCCATAGCGGAAAATAGTTCTTGTGAAAGTTCTTTTCGAACGCCAGGAACGATTCCAGCAACTGCTCGTGCTCACGAGCGGTGGGAATCGTCGAACTAAGAGGCGCATCGGAAGCGTTTTCGGACATGTCAGTGGTCAAGCGAATTCAGCAAACATCCGAGTCTATGAACGAATCAGAAATCAATTCATCGGACGTGTCGCCGCTGCGAATCGCCGTCCTGATTGACGTAACGCCCATGGTAGGCGCAGCCAACGAACCAACGATAGCCCAACCGTTCGGATTCCCGAAAATGGCAGCGGACGTTTTCAGGGCATGATGCTTTGAATTGGCACCCACAGCCAGCCGGGCATGAAGAACAAACCCAGTGTTCCCGCCAGACAGATCCCCGCAGCAATCAACGACGGGGTCTCGGTGAAGGCCGGCTGTTCGCTTCGGTCGATCGGTTCGCGCAGGAACATGACACCAATGACCTTCAGATAGTACCAGGCCCCCAGGGCCGCGTTGATGGCCAGAATTACGGCCAGCCAGCGACTCGATTCATATCCCTGTGACCAGGCGGCGAAGAACAGATTCAGCTTGCCCAGGAAACCGGCCGTCGGCGGCAAACCGGCCAGACTGAACAGGAAAATCGCCAGGACCAAAGCCAATGCCGGTCGGTTACGCGACAAGCCCGACAAATCATCGAGAGTTTCGATCCGCTTGTCCTTGCGTCCAGCGGCGATCAGCACCGCAAAGGCCCCTAGCGTCATCGCTCCATACACAGCCAGATAGAACAGCATCGCGCCGATCCCGCTGACCGAATGCACGACCGGATGATTCAGCACGTCTTTCTGGATCTCGTGTTCCAGGCCCACGATCAAGCCCACCAGCATATAGCCCGCGTGGGACACGCTGGAATAAGCCAGCAGGCGGCGGATATCGGTTTGCATCAACGCCATCAGGTTTCCGACGAACATCGTGGCCACGGCCAGCCACCAGAGCAGCGGTGCGGCAGCGGGTGTCATCGTCCACGACGTCATCGCCTGTTCGGCGCCGGTCGCGGGAACCATCAATCGCAGCAGCGCCACGAACCCAGCAATCTTGGGCACCAGCGACAGCATGGCCGCTCCGGAAGTCGGAGCTCCTTGAAACACGTCCGGTGCATAGAAGTGGAACGGCACGGCCGTCAATCGGAAACCCAAGCCGGCGATCAGCATCACCGTGGCCACGGCCACCAGCGGATTGGCCGCTTGACCGTGGGTCGCCGCGAACGCGGCATGAATCCCTGCCAGACTGGTCGTTCCCGTCGCCCCGTACAGATAACTCATCCCGAACAGCACGATGGCCGACGAGAAAATGCTCAACAGAAAATACTTCAGCATCGCTTCCTGAGCCGGCGCGTCACGGCGCGGCAACAGCAGGAACAAGTAGGTCGGAATACTGACCAGTTCCAGTGCGACGAACAGACCGATCAGATCGTTGGCGGCGGCAATCAGGTTCACGCCCGCCAGAATGGCCAACAGGCAGGCATGGCTTTCGGCCGAACGGGCATCGTCGGCCTGATTCCAATGCAGCAGCACCAGCACCACGCCGGAGGCCAGAGTCAATCCGCGGATGTACCAGGTCAATTCGTCCAGGGCGAACATTCCGAGCGTTCGCGGAACGGGCGGACATTGCCACCAGACGCAACCGGCAATGACCAGCGTCAGCAGCGAGAAGAAACCCCATCGGTGCCGGAGTCCCACCGGGGCTTCGCCCTTGTCGTTGACGAGAAACGGGGCAATAAAAAAGATGATGCACACCGCGGCCAGCAGGACGGCGTCAGGGGCGATCAAGGACAGTGTACCGTTCAGTTGTTGAATGGCTTCGTTCACGGGCGGGTCTCCGAGCCGAGAGCCATGCTCGGCGATGTCGTCAGGGATGCAGTCGTCACAGTCTTCGGCATGGTGGCTTTCACATTACCGTAAAGTTTGGCCACGGCTTCAACGTCCGGTTGAATCAGGTTCAGTAGCGGTTGCGGGAACAGTCCCAGCACCAGACACAACGTGAGCAACGGCGCCAGGGCCGCCACTTCACGGGCATTCAAATCGGCGACGGGTTCGTGTCCGTGTCCATGGTCTTCGGCCGGCAAATGGACCGGTCCAAAAAACGCATGCTGCAGCACACCCAAGAGATACCAGGCTCCCAACACAACGCCCAGGGCACCCAGCGCGGCGAAGATGACTCCCTGGCCGTCGCCGGCTTTGAACATGCCGGCCAGACACAGGAACTCACCTACGAATCCGTTCAGTCCGGGCAGTCCAATACTGGCAAACGAGGTAAAGACCATCGCCACCGCCAACAGCGGCAACTTTGTGGCCATGCCACCCAGTTCGTTCAGCTGTCGCGTGTGGTATCGTTCGTAGAACATGCCGACGATGCAAAACAAGGCCCCCGTCGACAAGCCGTGATTGATCATCTGCAACACACCGCCGCTGATCCCTTCGGTGTTCAGCGCAAACAGACCCAGCATGCAGAAACCCAAGTGAGCCACCGAGCTGTAGGCCACCAGCTTCTTGATGTCGTTCTGAGACAACGCACAGAATGATCCGTAGACAATCCCGATCGACGCCATCGTCCCGATCAGCGGCAGTCCGGTTTTCTGGCAAGCAATCGGCAGCATCGGCAGTAACAATCGCAGGAATCCGTAAGTTCCCAGCTTCAGCAGCACACCGGCCAGCAGGACCGAACCGGCTGTCGGAGCTTCCACGTGGGCCAGCGGCAACCAGGTATGGAACGGGAACAGGGGAACTTTGACCATGAATCCCGCGGCGATCATCAGGAACAGCACCGTCTGAGTGGCCTCTGGCAAGGGATTTTCGGCCAAGGCCTTGGCCAGATCGGGAATCGAAAACGGCGTGGTCAGCGACGGGGTCGATTGAACCACGGCCACCACCATCGAGATCAGCCCCAGTAACGTGATCAAACTGCCGGCGAGCGTGTACACAAAGAACTTGCCGGCGGCGTAACGTCGCAGCGGACCACCCCAGATACCGACCAGAAAGAACAGCGGGATCAGGGTGAATTCGAAGAAGACATAAAACAGCAGGATGTCGAACGCACAAAAGACGCCAATCAGACCGGTTTCCAGGATCAACAGGCAGGCATAAAATTCGGCGGCCCGATCTTTGATCGCCGTCCAGGAAACGAGCACAGACGACACGGTCAGGATCGTCGTCAACACCACCAGCGCGACGCTGATGCCATCCAGACCCAGGAAAAATTCCAACTTGATGGCCGGGCTGTTTGCACCGGCTTGGGACAGATCGAGCCACGTATGACGAACGACCAGTTGCGGATGCACGGTCATTCGATCAGCCGAAGAGATTTCCGGCAACGCCACGTATTGGGCGGCCACCGCCCACGAGACGAAAAACGTCGCAACGGTCGCCAACAACGCGGCCCACCGCGCCCGCGCGGCGGTCGCCTTCGGATCGAGCAGCAGCAGGGCGACGGCCGCCAGTGCTGGCAAGAAAATCATCACGACTAACAAACTGGGCATCGAAAAAACCTTTAGGGTAAGACGCGGCGAGCTTCAGCGTTCGAATCGGACAGCCCCACCAGGGCGGCCGTCGATTTCCCACAGATCCACCGGACTTGGGACTCCCTCTTGCTCACATCGTTCCTGCCAGAGCTCTGAGGACAGAGATCAGACAGACCACCAAACCAATCATCATCACCAACCCGTAATTCTGCACCATGCCGTTCTGCACGGGACGGATCACGCTGCCGAATAAGGCGGGAATGAAACCGAAACAATCGACGATCGTGTCCACGACCCAACGATCGAAGAATTCACAGATCGAAGCCAACGTTCGCAACGGAGCCGCGACGAATTTGTATCCGCACCAATCGATAAACAGGCCTTCCTGCGAGATTTTGAAACCAATCGACAGGCTGCGTTTCAGATTCTGAGCAATCCCCGGAGAGGCCACATAGAGCAGGTACGCGACTGCGATGCCCGCGATGGCCAGCACAGAACTGATGGCCATCATCACCGGATCCAGCGGAAATTCGTCGGCGTGCGGCAGTCCAGGCGTGTGATGCAGGTAGTGACCGTAAAGGTGCGTCGGGCCAGTAACCAGACCAATACCGAGCGCCGCGATGGCCAGAATGGCCAAGGGCCCCGCCATCGCCGGCGGTGCGTCGTGCGGATGATGACCCGCTTCCTCCGGGAATTTTTCCGGACCCCAGAAGGTCATGAAGTACGCGCGGAAGGTGTAGAACGCCGTCATCAACGACGTCAGCAGAGCGATGCCCAGAATGACCTGATAGAAGCCACCATGCGCGGAACCTTTCGAGGCCGCCGCCAGGACCGCCAGGATTTCGTCTTTACTCCAGAAGCCCGACAGCAATGGCACACCGGCCAGAGCCAGGGCCCCGGCCAAAAAGGTCCAGTGTGTGATCGGCAGCACTTTACGCAGTCCGCTGAACCGTCGCATGTCGATCACGTCACCCATGGCGTGCATCACGGAACCGGCCGACAAGAACAGCACCGCCTTGAAGAAGGCGTGAGTGAACATATGGAACATGGCGAACGTCACCGCGTGAATCGCCAGACCTTCGCCCGCACCCGCCGCCCCCAGCGACATGAACATGTAGCCCAGCTGGCTGACGGTCGAATAGGCCAGAACGCGTTTCAAATCGTACTGGGTCAACGCCGTAATGGCGGCGATCAAGGCGGTCGCGGCTCCGATGCCTGACACGGCCATTTGGATGTACGGTGCATGGACAAAAAACGGCGTACAACGAGCCACCAGGTAAACGCCCGCGGTCACCATTGTGGCGGCGTGAATCAAGGCGGAAACGGGGGTGGGGCCTTCCATCGCGTCAGGCAACCACACCTGCAACGGGAATTGAGCCGACTTGCCGATGGCTCCTACGAACAACAGCAGACAAATCCAGTGGAAGATCTCGGGCTGTTGCCGGACCATTTGATCGATCACAAACGACGAATCAAACAAGGTGGCAAAATCGAGTGTACCACAGGTTTGCCAGACCAGCAGAATGCCCAGAATCAGTCCAAAGTCGCCGATGCGATTGACGACGAATGCCTTTTTCGCGGCCGCCGCGGCACTCGGTTTCTGGAACCAGAAACCGATCAGCAGATAACTGCACAAACCGACCGCTTCCCAGAACACGAACAGCAACAGGAAATTTCCGGCCAGCACCAGCATGCACATCGAAAACACGAACAACGACATGGCGGCGAAGAACCGGGGATACCCGGGATCACCCTTCATATAACTGCTGGCAAAGATTGCGACGAGCGTACTGACGCTGGTGACCATCGTCAGCATCAAGGCCGACATCGCGTCGGCGCGCAGCGTCACGGGAATATCGAGCGTACCGACCTTGAACCACTGATAGACGAACGTGATGACAGAATGACTGACTTCGTGTTCATCGTGAGCAAATCCCTGAGGGACGACGACCGTCAACAGGTACAGCGACGCCGCCAGCGAAACCACCAGGCCCAGGACCAGCGGGCGATGGGCATACTTACGGCGAACGACTTGTCCAACCAGCACGATCCACAAGCACGCCAGCAAGGGGGCGGCGGGAATCAGCCAGAGTACGTTCTCTTTCAGCCAGTCAGTCACGGTCAACTCCGAGTTCTCTTACGCAAGATCAAGTCGATCAAGTCAGGCCCAGCGGGCGCCTGTTTCGTCATTCGATTTCCAAATCACGTTTTCGCCTGGTTGGGACCGGGCGTTTTGGGCATGCGACCCGCAGGGGTCAAGTGGGGTAGATCGGCATTCGGATCGGCAGGTGCGACGGGTGCCGCTGTCGGCGGCGACGTAAACACGGCCAGGTCATCTTCACCCAGTTTGCTCCACAGCGAGATATCCAGCGACTTGCGACGCTGATACAGTGACAGAATCAATGACAGAGCAAGCCCGGCTTCGCAAGCGGCGATTGTCAGCACGAAAATCGTGAAGACCTGTCCTTGCGGGTTCCCGTGGTACCGGCTGAAGGCGGTCAGGTTGACCGACACCCCGTGCAGCATCAATTCCGCCGAGAGCATGATCAGAATCAGATTACGGCGCGTCAGGAAACCGATCATCCCCAGGATGAACAGGATCGCCCCCACAACCAACTGACTTTCCAAAGCGGACGCGGTCATAATGTTCCCTGAGACCTCCGCGGTGCGAGAGCGATGGCACCAATCGTGGCAATCAACAACACGGTTCCCGCCAATTCAACGGCGAATAAATAGTCACCAAACAAGGATCGTCCCAGCACTCGCAGCGAACCAATCTCACGTGGGTTGTCGGCGGGAGCCTGACTGAGCGGATTGGCCGCGATCCCGGCTGGCAGAGCGACAAACTGCCCCGTCTTCGGTTCGTCGGGAGCATTCTTGCCGTCGATCCCGCCCCATTCCTGCAGCGTGAAGAGCAACGCCCCCAACAACAGGAAGGCCCCCAACGAGGCCACGGCCGGCTGAAACGGTTGCTGGTCGTAACTGGAAGAGGTTCCAGATTGCTGGGCCAGCATGATCACGAACATGAACGTCACGATGATGGCCCCGGCGTAGACGATAATCGTCGATGCCGCCAGAAACGGCGCGGAATTCAAGAGGAACAGACCGCAAACGGCCAGCGTGACCAACGCAAACCACAATGCCGAATAGACCGGACTGCGGTCGGTAATCATCAATCCGGCCGTGATCACGGCCGTCCCCGCGAAGAGGAAGAACAGCCCATTGCGAACAAGATCGCCAGCAGGCGGCAACAGCATCATCTGTAGCATTAGCAACGCCGCCACCGCAGCCAGACCGCCCAGAATGCGCGGCCGCTTCGTGTTGGTGGGCATCAGCCACCAGACGGCCAGCCACCCCAATCCCAGCGGGATCAGCAGCAGCATGTTTTCTTCAGTCCATTCCATCACGATCAATTCCCGTCAAAAAAAGCGTCGGTCCGAATTTCGAATTTCACGGGATCGTCGCTTCGCGAATCTCCCGCAGCCTTCGTCACTCGATGACCCCCGCAGATTCGGCCTTCGCCGCACGGTCGTCTAAGCGGACGGCGGTGGCGGGGCCCAGCGTATGCAAATTCGTAAAATCGCTGGCGTGTCCCAACTTGCCTTTATGAGTTCGAATCGGATCCTTACCCGAATCTTTCGTTTGATCAAACACACTGAGCAGCTTTTCTTTGTCGAACATCATCTCTTGGCGAGTGAGTCCCACCAGATCGAAGATACTGGTCAGTTCAATCGAGTCGACCGGACAGGCTTCTTCGCACATCCCGCAGTAAATGCACTTCAGTTCGTCGATCACGAACGATTTCGGGAACTTGTCGCGATCGGCCCAGTCCGGGTCGTCTTTCGGAGCATCCTGGGCGACGATGTCGATGCAGTGTGCCGGGCAAGCCGTCGCACACATCATGCAGGCCACGCACTTGACGCGACCCTTGTCGTCCCGGTTCAAGCGGTGCACGCCACGGTATTGCGTCGGCAAATTGGGTTTTTGTTCGGGGTAGAACTCGGTCACGGGATGGAAGTCGGTGACGTGGTTTCCCGTCGTGCGCAAGCCGTCAAACACCGCGGGAAGAAATGTCGATTCCCAGAAGTTCATCGGCGGCTCTTCCACCCACTCGACGTCTTTTGGATCAATTGGCATGGCGGGTCCTCATCATTTCCGTCAGCCGCCCCAGGGCGGTCGTAATCTTCGTTGGCCCTTCCGCACAGGTCAGTCCGGCGGTCGGGATGTTTTCACTTTCAGTGTGCGTGAGCGTGATGGCCATGCGGTTCCACGGCCACTTCTGTCTTTCGTCGCGCGAACGGTCGGGTCGACTGCGTTCCCACCAATCCCGCACCCAGGAATAACCCGGCCGACATCGGCAGCAGCCACCAGACATTCAGCTGGAATTGTTTGACAATCATGACCGTGACCACGTTCAGCGTGGCCAGGGGAATCAGGACCTTCCAGGCCAGACCCATCAGCTGGTCGAAGCGGAATCGCGGAATCGTCCAGCGTAACATCTGAATCACGATGATGAACCCAAACGACTTCGTCATCAGCACCAGCACCTTGACCAGTGTCGAACCCAGGTAGTTGCTGCTCGATTCGGCGATCAGCGGGAACTGCCAGCCACCGAAGAACAGAATGCTGGTCAAAAAGCTGATCGTGATGACGTGCGTATATTCACCCAGGAAGAACAGGCCCCACTTCATCGCGCTGTATTCGGTGTGCCAGCCACCCACCAGTTCCTGTTCGCACTCCGAGAGGTCGAACGGCAAGCGCTGGGCTTCGGCCATCGCGGCGGCGAAGAAGATCACGCAGGCCAGCGGCTGAAACCAGATGTTCCAGCCCAAAATCCCCGCGTCGGCCTGCTTCAGCAGAATCTTTTCGATACTCATCGAACCGGTCAGCAGAGCCAGCCCCACCACCGACATGCCCAACGGAATTTCGTAGCTGACCACCTGGGCACTGGCACGCATCGCGCCCAAGGCGCTGTACTTGCTGTTGGAGGCCCAACCACCCAGGATGATTCCGTAAACGGCCAGACTGGTCACGGCGAAGATGAACACCAGGCCCAGATCGATGCCCGGGGCGATGATGAAAGGGAACTGACCGTCGGTGGAGCTCAAGTGATCGGGTACCGGGCCGAACGGAACAACGGCAAAAGCCAACATCGTGGTGAAGACCGAGATCCCTGGCGCGAGCACGTACAGCACTTTGTTGACGTGACCGGGAATCACATCTTCTTTGAGCAACAGCTTCAACATGTCGGCAACAGGTTGAAACAGTCCCCAAGGCCCTACGCGGTTGGGCCCGATGCGATCCTGCATCCAGGCGGAAAGCTTGCGCTCCAGCAGGATCAGGTACGAACAGACACCCAGATTCACTTGCAGCACGATGACGATCGTGAGCAGTGGCATGACGAACGGGCGAGCCCATTCAGGAAACATGTTGATCAATTGTTCAAGCATGACGCGGATCGACTTACTTTAAAAGTGCCCAGGGACAAGCTTCGGATACTCAACCCACCGGTTGCAGTTCAGCCTTCCCGGCTGCGGACAACAACACACCGTCTTCACCTAAATCGCCCACGATGAGCGCCGCCAGTTCGGGAATCGCTCCCGCAATTTCCTGCCGCAAGGTCGAAGCATGGAACAGACCGCTACGACCGAGCAGTTCCATCAAAATGCGACCGTCGGGACGACTGCCTTCGGGGCCTCGCAATCCCCGGTAAATGGCCTGGGCCAGACCGGCATGATTGACGAACGTGCCTTCTTTTTCCGCCCAGGCCGAACCCGCCAATACAAACTGAGCTTTCGCGGTGACTGGCGACACCAAGAGATCCTGCACGACCAGCAGTTTCAATTTGTCGAGTTTGCCCACGTCGGCTGCGGCAACCGCCCCTTCCGGATCGCCACCCAGGATAAA
Source organism: uncultured Schlesneria sp. (assembly GCA_903871875.1). Lineage (GTDB taxonomy): Bacteria > Planctomycetota > Planctomycetia > Planctomycetales > Planctomycetaceae > Schlesneria. The sequence continues at coordinate 22,592 of CAIQIR010000118.1, forward strand.
CAGCGATTCGATCTCGCCGCGTCCAACCTGGTCGAGAATCGTCGAGAACGGCACGACTTTGCCTTCGATTTGTTTCAGTACCGCTTCGACGCCGCGACGGTTCGGGCATTTCTCGGCACGGATCGTGAACTTCGTCGGCAAGGCCGGTTTGCCATGGATGTCCTTGGGATACAGATCGTCTTCCCCATCCACGCGAACCTGCCCCAGTGCCAGCCTGGTATTCGGCGAGATCTGCTTGGCGAATTTCGCCAGCAAGTACGCTTCTTCCACCGTCGCCCACGGCGAAATGACCACGGCGAGCTTGGACGGGTTTTTCAGTACCGCGTCTTTGAGTGCCGAGCGCAGAGCGGGCAGCACCGCGTCCCAGTCTTTCGAGATGGTCTGACCACCCGATCGCTGTTCTGGATGCGTCAGGCGTTGATCCGAATGGACATACTTCCAGCCAAAGCGACCTTCGTCGCACATGAAGCTGCCTTGGGCCTGCGGATTTTCCCGCGGCTTGAGGCGGTAGAGCACATCTTCGTTCTGGTCCACGGTGATGCTGCAACCCGTGCTGCAACCGGGACAGACGCTGTTCTTCGATTTGAGCCACCAGACGCGTTGCTGGTAGAGGAAGTCTTTGCTGCACAGCGCGCCGACCGGACACAGGTCGACCACGTTGCCAGCCAGTTTGTTGTTGCACGGATCGCCGGGGAAGATATCAATTTCTTCGTGAGTCCCACGACTAACGACCTGCAATTCCGACGTGCCGCTGATCTCACGCGTAAACCGCACACAACGCGTGCACATGATGCAACGGTCGGTAAACAGCGTGATCTGGTCGCCGATATAGTCTTTATCCGGCTTGATGTTTTTGGGTTCTTGCAGCCGGCTGTAACCGCGGCCGTACTTGTAACTGTAATCTTGCAGGCCGCATTCGCCGGCTTGATCGCAGACCGGGCAGTCCAGCGGATGATTCAGCAGCAGGTATTCCAGTGTCGCTTTCTGAGCGGCGAGGACCTTCTCGCTGTTGGAGACGACAACCATCCCGTCTTTGACGGGTGTCTGGCAGCCCGGCGACAGCTTGGGCTGCATGACGATCGTTCCGTCCGGCTTTTTCTCGCCGACTTCGACCAGACACATCCGGCAACTGGCGACAACGGACAGATCATGATGCCAGCAGTAGCTGGGGATTTCGTCCCCCGCTCGCTGAGCGACCTGAATGCAGTTCAGCTTCTCGGTAGGTCCGATTTCGACCGGCTTGTTGTTAACGATGACTGTGGGCATAGGAAATCAGGATTTATTCAGTGGTGGATCGAAGTTTTGATCGCTCGCGGCCCGGAATGAATGTCATTTCCGGGTCCGTTTCCGCGAATCACGCGGAGATTTCGACATTCGTAGCCAGAACCAGCAGGGTCGGGGCAATTGCCGTGTTTCGTCAGGTTTCGTCTCAATCAGTTCCTTGCGGACTTCACGTTCGATCGGCAGATAAATCCACCGTTCGGTCTCTATCGTCTACCGTTCAATGCACTTCCATCAGGGCATCCACGGACTTGACCGTTTTGCGGCCGGTCTTGATGTACTCTTCAAACTCAGGGCGGAATTTCTTGATCGCGTTCTTGATCGGCCAGGCCGCTCCATCGGACAACCCGCAGATCGTCGTACCGGGAATGATCCCCATCGAACCGGCCACTTCGCTGAGCAGATCCAGATCGCGAGGCTGACCTTCGCCCATGCGAATTCGCGCCAGAATTTTGTGGATCCACGCGGTGCCTTCGCGGCATGGCGTACATTGACCACAGGATTCGTGGGCGAAGAATCGGGCACAGTTGAACAGCACATCAACCATGCTGGTCTGATCGTCGATGACGGTGATGGCCGCGGTGCCCAGCCCCAGACAACCGGCCTTACCGGGTCCGTTAAAATCCAGGGGCAGATCGAGTTCGTCGGCCGACAGGAAGCCCATGCTGATCCCGCCGGGGACCACGGCTTTCGCCTTGCGGCCTTTCCAAACGCCACCGCCATATTCGTCAATCAGTTGGCGTGAGGTAATGCCCATCGGCAGTTCGACGCAGCCCGGCTTATTCACGTGACCGCTGATGCAGTACAGCTTGGGACCGTAACTGCCGGGGTCGCGAGGATTTTTCGGGTCGGGCGGAACACCCATGCTCTTGAACCAGTCGACTCCGCGATCGAGGATCTGCTTGACGCAGGCCATCGTTTCGATGTTGTTGACGATGGTGGGCTTACGAAACAGACCTTCGATGGCCGGAAATGGCGGCTTGATACGCGGCCAGGCGCGTTTGCCTTCCAGACTTTCGATCAATCCGGTTTCTTCACCGCAGATGTAAGCGGCCGCACCGCGATGCAGCACGACATCCAGGTCGAACCCGCTGCCGTGGATGTTTTTGCCGAACAGGCCTGCCGCGTAGCATTCGTCGATCGCCTTTTGCAAGACGCGATAGCTGCGACCATATTCGTAACGCAGGTACAAATACGCCTTGTTCGACTTGATCGCATGACAACTGATCGCGATCCCTTCCAGGACCTGATGCGGGTCTTCTTCCATCAGGATGCGATTGTTGAACGTCGCCGGCTCGGACTCGTCGGCGTTGATCGCGAGATAGATCGGACCGGGATGATCTTTGGGCAAGAACGTCCATTTGAGTCCGGTGGGGAATCCCGCACCACCTCGCCCGCGCAAGCCCGAGTCTTTCACGAGGTTGACGACATCAACGGGAGCCATTCCGAGTGCTTTCTTAAAGCCCTCGTAGCCGCCATCCCGTCGGTAAGTTTCAAGCGACTGGCTCTCGGGTTTGCCAACGCGAGCCAGAAGTGTGGGTTCAAAAGTGGACATAGTTTTTCGGAAGGAGCCAGCTTGCCGGATCAGAATTCCGCGTGAACTCGGATGCGGCGAACTGCCTCCCAACTCCTGAATTCTACTTTCACAGGGATTTCAAAAGGTCATCCGCCTTTTCCGGCGTGATATTCATATGGGCTTCGTCATCAACCAAAATGCACGGAGCCCCATCGCAGGCCCCAAGACATTCGGCGAATTCCATGGTCACCTTGCCGTCTGCCGACGTTTGACCGGGATGCACGTGCAATTTCTCGCACATATGCTGCAGCAGTTCTTCGCCACCTCGCAGCATGCAACTGATACTGCGGCAGACCCAGACGCGGTGTTTGCCCAGCTTGTGCTGTTCGTCTTTGAAGAACTGATAGAACGACATCGTGTCGTGAACTTCGGCCGGATGCAGTTCGAGCAATTCGGCAATCTCACGCACGGCTTCGATCGACACGTATCGCTGGGCGTCTTGCACCAGGTGCAAGGCCGGCAACACGACCGCTCGTTTGTTCGGATATTTGGGAAATTGCGCCCGAATCTGGTCTCGCAATTCCTCGCTCAACACGCCCATCTGTTCATCCTGCGTTCTAGTTATCGGTCCAGTTCGGCGGCAATGATGTTCAAACTGCCCAGCACGGCAACCACATCGCTCAACTGATGATTCTTGATGATCTGGGGAAACACGGCGAAGTGAATGTAGCTGGGCGGCCGCGTCCGGGCGCGATAGGCCCGCGGGCTGCCGTCACCGACGATGTAGTAACCCAATTCGCCGTTGGGAGACTCGGTCGCGGCGTAGATTTCTTCTTTTGGCGTCGGAAAGCCGCGATTGGGCATCATCACTTCAAAGTGCTGAATCAACCCTTCGATACTGCGGTAGACCGAGGGTTTGGCGGGGATCACGGCCTTGGTACCGGCATCGACGTTGACCGGACCTGCGGGAATGTTCTCAATGCACTGCTCGATGATCTTGATGCTTTCGAGCATTTCCTGCATCCGAACGAGGTACCGGGCGTAGCAGTCACCGTCCTTCGCGGCGATGACTTTGAAATCAAGATCCGCATAGGCGAGATACGGCTCGTCTTTACGCAGGTCTCGCAGCACGCCGCTGGCTCGAGCCAGTGGCCCGGTGACACCCATGTTGATGCAGTCTTCGGCGCTCAGGTAACCGATGCCTTTGACGCGTTCGATGAAAATACGATTGCGGGTCAACAGGCGATGCACTTCGGCGTGAACCGGGCCAAAGCCTTTGACAAAGCTGCGAACCTTGTCGACCCAGGCATTGTTCACATCAAACGCGACACCACCCACGCGGGTGTAACTGGTGTGAAACCGCTGTCCCGACGCCGTTTCGACGATGTCGTAAATCAATTCGCGCTGCTGGAAGAAATAGAGGAACGCCGTGAACCCGCCGAGGTCGAGCGCACAGGTCCCGGTATTCAGCAGGTGATCCTGGATTCGCATCAACTCGGCGAGAATCGTTCGCAGATACTTGCACCGCGGCGTCAGTTCGATGCCCAGCAATTTTTCGACGGCATGATGCCAGGAAATCTCGTTGTGCAGCGGCGAGATGTAATTCATCCGGTCGACGATGGTCACGTACTGGTTGAAATCGAGATGCTCACCCAGCTTTTCAAAACCGGAATGCAGGTAGCCGATATGCGGCACCGCATTAACCACGGTTTCGCCATCCAGCGTCAAAATCAGTCGCAGGGTGGTATGCGTGGCGGGATGCTGAGGCCCAAAATTGAGCGTCCAGAGATACTCCTTATCGGGAGCATCCATTTCGGCGAGTTCGGAGACTTCAAAAGGCATAGTCGTTTCTTGGACGTTGGAAGTTCGTGATGTTCAAGCCAGCCGACGCAGTGTTCAATTCTTGACGCGGGCCTCACCCATCGGAACGGGTCAGAACCGGGAAGTTATGTCGTTCGCCACGCCCCTTCAGCGGATAGTCTTTTCGCAAAGGGAACGCCGTGAATTCATCCGGACTCAAAATCCGACGCAGGTCAGGATGCCCCGAAAACGAGATTCCGAACATGTCGAAAACTTCTCGCTCGAGCCAGTCGGCTGCTTTCCATAGCGGATAGACCGAAGGCAGCACGGGATCAGGATCGTTGACGTGGGTCTTCAACACCAGTCGTTCACCCGATTGGGTATTGACCAGGACATACACGACGCCAAAGCGATCTTTGGACCCTTCGTACTCGAGGTAGTCGACGGCGGTCAGCTCGGCCAGCATGTCAAAGTGATGGACATTCTTGAGAAACGTCAGAATGTCCATCAACTGCGCTGCCGGTACGCCGATGCGATGGTTATCCCGAAACTGACTGAAGACCAGCCCAGCCTGGGGAAACTGCGATTTTAAAGCCTCTTCAGTGGACATCGTTGTCAATCAACCTCGATTTTATGCTTCTGCTTCAACGCGGAACACCTGCGGCCACTTCAGTTCAACGCCACGAGTTTTTCGTTCGCTTCGCGGATCCGGATCAGTTCGTCCAGATCGTACGGTGCGGGACCGGTGGGCTGGGTTCGCTTGCCGAATTCGGTTCCATTCAGCGTGCCACCATGCTTGATCTTGTCTTGCAAGGCGATGATGCCGGCCATCAATTGTTCGGGCCGCGGCGGACAGCCGGGAACATACAGGTCGACGGGAATAAACCGATCGACGCCTTGCACGACGGCATAGGTGTCGAACACACCGCCGGTGCAAGCACAGGCGCCCATGCTGATGCACCATTTCGGTTCGGGCATTTGCAGCCAGATGCGCTGCAGCACCGGCAGCATCTTCATTGCCACGCGGCCAGCGACGATCATTAGATCGCACTGCCGCGGACTGAACCGCATGACCTCGGCACCGAATCGCGCCAGGTCGAACCGTGACGACGCGGTGGCCATCAACTCGATCCCACAGCAGGCCGTCGCGAACGGCATCGGCCAGAGACTATTCGCCCGTGCCCAACTGGCCGCCGCATCGAGGCTGGTCATGAACACATTGTCTGGCACATCTTTCATCGCCATTTGAAGACCCCTTTACGCCATGCATACACATAAGCAATAGCGAGTGTGGCCATAAATACGAGCATGACCCCGAACACCGTGCCCCGTAATTCGACCGGAACGCCTATTTGATTGGCTCCTGTCGCATCGTCGAGGTACGCGGAGACAGCCCACGGATAGAGAAACAACAGTTCCACGTCGAACACGAGGAACAAGATTGCCACGAGATAGAACTTCACGTCAAAAGGCTGGCGTGCATCCCCGATGGGGTCCATGCCAGACTCGTACGGCATCTGCTTCACAGCCGTTTTATTACGTGGTCCGACGATATGAATGATAATCAGATTCGTAATCACGAACCCAATCAGCACGCCGACAAATAGCAGAACGGGATACGAACTTTCCATGCGTTTCAGCCTCTGGAACCTTTCAAGCGGTCGCTCACATTCGTGAGTACCGCGACAGCAGACGACGCTCGACTAGCAAGATCCAAGCCATAACTGCCATCAAGCTCGGGATTCTAGGAACGACCCCGCCAAACTGCAACGCAAGGTCGGCCGCCCCGACGTGGTCTTCCGAACCATGGCCATCCACCGGATTTATCCGGCCCATGTACCGGGTTTGCGGGATTTGACCGAAATCAGCCAAACCGCCAGCAGCCCGTAAAATAGGGGATCTGAGTCGCAAAAGTGCTTCGACGATGAAACCCAAAACAAATTCCCTATCAGACCTCAAGTCGCCGAGAATGCACGATTCTCCCGGAATCTAACGACCTCGCAAGGGATTCCTTGCGACCGAAGACCTCGCCTGGAATCGGCCTCGCTTACCAGGGGTGTCCTGGGACCGTCTCATCGTCACGTGACTCAACTTTCTTCACCTATTTCTCGTTTCCAGCCGCGTCTTGCGACGCGCGCCCCTGGGCCGCTTGATGACATTCGGAAACCCACAGGTCATGTAATTGCGTGAGACGCTCGACCTCGGCCGGATATTGCCGGGCCAGGTTGGATCGTTCACTGGGATCGATCGCGAGGTTGGAGAGAAATCGCTGTCGATCTTCGGCCGCCAGTTCATCATCGGCCGAAGACTGCAGATTGCCGATCAACTTCCAATCCCCTTGTCGAACGGCCCATTGTGGTTCTTTTCCACCGCCCACCAGCCAATGCAGGGCGTCGTGGGGCGAGGGGGCAGTACTGGACTTCAGCACGGGCACGAGAGTTCGTCCGTCGAGCCGAGTCTTCGGCAACGGCACCTGACACAGTTCGGCCAGCGTCGGCAACCAGTCACACGAGTGCACCACTTGATCGCGAACTTCTCCCGCAGGTATCTGCCCCGGCCACGAGATGATCCCCGGCAAGCGAATGCCGCCTTCCAGGAGACTGAACTTCGCCCCGCGGTATCGTCCCGCGCTGCCGCCGCCGAAATGCGCCCGCTCTTCACGCGAATGGCCGTTATCGGACTGGAACACGACGATCGTCTGTTCTCGCAACTGCAACTCATCGACCCGTTTCAGCAGCGATCCGATCCGTTCGTCGCAGGCCGACAGAAACGCCGCGTAGAGATTGCGGGGATAAGGCAGATGCGTATATCTCTCGAGCCATTTTTCATCGCCCTGATAGGGGTAATGCGGCATGTTCAAGGCAAAATAGAGGAAGAACGGCTGGTCGCGATGTTGCGAGATAAATGTCGAGGCTTCGTCGACCATCAAGTCACCAAAGAAACGGCCCGGCAAATGAACTTCTTTCCCGTTTCGATACAGGTCATGACGGTTCGGGCCCTGCCAGTAGAAAAAGTGGGAAAAGTTGTCGATACATCCGCCCATATGTCCGAACGAAAAATCAAACCCCTGGGCATTGGGCATCGTGGCGGGCGCATAACCCAAATGCCACTTACCGACGTGCGCCGTGGAATAGCCTGCGGCGTGGAACATTTCCGCCATGGTGATTTGCGAGGCGGGCAGTCCCTCACCACCGGGCTGAGACCCTGCGTTGCTGATTAATCCGGCGTTCAGCGGATAGCGGCCGGTCAGTAATCCAGCGCGCGACGGCGAACAGACCGGCGCGGCCGCATAAAACTGCGTGAACCGAAGGCCGCGTGCCGCGAGTCCATCCATCGACGGTGTTTCCAAGTCGGTTGCGCCGTAACAACCCATGTCGGCTGAACCTTGATCGTCGGTCACGATCACGATCACATTGGGCTTGCGGTTTCGTTCGGCACTCAAGGCCTCTACGGCGGTGGACGACATCAGCCACAGCAAAAGTACATAACGCCAGGAGGATCGCGAGAAATCCATCTGATCGAAGACTCCGAAATCAGGTGTGCGAGCAGGACATCGTCCCTCTGAATCGGTCGGTTTCGCGTTGCGATCGAAACGAGCAACCCGGTGAGGGAAAGCAGCGATCGTCGGCCCCAATTTGGCCTGCGATCGCGCCGCTCACATCCTATGCGGCCCACTTCGCCATCGCATCCTTGCGGAGCGGAACGCCCTGATAAAATGCGGCAATATCCCGGATGGCGTTTTCCGACGAAAACCCTTCCTGGGCAAATTGCAAACACTCGTTCCGCTGGGCGCGGTGTTGCGTCGGCCAGGTTGCGGCCGTCTTGGCGAACACCTGTGTGAAATCCTGGGGCTCGTACTGAGTCATCCAATGGACGGCCTGGCACGGCTGCAGCGGCCGGTAGGCCTCGAGGTTCGCCACAATGAGCACGGCACCACAGCCCAATGATTCATAGGTCGAAACCGAAAACATGTCTGTCTTCGGCACGGAAATACTGAAATCGCTCAGCTGCAGCCAGGCGGCCACCTCGAGATGCGACAGCATCTGCTGCACGACGGTGACACGGTTTCCGTGCGTGTGCGATTGAAGCAACTCGCAAATCGACTGGGTGTAGTCGGCCTGATGATCGCCGCACAACAGGACCAGTCGTCCAGGGCCGCCCTGCTGGCAATGACCAAGAAAGCCTTCCACGATCTCGCGAGTTCGATAATGCGGGTGAGTGCGACGATTCACGATCCAGATCGGTTCATCGACGGGCAGATCCCGTTCGCGACGCATTTGCATCCGCGATTGGTCATCGACTCCGTGGAAGAATTGCTCATCCAGGCCATTGTGAAAGCAATAAATCCGTTCGGGAGCAATCTGGTATTGCTCCTGCAGAATCTTGATGCATTCTGTCGAGCCCACCTGAATCCGTTCGGCGCCTTGCAGCACCTTCCTGAGCATCCAGCGGTAAACGAAACCCCGCTCGTGTGCGCCGAAGATCTCAGTGCCATAAGCGCCTATCAGATAGCGTTGCCCGCTGAGCCACGCCACGAAACCGTTACCCGATGTGCAGTGCGCATGCACAAGGCCGGGCAAGCGACGAGAGTGGAAGAAGCGCAAGCGAAGTCCGCTGAGTAAATACCGGAGCACCATCGGAATCTTCAGCCAGCCTGGCAATAGCGGTCGCGACGACAGGAACTCGTTGGCATAAGCGGGGACGTGATTTGCGGTTTCAATTTCGACCCTGGCGTGTGTATGCGAGAGCAACGTCAGCCAGCGTGCCACATGAACCGAATTCGCGTTCGCAATAAAACGGATCGTCGACAGCGGCTGACCGGGTCGAAAGCAATTCAGTTCAGGTGCCAATTGAGGCCGACGCGAAATGTTCAAATGCCGATTGGGCGCGGGGTTCGCGGAAATGGCTACGGTCGGCGCCTGGTCGTTCGGCAGCGAATCAATTGACGCGATCTTCACCAATCGGCCCTTTCAGAAAGGCATGTCGAATATTTTGGAACAGCCGAGTCCGAGTCCATGGTTCTATGAAGGGGAAAGCAACGTTTTCGATGCGGGTCGCCAATTTGTCAGAATCACTCGCCGATTATGCGGCAATGCGAGGAAGTGGAACAGGAGACTTCTGAACCGGCTTTGCCCGCAAAGGATGGGCCGGCTGAGATGCGGAAACCACGGCGCGGGAACTGCAAAGACAGCCAAACAACAGGAAAACCATATTGCCTGTTAGCGAAAAGGTCAGATTGGGTTGGGTCAGGTTGCCGACCATCAGCCCGGCCAACATGGCAAAGACAGCCCGCACTTGAAACCAGGCAGGAGCACCTCGTTTGGTCATCCGCAAGAGGCGTATGGCCAACATCAGACAACTCACCAGCACTGCCAGATAGAGCAGCAGCCCCAACCCGCCGCACTTATGCAGCACCTCCAAATACTGTTGATGCGGCGTGTCGACATCGCCAGCATACCTCGAAAACGATTCGAACATGTAACCGAAGACTGGTTGTTCGGTCCATAGTTCGATCGCCAATTGCCAGATCTCGAAGCGTCCCGACGAAGGGTCATCCTGTTCCGTCGTTCGATCGAGTCGATCCATCAGACGATATTCGAGTACCGAAACCACTTCCGTTTCACGCAGCATCGAAAACAACCCGAACCCGATGATGCCCACCACTGTGATTATGAGAAAACTCGCGACGAGAAACGCAGTTCGACCCGTCATCCAGAGATACAGCGAGACACCCACGATCAGTGAGAGCGTGGATGAGCGGGACATTGAGCCGAGAATCATTAGCGTTGAACAACCGGCCAAAACCCAACCGATCGGTCGCAAGTGTCGATCCTTGGAACCTTCGGTCGATGCCAACAGCACGGGAATCAGACCCGCGAAGAAACTCATCGCCGTATTGGGATACCCGCTGAGATCATATTCGAAGATATATTTGCCCCATTCGCCCATGGGAAAATCGGGACCCGTGACGGTACAAAAAAACGTCAGCCCCACGACAATCCCATAAACACGACCGACGATCCCCACGAATTCCAGGGGATCTGTCCAGGCCCCCAATAGCAGACCCAGAAAAACGAACGCGACCGGTTTCACCAGCTTGAACGCCGAGTAGACCCGGAGCATTTCGCCAGACATCCCCAACCCTACTCCTGCCAGCGCGGTCGCATAAACGACGAAGATCAAAGCCAAGAGTGGTACCAGCTTGTAAGACCGAACCTTGGCCGTGACTTGCTGAAGCTGCAACTTCGTGGCTTTGGAACGAATGAACGGGTAGGCAATCGGCATCGCCAGAAATAGCAGGTCCGAGCAGATCAGTTCGATCGGTTTATTACCGACGGTCGCGGCGGTCGAGTGAATGGGCCAGACAATCATGACCGCCAGAATCCAAAGCCAGAACTGCGTCATCGGGCCACCTCGATTTCCCGACCACGCGACAAATCGGTTCGATCGATCGTCGGACGTTGCCACATCGGGTGCCGACGAAGACTGAGTCGGATTCCCACAGTCCAAACCAAACTCGTCACCACCTGTGCGACGCCCAATCCCAGAATTCCCAGGGGACGCATCAGCAAAAAACTCAACGCCACATTCGATGTCGCACAGGCCCCGGTGATCGCCAGCATCGATCGTTCGCGACCGGTCATCTGCAGGACATAAGCGGCGGGACCGGCGAACGAAGCAATACAGGCCGAGGCCAGCAGCGCCACCAGCACGGTCCACCCCGGTCGATAGTCGGATCCCAACAGCACAAAGAGAGAATCACCGAGGCACGCCACGCCCAACGCCACAGGAAGTGTGAATGCCAGACCCAGGATCTGTCCCTGCCACATCAACCGACGCATCTCTGCATAACGACCAGCCGCGAACAACGACGCAAACTGCGGCGCGATCACCAGTCCCAACGATTGGCTTCCCAGTAGCGAAACATCGGCAAATCGTTCCATCGCGGCATACAGACCCACCGACTCGCGATCAAGCATGGCCCCGGCCATCGCAATACAGACCCGGCCTTTCAGCACAATCAATAACTCGGCCACAAAAAATGCCACGGCCGTATCGGCCCATTGATGTCGACAGGTGTTATCGATGGTTTCACTTCCTCCGCAGAGGGGTGACCGGCGGAAGTATCGCAAAACGATCACGGAAACGACGCCGACCGAAACCAGATGCAACAGTGTCGCTTGTGGCGATGACATGTCCGTAGACGAACCAAGCCACACGATTCCCGCCAACAGGAACAACGTTAATGGCCAGATCGCCGTACCGATTTGACTTTCAAACATCTGGCCCACGCCACGCAGACCGGCCTCTTGAATCTGACGTAGCGAGGTTAGGGGGATCATCACCGATGCAATGATCAGGCAACGAGCCCGGCTGTCACCGATCGTGTCCCACAAGAACAGCACGGTCGCGATGACGCCCAGCATCACCAGGACGCTGATCAGTAACGAGATCCTGATCGAGTCGCGGACAAATCCCCGCAGCTTGCCGCCGTGACCTTTGGCGATATATTCCGAAACATAGCGCAGCGATGCGTTGTCCAGGCCGAACTTTCCGCACACACACAGGATCTGTAGCCAGACCACAGCCTGCGCGTATTCGCTGAATCCGGCCGGACGCAAAGCACGCGCCAGGACAATATAACACAACAGCATGCCACCCGCGCCGAGTACTCGGATCGACAACGCCAGCGCACCACCACGTGACAGCGAAAGCGGTGGACGTGTCACGGTGGGAATCGGCGCCGGCGCGGAACAGGTCGCACTCATAAAAAACAGGCATCATCGAGTCGGTGAAGTTCAGAAGCCGGCCAAGGGCAGGTGCGGGCGGAATCTCAACCAAAACCGCAGGACTGTCAATCCCGAATCGGCGGGAACTGCCGCAGGGCCAGCGGGTTGGTCGGCGTCCTGACCACATCAAACAGAGGTCTGTCGCGGAGGTCGACTCGCGACTCAACGACCTCTCACCGGTACCGCTTGTGCACCGGGGGTTTCTCGAGGTCCAGTGATCGTAACCTGAAGTGGGAACGTCATCTGTCGCATCGCGAGGTCAAACTGGCCTTGTCGCACTTGAACGGTCCACTTATCTTCACCGCGACAATATTCCTGAAGATCCGTGAACTCATTGAGTGAACCGCAAGGATGCGACAGATCTTACAATCATTGGCGACGGGCCAAACGGAATTGGTCACGGTGCCCTGCCCTTCGGTCGGGCCGGGACAGGTTCTGATCCAGTCTCGCGTCAGTCTGGTTTCCGCCGGCACGGAACGGATGCTGGTCGAATTTGGCAAAGCGAACCTGTTGGAAAAGGTTCGCAAGCAGCCGGACAAAGTTCGACAAGTGCTCGACAAAATCAAAACCGACGGACTTCTGCCGACCGTCGCCGCCGTACGCAGCAAGCTGGATCAGCCGATTCCGCTGGGCTATTGCAACGCGGGAATCGTGCTGGAAGTGGGCGAAGGCGTCGACGAATTTCGGTGCGGAGACCGTGTCGCCAGCAATGGACCGCACGCGGAAGTCGTCTGCGTGCCGAAGCACCTGTGTGCGAAAATCCCCGATGAAGTCAGCGATGATGTCGCCGCGTTCACCGTACTGGGTTCGATCGGTCTGCAAGGAGTTCGCCTGGCACAACCGACACTCGGCGAAGCGTTCGTCGTCTCGGGGCTGGGGCTGATCGGTCTGGTCACCGTTCAGTTGCTGAAGGCTCACGGCTGCCGCGTCTTGGGTTTGGACTTCTCGCCCGCCCGACTGGCTCTGGCCGAGCAGATGGGAGCGGAAACGTTCAATCTGGGCTGCGGCGATCCGACGGCCGTGGCAATGAAGTTTTCGCGCGGCCGCGGCGTTGATGGCGTGCTGATCACCGCCGCGACCGACAGCGACGAACCGGTCCACCAGGCCGCACAGATCTGCCGGAGACGCGGACGGATCGTGTTGGTGGGCGTCGTGGGACTGAAACTGTCCCGAGCGGACTTCTACGAGAAAGAGTTGTCGTTTCAGGTGTCCTGCTCGTACGGACCAGGCCGCTACGACAACGATTATGAACAACACGGTCTCGACTATCCCATCGGTTTTGTTCGCTGGACGGAACAGCGCAATTTCGAAGCGATGCTCGACATGATGGCGGGCCGGCAAATCGACCTCAGTCCGTTGATTTCGCATCGCTACGCGATCGACAAGGCCGTCGATGCCTATGAGCTGATTTCCGGCAAACAACCGTCGCTGGGCGTCCTGCTCGAATACCCGCGCGAGGCCGAACAGGAACCCGCCTCGTTACGCAATCAGACAGTTCGACGACACAACACGGCTCTCCCGCGAACTTCCACGACGCCGCGAGTGGCAATCATCGGGGCGGGTAACTACGCCTCGCAGGTCTTGATCCCGGCTTTCAAAAAATGCGGCGCACATCTCGCGTGTGTGGCCTCACGGAATGGATTGACGGCCGCGTATGCGGCACGCAAGTTCGGTTTTGACGATGCAACCAGCGACCTCGAGTCCGTTTTCTCGGATCCGAATATCGATGCAATTGTCGTGGCCACTCGTCACGACAGCCACGCAAGTCTCGCCTGTCAAGCGCTCGATGCGGGCAAGCATCTGTTCGTCGAAAAACCGCTGGCAATCAATCCTGCGGGTCTGGCTCAAGTGCTGACGGCATACGACCGGGTCACCCACGAGCACTCAGGCCCGACACCAATCCTGACGGTCGGATTTAATCGACGATTCGCTCCTCAGATCCAGCGGATGAAGTCGCTACTGAATGAATTGGCCGAACCCAAATCGATCATCATGACGGTCAATGCGGGCGCGATTCCCCCGAATCACTGGGTCCACGATCCCCAGGCGGGTGGCGGACGCGTGATCGGCGAGGGATGTCATTTCATCGATCTGATTCGCTATCTGTGCGGCAGCCCGATTGTATCGGTCCAGGCAACGATGTTGGGACGTGAATCGGCGGTGGCCATCCGAGACGACAAAATGACCATCACATTGTCATTCGCAGATGGTTCATTTGGAACGGTTCACTACCTGGCAAATGGACATCGCTCGATTTCGAAAGAACGGCTGGAAGTCTTCTGCGCGGGTCGCGTGATTCAATTAGACAACTTCCGCCGGATGAGTACCGTCGGCTGGAAGTCGTTCCGCCGCATGAATCTCTGGCAGCAGGACAAAGGTCACGTGGCCGAAGTGCGAACATTTCTGGAGGCGATCACCACCGGGGGACCGTCGCCGATTCCGATCGACGAGCTGGCCGAGGTGACCTGGGCCAGTTTCGATGCCGTCCAGTCGGCAGAAACCGGGGAAGTGATTCGCAGTTCCGCGTCATTGATGCCAGCAACAATGAATAGCGACAAACGGATCAGCCGCACAGCATCGTCAAATTCGTCCGAGACGAAATGATGTTGAAAGTAGTTGATGCTGTCGTTGAAATTCCGCAGGACGCGGTCACTCGCCGCGAAAGCCTTTCCCTGGAACGCGACCCCAAGGTTCCCGAGGACGACCCTTACGCCCAGCGGACGATCGGAGGCATCTTCGGCCGTTTGGACCATGATCGCTTTTTAATTTCCAGCGACAAACGATCGTTCGACACCTTTTTCCCGACGACAATTCGGGGAACAATTCGCACGCAATACGAAACGGGCATTGATGCTCTGACCGCGCTGCTCTGCGAACAGATCGGTCTACCGCGCCCCCTGAGGCTGTGGACGGCCGAGAACTTCTGCCGTGAATCATTGGAACGGCTGAAGATCAAACTTAACGGCCAAATCGAATTCGCAACTTACCACTGCGTCGACGACTTTCGACAGGTGACAGCAAGCGACGTCGTTTTGTATCTGCATTTCAATCGGTACGACCCCGCCTCGCGTCAGACGATCGAGGAGATCAAGCAGCAAACCGGGGCGACGGTGATTGAGGATTTCGTTCAAGCACCGCTGAATATCGCCCAGTTTACGGGGGATTTTGCTTTCAACAGTTTGCGAAAATTCAGCAGTCTGGACGTGGCGATCGCTTATCAGCGAGATCGACGGGTTCAGCAAAAGCCACAGCCGGACGAAAGTCGTTATCGACTGCTGCGCAAACAGGCGGAACTTGTGCGATCACAGTTTCTGGATCGTCCTTCGGCAGAACTGGAACAGGGACATTTGAAACTGGTTCGCGAATCCGATGCGGCACTGGCCGTCCCTGGAATTGCCTTCGCCCATCCCAGTGAAATCGAACGGGCGACAGCCTTTGATTTCCAGACGGCTCAGCAGCTGCGACGTGCTAACTACGCCCGATTGGCTGCAGCTCTACATGGCCAAACTCCCGAAATCACGACTCAACCGGGAGACTATATGTACCTGATGGTGACCACACCGCACCGCGATCGATTCCGCGCGGACCTGTTTGCTCAACGCATTTTTCCGGTCATCCATTGGGCCGATTCGGCCAGCGACACGGCGCGAACCGGGCTAAGCCTGCATATCGATCAGCGGTATTCGCCTGCCGATATGGACCGAGTCGCAGCCGTTATGCGGAACACCCGAGACCTGCTTCGGAAGCCCGACATCCGCTGAAACAACGGTGGAAAGCCCGGTTTAGTCCGTTTGTGCCGGGGTATACCAGGGTCAGATTGCCACTCGACGGCTGAATCTGACAGCCGGCAACTTGCTCAGCGGCATCCGGTTTGCATATGGTGACTACTGATTCTTTGACTTTAAGAACCCGCGAACGCTCTGCGGAGACGCTCTTGTGCATGTGATGACCCCTCGTGAAGTTTTGGCATTGTGCCGGCAGAAAGACCTGCGGGCCGTGGACCTGCGGTTCATGGATTTCCCGGGCACCCAAAAGCATTTCACGGTCCCCGTGACCGCCCTGACAGAGAAGAGTTTTGAAGAGGGCTTCAGTTTCGACGGCTCGTCGATTCGCGGTTGGCAGTCGATTAATGAAAGCGACATGCTGGTCGTTCCTGCCGCCGGAACAGCGTTTGTCGATCCGTTCATGTCTCAGACATTGGTCATGACCTGCAACATTCAAGATCCGATCACGCGCGAGGACTATGCCAAAGATCCGCGCAATGTTGCCCGCAAAGCAGAAAACTACATGAAAATGACCGGACTGGCCGACACGGCCCAGTTCGGCCCCGAGGCCGAGTTCTTCGTTTTCGACGACGTCCGTTTCGATCAAAACGAACACGAGGCCTACTATCACGTGGATAGTATCGAGGGGCAGTGGAATCGCGGACGTCGCGAACCAGCCGGCAACAGCGGTTATAAAATCCGACATAAGGAAGGGTATTTCCCAGTTCCGCCGACCGATACCCTGCAAGGCGTCCGCACAGAAATGATGCTGATGCTGCAAGATTGTGGTGTCGAAGTCGAAGCGCAGCATCACGAAGTCGCCACCGGCGGCCAGTGCGAAATCGACATGAAGTATGCACCGCTGGTGAAAACCGCCGATAATCTGCTGCTCTACAAATACATCGTGAAAAACGTGGCCGCTCGACATGGCAAGTCGGCGACCTTTATGCCGAAGCCACTGTGGAACGACAACGGTTCTGGACTGCATCTGCACTTTTCACTCTGGAAGAACGGCACGAACCTGTTTGCCGGATCCGGATACGCGGGTCTCTCCGATATCGCGATGCACGCGATCGGTGGCATCCTGCGGCACGCCCCCGCCCTGATGGCGATCTGCTGTCCGACGACCAACAGTTACAAACGGCTGATTGCCGGATTTGAAGCCCCGATCAACCTGACCTACAGCAGCCGAAACCGATCGGCCGCGATCCGCATTCCCGTTCATACCCCGCTTCCCGAAAGCAAGCGGTTTGAATTCCGCTGTCCCGATTCCTCGTCGAATGGATACCTGGCCATGTCGGCCATGTTGATGGCGGCCATTGATGGCATCCAACGTCGGATCGACCCCGGTCGTCCGTTGGACAAAGACATCTATGATCTGGCCCCGGAAGAATTGAAGGATGTCCCGCGAACACCCAATTCGCTGGAAGAATCGTTGACCGCGCTGCGACGCGATCACGAATTCCTGCTGCGGGGCGATGTCTTTACCGAAGACGTCATTGATACGTGGATCTGGTACAAGACCGAAAAAGAAGTCGACGCCTTGCGCCAACGACCCCATCCGTACGAGTTCGCGATGTATTACGACATCTGACCAGACGAAGCGGGCTTAAGATTGCCCCGTGTGCCCGACTTGAAGCCAGTGGAGCAAAGCTCGAGCAGTTCCCTCAAGATCAGGCGCCTGCGTTCTGCTTTTATAATGTGGACGGCAATACCGTTCAGCGGTCATCCGTTTCAGGAGCCCGCTATTTCACGGCGATTTGAAGATGAAGGCGGGCCCCACTTCTTTTCGGTCAACGCTCGTGACCCCGTTCTTCACTGAACCAGCGAATTCGTTCGCGGGGGCAACGATGGTGGCAACGACAGTGCCCGTGGCGCCGTCCTTCATCACACCGGCGTGAACTGCGGCCGCGGCCAGATCACTGTCAGTGGCATAGGGGTTCGAACCCCAGACACCGCCGCTCGTTTTGCCCGTGATCGTAAACGTGAAACTCTCGTTCACTTTCCCGTTGTATTCAATCAGATTGACCGGAGCCGATTTCTCTTTCGAATCGGTCGTGGCTGCCGCGGGCGTTGTGGCTGTTGTTGCCACTGCGGGACCCTTCACAATCAGTTCCTGGGGCGTCAGGAACCCGTCGTGATTCTTGTCGAGCTTTCTGAACTCGGCAAATTTCGAGCGTTCCCATTCGTACAGACCGATCTGCCCATCGCCATTTTTGTCGCGTGATCGATAGGCCTCGGGCAGCACTGCGGTTCGAGATCGGCGTGTCTGGTTCGCTTCGCCGATGTAATACAGTTCATTCGGTGCCGTGTCGTCGTCGAAGTCTTTGCTCTCGACCCAGACAATCCGCAAGCGGTTGTTCGGTTTGACCTCAACCACTTCGACCAGATAGTTCTTTTTCTCAAACACGCCGACCAGCTTGTCTCCCTTTTTCAGCTTGGCGTCGGGTTCGACCTGCTTGCCGGCGATCAAGTTGACCGGAATCTCGTCCTTCGCCTGGACGAGATTCACGGTCAGAAACAGCAATACGCATCCGATACGGCATCGCCTGATGAACATGATACCTCAGCCAATGATCTCGGGATCCGTCTCGGGAACCAGATCGCTATCGGGATTGAACCATTCGGCCTTATAGACGATTCGCTTCTTGTGCTTCATGGCGAGATTGGAGGTCAACGCCATGATGGCGTCTTTCATCCCTTGCTTGCCGGGGCAGCGGAGCGGTGCGTCGGCCGGGTTGTCGCCAAAGTTACGGATGCAGTAAGCGAAATGCTCCATCTCTTCGGTGTAACCGCGGCTGACTTTCCCGACATCGGCCACAGCGGCCGCTTTGGTGGGACCGACACTGGCACTGGCAGCCAGCACCGGTTGACCGTCGCTGCCATCAATGGCATACAATCGTTGATCGATCCCGCCCTTGGACGACCCGGTGGCTTCCTTGAACAGAATCGCTTCCAGTTCCTGCTTCATGATCAACGTGCCGCGGCTGCCAAAAACCGTTTCGCCATAAGGCTCGCTGCGATTCGTGCTGATCGAGGAATAGGTCACGATGCAGACGTCGTTCTTGTCATCCGCATAATGCTTCCCAGGGAATTCGAAGGTCATATAGACGTGATCGTCGATGTCCCGATCGTCATGCTGCTGATCCTGCGATCCAATCCCCTTGACCCCATAAAAGTTCTTTCCGCCGTACCCGAAGCAGGCGATCGGCTGAACTTTATTGAGGAAAATGCTGGCCGCGTCGAGCTGGTGGCTGCCCAGTTCGGCCATCAAACCGCCGCCGGTGTTGTTATAGAGCCGCCAGTTCACCAACCGGTCCATCGACGGATATCCAAATTCGGTCGACAGGAACTGGTCCAGATTGTCCATGCCTTTCTCTTTGGCATACGCGGTCAGGCCCTCGATGTCCTGCTTGAACTTCTTGCCGAAGGAATCGGCCGTATAGCCACCGGGTCGCCAGCTATCGCTGCCCGGAAAGCTGTTATTGCGATGCCACTGGGCGCGGATGAATTTCAAATCCCCCAACATGCCGTTCTGAATGAGGGCATTGGCATTGTCGTACAGCACGTTGTAATGCCGCTGATGTCCCACGGCGAGCAGTTTCTTTTCCTGCTGGGCGACACGGATCATCTCTTTGCATTGAGTGACGGTGTGCGCCATCAGCTTTTCGGTCAGCACGTGCTTGCCCGCCTTCAAGCAGTCGATGGCGACGGCGGCGTGCTGACACAGCGGCACGGCAATCACGACTGCTTCAATTTCCGGATGCTTGGACAGCAGTTCTTTGTGGTCGCGATAGAGCTTGATTTCTTTGGCTCGGCCCGCGCCCAGTTTGCGGTTCAGGCCCCAGCGAATCTCGTCGCCGTCACCCTGCAAGGCCCGCACGCGATTCTTGGCCCGCAGATCCGCAACGCCAACGATTTCCATGTATTCGGGCGGATGCTGGGTCAACAGCACGGAACCTTCGTCCCCAGCCCCAATGAATCCGACTTTAACCGGATCGCCCTTCAAAGCTCCGTAGCCGAAGTAAGCCGCTCCCAGTGTGGGAACTGCCGCAGCCGCGCCGACCAGGAAGGACCGTCGTGTAAAGGCGACGGCTTCGTTGAAATTCTCTTTGCCCAGTCGTTCTTGTTCTGGAGTCAGTTGCATGCAAGTCTCCTCGGTCTTGGGACGCGTGCGACGTTAATCGCATGGAATCTGGAAAATTATAACAGTCCTGCCACAAAAGAGGATCTTCATTTGTCGGCAGGAACAACTAATTGGGAACTCGTAAACGGCAGGCAAAACACAGGCGGGATCGCAATTATTCGTCTTGGCGGTCGGTCGCCACACTTCGTTATCGCTCGACGTTTTTGCGTCGGTGAATCAGGACGGAAATGATCGCGTCCGCTCCGAACCATTTACCACTGGGCATCGATGCGATCGCCAGTAACGCCAGCATTTCGATCAGGACTTTATTGACGATCAGATTGTGTTCGATACTGGGAATCTCCTGGATGCCTGGCCACGGCGGCACGGCCATGTAAAACATGGTCAGCAGCGCGGCACCGCCCAGAGCGGAAATCCGTGTAAACAGTCCCAGAATTAACAGCAGACCGAAGATCGTCAGCCCCCACATCGTGCGGGAGTTAATTCGACTCATTTCGGTCACGGCCTCGGGAACGGGGCCCAGCCCCAGTTGCTCGGCCGAGAGCAACTTGCTCGCATCTTCCTGCAGCTCTTTATCGAGCGTCTGGACCGGCCCCACCAGATTACGACGCGTTTTTTGTAAGTCGCTCCATTGGCGATCCAGATGATCCCATTGGAACTTCGTTTTGGCTTTGGCGTAATTGGTTTCGTAACGATCGATCAGTTCTTTGTAGTACTTGACCTCACCGACCACCACGACCAGGTCTTCGTCCCCTTCCTTCTTGGCCTTCTGGATAATCCCCGCGCGTTCGGGGTCGCCATTCAGCATCCCAGCCAGTCGTTCGCGGAACGACAACTTCGACGAGCGTACCGCGACGTCCTTGATCGCCTGAATCAGCTTGTCAAACGGCGCCGGGTCGGCCACTTTTTTCTGTTCGTCTTTCACCACTTCGATCAGCTTGGCCTGCTCGGTGGGCAACAGATGCAATTTTCCATCGACGATCAGTTTCTTGCCTTTCGCGTCGTACTTGATCGCGTCTTTCATCACTCCAGCCGTCTTCGTCGCCTCGTCAAAATCAAAGTCGGGCGGCAATTCGGCCAACCCGGCACTGAAGCCGCCTTCGGGACCATCCAGCAAGCGATCAATCTGTGGTTTTTCGACGCCATAATGAGCGACAAAGCGGTCGCGCCAGCCGTCCCATTTGGCCGACATGGTGTCAAAATCGAGCCACCGCAGATCATTCGGGTCACCTGTCATGGCGCGGAACGTGTTCCGTAGCGGTCCGGTGGAGTTCTTCAGGTAACCTTCCGCCGTCCAGGGAGCGGCGGTACCACGAGTGCTGAGTTTCCACAGCCCTTCATAGAACAGATGCCACCCGATCGAGATCCGCAGGACAACCACCAAGGTCACGGCGAGCCATGAAATTCTACGCAAATCTGAAGGCACTCGAGATCACTTTCATCTGAAGACTCAGGTCGGGAACCACTTCTCGCCAGGAACATTGTGCAGGACTGGTTCCAACATCTGACCCTGCCTGGGCAACGGAAAAAAGATCGCGCCCACCGAAGCCGGCAGATTATCACAACATTTGAGACTCTTTTCGACTCCCAAAACGAAAAAAGCCGTGGAAAGTGCGTCGGCCATCGCCGCATCTGGTGCGATCACACTGACGGACAACAACGTTTCGACCGGCCAACCCGATCGCGGATCGAGAATATGACCGTACCGTTTCCCCTCATGACGGAACCACTGGACCGCGGTCCCGCTAGTGCCCAATGCCGCGTCTCGCAACAACAACGTCGCAAAGGGCTTGTCGGGTAATAACGGATTTCTGAGTCCCACCGGCCAGCCGTCATGCTCGGCATGGGTTCCGTGCGCACGAATACTGCTACGGCCTCCATGCACCAGCCAGTTGTCGACTCCGCGCGCCAGCATCGCCTCTGCCACGCGATCGACGGCGTAACCTTTGCCAATGGCCCCCAGATTGAACTCGATCTCTTCGCGCAAAAAGGCCACGGTCAGCTTCGACGGGTCAAATTCCACCTGCCTGATTCCGCCACAGGCCAAAGCGGCATCAATCTCGGCCGCGGTGGGAATCCGCGATTCCTGTCGGCATCTTCGCCACAGATTCACGACAGCGCCGGCCGCCGGATCGAAGGCCCCTTCAGTGATATCGCTGAGCCATTTCCCGCGCACCAGCAATTCAAACAATTCCGCATCAACGGTCACGGGTTCCCGAAAGGCCTGACGATTGAGCTCGCTCAGAACGCTATCGGGCCGATAGACCGACAACTGCTGTTCCAGTTCATGCACCAGATCAAGGGCTGACGACGCCGCATCCAACTGATCGGACGAGCGGTCTGGGTTCAGCATCACGTCAAAGTCACACGCCATCGCCGTGGTACGCAGCAACAAGGTCGGGCCACGTCCGGGAACCGGCTGCGCAATCAAATCATCGGCAAGACGGCCGCCGGCGCGCTCAACGATGTCGCGGACGGCACGGCCCGTGAGAAAATCACGACGGTTCGAAGCAGCATCGGACATCTTGCAATTCGACTAATCTGCACATCTGGCAGGAACATCACATCTGGCAGGAACATCAC